>CAWVRT010000001.1:0-115126 GCA_963932515.1 uncultured Chitinophagales bacterium
ATTGGGAATTAATTATTATTGATGATGGTTCTAAAGATGATACAAAAGAAGTTATTGAACGCTATATTCAAAAAGACAATAGAATAACTTATTACTATCAAACGAATGCTGAAAGAAGTGCCGCACGGAATCATGGCATTTCTAAAGCAAAAGGTAAATGGATCTGTTTTTTAGATAGTGATGATTATTATTTAACGAATCATTTACAAAACTTCTATACTTTTCTAGAGAAAAATAATTTTAATAAAGGCATATATTTTTGTGGCGTAACTATAGAAACTGGTTCTAAAAAGGAAATTGTCAATAAGTACAAAACAAATAACGCTAATAATATAGAATTTGTGTTTGAAAATATTTTAGGCACCCCTAGAGCATGTGTTTCTAAAAATATATTGGACAACGACAAATTTGATACTAAATTATCTGTTGGAGAAGACACTGAATTATGGGTTAGAATAGCAGAAAAAAATAAAGTTTTTTTTGAAAGTTTTACAAGTTTCGTACAAGTAAATCATGATCAAAGAACAGTAACAATGAATGATTTTGCATCTTCTATTGACAATTTAGTCACGTTAAAAAATATTTTGAAATTAAACGCATCAAAAAGGATTAGCTTCTCAAAAAAAAGAATTGCATTAAGTAATGCCTATTTCAGTGTTGGATTACACCATCTATTTAAAAAAAGAAGATTCAAGGCATTGTTTTATTTTTCGAAATCTTTGATTTCAAAAATTAAACACCCACAAGCCAAGTTTAAACTAAATATTATACTTCAACTTATAAGTTTTCGTAAGATGAAGAAAATATTGGTAATCTGCCAATAAGTAAACTATCATTGTTAGCTTTGTGTTTGATATCAATTTCAATCTTATGATAAAGAGAGTACTTGTTACTGGAGCAGCAGGTTTTATAGCTTCCCATTTAATAGAACTTCTCTTGAGTAAAGGAATTTCAGTTATTGGAGTAGATAATTTCGATCCCTTTTACGATAGAAAGCTCAAAGAACAAAATTTAGCTGTTTTAAGAAAAGCAGGAGGAGTTAAATTTTCTTTTTATGAATTAGATATAGAACAAAAAGAAAGCTTAGAAAGAATAACTGAAAGCTTTGATGCAGTACTACATATTGCAGGCAAGGCAGGTGTAAGGCCATCTATAGACAATCCACCAGGATACATTGGTTCTAATATAACAGGAACACAAAACATATTGGATTTCATGAAAGAAAAATCATGCAAGAAGTTAGTGTTTGCTTCTAGTTCTTCTATCTATGGAAATACCAAAAAAGTACCATTTTCTGAAGATTTTCAAGTCGATCATCCAATTTCTCCTTATGCGTTTACCAAAAAGGCAAATGAGCTACAAATTCATACATACCATCACCTTTTTGACATAGATAGTGTTTGTTTAAGATTTTTTACGGTTTATGGCCCAAGACAAAGACCAGACTTAGCAATTAGAAAATTCTTTACACTCATAATGAAAGATAAAGCAATTGACATGTATGGCGATGGAACAACAGGTAGAGACTATACTTTTGTGTCAGATATTGTTGCTGGAATTTTTGGGGCTTTAAACTATGTGAATGATAATGCTAATGTTTATGAAATAGTAAATATTGGAAACAATTCTCCCGTAATGCTTCATAAAATGATACATACTATTTACAAAGCCTGTAATAAAACGCCTAACATCAATAAACTACCAATGCAAGCTGGAGATGTTGAAATTACTTATGCCGACACATCAAAAGCAGAAAGACTATTTGGATATAAACCTAAAGTGTCTTTTAAAGAAGGGATTAATGAATTTAAAAATTGGTTAAACACCCAGTAAACAATGAAAATACTCCACATAATACCGTCTTTAATTACTGGAGGAGCTGAGAGACTAGCACTAGATATTTGTGTTGAACTTAACAAAAGAGATGATGCACTTGTAAAGTTAATTATTCTAAATAATATTAACACCTTCAAAGAATACTCTTTCGTTACTTATATACCTGCTTCAATAAGCTTATCTATTTTAAAAAAAAATAGTTCACATATTGAGAAACTACAGGAATCAATTGATGCTTTTAAACCAGACATTATACACTCTCACCTATTTGAAGCGGAGATAATTTCTAGAAGTTGTTATTACCCTAAAGCAAAATGGTTTAGCCATTTTCATGATAATATACCTCAACTAAGAAATTTTGGTTTAAGTACTTTACTAAACAAAGTCTCCTTTACGACTTATTATGAAAAAAGATACCTTTTAAATAGGTATAAAAAAAATGGAAGCACTCAGTTTATTGCTATTTCTAATGACACCAAAAGCTATGCTACAAAAGTATTACCAAAAAAGTATACGGCTCACTATTTAAAAAATGCCATAGACTTTAATAAATTCAATAACACAAACTCTTTTAAACACACTAAAAAGCTTAAGTTAATAAATATTGGCAGTTTTCAAGCTAAAAAGAATCAACAGTTTTTAATTGATATTATTTACCTTTTAAAGAAGAAAAATATAGATTTTCAACTGACGCTTCTAGGAGAAGGGAAATTTAAACTCGCTGTAGAAAAAAAGATAATTAAACTAAGTTTAGAAAAGGAAGTTTCTCTGATGGGAAATGTAACTAATGTTCAAGATTTTCTTTCAGAAGCAGACATTTACCTTCATTCAGCCTACTATGAACCTTTCGGATTAGTCCTGTTAGAAGCAATGGCAGCTGGACTACCAGTAATTACACTAGACGGAAAAGGCAATCGAGATATAATAGAAGAAGGAAAAAATGGCTATATGATTTATGAACAAGATGCTGAAAAATTTGCAGCTAGAATTATTCAACTATGGAACGACAAACAAAAAATGTTAGAAATTTCTAGCTATGCTCAACAATATGCAAAAAAGTATGACATAGTTAATTATGTAGATAAGCTTTTAGGCCTATATCAAAATGCTATAGATTTGAAATAATATTGGTAAACTCAGTATAATTTTTTTCTGCATTAAATTTTTTCTTCCATGTTAGATAAGCCTGATCTCTTTTTTCTTCTAGCTTTTTTTTGTCTAGTTTATAAAAAACTTCTATTTCTTTAGCTACTTCTATATCTGTAGGGTGTTCTTTTAACAAAATACCATTTTCATTATTAACCAGTTCTGAAGTTCCTCCTACATTTGTAGCAATAGCAGGTATCCCACAAGAAAAAGCTTCCATAATTGACACTGGAATTCCCTCAGAAGTACTTAAATTAATAAATAAATCTATAGAAATAGTTTGAAAATAATTTAAGACTTCTTGATTTGGCACATTACCTTTAAAAACAGCATTAATTTGTTTTTCTTTAGCATAGCATTTTATTTCCTCAAATAAAGGGCCATCACCAAAATGAACCCATTCTAAATTTAAAGAATTCAAGCAAGCTAATGAGTCAATAATAAGACGAACTCTTTTTAATGGAATAACAGCACTACAAGACACCATTCTAAATTGCTTAGCATCTAATTTATTTATTTTTAATTCTTTGGTCCCTAGTCTTGAAACAAGGACAGCATCATTTTTAATTTTATTTTGAAAGAGGTACTTTTTATCTTTAAATTTTTGAAAGAGATACTTTTTACCTAAGGAGGAGATACTAAAAACCTGGATACTCTCAAGTAAATGTTTTCGTAATGGTAAATAATTTTCAGAATTTCGCTCAAAAAATAAGTCCCATCCATGAACTCTACATATCTTTTTTGGGAAACCACTTATACTTAGCGCGATAGCAGAAGCATCCATCCAATAAGAATAATAAACACATTTAGACTGGTCTATATTATGCTTTTTATTTATGTGCTTTATGAAATGATTAATTTTATCTGCTCTATATAAGCTTATTAAATTAACCTTTAATTTAAAAAAAGAATTTGTTTTAGTGAAATTTATTTCTTTTAAAAGTATCTTGTTAAATATATTTTTGAATGAATATATTTTATCTAAAGTATTAATTTTATAGTTAAATCTTTCTACAATAGTATTTATCGGAAGACTTCTAGTTAGCGGCCCATCAATATCACTACTTATAATTATAATTTTTTTGAAAGCAGAAGATAAGTACCCAATTTCATTATCTAAATAAGATTCTCCCTTCCCGTATGGATAATTACTGGTTAATAAAACTAATATCTCATTTTTCATTAATTAATAATTTAGAATTAATAGATGATTTTGTAAAAATAGCTTTAATTTTGCTTAATATGAAAAATTTCGGATTAATTGGAGCCGCTGGTTATATTGCACCAAGACATATGAGAGCCATTAAAGATACTGGAAATACTCTAGTATCAGCATATGATACATTTGATAGTGTAGGTGTAATTGATAGCTATTTCCCAAAAGCAGATTTTTTTACTGAATTTGAACGTTTTGATAGGCATATAGATAAACTGAAAAGAAACGGAAACTCACTAGACTATGTTTCGGTATGTTCACCAAATTACTTGCACGACTCTCATATTCGTTTTGGACTTAAAAATGGCGCAGATGTTATCTGTGAAAAGCCTATAGTACTAAATCCTTGGAATTTAGATGCCCTAGAAGAAATAGAAAAAGAAACAGGAAATAAAGTTTTTAATATTCTTCAACTAAGACTTCATAAAAGTATTATAGCACTGAAAAAAAGAATAGATAACGGCCCTAAAGATAAAATCTATGATTTTGATTTAACTTATTTAACCTCTAGAGGAAAATGGTATTACACAAGTTGGAAAGGAAACAAAGATAAATCTGGTGGAATAGCTACCAACATAGGTGTTCACTTTTACGATATGCTTTCTTGGATTTTTGGTCCAGTAAAAGAAAATATAGTACACTTACACACGCACGATAGAGCAGCAGGTTATTTAGAATTTGAAAAAGCAAGAGTCCGTTGGTTTTTAAGTATTAATCCAGATACCCTTCCAGATCATGTTAAAGCAAAAGGTTTAACAACCTACAGATCTATGACGCTTGAAGGAGAAGAAATAGAATTTAGCGGTGGGTTTACAGAACTTCACACCGATTCTTATAGAGAAATAATAAACGGAAATGGTTTTGGATTAGACGAAGCAAGAAAGTCTATAGAAATAGTACACCAAATTAGAAATTCTGAACCTATAGGGCTAAAAGGAGACTATCACCCTTTTGCTAAGTTTCCATTTTCAAAGCATCCATTTACTAGATAGTTATTGTGAAAAAAGTATTAATATTAGCATATGATTTTCCACCCTATGTTTCTGTAGGAGGCTTAAGACCAAACAACTGGTACAACAATTTAAAAGCGTTCGGTTATGAACCCATAGTTGTAACTCGGCAATGGGAAAACAAACATGGTAATTCTTTAGATTATATATCTGCCAGCTCTTCTACTGAATGTATAAAAGAATATAGTGAGAAAGGAAGTATTTTAAGAACGCCTTACAAGCCTAATTTTTCGAATAGATTAATGCTTAAATATGGATTTGAAAAATTTAAATTTGCGAGAAAAATATATTCAGCACTTTTAGAGATTTTACAATTTTTTGTTCCCGTTGGTCCAAAAAAAAACATATACCATTTTGCCAATAAGTTTCTTGAAGAAAACAATGTAGATTTTATACTAGCAACCGGTGAACCATTTATATTATTTAACTATGCTAATAAATTAAGTCAAAAACACAATATTCCTTGGCTTGCAGACTATAGAGACCCTTGGTCGCAAAATGATTCAAGAATAAGTTTCTTACCCTTTAAAATATTCTATCCTTACATAGAAAAAAAAATAGTCTCTAATGCCTCAATGTTATTTACAGCATCTCCTTTTTTTAAGAATCAATTAAAGGAACTTTTTCCTACTAAAGACATTACTGTTATAGCAAACGGATATAATTCTAAAGCCTTAGAAAATACAGAAACCCCCTCACAAGAAAATACTATTTTTAGCATTGCCTATGTTGGTACTATTTATAAATGGCATCCTGTAGAAAGTTTTTTAACAGGATATGAAAGTTTTTTACAAACAACATCCACTACAAAGGTAAAGTTAAATTTCTATGGTGTAAATAGTGATTATAATTTAGAAAAATTAATTGAAGAAAAATATTCATCTTTAAAAGATACCATAGTTATACATCCAAAGCTAGAAAATAAATTGCTTTTTAAAGAATTATCAAAAAACAATACTTTACTTTTATTTAATTATTACTCCTTTATTGGTACAAAAATATTTGACTACTTAGCTGTTAAACGACATATCCTTTTATGTTTTTCTGAAGATAAAGACGCTCTGAAATTGAAAACTAAATATTACGAATATGATGAAAAGTATTCGGAAAATAATCATGTGCAGGAAGATGTAATATTGAATACTAACTCAGGAACAATTGTTAAAGATTCGAAGCATCTTTTAAAGACACTAACCAAATTGTATTCAGAATTTGAAGAATCAAAGCAAATTAAATGTAATTCCGACAATACTGAACAATACTCTAGAAAATACCAAACTAAAAAATTAGCTACAATATTAGATTCTCTTTAATATAATTTCAAAAAGATCTTCTATAGTTTTCGTGTTTATTAAATCTTCTGAAGAAAAGACAACACCCGTTTCATCATCTAAGTGTGCAATAAAAAAAAGTGCTTGCATTGAAGTCCATTCAGCTAGTTCTTTATAATGAGTACTAGGAAGTATTTCACTTGTTAACTCGTCAAAACTCGCTTTAAAAATCTCTATAAATTCTTGTTCTGTCATCTACCTAATTTATAAAATGCTTTCAATAATCTTCTCTATAGAATATCCCTCTGCTTCTGCCTTGTAATTTCTAAATATCCTATGTCTTAATACAGGAATAGCAATAGCCTTTACGTCTTCAATATCTGGACTGTACTTGCCGTTCATGGCAGCATGGCACTTTGCGCCAAGCACTAAAAATTGTGCTGCTCTGGGGCCTGCACCCCAAGAAGTGTAGTTATCTATAATATCGGCAGCATTAGTCGTATTTGGTCTTGTTTTTTGAACTAATTTTACGGCATACTCCAGTACGTTGTCTGCAATTGGAATTTTTCTTACTAAATGCTGAAAGTAAATGATTTCTTCCCCATCCATAATTTTATCTACCGTAATCTTTTCATTATTTGTGGTGCTTTTTACTACAGCAACTTCTTCTTTATAACTTGGGTAATCTAACCAGACATTAAACATAAAACGATCTAATTGAGCTTCTGGCAAAGGATAAGTTCCTTCTTGCTCTATTGGGTTTTGCGTTGCCAATACAAAAAATGGTTTAGGTAAAATATGTCTTTCTCCAGAAACGGTCACACATTTTTCTTGCATAGCTTCTAACAAAGCTGCTTGTGTTTTTGGTGGTGTTCTATTTATTTCATCTGCCAATACAATATTCGAAAAAATAGGTCCTTTATTAAATTTGAATTTCTTGTTTTCATCCAAAATTTCTGTTCCCAAAATATCCGAAGGCATTAAATCTGGTGTAAATTGAATTCTATTAAAGCCTAATTCTAAAACTTGAGAAACCGTATTAACTAAGAGTGTTTTCGCTAAACCAGGCACACCGATTAATAAACTATGCCCATTACAAAAAATTGAAGTCAATACTAAACTAACCGCTTCCTCTTGCCCAACTATAATTTTTCCGATTTCCTTTTTTAAAAGCTTGTACTTTCTAGCAAAATCATTTACAGCTTCTACGTCTGAATTATAGTCTTTCATTTTTTTTATTTTTAGCTACCAGTAAACCCTGCAGTTGTTTTACTTCCACTTCTTCAAATTTTCACAGTCTGTGTAGTCTTCATTCAAGCGTACAAAAACTGTTTTACTTTTTTCTTCTATCCACTTTTCTAAAGCTTCTGCTTGTTTAGACTGCTTTGCTACTGCTTTTATTTTACTATAATCTGTATCTATACTTGCCTTATGAGCTGGCGTTTCAGATTTTAAATAAATAATTCTAAAACCTTCTTTTCCTCTTAAAGATTTATACGATATTACCGTAGAAAAATCTCCTGGATTTATTCCAGCTAATTCCACTGCAATTTGTCCTTCTAATTTATTCATTTCAAAAAAAGTATTCCCAGTTTCTTTATTCGTCATTAATCCCCCACTATACTTTGTTTGGTCATCTTCTGAATAAATACTTACTGCTTTTTGAAAAGTAAGTGTTCCTTCATGCAATCTATTTTTTACTGCTGTAATTTCTGTTCTAATAGTTTCTAAATTGGTAAAATCTGTAGTAGACGAAATTAACACATGCTTCGCATTAATTCTATTTCCTTCTTTTTTCACTAATTGAATAATGTGGTAACCGAATTCTGTTTCTACTACTTCAGAAATTTCTCCTGGTTTTAGTCTAAACGCTACCGCTTCAAAATCTGGCACAAAAGAGCCCCTTTTTACCCAACCTAAATCTCCTCCATTATCAGAAGACCCTGGATCGTCAGAATATAAAAGTGCTTGAAAAGAAAAATTACTTCCGTTTATTATTTCTTCTCGAATTTTTTCAGCTTTAGCTTGAGCTTCCATTTTTTGTTTAAGAGTAGGTTTTACATACATAACTATTTGCCCTATTTCTACCTCTGAATTAAAAAATGGCAAACTATCTAAAGGAATTTCATCATAGAATTCTCTTACTTCTTTTGGTGAAACACTCAAACCTCTAAAAATATTTCCTTTCATTCTTTCCGAAAGCATTTGCTGTCGCACGTCACTTCTAAATTCTTCTTTTAAATCGTAAATAGATTTTCCATAATATTCCTCCAATTTATCTTGCGAACCAAACATGTTTACAAAAACTTCCATTCTTCTATTTAGTTCTTTATCTATCTCCTCTTCAGCAATATAAATACTATCTCTTTCTGCTTCTGCTAAAAACAACTTCTCTAGCAATAACTGGTCTAAAATCAAACATTTTGCATCTACTGGCATAACTGTTTCCTGCGAAAGTGCTTGCTGATATTGCCCTTCTACTAAAGATTTTAGAATAACATGCTCCTCTAACACAGCAGCTATACCATCTATCTCTTGTGCTGCAACATTCCCAATAATGAAGATGAAACTTAAATTAATTAATATACTTCTCAAAAATTTTGTCATTTTTTGCTTTTTGTATTGTTTTTTCTTTTATTTCTAATAAATATGCTTGCTTTTTTTTATACCTAGCAAGATTCGTCAGTTCTTTTTTTACCATTTCTACAGGAGCAATATCACCAACATTAAATTTTTTGTTTATTCTATAAATCATTACCAATTCATTGCTAATATATTGATAATTATAAATTAAACTCCTTTTTAATTTATAATTAGGGAGCTTCAAATTCTCTTGTAAAAATGCTTCCTTCGCTATCGCACTACTATTTATTACACATTTTTCAGGTTCCTGAACACAATAATTATCCAACCAATGATTCTCCGAACCATCAGTAATAGCTTTCTTTATTTTAGCTAAATTTTTTGTTATTCTTGGTAATAATATGTAGCTAATATCATAATAAGCTTCTTCAAAAACAAAAAATTCTATGTTTTGCTTATAGTATTCTACAAGTTCTGATTCACTCAATTCTAATTCAAAGTTTTCCAACAATTCCTTTTCATAGGCAGCAGAAATCAAAGCTCTTTTATAATTTTCCGCCTCAAAAGTAATTAGATTCAAATTAGATATTGTTTCTTTCGCTTTCAAAGAAAAAATCTCTTCATTTATCCATTCGTCTACAATTCTTTTTAAAATGGCTAAACTATCTTCTGCAGATTGGTTACTAAACTGAATCTTGGGAATATCAGAAAAATAAAACTTGCTTTCTTGAACTTCGGCCAATAGGAAATCTCCTTTTCTTGAATTTTCACCACCTAAGACTTGCTGGCAAGCATTTAAGATAAAAAGTATCGATAAGTAACCCAAAAACTGTTTCATTAATCTATTTTACTAAGCTTTCAAAAACTTCTGTATTGTTTATTATAGGAAATTTATTTCTCAAGTCTACTATCCATTTTTTTTCTAAAAATTCTTGATAGTCAGAAATTACATAACCTCTGGTTTCGCTTAGTTTTTTATTTTCTGGCGCAATTGTTTTATTGACGAAAGTAAATAATACAGAACCATCTAGGTTTTTTTCTTCAGAAACTGCTCCCGCTTTCCACACCAATTGCTTCACAAAGTCATTCGCATCTTTTTCTAAAGTTTTGTCTTCAGCAGTTACTATTTTTTCTTTTTTATTTATTTTTGAAACAATAAAGTCTTGACTTTTTCCTTTGGCTAAATATTTTTTAAGCTTAGTAGCATATTTTATATCTTTTACATTATAACTTGTAGTTGAAATTCTATCTTTCCAAACATAATTTTCTCTATGGGCTTTAAAGAATTTTTTTAAGCCTGAGGTATCTTCTACTGCTTTTTTCCAAACTTCTTTATTTGTTAATTCAAACAATAAAATTCCATCATGATACTCTTGCATTAAGTTTTTAAAATCTACATCTATTTCTTCTAAATTAGCTTCTCTGTATTTTGTAATTTCTTTATCTTCAAACGTTTTGTATTGACTTACTAAATTATTTTTAGCACTTACTCTTTGTGCTTTCATATACTTTATAAAATCTGCTTGCGCTATATCTTTTTTTCCAATAGAAAATAGTTTTTGAGAATATAGCCCTGCTTCAATATTGTACTTTTTATTACCTTCTACTTTTAACAATGCTTCAAGCATTTTTTTTTGCGCACTTTCATTTTTAGTGAAACCAAATTTATTTTTAGAATCATTGATCATTAGCTCTCTAGCTACATTAGACCTAGAATCTCTCTCTACTCTTTTTTCAATATCTTTTTTAACAAAATCAAAAGTTTTTATTTCTTCTTTTTGAAGTCTTTTAATGATATGCCACCCAATCTTAGTTTTTATAGGGCTAGAAACATCTGCATCATTTTCTAAGCTAAATGCCGCATCAGAAAAAGAAGTAAGCATTTCTGCACTACTCAATAAGGGTAATTTACCACCCGAGTACTTAGTTTTTTTATCTTCAGAATATTTTTTTACCGCTGTTTCAAAACTAATACTACTATTTTGAATTTCACCATGAATTTGCAATGCTTTTTTTGCTGCTATTTCTTGATTTTCTGGACTGTCAGTGCTTTTACTTTTCACGAAAACATGCGCAGTTTCCATTTTGCCTCTGGCTTTTCTTTTATCTTTTACAAACACTAAGTGGTAGCCAAATTTGGTAGCCACTGGTCCAGAAATAGAACCAACTTTAGTGTTATACATAGCAGATTCAAAAGGATAAACTGTTTGAAACACAGTAACATATCCTAATTCGCCCCCCTCATACTTTTGCTTATTATTTGGGTATTTATTTTTTGTGTTTTTATTGTACACTGCTATTTGCGCTTCAAAAGAACTTCTTTCTGCGCCTTCCTTTATCTTCAATATTTCTTTCAGAACAATTGAAGAATCTGTTTTAGTAGGGTTAGAATTTGGCCAAAACACTAAGATGTGGCTTACGCTCACTTCTTCTTGCATTCTTTGATAGGCTTCCTCTATTAAAACGTCTGTGGCTTTTCTGTCTGATAAGTAGGAAGATGTTAACTGTCCTCTATAAGAGTTTAATTCTTCTATAAAAGAATTTGCAGTATCCATCCCCATAGATTCTGCTTCTTTTACTTTTAATCTAAACTTTTCGTATAAGTCTAAATATTCATCTAAAGATTTTTTACTAAAATCTGCTTGATTATTGATGTTGTTTTTTGTATAAACTCTAACAAATTCTTTTACCGATACTTTCTCACCAGCAATGGTAAATATGGTTGAATTTTCATTGTACTGAGCAGAAGCTACAGAATACAATAAACCAAAAATTAAAAATCCTTTCTTTATCATAACTTACTGATTTTTTTAGTTACACAAATATAGTGTTTTCAATTGTTGTATATAATATAAATGGCTAAGACTTTTAAAAAAGCTTACTATTGAGCAAGGCTTAACGATATTTAACGAAAAATAGATAGATAAAGAGAAGCTGATTGATTGAATTAGTGTTTAGAATGCGCTAATAATTTATTTTTCTTTATTAGCCAATTGGCCACAAGCAGCATCAATATCTTTTCCTCTACTTACTCTTATTTTAGCAGTAATATTTCTACTTTCTAATAGTCTTAAAAACATGTACGTGTTTTCTTGAGATGATTTTTCAAAAGGTAAACCTTCTACAGGGTTGTATTCTATTAAGTTTACAAAAACTGGAAACTGACGACATAGTTTTATTAAATTCATAGCATCTTCTCTACTATCATTTATGTCTTTAAATAGAATGTATTCAAAAGTAATTTTGTTACCTGTTTTTTCGTAGAAATACTTGATAGCTTCCATTACTTTGTCGATCGGATTACTATTAGTAATATCCATTATTAACCTTCTTTTGCTATCAGTAGGGGCATGAAGTGAAAGTGCTAAATTGAATTTTTTACCTTCATCTGCCAATTTTATAATTCCTTTGGCTATACCAACAGTAGAGATAGTAATTCTTCTAGGGGACATATTTAAACCATCTGGAGAAGTAATTTTATCTATACTCCCAATTACATTTTTATAGTTTAGTAATGGCTCGCCCATTCCCATATAAACAATATTGGTTAATGGTTTTTTGTAGTTTTCTAAAGACATTTCATTAATAGCAACAACCTGATCATAAATTTCACCAGCATCTAAATTTCTATCTCTTTTTAAAGTTCCGGTAGCACAAAAAGCACAAGACAATGTACACCCTACTTGACTAGACACACAAGCTGTCATTCTTTTCTCTGTAGGTATTAAAACACCTTCTATTACTCTATTATCTCTTAAAGTGAAAGCAGCTTTCATTGTGCCATCAATAGCCCGCTGCACTAATTTTACTTTAGCGGTAGGAATAATAAATTCTGCTTTTAGTTTATCTCTCAAAGGCAATGAAAGATTTGTCATTTCATCAAACTCAGAGGCCCCTTTGTTCCAAAGCCATTGATAAATTTGTTTAGCTCTAAATTTTGGTTCTTTGTTTTCTAATAAAAAATTTTCTAACTCTTTTTCAGACAAGCAACGAATATCTTTAAGTTCTTTTTGCATGATAGGTGCAAAGGTAAGTTTTATTTGGCGTTATTAGTAGCAATGAAAATATAACAAGAAGAAAAAGAAACTACGTTCTAAATCTTAGCTAGTCTTAAAAAATAAAGAAATCAATTTTAAATTACAATCTTTTTATCTGAGCACCCAAAGCATTCAGCCTAGTATCAATATACTGATACCCTCTATCTATTTGATGAATATTGGAAATAATACTTTTTCCTTCTGCAGACAAAGCAGCAATTAATAAAGAAACACCCGCTCTAATGTCGGGAGAAGACATTTGCGTTCCTCTCAAGTTTCTTTCTCTATTTAACCCAATAACTGTTGCTCTGTGAGGATCACAAAGAATAATTTGTGCGCCCATATCTTTTAGTCTATCGACAAAAAACAAGCGACTATCAAACATTTTTTGATGAATCAAAACAGTCCCTTTTGCTTGGGTTGCGGCCACTAAAACAACACTCAATAAATCTGGCGTAAACCCTGGCCATGGTGCATCATAAATAGTTGGAATGGTTCCATCTATCATTTTTTGAATTTCATAAGGCCCTTGTTGATCTACTCTTATGTCATCTCCAATAACTTCTACATTAATTCCTAATCTTCTAAAAGTTTCTGGAATTCTTCCTAACTTATCTACTCTACAGTTTTTGATAGTAATATCTGACTGCGTAATAGCTGCCAAACCAATAAAAGAACCTACTTCTATAAAATCTGGTAAAATTCTATGCACACAACCTCCCATTTCAGTAACGCCTTCTATTTCTAAAAGGTTTGAACCAACTCCTGTTATTTTTGCGCCCATACTGTTCAACATAGCTGCTAATTGTTGCAAGTACGGCTCACAAGCGGCATTGTAAATAGTTGTTTTCCCTTTGGCCATTACGGCTGTCATCAAAACATTGGCTGTTCCTGTTACAGACGGCTCGTCTAATAAAATAACCTGTCCTTGTAAATTTTCTCCTTTTAAAGAATAAATAAATGTTTTCTGATTATAACTATAAGTGGCTCCTAGTTTAGTAAACCCTAAAAAATGAGTATCTAAAGGTCTTGCACCAATTTTATCACCGCCAGGTTTTGGCATGTAGGCCTTTTTAAACCGTGTTAACAGTGGCCCCATTATCATAATTGATCCCCTTAAAGACGCTGCACGTTTTCTAAAGCCATCTGTTTGTAAATAATCTAAATCAATGTCGTCTGCCTGAAAAACGACTACTCCGCTTCCTTTACGCTGTACTTTAACGCCTAAAGCTTCTAAAAGATCTATCAGAAAATTTACATCTCTAATATCTGGAATGTTTTCTATAACAACTTCCGCTGCAGTCATCAGTACACAACAAATTACTTGCAAGGCTTCATTTTTAGCTCCTTGAGGTATAATTTCTCCTTTTAGCTTATTTCCACCGATTACTTCAAATTGATTCATATTGATTATTGTTTTTGTAAAAATAGTTTAATTAAAAAAAAACTACTTCATTTTACATAACTAAGTAATCATCATTTAAATGTTAACTGTATATTTTTTTTATTTCTCTGCTTTTACAAACAAGTTCTATCTTTTAATAATTATGATTTCATCCGAACTATTTTGGGACACAATAGTATAAGACAACTGATGAGGATGAGATTGTGGATAAAAATAAAATAAAAATGATGTAAAATTCATTATATTCATTATATTTGAAAATATCAAATAAAAAATAAGCATTATAATTATAGGTGAGTAGGTCTACTAACGCCAGGAAAATAACGCCCAAGCTAATTAATAACAAAAGTGGAGTCCAGAACCCACTTTAAAAAACGGGGCGTATTCCAAAAAGCCTTACGAGTAGGAACAAGTTAATATTTACAATCATGGAACAAAATTTACCTTTTGTATCCCTCCCAATAGCGGACAAAGGATACAACAAATTAGTTATTCCTTTTTTAGGAAAACTTGATGATGGAAATGTTTTTAAAAACATTATTACATCACTTCTATCAATTTTAGCAATTACTTTTCTCGTTGGTGGGATTTATTTAAGTATTGCTGGCCTTTTTGGGGATGATGGTTTTATTGAAACTTATATTGCAAATGACATTCTAAGCGGAGGTGAAATAGCAGGCGCAGTTGCAGGAGTTATTTTTGGTTTTTTCATTAGTGTATTCGCTTCGTGGGCCTTATATAGTGTATTAAAAAAACGTACTGAGCAAATGAAAGCTTTAGAATATAACGGTCTAATAAGTTTTATCTTTATTAAAACTATCCCTAAACTTATTTTAGTCATAGGAGAATTACTTTTTATTCTATTTATATATGCTGGTGTACTTCAAATTATCGCAGCTTTAGTTGGGTCATATGTTTATGCGCCTTTAAGTGAATACCCAAGCTTAATTCTAGGACTATTTCCTGGTATGGAAGTATTTTCAGGAATCGCTCCCCAACAAATTTATGGGGATTATGATAACTTAAGTGAGTTTCTTAAAATTGGAGTAATAAGTATAGCGAGCTCATTTGTTGTGTTGATAGCATTCTATATTTATAAAGAAATATATACTTATGCGCTAAAATTAGTACTTAATTTTATTTCGTTTATGCCAAAATTTGCAATCCCTTTAGCAATAAGAAAAAGAGAAGAGAATTAACATAAACAAAGCAGTCTATAATACAGTATAAAAGCAAAAGCGGTTTGGGTGCATAACTCAAACCGCTTTTGTATTTCATCAAGCATGTTACTATCCTAAAAGTAGGTCTATTTTAATACCCTACTACTATTAAACTAACCCTGAATGAAAGATTTCTTATTCACATAAGACGATTGAGTTAGAGAAAATAGCCTTAGCTATCCCTACTTAGCCAACTGCATTTCTCTTTCATCATAGCCAGGTCTTGCAACATAGGTTGTCGCATTTTGAAACCTTTTATGAATAGCCATTAGGTTGTCGGGTGCCGACAAAAAGATATATGTTACTTCATCATGAACTAAAGCTTGCAATTCCTTTAACATTTCAATTCTTTTTGGCTCATCCAATTCTCTTCTTAATTCTTCAATTAAATTATCTGAGTAAGCATCTCCGAAACCTGTATAATTACTACCTCCGTAATATGCTTCTGTATGAAAGAGTTGTTTTGGATCATCAATTATTGCTTCTTGAACCCATCCTAATACAAACATATCAAAATCATGATTTGTACATTCATCTAGATAAACGGTCCATTCTCTGGCAACAGGTTCTATGTTTATTCCAATTTTTTTGGCATTTTCTTTTAAAAACATAGAGATATTTTCTCTTTTATCGTTGCCTGAATTAAATTTAATAGTGAAGCTCAATTTTTGTATTTCTCCTTCTACTTCTTTAAATCGAATGCCGTTATCGTCTGTTTGTGTGTAACCTGCTTTTTCTAAATACGCAACTGCTTTTGCCAAGTCATATTCATATGGTTTCAAATTCTTGTTATAATGTTTTTTACTTGGGTGTACAAAAGATGCAATTTCTTGTGCGTAGCCATAATTTACGACTTCTATAATTTGTGAAACATCTACAATATGCGCTAAAGCTTTACGAACATTTTTGTTTTGTAATGCGCCTTTTTTAGAATTAATTCCTATATAAGTATAAGAAAGCGACTCTTCTTTTGCAAGGTTGAATTTGTTTAAAAACCCTTCATTTTTTAACAATCTCGCATATTCTGCAGGTTTTATTGACCGCATTATATCTAGTTGTTCGTCTTTCATTGCCGTAACTGCAGTTACCTGATCGTTTATTATTTCATAAATAATTTCATCTGGAAAATTTTCAAAACTTTTATTTGGTTGGTGTTTTTCTCCCCACCAGTTTTCTTTCTTTTTTAACTTTATTCTTTCGCTTGTCGTCCAAGATTCCATAGTATATGGCCCACAACCAACCACTTCTTCTCGCTGAAAATGTTCTGAATTAAACTGTTTTGCAAAGTTTTTTAATTTTTTGTCTTCTCTAATTTTAGCTAATTTCTTTTCGTTGCTTAATTGTTTCATAGAGAAATTTCTCATCAATTTATCTTGGTCATAAATATATTCTGGAATGGTATAAATAGTTCCTCCAGAGAAAAATTCTGCTGCATAATTTTTTTCATTAGTAAACAAACTAAATTCTTTAGGATTACTGTAAATTTTGATATCTTTTATGAAGTCGATATAAGTTCTTTGGTGCTCGGCATCTACATGCGGATTCATAGTTGTTTTTAAAGAAAAAGCAACATCACGAGCTGTTACAGGTGTACCGTTGTCCCAAACGGCTGCATCTTTAATTTTATAGTCAATTTTTAAACCGCCTTTAAATTCACCATCTGTTATTTCTGTAATTGTTGGTCTTGATTCTGCCAACCAAGGAATAATTTCTAAGTTTTCTTTATCTACATCCAACAAATACATGAAAATATTATGTTCAATATAAGTTGCTCCTGCACCTTGAGAACACAAAGGATTCAATTTATCTGGATCTGCTAAAGCATGTACTATTAAAGTTTTGTCACCAAGTTTTTTACCCGAATATTCTTTAGAAATAGTTTTATCGTCTATTTTTTCTGATGAAGAATTATTTGAGCAAGCTAAAAAAGTTGAACTAACTAAAAGTAAAGTAACAAACCTAATAAGTATCATAAAATTAAAATTTAAGTATTTTTAATATTGTACAAATATAATTGATTCAATTTCCAAATGATAAAAAGCAAAAATTTGTTTCCAATTAATAACATTTCAAATAGTTTGTAAATACATTTATCTTTGTACTATAATTAAAACACAACAAAATGGTAGAATTTACAGGAATTACAGATCCGACTTTTGATGAGAACAAAAAATTTAGTGCTTTAGATCAATTCTTTTTAAAGTTTATAAACGACAAAAGAGATTTACCGTTTATTTATTTGTCTTTAAAGATTACATTCTTGCTTACACCAGGATTTGTGATTTTAATGAGTAATGTATTGCACGGATGGCAATGGTGGGTAGCAGCAGTTGTTTATCTTTTAGTCATGTTAGCGTATTTAATGCCGCCCTTTACTTTGATGCTGCACAATACCAGTCATAATCCATTTTACAAAAAGGAATATGGCTTTATGAATAATTATATTCCTTGGTTTTTAGGCTTATTTTTTGGTCAGTCACCTAAGACTTATTTTGGTCACCACATTGGAATGCACCATGCAGAAAACAACTTACCGATAGACGATAGTTCTACTATGAAATACCAAAGAGATAGTTTTATTGATTTCATGAAATACTATTGGTCTTTTATCTTTTTAGGCATTATCCATTTAGCTCAATACTTTACTTTTAGAAAGCAACCTAAGAATAGAACAATGGTTGTTAGAGGTGAATTATTTTATTTTGCTTTGATGATTGCCTTTGCCTATTTCTTTAGAGTTGATGCTGTATTGTTGTTAATGTTTATGCCTATGATGATTATTCGATTTGCTATGATGGCCGGAAACTGGGGACAACATGCTTTTGTAGATAAACGTACGCCTGGTAGTAGTTTTAGAAATACGATTTCTTGTATCAATACACCTTACAATCATTTATGTTTTAATGACGGTCACCATATTGGTCACCATTTACATCCAAATCAACATTGGACAGACATGCCTGATAATTTTGTAGAAGAAATTCCTTTAATGGCAGAAAAAAAGTGTATAGTTTTTCAGAAATTGGACTTTTCTATGGTTTGGTTTTGGTTAATGCTAAAACGTTATGATGTTTTGGAAGCTAATTTTGTAAACTTAGAAAACAAATTTTCTTCTTCTGAAGATGTTATTACTTTCTTGAAATCAAGATTAGAGAAATTTACTAAAGAGGAATTAGAATTTGCTAGAATTGATGAATTGAGTCAGAAAAGACGTTAATTTAATCTTCTCCGGTAACATCCTTTTACTTTTCTTTGGGTTAAGGTTAAACAATACCGCTATTTTTTAGAGCTAGTTTATAAGATGACCTCATGCTTTTGAAGAATATAAGGTAAACTAGAAGCTTTCGAAAAAAGCGCTTAATTGTGTTCTTTGTTCGTCCGTTAAATTAGCTTCTGAATGCACTAATAAATAGGGTTTCATAGGCATTACTTTTTCTACTACTTCTTCGGCACATTCATGTAAAATTTCTTTACGGTCTTCTAAAGAATACTGATTCCATTCCGAAAAATTAAAATGTCTTCTTCCTTCATTTATGTGGTTTTTTACTAACCAAGAAACTGGCGCAACATTCGTATACCAAGGATAGTTTGATTGGTTTGAATGACAGTCGTAACAAGAAGCTTTAATCATTGATGTAATTTCTGCCTTGGGCTTCATTATTTCAATAAAATCATTTTCTATAACTAATTCTGGGTTTGTTTTATCTATTCTTACAAATTGAATTAAAACTAAAATGATCGCAAGTACTATCAAAAATTTCTTTTTCATTGTTCTTTTTTAAGCTAATAAATTGAAATACAAAAGTAGAACTTATTATTCAACTTTAATTGCAAGTCTATTTCTATTACAGGTAAACAAAAAAATGCACAGAATTTCTTCTTAGGCATTTTTTTGTTTTTGTTAGTCAATTTTATTTAATCATAGATAAATCTACCCATTGTTTTTCTTCATAAGATTCCGATCCGAATCCTAAAATTCCACCTGAGGCTTTTGCTACTTGATGAGCAAATGAACGAAAGCTTTTATTTAATTGTTCTACAAAATTTTGATCTAAAGATTCATAAACTTTATTTAATCCATTCAATTTAGCAGAAATTTCTTCATTTCTAGCTTTTGCCTCTGTAGGTAAACTAGCAATAAAAAACTTAATTCTTTCGTCAAAAGATTCGCTTACTTGGTGATAATAAGATTTTAAAATTCTTTCTTCAGTATTTTCTTTAATATGCGCAGTACTATACCCCCCCTTAATCTCATCTTCATCTAAATGACCATCAGCACTACCTATAAGAATAGTGATTAATGCAGGCGCATCTAACAATAATTGTAAGTCTTCTTGAGCTAATTTTTCAAAAATTTTCATCTGTTTTTAATTTATATATTTTTGAGATTACATTATTTCTGCCATCTTCGAACCAATCTCTGCTGGCGAATCAACTATATGAATTCCACATTCTCTCATTATTGCTTTTTTAGCTTGTGCAGTATCTTCATGACCACCAACAATAGCTCCAGCATGACCCATTGTTCTACCAGCAGGAGCAGTTTCTCCAGCAATAAAACCTACAACAGGTTTAGTTCCATTTTCTTTAATCCATCTTGCTGCTTCTACTTCTAAAGTACCACCGATTTCTCCAATCATTACAATACCTTTTGTTTCATCATCTGCCATAAACAATTTGATAGCATCTAAAGGAGTTGTTCCAATAATTGGATCACCACCAACACCAATTGCAGTAGTTACACCCATTCCGGCTTTTACTACTTGATCAGCAGCTTCATAAGTTAAAGTACCTGATTTAGAAATAATACCGATATTTCCTGGTTTGAAAACAAAGCCTGGCATAATACCTACTTTAGCACCATCTGCAGTTATAATTCCTGGACAATTAGGACCTACCATAGTAGTATCTCTATCCTTAAGGTAAGCTTTTACTTTTACCATGTCTTGTACTGGAATACCTTCTGTAATAGTAATAATTACTTTAATTCCTGCATCAGCAGCTTCCATTACAGCATCTGCTGCAAAAGCTGGGGGAACAAAAATAATACTTACATCTGCACCTGTTTTTTCAATTGCTTCAGAAACCGTATTAAACACTGGTCTATCTAAATGTGTTTGACCTCCTTTTCCCGGTGTAACACCACCAACAACTTGAGTTCCAAATTCGATCATTTGACCTGCGTGAAATGTTCCTTCAGTTCCTGTAAAACCTTGTACTATTACTTTTGAATGTTTATTTACTAAAACTGCCATTATTTATTTTTTATGTTTGGAGTGCGAAAGTACGTAATAAATAATCATTAGAAAAAGAAAAAATGATTCAATTTTTATAGTAAGTTAATAAATACGAACTACTCTGATTTTCTAATATCTTTAACCATCATTTGAAGGTTTATTTTGCCATTCCATTCATTTTCTTCTAGAGTATAACAAATATCTACGGGCCCTTCATTTATTAAATTCATTTTATTTGCCATATTGAATGCTATTCCATTGGCTTGCCCGCCTGATTCATCTTTTAAATGAACTTTTAGATGAGCATCTTCTTTTCCAACCTTCTTGCTCCGTCCTGCATTTACGACATTTCTAGTAAGGAATACCGGTTTCATGTTTTGTGGACCAAAAGGTGCAAATTGCTTTAGTAAATTCATAAACGACATATTCATATCTTGAAATGGAATTTCTGTATCTATTTCTATTAATGGAATTTTTTGTTCTTCTGTAATTGTTGCTTGCACAATGCTTTCAAACTTATTAGAAAAAGCAATAAAATCTTCTTCTTTGATCGTTAAGCCTGCAGCATAAAAATGCCCGCCAAAATTTAATAAATATTCACTACAAGTATTTATAGCTTCATAAACATTAAAATCTTTTACCGACCGAGCTGATGCGACCAACAAATCATTAGATTTTGTGAAAACTATTGTTGGTTTGTAATATGTTTCTATCAATCTAGAAGCTACAATTCCAATAACACCTTTGTGCCATTTGGGATTGTAAACAACTGTAGAAACTCTTGATTGGTATTCAGGTTTCTCTAATAAAGCTAAAGCTTCAATCGTAGTATTTTTATCTAATTCTTGCCTTTCTACATTTTTTGTTTGTAAAATATCGCTAGCATCTTTTCCTAACAAAACAGCTACCGCTTCTTTGGCATGAGAAACTCTACCTGCAGCATTAATTCTTGGACCTATTTTAAAAACAACATCAGAAACAGATAATTTCTTATCATAGTTTAAAATATCTATGATTTGTTTTACGCCAATATTTGGATTGTTATTTAATTTCTCAATACCAAATTTTGCTAAAATTCTATTTTCTCCAGTAACAGGAACAATGTCGCAAGCAATACTAATAACTACATAATCTAACAATTTGTATAAATCCTCTTCTTTTAAATTGTACTTTTCGGTATACGCTTGGCATAATTTAAAACCAATTCCACAACCAGATAATTCTTTGTACGGATAAACACAATCATTTTGTTTTGGATTCAAAATAGCAAAAGCTGCAGGAACAACTTCTCCTGGTGTATGATGATCACAGATGATAAAATCAATGTTTTTTTCATTGGCATACGCCACTTGCTTTAATGCTTTTATACCGCAATCTAAAGCGATGATTAATGGTGCATTTATTTCTTCCGCATAGTCTATTCCTAGAAGAGAAATCCCATACCCTTCTTTATGTCTGTCTGGAATATAATATTCTATATTCTCATAAAAAGTTGATAAAAACGCGTACACCAAAGAAACAGAGGTTGTTCCATCTACATCATAATCGCCATAGATTAATATTTTATCATTGCTTTCTATCGCTTTTTGAATTCTCTCAACTGCTTTTTCCATTCCCAACATTTGGAAAGGATCATGCAGTTGTTTTAAACTCATTCTAAAGAAATTTTTAGACTTTTCAAATGAATCATATCCTCTTTGTACCAACATTTTACAAATAGTACTATTTACCCCTAATGCTTTTTGAAGCTCTTTAGTTTTAGATAAATCTGTTGGTTTTAATTGCCAGTGGTAGTTCATTGATTTTTTTTATTTAAAAAGCAACTGTAAAGTAATCGATTGGTGTAATAGAAAAGTTTTAATATTCTCTTAAAAATTTTCTTACTTTTTCAAAAATTACTGCTTGATGCCAATCAGATTCATTTGGATATTCTTCCAATAAAGATTCTAACATTTTTATTTGATCATCTCCTTTTTTCAAAGCGACAACATAAGGAATGTTTGAAAAAGAAACCATTGAATATTGAGGTAAAAATTCAGGAACATTTTTCATAATAATCTTTTCAAAAGCTTTTCTTTTTAAAAAATTATCATCTTGGGTGTCATCTCGCATATTGATAAAATGCCTAACGGCTAAATCTCCAATTGCTTGTCCGTTTGCCACCCTTACATCAGAATATTCTTGTAAAATCTTATCCCAATTATCTCCTTTATATTTTTCTATTATTTCATCTAGGATTCTACAGTCTTCAAAGCCAGAATTCATTCCTTGACCGTAAAAAGGAACAACTCCATGGGCAGAATCTCCTAAAAGGGCTACATTGTTACAAAACCAAGGATCTGACTTTATTGTAACCAAACTACTTGTAGGGTTCTTATAAAAATCTTCTAAATAATATGGCATGTGTTCTATTGCCGTAGGAAAATGTGTTTCAAAAAAGGCTTTTATTTCCTTATCTGTTTGCAGGTTTGCAAAACTGTACTTTCCTTCAAAAGCTAAAAATAAAGTCATCGTAAAACTTCCATCTAAATTGGGTAAGGCTATCAACATAAAGCCTTCTCTTGGCCAAATATGCAAATGGTTAGTTGGTATTCTATGCGTTCCATTTGGTCCTGCAGGGATTTCTAATTCTTTATACCCATGTTTTAAATAACTTTGAGAATAAGAGAACCTATCTGTCTTCTGCATATTATATCTTACAGCAGAAAAAGCACCATCTGTAGCAAATATCAAATCAGATTTTACTTTAAATTGTTCGTTGCTTGTATAGCTTTCAAATTTGATAGTAGTTTCCTCAAAATCTACTTCCAAGCATTTGGTGTTGAAATGAAAATTTACATTTGGCTCTTTTTCAGCCACTTCCATCATTATTTTATTCAAATATCCTCTAGCAATTGAATAAATTGCTTCTCCATCTTTTCCATATGCTTGTACTTCTACTTCTCCATCTGCTTGATGAATCATTCTTGAATACATTGGAATTGCTAAAGGCTCCATTTGTTCTTTTAAGCCTGCTTTTTCTAAGGCTGCCCACCCTCTAGTACTCATCGCTAGGTTAATAGACTTCCCTGCACTAATATTTGCTTTACGCATGTCTTGCCTGCGCTCGTAAACATCTACTACATATCCTCTTTTTGCAAGAAAACAAGAAAATAATGAGCCTACTAAACCGGCTCCGACAATAGAAATTTTAGGCATATTTGAATTCATAATTTATGTTGATTATTATTTTTCAAAGATAATCTTTTTAAATGAACTATTCTACCAACATACAAAAAGCCATAAACAATATGTCTGTGACTTTTCAATGTTTTATGAATCAATGTTATTCGCTTAATTGATGTTCTGCAGGATCGCAAGGATAATCAAAAAGACACTTAGCCTTTATCATATCAACAACATATTCTGGAACTTTACCTTCCCAACCAGATTCTCCACGCTGGATCATCTTTAACACATCTCTAGAGAATATTTGCAAATTATCTTCATTAAAATCTGTGATATCTACAATATACTCATTGTCTAAAAAGTGTTGGTGTAAAGATTCTAATTGAGCTGTCGTTCTTAATGTTTGAGCTGTAATAATCTCGCTCCCTTTTGCCCTTTGATAAGGGTAGGCATATACTTTTACATCATAAGAAAATAATTCTCCAAATGATTTTAATACAGAAACTGAAAGGTCCTTTTTACCTTTCAAACCATAAATATCTATTAAATTCATTACGCCAATTGGCATACGAATTTTTCTTACGCTACATCTTTTTAAATATTGTGCCAATTTCGCATGTTCATGAAAATTAGAAACCATAACATAAGACCCTAAAGCACACAAAATATCTGCTCTATCTAAAAAATCTTTTCTACTTAACTTTTCATCATCATATAAAGTATTGAGGTTCATTTCACTCATTACCACTATTTTCATTGGGTCAACTTCTGGTTCACTATTAAACTTTTCTAAACCATTCATCAAGATATCTTGATTTACATTAGTTACTGGACGAAATCGCCCTCTTACCATTAAAACATCTTTTTTATACAAAAAATCTTTTGGTTGTAAACATTGGTTATCTGGTCCAAAAATAGTAGCATCTGTAAATCCAAGTTGTACTAAAGACAAACTTAACAATCTATTATCTACATCAGTATAATCTGGTCCTGAAAAACGAACCATATCTATTTCAATATGATTTGTACTTAAGTAATCTTTTAAAGATTGTACAATAGTTTCTGGACTGTCAGAATATTCATAAGCACCATAAATTAAATTAACACCTAACTCACCAATTACTCTTTGTTGTAAAATAGTGTTGTTGTCAAAAATTCTAACATGCATGATAATTTCATTCGGTTCGGAATCTTCTTCCAACTGATACCGAACTCCTATCCATCCGTGAGGTTCATTTGTTTTAGAATAATTTAAAGTTGTAATTGTATTCGCAAAAGAAAAAAATTTCCTTCCTTTATATTTATCTCCCTTTAATCTTGTTTGTAAAAGAGTGTATTCATGGTTAAGCATTTTTTTAACTCTACTCTCACTTACATATCTTTTATTTACTTCCGCACCATAAATAGCATCACTAAACGCCATGTCATAAGCAGACATAGCTTTTGCAATAGTTCCTGAAGCACCCCCTACTCTAAAAAAGTTTCTAGCGACTTCTTGTCCTGCGCCTATTTCTGCAATTGTACCGTAAATAGATTCATTTAAATTTACAATTAATGCTTTACTTTTTGTTGAATGAACAACTCTTTTTTTCTTATCCAACATACTAAAATTTTAAAATTCTCTATTTACATCAAACTGCTCTAAATAATCTGCTACTCTTCTAACAAATTTACCACCAAGTGCGCCATCCACTACTCTATGGTCATAAGAATGAGACAAAAACATCATGCTCCTAATTCCTATAACATCTCCTTGAGATGTTTCGATAACTACTGGTTTTTTCTTAATAATACCAACAGCTAAAATAGCTACTTGTGGTTGATTTATAATTGGTGTTCCCATAACATTTCCAAAAGATCCTACATTTGTTAAAGTGTATGTTCCTCCATCTATTTCGTCTGGTTTTAATTTTCCTTGCCTTGCTCTAATTGCTAAATCATTTACTTTTTTAGTGATTCCTGTCAAGTTTAATTGATCTGCATTTTTAATAACAGGTACTATTAAATTTCCGCTTGGTAAAGCTGCTGCCATTCCAATGTTAATATCTTTTTTCATTAAGATGTTATCTCCTTGAATAGAACAATTTATCTCTGGGAAATCTTTAATTGCTTTTGCTACCGCTTCTATAAAAATTGGCGTAAATGTTATTTTTTCTCCTTCTCTTTTTGCAAAAGAATCTTTTACTTTATTTCTCCAGTTTACAATATTCGTTACATCTGCTTCTACAAAAGAAGTTACATGCGCAGAAGTTTGCACAGAATTAACCATGTGCTTAGCAATTAACTTACGCATCCTATCCATTTCAATAACTTCTACATTGCCAGAAACAGAAGTTTTTGCTTGGTTAGAAGTTGCTAATGCAGTACTTTTTACAGGTGCAAAAGATTGAAAAAATGAGGCATTTTCAATAGGATCTGACCCATGTTGTGCTGCGAATTTAAAACCACCTTCTGGTCTATTTTTTAAATAAGTTTTTATATCATTTTTACTAACTCTATTGTCTTTTCCTGTTCCAGTAATAATATCTAGCTCTTGCATAGAAATCTGTTCTTCCTTAGCAATGTTTAATACTAATGGAGAATAAAATCTACCAGAAAAACTTGCAGAAATTGAAACTGGTGCTGGTACTACTGATTGTGTTACTGTTTCTATTTGTTCTTGAACTTGGCTAGCCGCTGCTGGTGTTTCTACTTGCTGAGGCGTAGAAGCTACTGCTCCTTCAACTTCAATAATTGCCAAAGGTGCTCCTACTGCGACAACATCTCCTTCTTTGAATAATAATTTTGTTACCACACCCGAAACCTCACTAGGAACTTCTGAATCTACTTTATCTGTAGCTATTTCGCAAATAGGTTCGTCGATTTCTATGGTCTCTCCTTCACTTTTTAGCCAACCTAAAATAGTTGCTTCTATGATACTTTCGCCCATTTTAGGCATTAATAATTCTACAGCTGCCATATCTTATTTTTGTTGTCTTTGGTTTATTCAGCAAAAGTACTCTTATATTGTAGTTTTTGCAAATAAAAAACTGACTATTCACTTTATAGTCTTTATAAATTTAGTTTTAAAAAAAAACCTTCTTCCCCACCAGCAAAAGCCGTATTTTTATTTAATAAGTACACAGAATGAAAATCTGTATCCGTATTGGTTTCGATACTAAACCACTTTTCTCCTCCATTTTCGGTATATAAAACCTCTCCATTATACCCACAAACGATCCCTATATTTTCATCAAAAAAATCTATATTTTCAAAATGATGTCTTTTTGAAAAAGCCTGATTTACGCCATGAATTGTTTCCCAACTTTCTCCTCCATCTATAGTTTTAAAAATACCACCTTCCCAACCACAAACATATCCTATATCTTTATTTACAAAGTCTAAATCAAAGAAGTAATCTCCTGTAAAATCAAGTAAAGTCCATGTTTTACCACCATCTACTGTTTTATTTATATAGCCATAACCAACTGAATAACCCAGTAATTCATCTAAAAAAACTAGAGATCTAAGAGCATAAGGTGTTTCAGAAACTTCAAAACTGTACCAAAAATCTTTTGAGTTAAATATTTTACCTTTGTTATATGCCGCACCTGCAATTATTACTGACTTATCTTCTGATAAAAGAGCTACATCATAAAAATTTTCCCATGTACCATTTAAAATTGCCTCCCAGGTTTTTCCACCATCGCTTGTTCTAACTATTTTACCTCCATGCCCAACAATTTCCCCTATACTGTCGTTTAAAAAATCAATACCATTTAATGTTTGTAAAGGAGAACTAGCATCTATTTGAGCATCTTCAATTTTATTCCATATTTCGCCTCCGTCATTAGTCTTCAAAATATACCCATCTGTAAATCGATCACCACCGATTGCGAAACCAATATTTTCATCAATGAAATAGATATCATTAATTCTATAATCGACTTTTGAGTCTATAAAAACAACATCTGCATCTTTACTTTCCTTACCACAAGAAATAGAAATAAACACTATTAATATGTGAAATATTTTTTTCAATTTATAAAAAATTTATGAATTTTAGTTGTCACAAATAAAACGTCTTCTCTACTCAGATTGGTATGTAAAGGAAGCCTTAATAGTGTTTCACTGATTTTAGTTGTGAAATCATTTTCGCTTTCAAATTTCCCTATTCTTTTCCCCATTTCAGAAGAATGGAGAGGTATGTAATGAAAAAATGCTTCTATATTATTTTTTTGAAGATGAATTAATAACAGATCTCTTTCTTTTTTAGACTTTAAAATAATATAAAATAAATGGGCATTATTATCCAATTTTTCTTGAGCTAGCAACTTAATTTTTCCTTCTTCTTCAAGCGGTTTTAATAATTGATAATATTGTTTAGAATAATTATTTCTTTGCATAATTATTTCTTCAAAATTTAAAAGTTGCTCATGTAATATTCCTGCATTTGTTTCTGTCAATTGAAATTTAGAACCAATGTCTACCCATTCAAAATAAGGCTTACTCCCATTAAAAAAGTCGGTTCTATTTGTTCCTAAATGATATATTTTATTAGCTCTTTCGAGATACTTATCATTATTAATAATCAACAAGCCGCCTTGAATAGCTGAAACATGCTTAGTTACATCAAAGCTAATGACTGCAAAATCTCCAAAAGAGCCTAAATATTTATTTTTATCTTTAATGCCGAAAGACATGGCTGCATCTTCAATATAAGTTAATGTATTTTTTTCGCAAATAGCTTTTATCTTTTCATTATTGCAAGAATGACCTCCGTAATGCATTCCTATAATGGCTACGGTTTTTTTAGTGATATGTTTTTCAATTAACCGCTCATCTATATTTAAACTAATAGGGTCGATGTCTACAAAAATTGGTTTTGCGCCTCTACTTACAAAAGGTATTACGGTAGAAACATATGTAAAAGATGGAAGAATAATTTCATCTCCTTCTTTAATATTCATTAATATAGCAATCATTTCTAATGCTCCTGTAGCCGAATGTGTTAAAAATAAGTCTGAATGAGGATAAAGTTTTTGGATTATTTGTAAACTTGCAGTAGAATACTTTTGACTTCTTATTAAGTCATAGTCTTCTAAAAGAATATTTAGGTTCTTAGAATAATTTGTAGATTTATACAAAGTATTATGTAAAATTTTTTTATCCATTGACTAAAATAGCACATATTATTAATCCTGTAAAGGTAAATCAAATTTCTGATTTGTTTATGGCGCAGCCTATTACATTTCAAAGCATGTTAAATGCTAAAAATAATGCAGCAAATAGAACATGCGTAAAACTTTACACGACTCAATTTGAAGAAGATATTGAAATTATTCCCGAAGGGTTTACTATTCTGCCAAATTTAAAGCGTTCTGTTTTAGATGTAAATGCTACATTAGAAAATCGAAAACTTCCGCTAATTAAAGATATTTTAGCTAGTTTGTTTCAAGCGAGTACTGCCGATTATTTTATTTACACCAATGCAGATATTGGCTTAATGCCTAATTTTTATACTGAAGTGTTTAATATTATAGAAGCAAACAACTGTGATGCTATTATTATAAATAGAAGAAGATTAAAAACTATTTACACGAGTACTAAAGAACTAGAACATATTTATAAAGATAAAGGAAAGTCTCATCCAGGATTCGATTGCTTTGTATTCAAAAGAAGTTTATTAGCAAAGTTTATTTTGGATGAAATTTGCGTTGGAATACCTTTTCTTGGGGTTTCATTAGCTTACAATATTTTTAGTTTTGCTGAAAACCCAATTTATATTCCTGATGAACATTTAACCTTTCATATAGGAGTAGATGTATTGCCTGAAAGAAATAATGAATTCTATAAACATAATTTTAATAGTTTCTTTCATAAAATAAAACCTGTATTAAGAAACAAATTTGATTTAAAGAAATTTCCTTATGCTAACAAGCATTGGATAACACAGTTCTTTAAGTTTGGATTGAACCCTAGCTTAAGTACAAGAGATTTTTTAGAAATGAAATTTCTAGCTGTTTTTAAAACTAAAGATAATTTACCTGAAGCTAGATACACTACTAAAGATGGTCTTTTCAAATTTAAACGCTTTTTAAATGAGCTGAGATGGCATCTTTTAGAAAAATAATTTTTTCCTGCCCACCCCCTTTTCATTCTGAGATGCGTGTATATAGTTGAAATCAAAAAATAAAAAATAAAAAATTATGAAAAAAGACAACGTAAGATTAAAAATATTCCCAGGATATTTATTAATACTATTATTAATGATAATGTCAAGTTCCTCAATGGCACAAATAACATTATGTGACTCAAACATGACCTATACAACGGGTTCACAAATGCAATTAGAAGTAGCAATTCCAGTAACTGGAAATAGTTTACCTATGATGGCTCCATTGTATGCTGTAACTTATGGTGATGGAAATATGTTATCTGAAGATAGTTGTTTCAGTGGTCCTTGTACGCACATGATATACAATTATAATCCAAATGGAACATATTATGATACACTTTCAACTTGTATATCTTATACAGTTACAGATACTATGGGTTATGTTGACACTTTAATGTGTTGTTTTGAACAATATTGGGATGGTCAGTTTTGGCAAACAACAGGAGCTGTAACATCACCAGGAGCTGGAACATCAACAGTTACAGGAGTATTTAACTCAATCCCACCGCCTTATGTATATACTTTTACAATAACCCTAGATGGTATAACTTACCAAAGCATAACAACTACTCCAAATGGAGCATTTAATGAAACCTACAACTTCTTATCTGGTTCAGGTACTGTGTCTTTACAATATATGGATTGTTATGGAGATTCAATATTTATTTCTACTTCAAACACAAGTAATATTCCTGGAAATGAAGTTTTCGATTTTGGAACAATAGATTATTGCCCAACTATCGACACTCAAACATGTGTTGCAGGTTTTACCTTAAGTCAGAATATTGTTATTGATTCTTTTAACAATGTGGTTTCTACAGGAAACGTGATGATTGTCAATACTTCTACTGGTCAGAACTTAGGTTACTCTTGGGATTTTGGAGATAATTCACCAACATATTATGGCCTTAATTTTTTACACACCTACCCAAGTGCTGGACCATGGGTTTTATGTTTAACTATTACAGATTCAACAGGAGCATGTTCTGATACTTTTTGCGACTCCATAATGGTAGACATAAGTGGTGTTTTGACTGGGAAAACAAATGGTGGATTTACAATTCAAATGGGCACTGGTGAAGATGATACCAATGGACCAAACAGTATTAATGACTTAGCTAATCAAGTAGAGGTTTCGCTTTTTCCAAACCCAGCAAACAATGAAGTTAGTTTAGAGTTAAACTCTAAAATATCTGACCAGGCAACAATAACTATTTATAACTCTTTAGGAAGTATGGTAAAATATCAATCTACGGAAATTACGACTGGAGATCAAACAATTAGCATAACTATTGAAGATTTAAATTCAGGATTATTTATAATTCAGCTACAGACAAACAATGGTACTATTAGTAATAAATTAATAAAGAGATAGTATATTTAGTTTAAATGGGGTTTACAAGTTTGGCTCTGATGATAATTTTCGTCAGAGCCAAACTAAATTTTAATATTATATTTAATAGTGGAAATAAGCAGCGAGCTTTATAAAAAGTTAATTGATAAAGATAAAAAAACACAAGTTTATTTTTATAAATACTGCTTTAATGTATTGATGCGCGTAGCCATTCGATACAAAAATAATAAAGATGATGCAGCTGTTTTAGTTAATGAATCTTATTTAAAAATATTGCAAAACATAGAAATATACAACATAGAGAAACCACTTGAACCCTGGTTGAGAAGAATAACAATTAATACCGCCATTGATGATTTTAGAAAGAATAAAAATTATTTAGCGACCATTCAAAAAACAGATACAGCTATCTATGAAAATACTTTTAAAACAAAAACAGCTATAGATGAACAAATGGATTTTGAAGACATGCTAGAGGTCATTAACAAACTATTACCGAAAGCTACAAAAGTTGTTTTTTATCTAAAAAATATTGATGGGTATTCTCATAAAGAAATAGCCGAAAGATTAGAAATAAGCATAGAAACCTCAAAATGGCATATTAAAAATGCTAACAAATTATTAAGATTGAATAAAGATAAATTAAGCAATTGAACGACAATAAAAACATAGAAAATCTTTTAAAAGATAAATTAGATCAACAAGAATTTGATATTCAAAATAATTGGATGGCTGAAATGTCTTCTATGTTAGATGATTATAATGAGGAATCCAAATCTAAAAAAGGTATCTTCTTTATTCTTACTGGTTTAGTATTGCTTATTGGTATAATCGGAACTTTGTTTGTATTAAAAAATGGAAATACAGTTGAAATAACTAAATTGGCTGAAACACATAAGGTTCAAATTGAAAATGACTCTCATTCAACAAACAAAAAGATTGCTAAAAAGCAAAAAAACAATACTCAATTTAACCTAGAAGAAAATGAATACTCTAAAGAAAATAATGATTTAGAATCTCAGGTTTCTAATGAGATAAAGCTCTTGAAAAAAAGTAAGAAAATTATAGGAAATGAAATTGAAAAGACAAAAATTAAGAATCAAAAAAAGCAGAGATTATCAAACAAAAGAACTGCAATAAAAAAGGAAGATATTTTAGTAAATAAACCTATTGAAAAAGAAAACATTAGTCATCATCAAAAAGTTTTAAATAAAAACACAAGCCATAGTGAAGATTTAGAAAACACCACTAAAACGAGTTCACTTGTGTTAGGTGAAAATGAAAAATCTTATTATCCAGAAGAAAAAGATAAGGTAAATAATACAAAAAATCTATTTCGATCAAACATAGTTTTATCTAGTAAAACAGAAAAACAGGCTTCCATTGACATTTCAAATAAGGACAAACCTATTGAAGCAAACAATTATGAATATATTGCTAAAAGTAATATTCCTAAAAATACTGAAGATCTTACCGCTGAAAATAATTTTCAAGATGTTGAAAATGAAATATTAATTTCTAAGAACAAACCAGCTACTGAAAACTTAGTATTGAACGATACAATTAATGAAGAAAAAGAATTGGAGTTACTAAACGATAGTTTAATTAATAAAGAAGAAGAAATAGTTGAAAAGAAACAGAAAAAGGACTCGGGATTAAGTTTAGTAATTACTAGTGGCGTTTCATTCTTGTTTAGAGATTTTGAGTCAGGAAACTCAAAAAGATTTAATGAAGAGTCAGATAAAATAAGTTGGAATGCAAGTCTTGAGATTTATAAAACTTTGAAAAATAGATTAATACTTGGTACAGGAATAACCCTAACAAATTACGGAGAAAAAGTAAACTATTCAGCTTTAGAAACTACTGTCCGAGATACGATAACAAATGTTGTAGAAAACGATTACATAAATGTTAACTTAAAAAGAATTCAAGGGATTTATTCGTTTGATTCCACTCAATTTTCAAGATTTGACACTACACGAACATATAAGGATAGTCTCTATTTAAATGAAGATGTAAGCAAAGAAAATCGACCTACTAATTTTATGTATATAGAAATTCCAGTAAAAATTGGATATAAGATATTTGACAGTAAGAGGTTTGCCATAAATGCCATGACTGGTATTTCTTTTGGATTCCTATTACAGAATCAAGGTTCTTATGTTAATGCTGAAAACAATTTAGAGCTTGCCGAAAGTCAAAAAGTAATTTTTAATTATTTATTATCAGCAGATTTTATTTATAAAATAAACAAGAATATAAACCTGACTATTTCTCCGCATTTTAAATACAATTTGAATAATCTAAGTAGCCTAAGCGCAACAAAAAGAAAGTATAGCTCTTTTGGTGTTAATGGTGGCATTATAATGGATTTTTAGAACTTAGGGACTATCAAGTACATTAGTTCTAAACAAAAACAACTAAATTTGCGGTTCAAAATAAATCTTTATGAATCCACTATTTAGTAAATACACAACAAAATACGAATCTATTCCATTTTCAAAAATTAAAAATGAGCACTTTTTACCCGCTTTTATTGAGGGAATAAAACAAGCCGAAAAGGATATTGCTAGTATTGTAACTAATGAAGAGAAACCTTCATTCAAAAACACTTTAGAAGAGCTAGTAGAAAGTGGTGAAATGCTAAGTAGAGTAGCAAAAGTTTTTTATAATCTTACTGGAGCAAATACCTCTGAAGAAATACAAAAAATTGCTCAAGAAGTTTCTCCAATGCTTTCTAAATTAAGTAATGATAAGGTATTAAACAAAGCTTTATTTTTAAGAATTAAAACGGTTTTTGAAAACCAACCCATTGAAAAATTATCTACTGAACAAGAAATGTTATTGAAAGAAAACTATAACTATTTTGTTAGAAACGGTGCAAATTTAAAAGATACCGATAAAGAGATTTTAAGAGAAGTAGATACGAAACTTTCTAAGTTATCATTAACTTTTGGAGAAAACCTCTTAAAAGAAATGAATGCATACGAATTGCACATTACCGATGAAAAAGATTTAGCAGGCTTACCAAATGGAGTTAAAGAAGCTGCTGCAATTTCTGCAAAACAGAGAGAAAAAGATGGTTGGATGTTTACTTTAGACGGACCAAGTTTTATTCCATTTATTACCTATGCAGACAATAGAGAGTTAAGAAAGGAAATTCACAAGGCCTCTACAACAAAAGCTTGTAAAGGAGGGGAATTTGATAATAAAGAAATTATTAAAGAATTAGTTTCGTTAAGATTTAAACGTGCTAATTTATTGGGCTACAAATCTCATGCAGATTTTGTATTAGAAGAAACTATGGCAACTAGTCCTACTAAAGTATTTGATTTTTTAAACGACCTTTTAGTAAAATCGAAACCTTTTGCTATTGAAGAATATAAAGAATTAAGTGTTTTTTCTTTAAAAAATGGTGGCCCTAAAGATGTAATGCCTTATGATGTTTCTTATTATGTAGAAAAATTAAAGAAAGAAAAATTCGATATTGATGTTGAAGCATTAAAGCCTTACTTCAAATTAGAAAATGTAATTAGTGGTGCCTTTATCGTTGCAGAAAAATTATATGGCTTACAATTTGAAGAAATTTTTGATATTGATACTTATCATAAAGATGTTAAAACATATAAAGTAACTGATGAAAAAGGAGAATTAGTTTCTTTATTTTATGCAGATTTTTTTCCTAGAAAAAGTAAGCAAAATGGTGCTTGGATGAATAGTCTAAAACCACAATTTATAAAAGAGGGGGTAAATAATAGACCACACATTGTAAACGTTTGTAATTTCACTAAACCTACCGAAACGAAACCTTCTCTACTTACTTTCTCAGAAGTGGTAACACTTTTTCATGAATTTGGTCATGGTTTACATGGTATGTTAGCCAATACTCAATACCAAGATCTTTCTGGAACTTCTGTTTATAGAGATTTCGTAGAACTACCTTCTCAAGTACTAGAAAACTGGTGTTTCGAAAAAGAAGCATTGAGTTTATTTGCTTTTCATTATGAAACTGGTGAAGTAATTCCTGATAATTTAATAGCAAAAATTAAAGAGTCTTCAAACTTTAGAGAAGCTTCGCAAATGTTACGTCAAATAAGTTTTGCAACCATAGACATGGGTTACCATACAATAAACCCTAAAACAATTACAGATATAAAATCTTTTGAATGTGAGCAAACAAACAGAAGTACTGTTAGTCCATCTGTAGATTACGCTTGTTTTAGTACTGGGTTCGCCCATATCTTTGCTGGGGGGTATTCTGCTGGTTATTATTCTTATAAGTGGGCAGAAGTTTTAGATGCTGATGCTTTTGAATACTTTAAAGAGCATGGGATTTTTAATAGAGAAATTGGAGAAAAATTTAAAGAAACTATTCTTTCTAAAGGTGGAACAAAGCACCCAATGGAGTTATATAAAGATTTTAGAGGAGCCGAACCCGATAATAAAGCTTTGTTAAAAAGAGCAGGATTATTAGAATTGGTTTAAACTTTTAGGAAATTTTAAAAACAGCAGTTTTTAATTTGGCTGCTTTTGTTCCTTCAATAGTCTCTTTTAGTATTAAAGACTCCGTCAAAGGGTTTTTAAATACTTCTTCCATGTTTTTAACGATTCCTGCAGGTACATTTAATACAGATAGTTTTTTCATGCAGTCTTCAGCACTTAAAAATTTTATCTTTTTCTGAATAAATTTATTTAATTCTTGCCTATTAGTTACTCTAGAAGAATTATGTTGAAACCTAATATCGTTCAATAACTCTTCTAAAAAAAGCACCTTACATAGATTTTCAAATTGCCTATTTGCTCCAACTGCTAATACAATATACTTTTGATCTTTCGTTAAAAACATATCTCCGTAAGGGGCAATATTAGGATGTTTAGTGCCGAGTGGTTGTGGAATATGTTTGGCCATTAACCAATTTGTAGCTTGGTTTGCCAAAGAGCTCACAGCAGCATCATACAATGAAACTGTAACATTTGAACCTTCATTTGTTTTCAATTTTTTAATTAACGCACATAACAAACCCTCTTTTAATTGATGGGCTGCCAAAATATCAATTAAGGCAACTGGCATTTTAATCGGACCACTTTCTGCAGAACCATTCATAAACATAAATCCACTTTCTGCCTGTAAAACTACATCAAAAGCAGTCCTTTTTTGATCAGAACCATAGCCGTTTATTTCTCCATAAATGATACTAGGATTTAACTTCTTTAAAGTAGCATAATCTAAAGCCATTTTTTTAGCATCGCCATATTTATAGTTGGCAATAACTATATCTGCAGACTTTATTTCTTTGATTGCTAAATTATAATCTTCAGAATCGTTAAGATTTAACATAAGTACCTTCTTATTGAAATTTGCTGATGCATAATATGCTGAAATATCCTCTCTACTTTCAGTAGGTAATTTCCATTTTCTGGTAATATCGCCAGCAGTTGATGCATTTTCTATTTTTACTACTTCTGCGCCTAATTCACTAAAAAAAGTGCCAACCAAAGGACCTGCTAAGACACTAGCTAATTCCACAATTTTTAAATCTTTAAACATCATCTTTTCTTTTAATGATGACATTATTATCTTTTCCGACAATAAAACAAACGCCTAGCGTATCATTTAAAACTTTGGTGATTTCTTCTTCAGTAATTCGTACAATATTCCTTTCTGCATAAACAATCAACTGCGGGTCAAGTATTATGTTTCCTGTTAAATAAACTACTTCATCTTCGTGAGCGTTCTCCTTTATAAGCTCACCAATATTTTTACTATTAGCATATAAATCTCCTTTCCAAGAATACTCTCCAGGTCTATTAATATAATAATACATAGAGATGGAAAATATTACAGTTACTACAATTCCTCCGTTAAGGAGGTAGGCAGAAATAACTTTTTTCTGTTTGAGTTTAGCATATAATATACCAACAACTACTGCAAGAAATAAGCCGCCATAGAGTGCCACAAAATCATGTCCTGAATAATTCATTAAAACAAAATGTAAAAATAAAACGGGTAAAGTGGAAAGCCAAAGAAAACGAATACCGTGTTTAGTAAAAATAAAGCCTAATTTTTCTTTAGAGATACTTAACCAAGTAAATATCGCTAACAATATGAAAATAGGTAAATAAGACGTAATGTAAGTAAGTAGAATTGTTTTCAATTCGAACAATTTTCTAAAGAAAAAGCCCATAATGGTTTCTCCGCCTAAGCTTCCTCTTTCTGAGAATCTATCGAGCATTTGGATAATATATGCTTCACTTCCATTGATTAAACTATACTGTTTAAAAATAAGAATCCATGTGAAAAAACTAACGCCTATTGTGATAAATATTAACGGAATAAATACTTTTTGATACCGCAACTTAAGGATAGAATATACAAAAACAGCCATAGCAAAAAATAAGCCTAACCAAGATGTATATATCATTAAAAATAAAAAGAAGGCATAGTACAGTAAGTATTTTGTTGAGTAAAATCTTTTTCTCATCAATAATTTTAACATAGTATAAACGGCTAAAATAAACGGCAATTGAACTACCATATCACTCATATAAGTATTCGCCTGAAACCATAAAACACCTGGACTAAAAACATAAACAACAAAGCCAATTAAACCTGGTATAAACAACTTTTTAAATGGTTTCTGAATAGCTAATAAACAGATTATCAAATAAATAAAAGCAGCAGAAAAGAAATTTATTACTAGGTGAAAAATTTCTAAAGATAACACGCTAGCTTTTATATGGAATATTTTAAAAACTAGATACGGAAATATATAAGCAAACTGCGGATGAGAAACGTAATAATAGTTTCCTGCTTTATCAATCATTGTACCGGTAGTACTTGCATTGTTATTAATGTTCTTATTGGCTTTACCCGCATAATTCATTACCGGGTTAAAATGATATTTTGCTGCGCCTTCTTTTTCCCATATTTGCAATACTCTTAAAGGAATAGCTGTAACAAATTCATGATGTTTAGATAACGGTCTATTGATGTTAGGATAACGAACAAGAACGGACATTAAAAAAACTAATATCAGAGAGAAAATAACTTTTATGGTAGCGGATCTATTCAAAACTTTACAAAGGTAGTAAAAAACAAAGAGGACTTATATGTAAAGACAAACCCTCTTAAGAAAACAAAGTAACGCCTTCAATAGAACATTACTTTGTTTTTTATTTGAAAAGAGTTAAACGCAGTATTATCTGACTAAACTTACACTTCCTTTTTTCTGAATTTCAGCATCATTTAAGAAAGTTACATCAATAACATAAGTAAACACACCTGATGCTTGAGGTACCCCTTTAAAAGTTCCATCCCAAGGTTGAAATTGGTTATTTCCTTCAAAAACTTTCTCTCCCCACCTATTGTAAACCATCATTTCAACAGTTTTTACATCTTGACCATAAACTTGGAAATTATCATTTATTTCATCGCCATTTGGTGTAAACCCATTTGGAATAAAGAAGAATAAAGACGCATCTATACCGATAAAAACCTCTGTGTAATTATAATTTGTACAGCCGTTGTCAGCTGTAACTACAACACTATAAGTAATATCGTTGTAAATTGTTATTGTAGGATTAGCACAGTCTGTACAACTTAACCCATTTGTTGGCGACCAAGAATATTGCAAATTATTTCCTATAGCATTTTGCACATTGACCCCTAATTGTAGGGTGTCTCCCATACTCATAAATGCAGAATCTGGGTTAATGTTTGCAATTACAGGATCAACTGGCAATATGCTCTCTGAAGCTGTAGCTGTACATCCATTAGCATCTGTAACTGTAACTTCGTGAACTCCCGGACCTAAAGGACCCGCTTTATGTTCTGTATCTCCAGAAGGACTCCAAGAATAAGTATATGGGTCTAATGGAGAAGCATATTGACTTCCACCTGATGAGTATACTAATATAGATCCGTTATCTTCTCCAAAACAGGTGATTTGACTTAATATTTGCAAGCTATCAATAACTAATGCATTTGGTTCTGACAAATCAATCATCATAGAGTCTGAACAACCATTTGCATCTGTTAAGAATACCGGATATTGTCCTCCATTTAAATTATCAAAATAAACACTATCTGATCCAGTTTGTGTTAAAATATTACCATTTACATTTAAAGTGAAAGTATAAGCTGGCGTACCCTCTTGCGCCAATAAACTTACAGATCCATCTCCATTGCTATTACAACTAACATCATTTAAGTTTTGTTGTACTAGAATTAAACTATCTGGCTGGTTTATAAATACATTTTGTATAATAGAAGTACAGCCTTCAGAATCCACAACTTGTACCGTATGGTTTACGCCCCCTTGTAAATTTCCTAAAGAATAATTCCCCGTGAAAGACACTGGAGGATTTGAATTTACAATGGCAGAATATGGCGGATTTCCACCAGAAGATGAATTTATAGTAACTATTCCATCAGTAGATCCTGCACAAGTTACCGCTGTAGAAGAAGTGGTAATTTGTATTTGACTAGCTTGTGTAATCGTTACATTTAAACTTTCTGTACAACCATTTCCATCTTTAACTACTATAGTATATGTTCCTGCAGTTAATAAATTAAAACTATTCCCTGATTGAAAAGTTACTCCATTATCTTTAGAGTATGTATAAGAGCCAACGCCTCCATTGGCAGAAAATGCTAAATATGCATTATTCCCATTAAAACAAGTGACATTTTTTTGGCTATCCAAAACTAACACAACAACTGTTGGTTCAAAAATAAAATCTATTATTGAAGCAGAACAAGCATTTGCATCTAAAGCACTAATTGTAAAAGCACCTCCTCCTAAAGAATTAAAAACATTAGAAGATTGGTTTATTCCACTGTTTAAATTGTATTGAAAACTACTTGTTCCTCCTGAAGTAGTTATAGTAAGCATACCATCATTATCTCCATTGCAAGCAATATCTTGAACGGTAACATTTGTAATTACAAATGTATCTGGTTGGAAAATATTAATTGGAGTTATACTGTCTTCACATCCATTAGTATCGATAATAAAGCCCGTATAAATTCCCGCGTCTAAATTTAAAAAATCTCCATTTAACAGAGGTGTAAAATAATTATCTAAAGCATAAGTATACGGAGCAGTACCACCTACAGCAGTCAAGTGAATTTCTCCATTTCCAGCCTCATCACATGTTAAACTATCTGTTGTAAAGGAGGTTATTAATTGTGTAGGTTCAAATACAGAGAAGGTAACAGGTTCCGTACATAAATTATTATCTTTAACTATAAAAGAATGTATTCCACCACTTAAATTCGTAAATACTGAATCCAATTGAAATGGCACATTATCAACACTAAAAGTATAAGGAGCTGTTCCGCCAGTAGCACTTAATTGTACAGAAGCATCAGCCGTTCCAAAACAAGAAACACTATCAAATGTTACTACTGTAATAGCTAAAGTAGCATCATCTTGAACTAGTACGGTTAATGTATCAGTACATAAATTACCATCTGTTATTTCCATAAGATAAGTTCCTGCAAAAACATCCATAAAATTTGTAGAATCTTGCGTATTAACTCCTGCGTCTAGTGTGTAAGAATATGGACCAACACCACCAGTGATAGCTAAATAAATTGCGCCATCTGCTAAACTACAATTAGAATTTATTACACTATCTAATGTTAAATCTAATGCATTTGGCACAGAGATAGAATCTATTACAGAAGCACTACATCCATTCATGTCTATTACATTTATAGTATAAATACCTTGCGTTAAATTATTAAAAATATTTGAAGATTGATTTACGCCATTATTTAAATTATATTGATAGTTGGCTGTGCCACCTGAAACAGTAACTGTAAAACTACCATTCGTATTTCCGCTACATAAAATATTTTGAACGGTAACATTTGTAATTATAAAACTATCTGGTTGGAAAACATTAATAGCACTTAGTGTATCTATACATCCATTTCCATCCGCAAAATAAGCCATATGCAAACCTGCATCTAAGCCAGTAAAATCTCCAACTAATTGAGGTAAGAAAAAATTATCTACCGCATAAACATAAGGAGTGGTCCCACCAAGAGCAGTTAAGTGGATTTCTCCATTTCCTGCTTCATCACAGGTTAAACTATCTGTGGTAAAAGAAGTAAGCAATTGAGTAGGTTCAAAAATGTCTATCGTTACAGAATCTATACAACCATTCATGTCTAATACTGTAAAACCATGTATTCCCCCGCTTAAATTAGTAAACAATGAATCTGCTTGCATCAGACCGTTATCTATATTGAAAGAAAAAGCTGACGACCCATTTAATGTTCCTAATTGAACCATGGCATCATCTATTCCAAAACAAGAAATACTATCAAAAGACATTACGCTTAACGAAACCGAGGCGTTCGCTTGAATATTTGCCAATACAGTAACCGTACATCCATTTGCATCTGTAAGCGTAACGGTATAAGTATTACTTGCTAAGTTTAAAAAGTTTGTTGAATCTTGTATTGTTATTCCACCATCTATTGAAACAGCATACGGTTCTAAACCCCCAGTTGCCGAAGTAAATATTGCACCATTCATTGCTATACAATCTGAGTTTGTAATACTATCTAAAGTTAAAACTAATTGAGTAGGCTGATCTATTGTATCTAATTCAATTACAGTTAAACAGTTATGAAAATCCATAACTTGTAAGGCATAATTTCCGCCAGAAACTACATAACTATTTGCTGTAGAAAACGTAGGTATCCCATCTATAGCATAAGAATATGGTATTGTTCCTCCAGAAGCTGCAATCAAAATATTTGCACTATCCCCAAAACAGAATATACTATCTAATACACTAGTAAAAACTAATGAATCTGGCTGAGTAATAGTTACAAAACTAGAATCTATACAACCCAAAGCTTCTACATATACGGTATAAGTTCCTGTGTCTAGATTATTAAAATTTCCCGATGGAACATAACTTACTCCATCTACAGAATAATTGTAAGAAGTTCCACCAAATGCGCTTAAATAAATTTCACCATCAGCTTGATTAAAACAAGAAATATCAAAACTACTATCTACAGCTAAACCGACAGATGCTGCTCCTCCTAAAATAATTGTTGTATCTATGGAAGGGCAAACACCATCATCTATCGTTATCGTGTAAGAACCTCCACTAAGACCCATAAATAAACTTGAATCTTGTGAAACTGGTCCGACATCTAAAGTATAAGTAACTATTAAAGCTGGGTTAGTAAGAATTACGTCAATACTACCAACAACACCACAAGCTGGATTATTAGCAATTACCGAGTCTATTACCAACGAGAGCCCGCCAATTAAAATAATCGTATCTATATAGTCACATCCCGAACCATCTGAAATAACCATTGGATAAACTCCTGCGTCTAAACCAGTAAAAACTCCATTTGCCTGAGTGGTAACACCACCATCGCTAGAGTAACTTAAAACACCTGATCCTCCAGCGCCAAAAATTAAGATACTTCCGTTTGTTTGACCACAAGCTGGATTTGTTGATAGGGTTAATTGTGATGTAATATTCGAAACTGAAACAACAATATTTGCATATTGAGAGCAACCAGTAGAATCTGCTTGAACTGTATAAGTTGTCGTTGTAGTAGGGAAAATCATTGGTGTAGCACTTGCTGTATCACTAATGGTTCCATTATTTGGAATCCAATCATAAGAGGTAGCTCCACCAGATGCCCAAAGTTGTATACTATCACCAAAACATATTGCTGTGTCACCCATAGCATTAAATTCAAAACTTGACTCAATTTGAACATCAATAGTATCATAAAATGTACAAGCATTGGCGTTTGTAACGCCAACAGTATACTGAATAGACCCAGTTGTTAACGTAGAAATTGGGTTAGCTATATTACTAAAGTTCAAATCCGTAGTCGGGGTCCAACCATATGTTAAAGCTCCTGTTGATCCATTTACAACGGCATTAAGTTGAACTGGGTCAAGAGCACAAACATTCGTGTCTGAAGGAGTAGCGACTACCTCAAAACTATCAACCCAAAAATGTAAAGTATCTGATTCAGTACAACCAAAATCACTAGTTGTAGTATAAATTAAGCTATTTGCTCCTGCAGAACCTGCGTAATAATCAACAGCATTCTGATTTAAAGAATCACTTATGATAAAAGGATCATTTTCCCAATTACCAATGGCGTCATAAGCTACATAAAATGAATCTGGTGGAGGAACAAATACACTATCAAAAGCAAATGAAGCACCAAAAATAAAGCCATCATCCCCTCCATAATCATCAAATACCTGTATGGTCCAAGTTCCATTTACTGGAGAACCAATAAAATTATCCCAATTTCCAGTTGCTTGATAAGTCGCCGGAAATGCCGGTATCATTGCAGGATAAGCCGCCCCAGAAATAATGGGAACACTTGTCCCTGTTGGAGACCAACAATAGGTTTCAGGAGTCCCTGGTGTTAAAGGGTTAACCCCTATAATTGGAAATCCATAATCGGCAGCGGGTCCTGCAGGAGGATTCATATCAACCAAATATATTTGAGATCCATTAGGAGCTACTAAAACAATATCAATATCACCAGCAAAGGAATGTTCTATGTCTAAGCAAATTTGTTCTACTTGAGAACCACTTGTAATAATAGAACCCGGAATAAACCCAGTAACACTTACAGAATAAGTGGCAGGTGTAGAAATTCCATTACCAGAAATATTATCGGCATCATCTGGAATGTATTGTGCCGCAGATGTTACTGCAAAAACCGAAGAGGTTCTTATGGTATCCCCAATAATTACATTACCGCCAATATTCTCGCCATCTATAATATCATAAAAACTTACAGTTTCTTCAAAACAAAGTGTAGAATCATATACAGGATTAAAACTTGGTCTGGGAATATATCTTACTACCAAATTATGTTCATTCTTAGACAAACAACCTTCTGAATCTTCTACTGTTAATTCTATAGGATAAAAACCAGCATCATCAAGGCCTAGAGAAAAAACTATATTTGTATCTAACAGAGCACCTACTTTCCAAAAGAAATTAGAACTAGCATTTGATTGATTATAATATGTATTATTTTCTGAATAAAGAGCGGATGCCGTTAATGACAACGTATCATTAAAACAAAGATCTATATAAGTTGTATCTACTGGATTTATTGGTGGGTTTGAACTGGCAATTTGTGATATTATATTTTGACAAGGAGCTAAACAAAATAATTCTATTTCAAAATCTCCTGTAATGGCTGCATCTGAATAAAATTGAAAAGTTAAACAACGAGAAGCATTGCTAACAGTAGCTCTTATTACTTGATTTAATATAACAGGATTTACGTTATTATAACAATCCATTAATGGCGCAAAATTATCTGTGCCGTCAAAAACACAAACATAATCTCCATCTCCAAAATTTTCACTATTAAAATCAAAGGCTATTGCTTCGTTTGGAGAACCAGGACAAACCGTAAAGAAAAAACTTTCATTATTTCCATAACTAGTCCCATTTCCTCCAGAATCATGTAAAACGCCTCCTATAGAGCAATCTAAAACAACTGAATCATTTTGCATTGTATAAACGGTTTGCGCATTTACACCAAAAACGCCTAATATTGTGAGAATACTTAAAAATATATTTTTCATTATAACTCTATTTTTTTTTTGCAAGCTATAAAAATACTAAAATTCAAGTATTTACATAGCAGATGAAAGACAATATTAATTAATAATTTAACAATAATAAAGGACAAAATTTTGGATTTGTGGAATTATTTAAGCTAATTAATTATACGCCAAGCAATTATTCTGCCAAAAGAATAGCTTTAATAAAGAATACTCTTAAAAGTTAGCGGCTCATAAGCAATCAGAATTTAACGCAACCTATCTACTGATCTAATTAGTTTTTCGTCAGCGACAACATTTTTTCTTCCTAAAAATAAAAATATTAGAGCTAATGGAAATAAATAAAAAGTCCATTCTAAATAGAATAATTTTATTGTAAAAATAAAATAAGACATAGTTATAACGACTAGTAAAATAAAAATTGAGCTAGCAACAGACTGAAAATTTCTCTTTTTAAATAAGAAAATTACCCCTAGCGAGAAAACCGCCACTAAAAAACTTACTATTGCTGGAATAAATGCTTCTGTAATAGACCGTGTAATATTTAAAATATTAGAATTACAAAAAAAAGCATACAGCAAAAGAGTTATTGCTGCTAAAAAGAAATAGATAGTTTGTATTCTCTGAATCATCATACAAAATTAAAAAAATAAATTGATTTTCTCGATTAGAATCAAAAAAGCCTCAAAATAAATATTTTGAGGCTTTTAGTGAGCCAGAAAGGATTCGAACCTTTGACCGCCTCCTTAGAAGGGAGGTGCTCTATCCAGCTGAGCTACTGGCCCAAAAAAGCTTATTTGCTTTTAAAGGATTGCAAAGATAATAATTGTTTTTTATAATTTTAAATATTTAGGGAAATTATTTTACTTTTTGTAGGGTTTGTTTCTTTGATTGTGTTACCGCTCTTTTAGAATCTGAAACTGAAATAAATTTTAAATCACCAGAAGGAATATTTTTTGCAATTCTAGTCACTTTTATATTTTTTGGGTATGAAATACTTTGTGCCTTTGAAGGACGAACTGAACTTGTAGCTTTTGAGCTTGTTCCACAAGAATTAAAAACGAAACTAGTAATTACTATTATTGCTATATATTTTATCATCATATTATTTTTGAAACAAAAATACAAAAGCGATGTCATTAAAAGTGTTTTTTACGAATTTCTTCGACTTGAATATCTTTTTTAGCTAAATACTATTCAAATTATACTATTTCATCTAAAACGCTACAAATTCTATCAAAAATTACATTAATAGAACCTTCTCCTTTTAAATGAGTTAATTTATTTTGTTTTTCATAGAAATTTGCAACAGGTAATGTTTGCTCGTTATAAACAGAAATTCTATTTTGAATAATTTTAGTATCTTGATCGTCTGCTCTTCCAGAATCTTTTCCTCTGTTCAATAATCTAGCAATTAATTCTTTTTCAGAAACATCTAATTGAATCATTCTACTTACTGGTTTTTTCTTTTCGTTTAAAAAAACATCCAAAGCTTCTGCTTGTGCTACTGTTCTTGGGAACCCATCAAAAATAATTCCATTAACATTTGGGTTTTCATTAATTACGGCATTCATCATTCCTATAGTAACCTCATCTGGAACTAAGTTTCCTTTTACGATAAAAGCTTTCGCTTTTAGACCCATTTCAGTTTCGTTTTTAATCGCATTTCTGAATAAGTCCCCTGTTGATATGTGTAATAAGTCATATTTTTCGGCAATTTTAACCGCTTGAGTACCTTTTCCACTACCTGGAGGACCAAAAAGAACAATATTTATCATTTTAATATTTTTAATAAGTTACAAAGGTATTATTATTATTACTTTATTTTTTGTGATAGGCTTTACTTTATAAACACTAAATAGTTAATCTAGAAATTTGTTTACCAATTCATAAAAGATAGTCGGTTGTTCTGCATGCAACCAATGTCCAGCCTTTTCGATGGTCTCAAATTCGGCATTTGGAAATATTTTTTCTATTTTAGGGAAGTATTCGTCTAAAATATAATTAGAATTGGCTCCTTTTATAAAAAGTGTTTTCCCATCAAAAACAGTGTCTAAATCGTCAAAAGTGTCTATTATCGCATTATACGAATCCCAGAGATCTTTTAAATTAAACTTCCAAACAAAATTTCTATCCTGATCTCTTGTAAGACCTTTTAATAAGAATTGTCTAATTCCAAATTCTTTGATATAGCCTTCCAGCTGAGTTTCGACTTCTTTTCTAGATTTAATTTTTACTAAATCAACACTAAACAATGCATCAAAAATAATTTTATGCCCGCCGCTATATTTAATTGGAGCAATATCTGCAATAATTAATTTCTGAACTCTATCTGGATGATCAACTGCAAATGTCATGGCTGTTTTCCCACCCATACTATGTCCAATAATATTGGCAGAATGGATATGGTTATCGTCCATGAATTCTAATAAATCTTCAGAAAGTACTTGGTAATTAAATTCTTTGGCATGTGGAGATTTACCATGATTTCTTTGGTCTACAATAAAAACGGTGTAGTTTTCTGCAAACTTTTTAGCTAAAGTTGACCAATTATCTAAAGAACCCAATAAACCATGTAAAATGATTAAAGGTTCTCCTTGTCCGTGTGTTTTGAAGTTTAGTTTCATTTGCGATGCGCAATTTAAGTCAAAATTACAATATACAAGTCCTATAAATTTGATTTAACAAATTTAAAAAAATGTAACACATATAATTATTGTAAGCAATTCTATATTTAGATTTTAACGACCTTTGCCATCCCTAGCATTTTACCTTCTTTTCTAACTAGATTATCTTCTTTAATAATGAAATGGAAACATTTCTGCTTTTGTTTCAAGAACTAATTAATCATCTAATTTCAAAACGGCTAAAAATGCTTTTTGAGGAACTTCTACTTTACCAAACTGACGCATTTTCTTCTTTCCTTTCTTTTGCTTTTCTAATAACTTACGTTTTCTAGAAATATCACCACCATAACATTTGGCTGTAACATCTTTACGCATAGCAGAAATTGTTTCTCTCGAAATAATTTTCATGCCAATAGCTGCTTGAATAGCAATAACAAATTGTTGTCTAGGGATTAACTCTCTTAATTTTTTACATAACCTAGAACCAAAGCTATAAGCTTTTTCTCTATGTATCATTGTAGAGAATGCGTCTACATTATCTCCATTCAATTTAATATCTAAACGTACCAAATCTCCTTTTTTGAAATCTGTCATATGATAATCAAAAGAAGCATATCCTTTAGATATAGACTTTAATTTATCATAAAAATCAAATACAATTTCTGCCATTGGCATTTCAAAAGATAATTCAACTCTTGAAGTAGACAAATAAACTTGATTGGTTAAAATTCCTCTTTTTTCCATACATAAGTTCATTATAGAGCCAATAAAATCTGGCTTTGTAATTACTTGTGCTCTTATGTAAGGTTCTTCAATTCTATCGATAGATGATACATCTGGCAAATCAGCTGGATTATGAATTGTTAATTTCTTTCCACCATTTGTATAACAGTTATATGTAACCTGTGGTGTAGTAATAATAATTCCTAAATCATACTCTCTTTCTAGTCTTTCCTGAATAATTTCTAAGTGTAACATTCCTAAAAATCCACATCTAAAACCAAATCCTAAAGCAATAGATGTTTCTGGTTCATAAACCAATGAAGCATCATTTAACTGCAATTTTTCTAATGAATCTCTTAAATCTTCATAATCATCAGAATCTATTGGGTAAATACCTGCAAAAACCATTGGTTTTACATCTTCAAAACCTTGAATTGCCTCTTGACAAGGGTTTTCATTTAAGGTAATAGTATCTCCTACTTTTATTTCTTTAGATTCTTTTACTCCGGTTATGATATAACCAACATCTCCAATTGACAAAGAGTCCATAGGTTTAGGTGTCAATTCTAAAACACCTACTTCATCAGCAATATAAGTTCCTCCTGTATTGAAAAATTTTACTTTATCTTTTTTCTTTAATGTTCCATTAAAAATTCTAAAGTAAGCAATAACTCCTCTATAAGAATTAAAAACAGAATCAAAAATCATAGCTTGTAGCGGTGCATCTTTATCACCACTGGGTGCAGGAATCCTTTCTACTATTGCATCTAAAATTGTTTCTACTCCTTGGCCCGTTTTACCACTGGCTTCTAGAATCTCCCTTCTATCACAACCAATTAAATCCATAATTTGGTCTGCCACTTCTTCTATCATAGCACCAGGCATATCTATTTTATTGATAACTGGTAATATTTCTAAATCGTTATCTAAAGCTAAATATAAATTTGAAATTGTTTGTGCTTGAATACCTTGGGCCGCATCGACAATCAATAACACGCCCTCACAAGCAGCAATAGACCTTGAAACTTCATAAGAGAAATCGACATGACCTGGCGTATCTATTAAATTTAAGATGTAGTCTTCATTATCGGTATGCTTATAATGCATTTGAATAGCATGACTTTTTATCGTAATCCCTCTCTCTCTTTCGATGTCCATATCATCTAAGATCTGAGCTTGTTCTTCCCTTTGAGAAACAGTCCCTGTAATTCCTAATAACCTATCAGCCAATGTACTTTTACCGTGATCAATATGGGCTATTATACAAAAATTTCTTATCTTCTTCATTGGTTATATAAATATTAATATTTTTTCATAAAAAAAGCATACTGTACTAGAAGTATGCTCCCTTTATTACACTTTTATTGTGTTTATTTTTTCTATTCTGTCCAAGTTCCACTTCTAACTTCACTCATACTCTTTAGTGTCTTCCAAAGATTTTATATTTCTTATAAAAAACAAGCCTATAAACCCCCAGATATTGCTATCTTAATTTTTAGATTGAGTTAAGGTTTATTTAAAAATTAGTACAAATTTAGGTATTTTTTTAGAATAAAAAAACAAATTAGCTTATTCAAGAACAACTCAATAGTACTCTTTAATTTGATAAATTATCTAACGCTACATAATTAAACTGATTATTAAGGAAAATGGATTTATAATCAATGATATAGAACTCCTTAAAATTCAAGTGTACATTTTAAGGATAAGACCTTACTAATAAATATCTAAAAAGCATTTCTAGTAAGACTAAGGCTAAGGCAAAAAATGCAAATGGATAAAATTCTTCTGTTTTTCTAATAGTTTGAGACGAAATAATTTCTGTTTTTTCCAATTTATCTATTTCTTCATAAATTTCTTTTAACGACTTATTTCCTGTTGCTCTAAAATATTTCCCCCCAGTTGCGCTTGCTACTTCTTTCAAAAGTTTTTCATCTATTTCTCCTTTAGCGTAACCATATTGAAATTGTCCGTTGGTTTTCATACTAATCGGCATCAATGCTTGTCCTTCTGAACCTATTCCTATTGTGTAAACTTTTATATTAAATTGATTGGCTGTTTCTGTTGCCAATATAGGATCTATTAAGCCTGCGTTGTTTACACCATCAGTCATTAAAACAATGACTTTACTTTCGGATTTACTATCTTTTAGTCTATTTACGCCTGTAGCTATTCCCATACCAATGGCCGTTCCTTGACTTAAAAAACCGTATTTAACTTTTGCCAATTGGTCTTTTACAATCATATGATCTGTAGTAACAGGAACTTGCGTAAAACTTTCTCCTGAAAAAATAACCAGACCAAGTCTATCGTTTTGTCTAGCATCTACAAATTCAGATGCTACCTTTTTAGCAGCTTCTAATCTATTTGGCTTAAAATCTTTGGCGAGCATTGAAGCTGAAACATCTAGTGATAAAACTATGTCTATCCCATAAGAAGTAATTTTTTCGTCACTGTCTGTAGTTTGAGGTCTTGCTATAGCAATAATTAATGCGACCATAGCTAATACTCTAAAAATCGTCAGAAGTATTTTCAATTTTCCTCTAAAAGAACTCTTCCCTTTAAAAGCTGCTAGTGAAGGCATTTTTATTGTAGCATATTCTTTTTTTCTATTGAAAAACCACCATAAAATCATCGACAATACAATAAATGGAATTGCCCATAAATACTCTGGGTTAGCGAACTTAAACGAAAGAAATTTATTCATGAGTGGAGTCATTTTTTTCGTTAGTCGTTTGTTCTTCTTCTTTTGGTTTTGTATGAGCTACAAAGTCTTGGGCAATTTTCATCATTCGCATATTTTCATCTCCTAAGGGCTGAAATTTTGCAAACTTAGCCAAGTCACATTGCTGTAAAACTTCTTTTAGTTTTTTACTTAGCGTCTTGTTTTCTCCAAAAATTAGTAATTCTTCAACAATCTCGTCTGTAGTACTTTCCATGGCATTAAAGTCAAATCTTCCTTCCATATAAGATCTTAATACTTCAGAGATTTCTAAATAATACTCTTTAATATGACCACTTTGCCACAATTTCTGTTGATCTATTTCCTTTAACTTATTAATAGCTTCTTGATGATAATCTAAAGTAGTTTTAGGTTTTATATATTTAGGTTTATCTCTGTTTTTATACCTGTAACCCAAGTAGAAAAATAATGCAATTAAAGCAATCAGTCCTAACACATAAGGGAAATACTTTTTAACGACTTCTTTGAAAGGGTAAGGAATACTCTTTGGTGCTTTAATTGGATTAAAAGCTTTTGACGTATCAACGGCAATCGTTTTTACAAAAACACTAACCGGGTCAAAACTTTTTAAAGTATCTATTGATTCATTTTCATTTTGGACAATAACTGAAAATCCAGCTACTTGATAAGCTCCAGGATAATAAATACTTAAATCCCACTTTTTTACCAATTTATTCTCTATAGTATCTATTGGATAATCTTCTATTATTTCTATTTTCCCGTTTCCTATTGTATCGGTAAAACTTGGAAAAAACACATTCGATTTACCAAAATTTTCGACAGCCATTTCTAATGAATATATATCTCCAATTAGGATAGAATCAGCATTTACGGAAACATTTAAGCTTTGTGAAAAAGCCATAAATGGAAACAATAACAATAGAAGAAAAACGCCTAATTCTTTGAATCGATATGTAGCATTAATATTGTTCATTATCTTCTACTTCCTCTCATTTTAAATAGATTCATTAATGCTACCGTATAATTGGTTTCTGTATCTATACTCAAAAAGTCTGCTCCTCTCTTGTGAAAAGTTTTTTTAGTCTCTTGTAGTTGATTTTCGAAATAATTCTTGTAATTTTCTCTAACAGATTTACTTGAAGTGTCTACCCAAAGGCTTTCTCCTGTTTCACTATCTACCATTTTTGCTAATCCAATATTGGCTAATTCATTTTCTCTTTTATCGAAAAGGTGTAAACCAATTAAATCGTGTTTTTTCTTAGAGATAGTTAAAGCATTTTCATAGTCTTCTTTTTTGTCCATAAAATCTGACATTAAAAAAGCAATACTTCTACGCTTCATTATATTATTGAAATATTTCAAGGCAACGCCAATACTTGTTCCATTTTCAGAAGGTTTTACTTCTATCAATTCTCTTATTATTCTTAAAATATGAGACTTCCCTTTTTTTGGTGGAATATATTTTTCTACTTTATTACTAAAGAAAATTACGCCTACTTTATCATTGTTTTGAATAGCTGAAAAAGATAAAACTGCTGCTATTTCTGTAATAATTTCATTTTTGAATTGATTTTGTGTGCCAAAAAAAGAAGATTTTGAAATGTCTATTAATAGCATCATGGTTATCTCTCTTTCCTCTTCAAAAACTTTGATAAATGGTTCACCATATCTAGCGGTTACATTCCAATCAATATTTCTTACATCATCGCCATAAGTATAGTTTCTTACTTCACTAAAAGACATTCCTCTACCTTTAAAAGCAGAATGATAAGATCCTGCAAATACTTGATTGCTCAAACCTTTCGTTTTGATTTCAATCTTACGTACTTTTTTTATTAATTCTGAGGTTTCCATATTTTGATTTAGATATTAGATGATTAGATAATAGACATTAAAGGCCTTATGCAAAACCAATCTAATTTCTAATATCTATTTTCTTTTATCTGGATTAAGGTATCTCTACTGTATTCAATAATTCGCTAATAATTTCTTCTGTAGTTACATTTTCTGCTTCTGCTTCATAAGTTAAACCAATTCTATGACGCATTACATCATAAGCAACGGCTCTTACATCTTCAGGAATTACATAAGCTCTTTTTTTCAAGAATGCGTGAGATTTTGCAGCTAATGCTAAATTAATACTTGCTCTTGGCGAACCGCCATAACTTATTAAATGTTGCATTTTGTCAAAACCATTTTCTTTTGGATATCTAGTGGCAAAAACTAAATCTAAAATGTATTGCTCAATTTTTTCGTCCATATATACTTTACGAACCAATCCTCTAGCTTTTATTATTTGGCTTTTATCTACTACTTGATTTATTTTTGGCTTTTCCATGTCCATGTTCATTCTAATTATCTGTCTTTCCTCTTCTTTTTTAGGATAGTCGATATTTACTTTTATCATGAAACGATCTATCTGTGCTTCTGGCAAAGGATAAGTTCCTTCTTGCTCAATAGGATTCTGTGTAGCCATTACCAAAAATGGTTCTTCTAGTTTATAAGTTTCTTTACCAATAGTTACTTGCTTTTCTTGCATGGCTTCTAAAAGTGCTGATTGTACTTTTGCCGGTGCTCTGTTTATCTCATCTGCTAATACAAAGTTTGAGAAAATTGGCCCTTTACGAACTTCAAAATCTCCTGCTTTCTGATTATAAATCATTGTACCTAAAATATCTGCAGGTAATAAATCTGGCGTAAACTGAATTCTATTAAAGTCAGCATTTATAGCAGAAGATAAAGACTTAATTGCCAATGTTTTTGCTAAACCTGGAACCCCTTCCAAAAGAATGTGCCCATTAGCTAATATGGCTAACATCAATCTTTCCATCATATACTTTTGACCAGAAATTACTTTGCCGGTTTCCATATAAATTAAATCTAAGAAAGCACTTTCTCTTTCTATGATTTCACTTAATTCTTTAATATCTGTTGCAGTGTGTTCCATTAAATTGCTATTTTTTTTAGTTACGCAAATTTATACGTAAGTGAATTAATTCACGGTTAATTTCTGTTAAAAGAAAGGCCTATTCCTTAAAAAAAAGTTAAATTATTTTTTAACTTTCTTTTTCTCTTTGGGTTGAAATCTATAGGCAACTCCAACATTTAAGGCTTCCTTAAATTGAGTTCTTGCTCCTGTTTTTTGAGTTCCATCTGAACTCATAATAGCACTACCTTCCTTATCAAATAAATTGATTTTAGTATTATGATCATATATTAATTGAGTTCCTAAATTAACGGTAATCCATTTGTTTACTGTTAAATCTATTCCTACACTCCAATCTACATCAATATTTCCGAAGTTTGATTTACGCTTAAAAAATACATCATTTTCATAAACTGCCGTAGTTGTCGTATCTAAATAGTTTGTATAAAGCGTTAAAGCTGTTTTAAATTTAACATTTTTCATTAAATCCTTTTTGAATTCTACTTTCATATAAGCACCTAATTCTGTTCTAACTTGAGCTCCTGCATTTAAACCATAAGTAGTTTCATCAACCCCTTTATCTGTAACAAAAACCAATTTACCTGCTACCGGGGAGAAGAATAAAGAAAACATATCACTTGGTTTCCAATCTAAGCCTGCGGCTAGCACTAAATTTCCAGGAGATAAAAAGTTAGAAGAATGTCTTACTTCACCGGCAGTGTAACCCATTGTGAATTGCGTATTAAAACTCATTAAAGCACCAACAAATAAAGTTCCTTTTTTATCTATTTGGTAACCATATTTAGAGTTTAACTCCATACGATCTGCATTTTTCTTTAAATCGGCACTTTTTTCTTTAATCAGACCATATTCTGCCTTGAAATTATTTTCCCAAGAATGCTTTCCTTTTCTATAGTTTGCAAAAATGTCCCCATTTAATAGTCCTGAGATAGAAGAAACCCCTCCTGCAGACCAGTTCACTAATGCTACTTGGTTTGCAAACAATCCTGCTCTCCCACCAAATTTCCAAGCTTTTTCTACTTCTTCTGTAGTTGGAGCTATTGTTCCAGCAGTACTAGCTGCAACCTCTTTTTGTGCGTATGTTGTCATTATAGACAATACAGCTAACAATAAAATACTTATTCTTTTCATAGTTTTTTTATTTAATTTAATACACTAATCCTGCAAAGTTGTTACTTTTTAATTGAATTTTTAGACTATCTGATAGATTTCTCATCCACCTTTCAAAAATTGCATATTATATTTAAAAGCAACTTTTAGCTCTAGCGAGCTCAGCCATTGTGTTACAAATAATTTAGAAGCCTAACGCAATAGAGATTTAAATCTTCTAATTTCTACTTACACTTCTAGACATTGCTTTTTTTTGTTTCTCTTCCTGCTCGTAACCCAAAATCAATGATTCTACAACCTCTTTAACCGCTCTAATTTTCTTAGTGTATTTTATAGTTGGTCCGGCAATCCAAACTGTTTTATAAGTTGCGGTAGTCGCTGCATTTTCTATAACCTTCATCCCTTTTAAGAAAGTAAACATCTTTATCCATTTCTTGAGTTGCTTGTTTTTAGAAAGTGTTTTTTCAAGCCATCCCTGTTTTATTCCAATTTTTCTTACATAAGGCGTATTGATTACTGTTGAAGGTGTACCAGAAATCTTAGTGCTCATTACTATATCTTTGTCTGAATATTTCACACAAGCATTTTTATATGCTGCTGAAACATTACTTTCATTAGTGGCAATAAAAATACTGCCAATAGAACAACCCGCTGCACCATCCTTATTTAGTCTATCATAAAATCCTTTACCATTTCCAACACCACCAGCAGAAACCACAGGAATTTTAACCGTTTTGTTTAATAAAGGAATTAATTCTGATGAAAACATATTTCCTGAATGTCCCCCTGCTTCTTTATTTACTGCAATAACAGCATCTGCACCCAAGTTTTCAACTTTTTTAGCAAATTTTTCATCAACAACATCACAAAGAACTTTGATATTTACTGCTTTACATTTATTAATTACCTCTTTGGGATTACCTAGAGAAGTAATTATAAAATCTACACCCAATTCTACACAGGTTGCTAATTGTGTTTTATATTTTGGATTTGATTGGTTAACTATTAAATTTATTCCCAAAGACCCTTTTTTAGCTTTTCTTCTTATTTCTGTAATTCCTGCTCGCATTAGCTCATCTGTTCGCCAATTTAAAGCTGGAATACAAGCTGCTATTCCCATATTCATAGCTTCAATCATCATTTTTTCATTGGTCACTAAAAACATAGGTGCCATAATGATTGGATAATCAATATTTAAAAGTGTCGTTAATTTTGTCGTAATTTTTTCCATTTTATTCATTCTTTAATATTACAGCAGTGCGTTTTTTCTTATGTAACTTACCAGTATGCTATTACTCTTCTTTCTAACTACATTTTTTACTAGAAAACTTCCCCCAATCAAGCCTAAAGTAGATCCCATTGCTTGTTTTATCCATATTTTTATATCAAAATCATCTGTATGCTTTATGATTAAGCCGTTTTTAATTTCAAAATTGGCCTCTATAATATTATGCACTTGATTTCTAGTTTGACTAAAAGTATAATATGCTTCCCAATGAGCTGTTCCTCCTTGACGGGTCTCAGTAATTTTGGAGAATTCCATTTTAAAATCTTTCGCATTTTCACATAAAAACTGCCACATATATTTTACTTCATCTCCTTTCAATTTTCCAAAAGCCGGATCTTCAAAAATTACATCTTCTGCCAAAAAAGAATTCATGGTTTTTGAATCTAAATTTTGGAAAGCACTATAAAATTTATCTATTATTTCCTTATTTTTCATACTATAAATTTAATGCAAAGGTAAAGGAAAAGATACGTATTTTCTTTTCGTATATGAAAACTACCATTCTTTAAATAAGTCGTACTTTTGTATCCGTTTATGAAAACAGAATTAGATATACTTTTTGAAGACAATCATTTATTGATAATCAATAAACCTGCAGGTTTACTAGTACAAGGCGATAAAACTGGTGACGAATCTTTACTTGATAAAGGGAAAGCTTATATAAAAGAGAAATACAATAAACCTGGATTGGTTTATTTAGGCTTACCACATCGGTTAGATAGACCTACTTCTGGTATTGTTGTGTTAGCAAAAACGAGTAAAGCATTAGAAAGATTAAACAAGCTTTTTCAAACGAGAGAAATTCAAAAAACTTACTGGGCGATTGTAAAAGCAAACCCGCCTGAAGTGGAAGCAACGCTATCTGGTTTTATGTACAAAAATCAAGAAAAAAATAGGTCTTATGTTCATGCGAAACCTAAAAAAGGTGCTCAACTGGCAGAACTATCTTACAAAATAATTGGAAAATCAAAATATTATAATCTTTTAGAAGTGACACCTGTTACAGGAAGGCATCATCAGATTAGAGTTCAATTGGCTAGTATTGGTTGCCCAATAAAAGGTGATATTAAATATGGTTTTAAACGCTCGAACCCAGATAGATCTATTCATTTACATGCTAGAAAACTAAGTTTTTTGCATCCTGTCACTAAAAAAGAAATGAAAATTGGTGCTAAACCGCCAAAAGAGCAAGTTTGGGATTTCTTTAGAGATATTTAAGTTAAAAACTACTCCCTGGCTACACAAATACTTTTATTCTCAAGCTAATTTACACTTATTTTAAATTTATAATTCTTTAATATAAAAGTCTGTATTTAGTTTGTGTAGCCGATGGAAATTAGTTTCATCTTTCATATTTTTCATTAACTTTGTCCTTATGTGTGGTATAGCAGGAATTTTCACTTTAAATACGCAATTACATCCTTCTTGGATTAAACAAATGACGGATTCAATTGCGCATAGAGGACCCGATGCAGGTGGTGCTTTTACTGCAGACAATAATCAGTTAGCTTTAGGACATAGGAGATTAAGTATTATGGATTTATCTTCTGGTGCCAACCAACCACTCTATTCTTCTTGCGGAAATTTTGTAATGGTTTTTAATGGTGAAATATATAATTTCAAAGAACTTGCAGAGAAATACGATATCAAAGAAGGTTTAAGTTCTGATTCTAAAGTAATTCTTGAACTTTTTGTAAAACTGGGGAAAGATTTTGTTTTAGAATTAAATGGCATGTTTGCTTTGGCAATTTATGACATCAGAGAAGAAAAATTATGGCTTTTTAGAGACAGAGTTGGTATTAAACCATTATACTTTTACTGGAACAATGAAAACTTAATTTTTGCTTCTGAATTGAAAGCTATTAAAACATTAATTACCGATTTTCCATTAACTGTGAGTAAAAAAGCTATTTCAAGTTATTTACGTTTAGGCTATATTCCAGAACCCCTTTCTATCTATAAAGAAGTTAGAAAATTTCCATCAGCGTCTATACTGTCTATTACTAAAAAAAGCTATCAAATAGAGAAATATTGGGATTTAGCGGACAAAATTGATAAAAAGAAACAACTTTCAGACGAAAAAGTCGCAAAAAAGCAATTAGATGAATTATTGCAATCTAGTATAAAATACAGGTTAATGTCTGATGTGCCTTTTGGTACTTTTTTAAGTGGTGGAATAGATTCTAGTACGGTTACGGCTATTGCACAAAGTGTTAATGAAAAACCAATCAATACTTTTTCAATTGGTTTTAAAGAGTCTTCTTACAATGAAGCTGTTTTTGCTAAACAAATTGCTGGTTATTTAGGGACAAATCATCATGAATTTATGGTTTCTTATAATGAAGCTATTGAGCAGTTTGATCAAATAATAAAAGCGTATGACGAACCTTTTGCAGATAGTTCTGCCATACCAACTATGTTGGTTTCTAAACTAGCAAAAAAACATGTAAGCATGACATTGTCTGGCGATGGTGGAGATGAGCAATTTTTTGGATACGGCATGTATACTTGGGCAAAGAGATTAGACAATCCTTTGATTGATGCTTTTGGAAAACCTTTACGTTTTGCATTTTCTAAAAGTAATAATAGACATAAAAGAGCTAGTGGCATGTTTGGTCATACAGACAAAAGCACTCGCCCTTCTCACATATTTTCTATTGAGCAGTTTTTCTTTTCAAATGAAGAATTGGTAGATGTTTTAAAATATAAAAACTACTCAAAATTAGAACTAGATGAAACGAGAGGTACAAAACTAGATCTGGATGCTCAAGAAAATCAAGCTTTTTTTGATATGAATTATTATTTGAAAGATGATTTATTGGTAAAAGTAGATAGGGCAAGCATGCGGTATTCTTTAGAAACTAGAGTGCCTCTTTTAGATCATAGAATGTTAGAGTTTAGCGTAAACCTTGCTCCTGCATTAAAAATAAAAGATGGTGTAAGTAAATATTTACTAAAAGAAGTTCTTTATGATTATGTTCCTAAAGAATATTTTGACAGACCAAAATGGGGCTTTAGTATTCCAATAAGATATTGGTTACAAAAAGAATTGAAACACTTACCCGAAAAATACTTGAGTATAGAAGTTTTAGAGAAACACAGTATTTTCAAAGTGGCACAAGTTAAAGAAATTGAAAGGAGATATTTTGCTGGAGAAGATTTTCTTTTCAATAGAATTTGGTCTATTATTATGTTGAATCAATGGCTGGAAGAGAATTTATAGCCGAACTACCCTAGAACACTTTCCAATACATCTAAAGAATTAATTTTTCTGAAATTATCTATATGTGTAGAATAATATTGGATTAAAGTCTCTAATAATTGTTTTCTAGACCTTTTAGTTAAGTTCAATTTCTCTTTATACAATAAAGCAGAAAAATTACTTGCTATGTCGCCACTTAAGTAGCCAAAAGAATTTACTTCATTGGTAAACTCTCCTTCTCTAATATTGAAATAAGGCGTTTTTTCTGAATATTTTCCTTGTGGCTGAATTCCTTTAAAAAACATAAAGTCTATTAAAAATTCTAAATGGAAATTGGCAATATGATTATTTCCTAAATCTAATTTGATTAAGGTGTTTTTTATAAAGTCGTATAATTCTTCATTTTCTTCCTCTTCACTCAGCGTATGTTCTAGTATTTCTAAAATGAAAATAGCAATAGAACTTTTTATAATATTGAATGGAATGTCTTGATACAAAAAATTGAACTTGTATTCTTTTAAGTTCAACAAGCCCTTATTCTCTTTATAATAAACAATGAGATCTAAGAAATTTAAAGGTTGAAACAACACTGCTTTATTGGTGTTTTTTGCTGTTCGCACACCATTTATAATAAACGATAATAAACCATGAGATACTGTATAGGCTTTTACGATTAAGCTAGTTTCTCTAAACTTTGTCGTTTTTAAGATGATTCCTTCGGTTTTTATTAGCATGCTTAAATTAAAATTGAGCGCCTAAAACTACTTTTTCTTCAAAATGTTTTTTCTTTCCCTCTAAATCGAATAAATCTACTAAAACAATATAAATACCAATTTTAGCTTTTTCATTGTTATAATTTGTTCCGTCCCATTTCCAAAAACCTTCAGAACCTATGGTTTCGTTGAGTGCAATGTCTTTAATTTTCCTACCAACTATATCATAAATAGCAACATTGGCAACAAACCCAGGTTCATCTATCGTATAGTTGATTAAGGTGAAATCTTTATCACCATCTTGATTTGGAGTAAAAACTTCTGGTGTTACAGAAATTAAATCTTCTTGAACAATTTCAGCAAAAGTTTGAGAGTTGACAGCCGTTGGTGTTCCAAAACCAAAACTTTTTGCTGCAGAAGCCCAATTGACATTACTTTGTGTTTCACTTTCGGTGCTTATTCTTTCTAAAGAAACTCCATTGTCCGAATCTAGCAATTCAAAATTCCAACGAGCAAAATAATGTAATTTGTCTAAGATAACACTATCGTTATAAACCAATCCAACAACTCCTTCATTGTCTGCATAACTTGGAATATTTAAGTCGAAAAGCCATGCTGGTTTAGTAACTATATAGTTTAAAAATACAGATTGGGTATCTTCCGTAAAAGTGAAATATGCGGCAGGTGGAATAATGAAATCCTCTGTAAATTTAGAAGAAAAATCACTGATGCTATCTTCAAAATCTATATCATATTCTATTATATTAAAGCCTTTCAGATTTAACGCTTGATTACTTTTATTATAAATTTCAATATAATCATACGCACCAGAATACGGATTAAATAATATTTCATTGATTAGCAAATCACCTACTTCAGGGGATTTTACAAAGTAAACTTCTATACCATTTGCAAACATGGGTACACCTGAACAGTTTTGGATATTTGAAATACTCAAAGCATAATAAATACTCGGAGAGGCAATTTCTTCCAGTGTTAAAAAATAAGAATTACCAATTTTTATCACCGAATTAATTTGATAAAAATTAACAAAATCGATTCCTGGTGAACTTAATTCGTAATTTGTAATATCATTTCCTCCTAAAACTTCTTGGTTAAAAGTTATTTGTATAGTCGTGTCATTTATAAATGTAGCTGATGTAATTTCTGGCGCAATTGACCCCAAAATAAGATCAACACTATTCATAGTTCCTGGCGAACCTCCAATTAAATCATTACTTGGTGTCCAGTTACCAGATTCAGAACAAGGGTAGCTAGCTGAAATTCTAGAAAGTGACCATCCGCCATCTACCTTATCATCGCCATTTGGTGCTTGCTGACCTGCAAACCAATTATCAAAATAATGTAAAGAATCTAAAACTTCTCCATATTTATTATAAAGCGTTAGTTTATCTTCTGTTTTGTTTAAAGTAATAAAACTAGTTAGACCAAAAGTTTTTCCAAAACTATCATAAAAAGGTTTTGCGGTTGTTTTTCCAACGATTACATATTCATTCGGTAAAATCGTATCCGCATTAAAATAAGTTGTATCCGTAAAATCACTTAAAAACCAACCTTCTGTAAAAAGCGTGTCATTTTGAAGATTTTTAAATTCAATAAACTCATAAGTTGGTAAACCAACTGCAGGTGTTTCGTCTGCTAAGATTTCGTTAAAAATAATGGACTCAAAAGTGTAGGCATTTTCCAATTCAAAAGAAATTACTGTGTCTAAGGTGTTTAAATTTAAATCTTCCAAGTTGTTTATACTTAAATCATAGCTTAAGCCCCCTATAAATTCAGTTGAAAAAGAAAGTAAAACAGAATTGTCTATATTATTGTTAGCAGCATTTATTGGCGTTCCTAGGCTATTGTTTCCTGAATAATTAGCTTCATTTTCTGCAATAACATTTTCCAATTCTTCCGAAAAATACACTTTTAAAGTATTCACATTTTCTATTTCTACAGCCGTTACTTTTGGTGCGAAAATATCAGTAAAAACCTGCGCTGTTACATTTATGCTATCAAAAGTAAATTTATCCGATCTAGTAGAAGTATAATCACATAGAAACCCAAAATAATTACTTTCCATTACCGTATTATCAAAAACAGTTCCTTCACTTATGTAATTATTAAAAGCAACTGATGTATCTGAAAATAATTCAAAATTTCCGAATAAATCTCTACTAACTTTTATTTTCACTTTTGGCGTAGTAGCTACTGTTCCATCTATTCCATCTATTATTTTTGTAGATGTACTTCCGTTTTGTCTATACAAACTAATTTCGTCAGCTGTACTTCCTACTAAAACGTAGTATCCATCGAGGCTTCCTTTTAAATCACTTTGGTCAGAAACTATGTAAACATACGCTCTATTACTACCTGATGGATTAAATTGAAGATCTACATAAAACTCCCAAAAACCATTAACTGCAGCATTACTAGCTGTAACAATTGCAGATTCATCAGTCACTGCAGGCGCATTTAAGTGTAATTGATTGTTGGAGTTTATTTCAAAGTTGGCTATATCGCCAAGCCAAACAGGGTTTACTGTAAAATTTCCGTCAGAAAAACTTTCTTGAAATTGAGCATTTGAATAAAAACTGATAGCGGTCAATAGTAGTATAATTAGGTTTTTCACCCTATAAAAGTAAAAAATAAATCAAGAATAATAAATAGAATTCTATTATAATTGAAAATTAATAATTTAATAATGTAATAATCATTTGAAAAAATGAAGAATTATACTGAATTTTACAAACAATAATTATCCTTGAAAGATAAAAATATAAAAATATAAAAATGAAATTAGCAATTATAGGCGCAACAGGTATGGTAGGGAATATCATGCTACAAGTATTGGAAGAAAGAAATTTTCCTTATGCTGAATTAATTTTGGCTGCTTCTGATAAATCTGTAGGAAAAGAATTGACTTGTAAAAACAAAAAATATGTTTTAGTAAGTTTACAAGAGGCTTTAGATGCCAAACCAACTATTGCTATATTTTCTGCTGGTGGAGAAATCTCTAAAAAATGGGCACCAAAATTTGTAGAAAATGGAACGATTGTAATAGATAATAGTTCTGCTTGGAGAATGGATAAAAATGTTCCTTTAGTTGTTCCAGAAATAAATTTTGGGCACATAAAAGCCGCTAATAAAATTATTGCCAACCCTAATTGCTCAACAATTCAAATGGTTTTGGCTTTAAGTAATTTACATAAAGACTTTAAAATAAAAAGATTGGTAATTTCTACTTATCAATCGGTAACGGGTACTGGCATCAAAGCTGTTAAACAAATGATGGACGAAAGAGCAGGAAATCCTGTAGAAAAAGTTTATCCTTACCAAATAGATATGAATTGCTTGCCACATGCTGGCGTTTTTGATGATAACGGTTATACTTCTGAAGAAACTAAATTGGTCAATGAAACTAGAAAAATATTTGGTGATGATCATATTCAAATTACAGCAACTGTTGTACGTGTGCCAGTAATGGGCGGACATAGTATTTCTGTAAATGTTGAGCTTGAAAAAGATTTTGAAATGGATGAAATTTATTCTTCTTTAAAAAGAACAGCTGGCGTAATTGTTCAAGATGATTATGCTAATAATGAATATCCAATGCCTTTATTTTCTGAGCATAAAGATGAAGTATTTGTAGGAAGAATTCGTAAAGATTATTCTCACCCTAAAGCGATTAACTTATGGATAGTTGCTGACAACTTACGAAAAGGTGCTGCTACTAATACGGTACAGATTGCTGAGAAATTTCAAAGAAGTTCTACCTAGCTTTCTGCTTAATCATAGAAGAAATAACATCAATAGCTACTTTGTTTTGTCCACCAACAGGCACTATAATATCTGCATATTTCATAGTAGGCTCTATGAATTGTTCGTGCATTGGTTTTAAAGTGTTTTCCCAACGGTTAAAAACTTCTTCTATATCTCTTCCTCTTTCTTGAATATCTCTTTTTGCTCTTCTTAATAAACGCTCGTCCGCATCTGTATGCACAAATATTTTTATATCACAAAGGTCTCTTAATTCTTTATTGGTAAAAACTAAAATTCCTTCTACAATCAATACTTTTTTTGGATAAATCACTACACAATCTGCTTCTCTAGAATGAGTTTTGTAAGAATATATAGGTTGTTTTATTTCTTTACCGCTTTTTAAATCTTTTAATTGTGCTAAAAGCAAGACAAAATCTATTGATTGCGGATGGTCGTAGTTAATTTTTTCTCTTTCCTCAAAACTTAAATCAGTATTGTCTCTATAATATGCATCTTGTGCTAGAACAGCTACACTACTTTCTTCAATGTTATTTACAATTTTATTTACTACGGTCGTTTTCCCTGAGCCAGTTCCACCAGCTATTCCAATAATCATCATGATAAAAAGTATTTTGAATTATACAGTAAAGGTAAACTTTATCAAAAGATTTCAAAAAGTATCTTAGAAATTAATTTCAGTAATGCAAAGCATTTTCTCTTTACAGTTTAAATTATCAGGAAAAACACTTGATACGAAAGAAAATAAAATAACGAATTAGTAACTGTTATTTAAACAAAATCGTACGCCAAATGCTTCGTCGCTAATTCTTGTTTTTCTTCATTATAAACCAAACAAGACTCTATTGGGTTTCTGTATAAGTGTAATGAAAGAGAAGTTCCGTCATTGATGTTTTCAATCGTATGGAAACCAGTCGAATCTTCTTTAGTATAAGCTAATTCGTTTTCTTTTAAAATAATAAAGCCTTGTTTTTTCATTTCGTTAGTCTCTTTATTTAAAGCATACCCAACTTCTTTAAACTCTCCATCTAGAGCATAAACAAAACATTCATTACCATCATGGTTGTGAATAGCTGTTTTTTGACCTTTAGACCAGCACAGTAATATCAATTCGAATTCATCATTTCTAGTAATGCAGGTTCGTATATATTTTTTATCTGAAAAATGAATGTGCTCTTTAAAATCTTCTTTTGTTAAACCTAACTCTTGGATTTTTTTAGTATAAGCATCTTTGTCGCAAGAAGACATGCAATTTATTAATTCATCAATTTTATCTGTATTCCCCATGTTAGAATTCTCTATCTTTCTGCAAATGCGCATCGCAAAGCTACGTAAAATATAGCTAAATACAAAATGATGTCAGATGAGGATATTGAAGATACATTTTTGATAATTATTTTTATCGATTTTACTACTTCAGCTAAATTTTTAGGTTACTATTTGTTTTTTAAAGTGTTTTTCAAGATTTTATTTCACGCTAATCGTTGGTGTAAATAGGGCTTAGTGATACATTGTATTTAAAAGAAATATTAATTTTATATAAACATAAAATTATAATAAAAACAATATTTTGTGTTTAATTTTATTTTTTAGAATACCGGTAAATAAAGGAGTTTTTTTAAATTTATATGATTTATCTAGACACCCTTTTTGTTCAAACTATTATAATCTAAAATTCATATATTATAAATAAATAAAAAAGAAAATCAGAATTACTTTCGTTTAATACTTTTGAATATTGTATTTTTGCGACCTATCTTACAATACGAAAATAAAAAAAATACCATCCTATATGCTTAGTGACCTAAAGTTATTTAATGATTTAACCTTGGCGCTACTAGCTGATGAAAAAGAGAACCCTGTTTCTAAAATGATAGATCCTCAGGAAATGTACACCTCTTTAGATTTCGAATTAACTGACGAACCAAGTCTAGATGAAGATTTTAAAAAGAATTTGAAAAAGTTAATTTTAAGTACGCCAAAAACGGCTTCTAAGAAATTTTTTAACCAACTTTTTGGTGGAAGAAGTAGTAAAGCATATTTAGGAGAATTATTAGCAGTGCTGTTAAATAATAGTATGTACACTTATAAAGTGGCAGGTCCTCAAGTTGGTATTGAAAAAACAATCATCAAAAAAGTAACAGAACTCATTAATTTTGGTGATGATGCTGACGGAACTTTCGCTCCAGGTGGTTCAATGTCTATTTTTATGGCAATGGTTATGGCTAGAGATGCTTTCAATTTGACTATTACAAAAGAAGGGGTATCTAGAAAAATGACTTTATATACTTCTGAAGAATCTCATTATTCGGTTTCCAAAAATGCTTCATTTATTGGTGTAGGTAGAGACAATGTTCGTTATATCAAAGCAGATGATCAAGGTCGTATGTTGGTTGTAGACTTGGAAGAGCAAATTAAAAAAGATATTGAAAAAGGATATGCTCCTTTTTATATAAACGCAACAGCTTCTACTACCGTTTTAGGCGCTTTTGATCCAATTGACGAAATTAGTAAAATTGCCAAAAAATATAAAATTTGGTTGCATGTAGATGGCGCATTTGGTGGTTCAGTAATTTTTAGTAAAAAGCATAAGCATTTAATAAAAGGAGTAGAAGAAGCTGATTCTTTCAGTTTCAACCCACATAAATTATTAGGAACGCCATTGGCTACTTCTATTATTATTGTAAAAAAGCAACAACATTTGTATGATTCTTTTGCGAATGAAGCGAGTTATTTGTATCAAACAGATAGCGATGAATTGAATCTGGGGAAAATTTCTATACAATGTGGTAGAAGAAATGATGCTTTAAAATTCTGGACACTTTGGAAATCTGTAGGAACTTCTGGGTTAGAAAAAATAGTAGATAATCATTTTTATCTCGCTGACAAAACGAGAGACTATGTTTCTAACAATCCAGATTATACTTTATATAGCTTTAATGATTCTGTTTGTGTTTGTTTTAACTATAAAGGAATTCCTGCAGAGAAAATCTGTAATGAATTATATGAAAATAACGAAATGATGGTTGGTTACGGCAAGTTTAAAGAAGATGAATTTATTAGAATGGTTTTTGTAAATCCTGAAAGCACGGATGCTGAATTAGACAATTTCTTTAAGATATTAGAGAATTTTGCTGATAAAATGTAATAGCGTTACTTAATATTTATTTTAGAAATTAATAGCAAATCGTTTCTGAAAAACTAGAAGCGAAACCACCCCAACAGATATTGCTGCATCTGCAAAATTAAAGATATATGGGAAAAAGTTATGACCTCCAAGGACTGGGACCCATGCTGGCATATAGAACATTGGAAAATACAACATATCCACTACTTGTCCTTGCATTAGTGTAGCATAACCAACTTCTGGAAAAGATTTTGCGACTTCAAATATGGTACTTTCAGAAAAGTATAATCCATAAAATAAACCATCAATCATATTGCCTGCAGCTCCAGCAAGAATTAAAGACATACAGAAAATAAAACCTGTATGTACTTTCTTTTTTATTAAAGTACTAATGTAGTAAGTTATCAAAGCAATTGCCCCTAATCTAAAACCCGATAAGAAATATTTACCAATTACACCTCCCCAAGAAAGACCCATAGCCATACCATTATTTTCTGTAAAATGTATATAAAACCAATTACCAAAAACAGCAAAACTGTCTTCTAACCTCATAGAAGTTTTTACGATTATTTTACTGACTTGGTCAATAACTAACACAATAAAAACTGTAATAATAGCTATTAATGTTTTTTTATTCATGGGTTTTAGCATGTTGTGTTAAGCTATTATTTTCTAGCTTTTTTTGCTTCAATACTTAATGTGGCATGAGGTACAGCAATTAATCTTTCTTTAGAAATCAAATCACCAGTTTCTCTACAAATACCATACGTTTTGTTTTCGATTCTTCTTAACGCATTTTGTAAATGGTTAATGAATTTTTGTTGTCTATTGGCTTGGTTGTTTAAATATTCTCTTTCAGCCATTAAAGCACTATCTTCTAAATAGTTAAATTTTATACTATTTTTTTGCTGAAGTTGTGCCATATTTTCCTTTAATTCAACATCTGCTAAATCGATTTTCTTTTGTATCAAAACTTTGAATTCCGCTAATTCAGTTTCTGAATATCTTGATTTTTCACTCATTATTTTAATTTTTCTATGTTAACTTTTAATGTGTTATTGTTAATGTCTATCTCTTCCGTTTCCTTTATAGATTCATCTACAACTATATCGTTTGCCAAAATTTCACTGCAAATATAATCTTTAAAAGTTTCTAAGACTTTTTCGAACTTTAAATTTGGTTGAATATTTACTAATATTTTATCTGTAACATCAAAATCACTAGCCTTTCTAATATTCTGTAATCTGTTTACAAATTCTCTTGCATCTCCTTCTTCTAAAAGCGCTTCATTCAATTTTGTATCTAAAGCTACTGTTAAGCCTTTGTTGTTTGCAACTGTCCAACCTTCTAAATCACTTGCGGTAATCATAAAGTCTTCAATATCTAATCGAATAATTTCTTCTTCCAATTGAATTTCAAAAAATTGCTGCTTTTCAATTGTCGCAATATCTTTAGCATTCATAGCATTTATTGCCATAGAAACTGCTTTCATGTTTTTACCAACCTTTCTTCCTAACGTTTTAAAGTTTGGTTTTATTTGCTTCTTCACGATACCTTCTGTACCAGAAACATATTCCATTCTCTTTACATTTACTTCTGAAAGGATATAGCTTTCCATTTTTTGGATTTTCGCCATCATTTCGTCATTGTCTAAAGGAATCAAGATCCTTTCTAGTGGTTGACGAACTTTTAACTTTTCTTTCGCTCTAATAGACAACACCATAGAAGTAATGTTTCTAGCCATGTCCATTCTCTCTTCTAAATCTTTATTGATTAAGGCACTTTTTCCTTTGGGGAAATCAGCTAAATGTACAGACTCTGCTGCATCTTTACCCGTTGCTTTATTTAATGATTTGAATAAGAAATCTGCAAAGAAAGGCGCTACGGAAGCCATTAATTTCGACAATACATCTAAATTGGTATACAATGTTTGGAAAGCAGAAATTTTATCTTCTGAATATTCACCTTTCCAAAATCTTCTTCTACAAAGCCTTACATACCAGTTACTTAAAACTTCATCTACATAACCATCTATTAATCTAGTTGCTTTTGTAGGCTCATAATCATCTAAGCAGGCTTCAACATCTATAATTAAAGTGTTTAAACAAGAAATAACCCACTGGTCAATTTCTGGTCTTTTTTCTATGGTAATTTCTTCTTCTTTATATTGGAAACCATCAATGTTTGCATATAATGAGAAGAACGAATAAGTATTATATAATGTACCAAAAAACTTACGTTTTACTTCTTCAATTCCTGCAACATCAAATTTTAAATTGTCCCAAGGCATTGCATTTGAAATAATATACCATCTTGTAGCATCTGCTCCGTATTTAGCCAAGGTATCAAATGCATCAACGGTGTTTCCTTTACTTTTAGACATTTTTTGCCCGTTTGCATCTTGAACTAATCCGTTGGCTATTACATTTTTAAATGCTGGCTTTCCATGCAACATAGTAGATATAGCATGTAAAGTAAAGAACCATCCTCTTGTTTGATCTACTCCTTCAGCTATAAAATCTGCTGGAAAATTATTGTCAAATTCTTCTTTGTTTTCGAAAGGATAATGTTGTTGAGCCATTGGCATAGATCCTGAATCGAACCAAACATCAATAACTTCTTCTTCTCTTTTCATTGGTTGACCACTTGGCGAAACCAAAATAACTCTATCAATATATGGTTTGTGTAAATCTGGTAAAGATTCATTGTTCAATCCTAAAGCTTCATTTGCTTTTTGCATTTCTGCATTTAATTGTGCTACTGAACTAATGCAAATTTCTTCTTCGCCATCTTCTGTTCGCCAAATAGGTAAAGGAATTCCCCAAAAACGAGAACGAGATAAATTCCAATCTTGTAAGTTTTCTAACCAGTTACCAAAACGACCAGAACCTGTACTTGCAGGTTTCCAATTTATTTTATTGTTGTTAGCGATCAACTCGTCTTTTACAGCGGTAGTTTTTATAAACCAAGAATCTAACGGATAGTATAAAACTGGTTTATCTGTACGCCAACAATGCGGGTAACTATGCACGTGTTTTTGAACATTAAACGCTTTGTTTTCTGTTTTTAATTTTATAGAAATAGTAACATCTACAGAAATGTAGTTTTCTTCTTCTTTGTAATCTTTTACATAACGACCAGAAAATTCTTCCATCCCTTCAACAAACTTTCCAGTTTTATCTACTAAAGTTAAAGAGCCAATTCCGTTCATTTTTGCTACTCTCATATCATCTGCGCCAAAACTTGGTGCTAAATGAACAATTCCTGTTCCGTCTTCTGTGGTTACAAAATCACCAATAATTACCCTAAAAGCATATCCATCTTCTGGTTGGTGATACGCTAATAATTGCTCGTAATTTATACCTGCTAATTCAGAACCTTTAAATTCTTTAAGTACTTGCCAAGGAATATTTTTATCTCCTTCCTGGTAGTCTGTAGTGTTTTCATTCTCTGCTTTAAACCATTTTGACACTAATTTTTTAGCTAAAACTAAATTTACTGGCAAGAAAGTATAAGGGTTGAAAGTTTTGATTAATACATAATCAATATTTTTCCCAACTGCTAGAGCTGTGTTTGATGGTAATGTCCAAGGAGTAGTTGTCCAAGCTATAAAATAAGCTTCTGCTACTTCATTGAAAATTACTGCAGACTTTTCATCTTTTATTATTTTAAACTGCGCTACACAAGTAGTATCTGTAACATCTTGGTATGCGCCAGGTTGGTTTAGCTCGTGCGTGCTTAAACCTGTACCAGCTGCTGGTGAAAAAGGTTGAACAGTATAGCCTTTATACATCAAGTTTTTCTTGTACAACTCACCAAGCGTAAACCATACAGATTCTATATATTCGTTATCGAAAGTTACATATGGCTTTTTCATATCTACCCAATAACCCATTTTATTGGTTAAATCTTCCCAAATGTCCTTAAACTGCATCACTGTTTTTCTACATTCTTTGTTGTAATCTTCTACAGAAATTTTAGTGCCAATATCTTCTTTGGTAATCCCTAATTCTTTTTCAACTTTCAATTCTACTGGTAAACCATGCGAATCCCAACCAGCTTTACGCTTTACTTGAAAGCCTTGCATTGTTTTATATCTACAAAAAATATCTTTTACCGTTCTTCCTATAACATGGTGAATTCCTGGTAATCCGTTGGCAGAAGGAGGTCCTTCATAAAAAACGAATGGTTTATTAGCATCTTTTTGATTGACAGACTTCTTAAAAATATCTTCACTTTTCCAAAAAGCTAACATATCTTTATCTATAGCTGTTAAATCTAATCCTTCAAATACTGGGAATTGACTGTTTTTATCGGTATTTTTTTGTTTCATTCTTTTGCAAGTTTTAAAGACTGGCAAAGATAATGAATTATTATGATTTTGTAAAAGGCAATTTCAAGGTGCAGGAGCTAAGTAAATAGACTATAATTTTAAGCAAAGCATCTTAGTTATTATACTATAATTACTTTCTAAACACTACTAGCGCACTAAACACCTGAAATTAGATTACTTGTATTTATGTTCCTTACTTTTCTATTTAATTTTCACGAACCGTTTTCTACCAAATAGCTCGTTAATTATACATTTCTAAAGAGCTTTTTAATCTATTTTTAATTTCTGTTTTTAAACTTTCGGGTGAAATGACTTTTACCGTTTCACCAAAACTTAAAATACTCATAATTAATTCAACCGTAAGCCCAACATTAAGTTTTACAACCAACTCATCAGCTGTTTCAGAAATAATTTCTTGCGTTTCATGCAATTCTTGTGTTAAAACATACGCTTTTTGAATTTTATTGAACGAAAGAATTACTTCTTCACTTTTCCCTTCAAAAGTGGTTATGCCAAAAGCATGTTTAAAATAATCTTTGGTAGAAAAAGATGGGTGATTTTTAAAAGCTTTAGATGATTTTTCGAAATGCGTAATTCTATCCAATCCAAAAGTGTTAATATACCCATATTTATCATTCATGCCAATTAAATACCAACGATTTCTATATTCTTTTAATAAATAAGGATGAACTGTATGTGTTTTAGTTTCGTTGCTATTAAATTTTTGATATTCCACATAAATACACTCATTTTCTTTAATATGCGTAAGTAATGCTCCTATTAAATTGGATCCTTTAAAATTGGGTACTTTTTCGAACTGAATAGTATCTTCTATCTCGTCTTCTGTTAAAATAGTACTAACATTTATGGCATTAAATATTTTATCTACGGTGGCTTCAAAATCACTAAACATTTTAATTCCCTTAAATTGTTGCAAAACTGTTGCAGCAAACTCTAAAGAATCTAAATCTTTTTCGCTCAAAGGAATTTCAGTAATTGTATAGTTTTCATCGCTATAATAATAACCACCTTCTCTTTTACTCCATTTTATTGGCGCTAAAAAGCCTAACAATTCATCTTGTTTCATGGCTTTAATATCTTTTTGAATAGTAGACTCCGAAAAAGTTTTACCCAATTTCTCTTCCATCTCTTCTATTAAATCATCCATGCTAGGATATGTTTTTCGCTTATTTCTAAGCATTTTGTCTATTATTCTATATCGAATAAAAGCTTCTTTATTTGCAGCCATTTCATATTTTTATGCTGTAAAACTAATCAGTTATATTTCTAGAATTTATTTTTTTATTATTATTATTTTGAATTACAGCGCTATTAAAAATTAGAATATTTGATATTCTAATGAATGTAGTTTGTTTTCTCACAAAATTTAACAAAGCAAAAAGGTAAGTTTATGCCATTTTTATTTGAAAACGATTAATTTTACACCTTAAATTAATATTTATGAAAAAAATACTTTTAATACTTACGATTTTATTTGGAATAACTTTAACGACTTTTGCGCAAGAATCTGAGCCAGTAAAGAAGGAAAGTAAAATAAAAAAAGCATTCGAATCTGACAGCAAAGACAGATTGTTTTTAGTTTTAAACCATGACAATCTTTTCCATAAAGAAGCAAATGGTTTTGCAACGCAATGGTATTCTAGAGGTATGGGAATCTATTTTATGTGGGATTTTCAAATAAAAAAATCTAAATTTAGTATTGCACCAGGTATTGGTTATAACCATGCTGCTTATTTTCACAATGGAGGAATTCAAGAAGATAGTTCAGGTGTTAGCTTTCCAACAATTTATGATTTATCTGAAGATGCAAATTTTAGTAGAGCGAAAATGTCTTTACACTATATAGAAGTGCCTGTCGAATTAAGGTTTAGACATAAATTTAAAAATGCTTTATCATTAAAAATAGCAGTAGGTATAAAAGGTAGTGTAAAAGTTGCGGCTTCTACTAAAGAAGTTAAAATGGGACCAACTGGTTATTTTAAGCATTATGACGTTTCTAACTATAAAGATTTTAACACTTGGAGAGTGGGGCCAACATTAAGAATGGGTTATGGTGCAGTAAACTTAATAATGTATTATAATTTATTGCCTTTATTTAAAGAAGGAAAAGGACCAAAAATGACTCCGTTTTCTATTGGCGTTGCTTTTACAACTTTGTAAAATTTTCTAATATTCTCCAAAATATTTTCTAGTAAACCATTCTATAGATAACAGTAGGAGTACTAGATAGAATATCGCTTTTAAATTAATAATAGGGCGCGTTTTGAAACTTTCGTAAAGAGTAGTCTTTATATCTTCTTTATTTAACACCAATTCTTTTAATTGATCTAGTTCATTTGGATAAAATACTTTTCCCCCTGTTTTTTCTGCTAACTGATATAAGACTTTGTGGTTCGCTTTTGTATGTAAAGCTTCTAAATGTAGCGCCTTTATACTAAAAGCACCTTCTGCTGAATATTTTTTATTATTAAAAGTAGTGTTTGCTAAGTAATTATAATTACCTATTGGTAAACTAGTCGTTTTGATACTATAAGCATTGCTTGTTCTACTGAATACTAAAGGGAAGCTTTCTTTTTTCTCATTTAGTAAGACTAAAGAAACCGCTGGCGTGTTAATCAACTCATAGTTTTCATTATACAATTCTGCTTCAACTATTACTGCTTCGCCTTCATAAAACAAGTTTTTTGGACTAGCTACTCTAAATTTTCTTTTATCTGATTTTAGTACTAAATAATTAATCGTTTTTGTAAAAATCTCATTAAAAGCCGCTTTATTTTTGTTTTCTAAAAAGTCATGAAGTTTCCATCGCCAAAGACCATCACCAATAAAAATAGCTGATTTTACACCAAAATTTTCACTAAAAGAAAGGATAGGATATGCTGTTTCTACAGCGCCAATTTGCTGAAATAATAAGGCGGTAGAATTTGCAACTGTTTTAAAGTTTCCAAAAGGAACCGCCAATGGAGGAAATCGGCTAAGTTTAATAACTGTGTTTGGATCTAAAGTAAAAATATTGAAATTTTGATTGTAAAAAGCAGTAGCCTCATTCCTATTTCCTGCACTAAGTGTAATGCTTACATTTTCTTGTAAAGTATTCAATAGTTTATAATCCGTAACGGCTCCAGTAATTAGCCAATAAGGAATTTTCTCTTTCTTTATTTTTGAAAACACCTTGTTACTAGAAAAATTAGTAGAAGGAATTTGATGTAGAATAACTAAATTATAATCGCTTAAATTGGCAGAATAGTTTTTTAGATACTCAACTTTTACATCGAAATTTTTATTTAAAAAAATACTTTGTTTTAAAACGGCTAAATCTGGATGTGGTGCATTGGCTAGTATTAAAATCTTCTGCCTAGAGTCGATGACATCTATATAAAAATCACTGCTGTTGTTCTTATAAGTGATTTCTTTTTCTAAGTGAGAAACTTCAACAGAATATCTTTGAATACCGATATTATTTATCTTCAACTCAAAATTTGACACTTGTTCTGTATAGTTATTATTTATTTTTAGATTTTTGCTTTGCACTAAAATTTTCTTTCCCTTGAAGTGTTTAAATACAGATAATTTATAGCTTTCGGCATTCAAATTATAAGATTCAATATTTACACCTACTTGCAAATCATCTCCTAAAAAACCTATTTTATTTGCTTTTACTTGTGTTACTTTCAAATCTCTTTGCCTACTCGTATCTCCCAATGCAATAGCATATATTGGAAAAGAAAAATCGGTATACACCGGGTTTTGCCCTTCATTATAAATTCCGTCAGTAGCTAAAACAACTGCTCCTACATTTCTGTTATAATAGTTTCCGTTTAGCTCGTTTAAAACATTAGAAATATTTGTCTTTTTATCTTTAAAATCTAAAGTCTTTTTTTTAGTGATTTTATCAGAAAATTGATAAAAATCTAATTGATATTTTTCGGAAAAAGCATTGTGAAGCTTATTTAAATCATTTATATATTTGGTGGAATCTACTTTTTTGAAGCCTAAGTTTATAGAAGAGCTGTTATCATGAGCTAGTACTATACTAGGCTGAACTTTATCTATAAAACGGGTTTTTATTAAAGGAGAAAGCAATAAAAAAGCCAATACAGTACTACTTAAAAACCTAACAAAACTTAATCCTTTTTTTATGTGATTGAATTGGATAGAATCATCTGAAAAATCGGTTGATTTGTAGTATAAAACAAATGCATAAACAAAGCCTAACAGTAAGCAAAAGCCTATAAACCAAATTGGGTATTGAAAGATAAATTCCATCTAGTGCGAAAATACTAATAAAGTATCAATTATGATTTTTGTTAGAACTGATTTAAGTATTTACTTTAAACCTTTAAGAAATCTTCTAAACTTACCCAAACAGTAATTCCTTCAGTATTTATTACTTTGTAAAATCCATCTACTTGGTCCAATACTTCCAACTTAGTCCCTTCATGAAAAAGGATTTGATTGCCCGCATTTTTACTTGGGGCATCTTTCCCGTAAGAAGAGGCGTTAATTAAAACAATTTCTTCTATTTTAAAGATCTTTTCAGATTGAATTCCTGCAATTAGAATACTTAAAAGACTTACTATTCCAAATACAATGAATTTAGAAAAGGCCGCTTTTTTAAACAATAAGTTTCTAGCAAATAAATAAAAACCAAAAGCTAAAACAGTAAACCAAGCAAAGCTAATAGCTATCCAAGCCCATATATTTGCAGAGAATAAATACTTTAATTTTTTCCACCAACTTGTAAATATCAAATCGGGTAAAACTTCTAGTTTATCTTCAATTTCAGTATTCGCTAATCGTAAATTATGAAAAGCGCTTTTATTTTGTGGGTTTATTTTTAAGGTCTTTTCATAATACAAAATACTCTTTCCTAATGCACCAGTTTTGTAGTAAGTATTTGCTAAATTGTAATATAAATTTTCTGACTTCGCTCCTTTCTCTACCACACTTTTATAAGATAATAAAGCTTCTGAAAACTGCTCTTTTTCATATAATTCATTTGCTTTTTCGAAAACAGACTGATTACCCTCTTCTATAAGTAGACTACTTTCTGCAAAACAATAGTTAGCCAAAATAGAAAACAAAACGATATGTAAACTTTTAAACAATTTCACTTTCAACATGTATGATTATTTCTTTTGCTTCATTAAAATCTTTCTGCATTTCTGCTTCTCCCATTGGTGAATAAACAGCCATTTCACTTTTATTGATTAAGTTGATATAACGCGTTGATGTTTGTTCAGAAACTGTATTTACCAATAGTTTTTCTTGAATATTTTCTTTACTTAAATCTTCTGGCAGCATGTTTAATTTCAAAGAAACATAATCCCAAAGCGATCGAACAATTTCATTATAAAATGCTTTTTTATCATTTGCTTTTAAATATTCATTTGCTTTTTTCAGCTTAGACATTGCCAATTTATTTGCCTTTTTTCTATTGATAGCAACCAAATTTGGAGTGTAATTGTCTAATTTATACTTAGCCAATAATAATAAAAATGCAAAGCCAATAGAACTAGACCAAAGCGACCAAAATGTTTTGCTGCCTATAAATTTATCTTCATAAAAAGCAATATCGTTTATACTTGTAATATTCTTAATGTCAGCATCTAAAATAGTTTCGTCATTTGGATCTGGTATTTTTTCTTCAACATAATCAGCACTTGGTTCTACGTTTATTGTAAAGCCATCGGCATAAATTGTATGGTATTTTTTACTACTTAAATCAAAATATGAAAATGGAATAGAATCAATATTGAAAATCCCTGGTTTGGTAGGAATCATTAAATAGTCATACTTTTTAGAACCATTTATATAAGTAGATTTTTTAGAAATATATTCTTTTTCTTGCGGATCGTAAATTTCAAATTCTTCTGGCAAAACTAATTGCGGGGCATTAATCATCATGATATTTCCCGTTCCTGTAATTTTACTTTTTAAAGTAATTGCTTTACCTGTTTCGGTATTTACACTATCAACACTAGCAGAAAATTTGAAACGCCCTACTGCTCCAGTAAAATTTTCAGGAACATTTTCTGAAGGTAAAGGGTTTACTTTTATTTTAAGACCATTACTCTGAAATGGATATTCCTTATTTTCGTAAGCGCCAAAAAATTGATCCCAAATAGAATTACTTTGAGATTTTTTTCTTAATTGAACCAAAGTAGCCAACTTTATTGGGCTCAAATTAAAATCTCCTGCTCTCTGTGGAAACAAAGCATATTTATTAATCATCATGGTGTTAAACCAGACTCCGTCTACTTCTTCTTTTTCCCACTTATTTGCTTGTAACTTAAAATCATTCACCCAAAAACCTTTAAATTCTGGTAATTCTGTTACCTGAGTTTGAAAAGTTTGAACTCCTTGGTATAGTTTTAAATATAAGGTAACTTGCTCGCCAACATAAGGATTCTGCTTGTCGGTATACATTTTTACGTATAAGTTTTTAGCAATTTGCTCTTTCCAGTCTCCATTATCACTTGGTACTGTTTGTTGTCGCTGTTGTTGCCTGAGAGTGTTAGCATTGTTATGTTGCTGCTGAGCTTTATTTTTTTTCTGCCCTTTTTGCACCTTAACTTTAAAGCTTTTTGTTTTTAAAGTTTTTTTATCTACAGTTACACTGGCCACAGGAATATTAAATTCGCCTTCTTTACTTGCTTGTAAATAATAAGTATAAGATTTAGAACTAGTTGTTTTTCCGTTTACCCACGAATAATTACTCGATTGGCTAGGACCACCAACAATTTGGAAACCTGGATAAGTTTGCGGCATTTTAAAATTATTCCCCTTTCCATTTTCCAATACAAAAGTAATGGCATAAGTTTCCCCTGTATAAGCAACCGTTTGCCCTTTGGCATAAAATTTTGCTTGAGAAAACACACTCACAAAACTTAGTAGAAAACTTAAAAGGATAATATTTTTAATCTGACATTTCATTTATGAAACAAAACTAAGCATGAAATTTAAACTATGACAATAAAAACAGCTTTAATCAATAGATTAATAATTTTTAACGATTTTAAAAGTTAGTGTACTCTTTTATTGATTTAGTATTTCTTCATTCTTCTCCTATACGTACCTTTTAGCAAAAAACACTTCATTTTTTTACATTACGATAAACTAACTCCACATTTTTGTATAGAAAAGAGAATGTCTGTGTAATTTCATAAAAAACCTTTATCTTTAAATTTCAAAATCCAAAAACAAAATGAAATTTATAGATAATAATTCTGAAGCGAACTACAAAGAATTTAATTTTCAATTACACAACACTAATTTTTACGGTCAACTTTTTCAACCAGAAAAAATAGAAGCCGTTTTATTGGCGGTACATGGCATGGGAGAACACTCCGGAAGGTATGGCGGCCACTTTGCTAAAGCCTTTAATGATAAAAATATTGCCGTAGTAAGTTATGATCAATTTGGCCATGGTAAAACAGAAGGAAAAAGAGGACATACACCTAGTTATGATGCCAATTTAGATTGTATATATAAAATGTTAGCAGAAATTCAAGGTTACTATGGAGATGAAATTTCAGTATTCTTATATGGACACAGTATGGGTGGTAATTTAGTTGCCAATTATGTATTGAGAAGGCAAAGTAGTATTAAAGGCGCAATCATTTCTAGCCCAATGTTACGTTTAGCATTCGATCCGCCTGCTTGGAAAATGAAAGTTGGTGGTTGGTTAAGAAATATATATCCAACATTTACAGAAAAATCAGGCATAGAGCTTGCTGCCATTACTAGAGATAAAGCTGAACAAGAAAAATATGTCACAGATCCTTTAATTCATGATAAAGTAACTATAAATTACACTTTACCATTTTTTGATGCTGGAGAATGGGCTATTAGAAATGCTGGGATTTTAAATAAAAAAGTTTTTATTTTTCATGGCACAGGAGATAGAATTACCGATCATAATGCTTCAAAAGAATATGCTTTGACCGCTGATGGAAATGCAACTTTAAAATTATATGAAGGGGGGTATCATGAATTACATAATGATATTTGTAAAGAGGATGTATTGAAAGACATGACCAACTGGATTGAGTCATTTTACACGACAACTTAATGTTATAAAATAAACTTATTTGTTATTGTCTAAAACTATTTTAGTCTAAATAATTTACTTTCTCAATCATAAGAACTATTTTTGAAACAGTTATGAATTATTTAAAAGAATTAAATCCTCCTCAACGTGAAGCTGTAAGTTACACAGATGGACCCATGTTGATTATTGCTGGTCCTGGCTCAGGAAAAACAAGAGTTTTAACTTATCGTATTGCTTATTTAATAGAAAATGGTTTAGATCCGTTTTCAATACTTTCGTTAACCTTTACTAATAAGGCCGCTAAAGAAATGAGAGATAGAATTTCTAAGATTGTAGGTCCACAAGCTAGAAATTTATTTATGGGAACTTTTCACTCTGTATTTGCTAGAATATTAAGAGTAGAAGCCCCAAGGTTAGGTTTCCCTTCAAACTTTACCATTTATGACACGGTAGATGCTAAAAGTGTTATCAAAAATATTATTAAAGCACAAGGCTTAAACGATAAAATTTATAAAGTAAATCAAGTATATTATAGAATTTCTCAAGCAAAAAATGATCTAATAACAGCTCAAGATTATGCAAAAAATGAAAACTTTATTGCTGAAGATGCTGCTTCAGGAAAACCAAAACTAAATTTAATTTACACACTTTACGCGAAAAAATGTTTTGAGAATGGGGCTATGGACTTTGATGATTTATTAATCAATTTTTATAGAATGTTGAAATTATTCCCAGATGCTTTATACAAGTATCAGAATAGATTTAAATATATTTTGGTAGACGAGTTTCAAGATACCAATACGGCCCAATATGAAATACTAAAAATGCTTTCAGATATTCATCATCAGATAACAGTTGTTGGAGATGATGCACAAAGTATTTATGCTTTTAGGGGCGCAACTATTACAAATATTCACAACTTTCAAAAAGATTTTCCTAGCATGCACACCGTAAAGCTAGAGCAAAACTATAGAAGTACTAGTAATATTGTAAAAGCGGCAAACCATTTAATAAAAAACAATAGCAATCAGTTTGAAAAAGAAATCTGGACAGCACAAGATGCAGGAAAACCTATCCAAATTTTCAAAACGGTTAGTGATAATGAAGAAGGTAAAAGAGTTGCAGAGTTAATTTTCGAATTAAAAATGCAAGAACAATTAGCTTCAGATCAATTTGCTATTCTGTATAGAACCAACGCTCAGTCTAGGTCTATGGAGGAAGCTTTAAGAAGAAGAAATATTCCGTATAAAATTTATGGCGGCTTATCTTTTTATCAAAGAAAAGAAATAAAAGATTTAATTGCCTATATGCGTATGTTGGTAAATCCTAAAGAAGAGGAAGCCTTGCGCAGAATCATTAACTTTCCTAAAAGAGGAATTGGTGCGACTACTGTTGCAAAAATTACCGTATTAGCCAGTGAGAATAGAAAATCAATGTGGGAAGTTGTTGAAAGCATCAAAGAATATGGCTTCCCTTCTAGGGTAACGAATGCCATTGATGATTTCGCTACTTTAATCAAGAGTTTTCAAACTATGTTGGAAACGCATAATGCGTATGATGTAGCTTTTCATATAGCTAAAACAACCAACATTTTAAAAGAAATGTATAACGATAAAACCGTTGAGGGAGTTAGTAGATATGAAAATATTCAAGAGCTTTTAAATGGTATTAAAGAGTTTGTTGAAGATGATGAAGTGATTGAAGGAGAGGAATTTGATAATGATAAAACATTAGGAACCTATCTACAAAACATTACTTTACTAACCGGAGCAGACAACGATAAAGACGATACCCCAAAAGTGCAATTAATGACCATTCATGGCGCAAAAGGGTTGGAGTTTCCAGTAGTTTTTATTGTAGGAATGGAAGAGAGTTTATTTCCGTCTGCCATGGCTATGTATTCCAGAGAAGATCTAGAAGAGGAAAGAAGATTGTTTTATGTTGCAGTAACTAGAGCAGAAAAATACTTGTATATTTCTTTTGCAAAAACCAGGTATAAATTTGGAAATCTACAATTTTCTGAGCCAAGTAGGTTTTTAAAGGAAATTCCTAAGGAGTTAATAGAATTTAGAAATCAGCAGGCAAACATTCAAGAAAATGCTGTTCAGAAGAAAGAAATTCAACATAAAACTGGCTTAAACTTACAAAATAAAAAGCCGCTGCTAAGGAAAAAGCCAACTACAAACTTCACTGCAAAAGTAGACCCAAACTTTAAACCTAGTCCAATGTCTGCTATTAAAGCAGGTTTAACTATTCAGCATCAAAAATTTGGAGAAGGGTTTATTAAAGAAATTTCAGGGGAAGGCACTCCAAATAAAATGGCTGTTATCGTGTTTGATAGTGTAGGCGAAAAGAAACTAATCTTGAAATTTGCTAAGTTGAAAGTAGTTGAATAATTACCAATCATCCATTTTATTTTCTTCAAACAACACCTTTGTTAAAACTTCAATTTCACTTTTAACACCTTCATCTGTTTGTTGAAATAATTTATACTTTTTTTCTTATACCTTTTAATGTAGAGTTTCTCAAGGTCATATTTAATTACTTCTGATTCTTTAATTGAGGCAGTTGAAACTCCATATCCCCAATAATAAACAGATACCGTAGCATTGGTTTTACGTTGTATAAATAAATTAGTGAATTCATATTTAACTCGATTATCTTTAAAATATAATTTTAAAGTGTAAACTTCATCATAAATTTTAGTTCTAAAAAAGAAAGGAAAATACCATTTAGATTTAATGCAAAGATAATTTTATTTTAATTATATTCTAAAATAAAAATTTCACAAACCCACAATCAACTCATTCACAAATTATAATTTTCCTTACCTTCGCCCAACATTATGATTAAACAAGAATTGCTCACCCGTTACGAGCAAGATGCTCGAACTAAAGAAATCGTTTCTTTGTCTTTAGAGCCGAAAACGAAACTTTTCCTTTCTGGATTAGTTGCTTCGGCAGTGGCTTTTATTGCCCAAGCTGTAATTAAAAAATCTCGAAATGCTCATCTTTTTATACTCAATGATGCAACTGAGGCAGCCTATTTTCAAAACGATTTAAGAAGTCTACTTACAGAAAAAGATGATGATAACATCAATAGCGAAGTGCTATTTTTTCCTGATAGTTTCAAGAAGTCTGGACACATTCACGAAATAAACAACGCCAATGTTCAGTTGAGAACAGAATGCGTTAATAGAATTACCAACCCTACTTCTAAAGCAGAAATAATAGTTACCTATCCAGAAGCTTTGTTTGAAACCGTTGTAAAAAAGACCGTTTTAAAGAAAAACATGCTAAAAATGCAAGTCAACGAAAAGTTGGATGTAGATTTTATGTTAGAACTTTTTATCGAATACGGTTTTGAAAGAACAGACTTTGTATACGAACCAGGGCAATTTGCTATTAGAGGAGATATTGTAGACATTTTTAGTTTTGCCAACGAATTACCATACAGAATAGAGCTTTTTGATGATGAAGTAGAAAGTATTAGAATATTTGATCCAAGTACACAACTTTCTGAAAGAAAAATTGAAAAAATTACGATTATCCCTAATGTGCAAACACATTTTTCGGATGAAGAGAAAACGAGCTTTTTTAATATTTTGACGCCAAAAACGGCTGTTTGGGTAAAAAGCATGACTTCAATTATTGATGTTTTGGACAACAATATGACCAAGGCGCTTGAAATTCAAGAAGAAATAAAAGCAGATAAAGATGCCGTTATAAGTCATGAAGGCAATCCATTTTTAAAGGGTGATCCAAGAAGTATTTTTCAATCGCCAGCGAATGTATTAAATGACGTACAACGATTTACAGTAATTGAGTTTGGCAAGAAAGCTTATTTCGACCAAGCCGATACAAAAACGATTGAATATAATTTTTCTCACCAAACCCATTTCAACAAAAATTTTGAACTATTAGTTTCAGATTTACAAACAAATGAAAGAGCAGAAATAGAAAGCTTTTTGTTTGCAGACAATGAAAAACAAATCAATCGTTTCAAAGCTATTTTTGAAGATATGCTGGCACAACAAAAAAAGCCAAGCACTCAAAGCAAAAAAGCGACAGATCAAAGTCAAGAATTAGAAGCTAAAGCACTTTGGCGACCAATTAACACGGCTATTCATGAAGGCTTTACAGACAACGACTTGAAAATGGCGATCTATACAGACCATCAAATTTTTAATCGTTTTCATAAATATAAAATACGTCAAGGTTATTCAAAAGACAAGGCATTAATTTTAAAAACACTTAAGGAGTTAAAACCTGGAGATTTTGTAACACACATAGATCATGGAGTAGGTAAATATTCTGGCTTAGAAAAAATTGATGTTGGTGGTAAATTGCAAGAATGCATGCGAATTGTTTATGCTGGAGAAGATTTATTGTATGTAGGTATTAATTCATTACATAAAGTTTCGAAATTTTCTGGTAAAGAAGGCCATGTACCTAAAATTCATAAATTAGGTACTGACACTTGGGAGAAAGTAAAAAACAAAACTAAGCGGAAAGTAAAAGATATTGCGGCCGATTTAATAAAATTATATGCCTTAAGAAAGTCACAAACAGGCTATGCTTTTTCTAAGGATAATTTTATGCAAGATGAATTGGAAGCGTCTTTTATATATGAAGACACGCCAGATCAAGAAAAATGTACCATTGACGTAAAAGAAGATATGGAAAAACCTGTTCCGATGGACAGATTGATTTGTGGAGATGTAGGATTTGGAAAAACAGAAATTGCTATTCGTGCCGCATTTAAAGCCGTATGTGATAGTAAGCAGGTCGCTATTTTAGTTCCAACGACTATTTTAGCTTACCAGCATTTTCAAACATTGACTGAAAGGTTAAAAGATTTTCCGGTAACGATAGATTATGTGAATCGATTTAGAACACAGAAACAAAAAACACAGATTTTTAAAGATGTAGAGTCTGGAAAAATTGATATTCTAATAGGAACACATGGTATTGTAGCCAAAAAAGTAAAATTTAAAGATTTAGGCTTATTAGTTGTAGATGAAGAGCAAAAATTTGGCGTAAAAGTAAAAGATAGATTAAAAGAAATTAAAGCCAATGTAGATACTTTGACATTGACAGCAACGCCCATTCCAAGAACTTTACAGTTCTCTTTGATGAGTGCAAGAGATTTATCTATTATGGAAACGGCTCCACCAAACCGTCAACCAGTTACAACAGAAGTACGTGTATTTAATCCAGAAGTAATAAAAGATGCCATTGAATTTGAAGTGTACAGAGGCGGTCAAGTATTTTTTGTGCATACACGAATTAAAGATTTAGAAGATTTACGTGCCATGATTCATAGGTATTTGCCCGACATTGACATTGCGGTAGCACATGGACAAATGGAAGGTGATAAATTGGAGAAAGTAATGAAAGAATTCGTAGAAAGAAAATATGATGTTTTACTTTCTACCAACATCATTGAAACTGGTTTAGACATTCCAAATGCCAATACCATTATCATCAATAATTCTCACATGTTTGGTTTGAGCGATTTACATCAATTAAGAGGAAGAGTTGGTCGTAGTAACAAGAAAGCATTTGCTTATTTGTTTTCACCACCAATGAGCACTTTAACCAAAGATGCTCGCCAAAGATTAAAAACATTGGAAGAGTTTTCTGAATTAGGTTCAGGTTTTAAAATCGCTATGAGAGATTTAGATATTAGAGGTGCAGGAAATTTATTGGGAGGCGAACAGTCTGGTTTTATTTCGGATATTGGTTTTGACACTTACCATAAAATTTTAGATGAAGCCATTCAAGAATTGAAAGAAACGGAATTTAAAGACTTATACAAAGAAGAGCTGACAGAGAAGCGAAACTATGCCAGAGATTGCCAAATAGATACCGATTTTGAGATGTTAATACCAAGTAATTACATCAATAAAATTAACGAAAGAATGTCTATCTATACAGAATTGGATAATTTAAAAGACGAAAAAGAACTGACAGAATTTGCTATTAGAATAAAAGATCGATTTGGAGAAATTCCTAAGCAAGTCGTTGAATTGTTTAATGGAATGAAAATAAAATGGTTAGCCACTTCTTTGGGAATTGAAAGAGTTTGGTTGAAACAAGGCAAAATGAATTGCTACTTTTTACAAAACCAACAAGCCGCTTTTTATGACTCTGCAACTTTTGGAAATATTATTAAATATATTGGTCAAAGACCACAAGGTGTACAAATGAAAGAAAAAGGAAAATACTTAATTCTTACTTTTGTTGATGTGCAGAACATGAAGCAGGCGCAGGATAAGTTGGATGTACTTTGGAAGTTTGTTTATGGGGAATAATTTATTTTTAAAAAGAAAACTAAAAAAGTAACTAATTCTTCTTTTTGTAACACTATTATTTAATGTTAAACATCTCACATTCCATTTTTTAAAGGAAAACCTACCTTTACACCCAAATCAAAAACACAATGTCACAAGAAATAAAAGAAATTCAACCACAAGAAATTTGGCGCAATTTTGCCAAGATAAATGCAATTCCTAGAGCCTCTAGAAAAGAAGAAGCAATCATTGCATATATGAAAGCTTTTGGTGAAAACTTAGGCTTAGAAGTTGTCATAGATCCAGTACAAAATGTGATTATCACAAAACCAGCTACTGTTGGCATGGAAAATAGAAAAACCATTGTTATGCAATCGCATTTAGATATGGTTCATCAAAAAAACAATGATACTATTTTTGATTTCGATACAGAAGGAATTAAAATGTATGTAGATGGCGATTGGGTAAAAGCAAAAGGAACAACATTGGGAGCAGATAACGGTTTGGGCGTAGCTACAATAATGGCTGTTTTAGAATCTACAGATATTCCCCATCCTGCTATTGAAGCATTATTTACAATAGATGAAGAATCAGGAATGACAGGAGCTTTAGGATTGCAAGCAGGTTATTTAACAGGGGAAATTTTACTAAACTTAGACACAGAAGATGATGACGAACTGGGTGTAGGTTGTGCTGGTGGAATGGATATTACAGCTACACATACTTATTTGAATCAAGAAACATCAACGAAAGCAAAAGCTTATAAAATAACTGTTAAAGGATTGCAAGGGGGACATTCAGGAGTAGATATTCATAAAGAATTTGGAAACGCCAATAAAATAATGAATAGAATTTTGATGGCTACTTTCGACCATATCTCTATTGCTGAAATAGATGGTGGAAGTTTAAGAAATGCTATTCCAAGAGAAAGCAATTCAATGGTTGTTATAAATGATGAGGCCGCTTTTAAAGAAGCTTTCGCTAAAATCACAAACGACATAAAAGAAGAATTCAAAAACAAAGAATCTAATTTAACTTTAACTTTTAAAGAAACAACAACGCCAGGTTCAGTATTACCAGATGATGATGCTTTGAATTTATTGCAAGTTATTTACGCTTCTTTTAATGGTGTTTTTAGAATGAGTCCAGACATTGAAGGTTTAGTAGAAACTTCTAATAATGTAGCCAAAGTAAGGGTTGGCAATGGCGAAATTGCCATTAAATGTTTGACGCGTTCTTCTATAGAATCTGGAAAATGGGATTTAGTACATATGCTAGAATCTACTTTCGAAATGATCGGTTATGTTGTAACACTTTCTGGTGAATATCCAGGTTGGAAGCCAAATACAGATTCAAACATCTTAAAAGTGGTAAAGAAAAAATATACTGACATATTTAAAGAAGAACCTAAAGTAATTGCTTGTCATGCAGGTTTAGAATGTGGTATTTTAGGTGCAAATTACCCTGAAATGGATATGATTTCTTTTGGTCCAACTATAAAAGGTGCTCATTCGCCAGATGAAAGAGCAAGTATTTCTTCTGTTCAAAAATATTGGAAGTTTTTTTTAGAAATAATAAAAGACATTCCTGAAAGAAATTAACAGCTTTCATTAAATAAAGAAAAATACTAAAAATTGTATAATACTAAAGAAAAAGCGTACATTTGCGCTATAAAGAGGGGACGCTGAGTCCCCTCTTTACGTACTACGATGGAAAATTTGCAAGAAAAGATTGAAGAATGGCTGGGTCCAAAATTGAAAATGGAAGAGCTATTTTTGGTGGAAGTATTGATTGGTGGAGACTACAAAATAAAAGTTTTTGTAGATTCTGACACGAATGAATTAACCATCAGAAAATGTGTGAGAGTCAGTAGACACTTAGAAGAATTTTTAGATATAGATGTAGAAGTAGCAGACAAATATACTTTAGATGTTTCTTCTCCAGGTTTAGAAAATTCTCTAAAAATACCAAGACAGTACAAAAAGCTAATTGGTAAAACTTTAAAGATTCACACTTTTGAAGAAGAGTTCTTTATCGTAGAATTACTAGGAGTTGAAAATAATAAAATAAAAGTAAAGAACACAAGTATAAAAGATAAAACATTAAAAGGAAGAAAACCTAAAAAACTAGTTTTAGATGAAACGCCTTTTAAAATAGCTTTAATAGATATAAAAAGAACAAAATTGCATTTTGAAATATAAAGCAATTGCATTTTAATAAAAGATTAAATTATAAAGATTATGAACACGTTAAACACACTAAATTTTTAAGAGATGAATAGTATAGAACTAATAGATTCGTTTGCAGAGTTTAAAGACTTTAAAAATATAGATAAACCAACCATGATGAAGGTTTTGGAAGAGGTTTTCAGAACAATCATACGAAAAAAGTTTGGCTCAGATGATAATTTTGATGTAATTATCAATACCGATAAAGGAGATTTAGAAATCTGGAGAACTAGAGAGATTGTAGATTTTGGTGAGGTGGAAAACACTTTAAATCAAATTACATTGGAAGAAGCTTTAAAAATTGATGAAGACTACGAAATAGGTGAAGACTGTTACGATCAAATGTTTATTGATGATTTTGGTAGAAGAGCTGTTTTAGCAGCTAGACAGACTTTAATTTCTAGAATCTTAGATTTAGAGAAAAACGAAATTTACAATAAATATAAAGATAGAATTGGTGATATTATTTCTGGTGAAGTATATCAAGTATGGAAAAAAGAAATCTTATTATTAGATGATGAAGGAAATGAATTATTATTACCTAAATCAGAGCAAATAAAACAAGACTACTTTAAGAAAGGTGAATCAGTAAGAGCTATCATCAAAAAAGTAGAATTTAAAAATAATAATCCATACATTATTCTTTCTAGAACAGATAATGCATTTTTAGCTAAATTATTAGAAATAGAAGTTCCAGAAATTTTTGATGGTTTAATTACTATTAAGAAAATAGTAAGAGAACCAGGAGAAAAAGCAAAAGTAGCTGTAGAATCTTATGATGACAGGATTGATCCTGTAGGAGCTTGTGTTGGAGTAAAAGGTTCTAGAATACATGGTATTGTCAGAGAGTTGAAAAATGAAAATATTGACATTTTAAACTATACTGATAACCTAAAATTAATGGCGACAAGAGCATTATCTCCTGCAAAAGTTGAAAGATTAGCAATTAATGAAGAAACTAAAAAAATAGATGTTTATTTAAATTCTGACCAAGTTTCCTTAGCTATTGGTAAAAGAGGTATGAATATCAAACTAGCAAGTAGAATGGTAGGTTACGATATTGATGTTTATAGAGACGAAGACACTACAGATTTAGGAGACGATATCGTATTAAGCGAATTTTCTGATGAAATAGACCAATGGATGATTGATGAGTTGAACAAAATTGGTTGCGATACTGCCAAAAGTGTGTTAGCTTTAGATCCTGCTGAGTTGTTAAGAAGAACTGATTTGGAAGAAGAGAACGTAGAAGATATTATTTCTATATTGAAAGCAGAATTTGAAGATGAAGAATAGTTAAAGGTAAATTAAGTATGTCATTAATATTAGTGACAATAATAGAATCAAATACTTTACAAAAAGTGTTTAACAAATAGAACAAATTTTATGTCCGCAATGAAACCAATAAAATTAATAAAAGCATCTAAAACTTTTAATGTAGGTCTATCTACATTAGCAGAATTTTTATGTACAAAAGGATTTGAAGTAGAAGCAAACCCTATTGCTAAGCTAGATGAGGAGATGTATAATCTTTTATTGGCGGAATTTGGTGATGATAAAGATAGAAAAGAAAGTGCCAATAAACTTCAGTTAGGAAATAAAGGGAAAAACGTTAGTCGACAATTAACGAAAGATGGTTCTACTAAAGAAGTAGATCTTGATAAAAAGAAAGAACCTAGCCCAGTTGAAAAAGATGAAGAAATTATAAAAATTGAAATTGAACAACCTAAAGTTATTGGAAATATTGACTTAGACAAGAAAGAAGCAGTTATTGCTGAGCCTCTTGTAGAGAAAGTAACTCCTGAACCGATTATTGAGGACGTAAAACCCTTAAAAAATAAAAACACTGAAGCAGTTATAGAAAAAGGGATAGAAGATTCAATTACAGAACCTAAAGTAATCGGTAGAATAGAATTACCTTCTATTAAAAAGCCTACTACTAAAAAAGAAGGAGTTGAAAAAGTAGAGTCCCCTAAAGTTGAAGGAGTTGAAAAAAGACCAGTTATAGCAAAACCTACGATTAATCCTGGGAACGAAGAAAATTTCATAGCAACTAAAAGAGTAACTCTTGCAGGAGCAAAAGTTTTAGGTAAAATTGAAATTAAAGAAGAACCTAAGAAAAAAGATAAAGCTAAACCAGTAAAAAGAGTTCGTCAAAGAATTAGAAAACCGGCTAAGATTGATCCTAAAAAAGAATTTAAAAAAAGAGTAACCCCTGGTGCTAAAAAACCTAAAAAAGCAGAACCCACTATTGTTACTCAAAAAGAGATTGAAGCTAAATTAAAAGCAACAATGGCTAAACTTTCAGGGGGTTCTGGTGGTAAAACTAGACAAAAACTTAGAAAAGCTAAACGTCAAGAACATGCTGAAGCTGAAGATATAAAACAAGCGCAAGAAGGAGAAGCAGCAGCAATCTTAAAAGTAACAGAGTTTATTACAGTTAGTGATTTAGCTGTAATGCTTGAAGTAAGCGCAACTGAAATCATTACTAAATGTTTTATGTTAGGTGTTATGGTTTCTATAAACCAAAGACTTGAAGCAGATGTTATAGAATTAATTGCAACCGAATATGATAGAGATATAGAATTTATTTCTGTTGAAGATCAAGAAGCATTTGAAGACACTGAAGATACAGAAGAAGAATTAGTTTCTAGAGCTCCTGTTGTAACTATTATGGGTCATGTTGATCATGGTAAAACATCTTTACTGGATTACATTAGAAAAGCAAAAGTTGCAGACAAAGAAGCTGGTGGTATTACACAGCATATTGGAGCTTATGAAGTAGAAGTAGAAAAAGGAAAAATAACATTCTTAGATACACCAGGTCATGAGGCCTTTACTGCCATGAGAGCCAGAGGTACTAAGTTAACAGATATTGCAGTAATTGTTATTGCAGCAGATGATGATATTCAACCACAAACTAAGGAATCTATTAGCCATGCACAGTCTGCTGGTGTCCCAATGATTTTTGCAATAAATAAAATTGATAAAGCAGGTGCAAATCCTGATAAAATTAAAGCTAGTTTATCTGAAATGAACTTAGTAGTTGAAGAATGGGGCGGTAAATTCCAATCTCAAGAAATTTCAGCTAAGATGGGTACTAATATTGATGAACTATTAGAAAAAATTCTTTTAGAAGCAGAGTTATTAGACCTTAAGGCAAATCCTGATAAAGCAGGATTTGGTTCTATTGTAGAATCTTCTTTAGATAAAGGTAGAGGATATGTAGCAACGTTATTAAACCAAGCAGGTACTTTAAAAGTGGGAGATTTTGTTGTCTCTGGATCTAATTCTGGAAAAGTAAAAGCTCTTTATGACCATACGGGCTCCAAGGTTAAAGAAGCTTTACCAGCACAACCTGTTCAAATGTTAGGTTTAAATGGTGCCCCTTTAGCAGGTGAACGTTTTAAAGTATTTCAATCTGAACAAGAAGGTAAATCTTATGCAAATAGTAGAGATATATTAGAAAGAGAACATGGCATGCGTACGCAAAGACATATGACGCTTGATGAAATTGGAAGACGTTTAGCTTTAGGAACATTTAAAGAGCTTAACTTAATTGTCAAAGGTGATGTTGGCGGTTCTATTGAAGCCCTTTCAGATTCTCTACAAAAATTATCTACTGAAGAAATTCAAGTTAATATTTTGCATAAAGCAGTTGGTGCTATTACAGAATCTGACGTTATGTTAGCATCTGCTTCTAATGCAGTAATTATAGGTTTCCAAGTAAGACCTACTACTAAATCTAGATTATTAGCAGAAAATGAAGGTGTAGAAATTAGAATGTATTCTGTAATCTATAAAGCAATTGAAGAATTACAGGATGCAATGGAAGGAATGTTAGAACCAACTACCAAAGAAGTCATTACAGGTAATTTAGAAGTTCAAGAAACATTTAAAATCACTAAAATTGGAACAATTGCAGGTTGTATGGTTATTGACGGTAAAGTGAAAGCTTCAAACAGAATTAGATTAATAAGAGACGGAATAGTTAAATATTCTGGAGAGTTAAAATCTTTGAAACGTTATAAAGATAATGTAAAAGAAGTTGTTACTGGTCAAGATTGTGGTATCCAGATGAAAGAATATAATGACATTCATGTTGGAGATGTTATAGAATCTTATGAAGAAATAGAAATAAAACGTACTTTGAAAAAATAATTTTTCAAAAAAAAGGACCACTATCTAGTGCTTTTTTTTGTTTTAGAGTTAATCCTTCTGTTTTTAATAACACAACACTTAGCAGATCAGCAATTACTTATATTGAACAATTATAAATTGTTTATTGTATTATTATTCTGTACTTTTGGAATATATGAGACATCTCTATTCTTTCATTTTTACAATTTGTATATCTACCCTAAGCTTTGCCGGGGGAGAAAACTTAGTAGCCGGGGCAAATCATGCAGGAATGGGTGGCACAAATGCTGCAGCACAAAATGTTTTTTCTGCACATAATAATCCTGCAGGAATGGGTTTTGTAAAAAAAATTAGCTTTGGACTTTATACAGATCTTCCCTATTTAGTCAAAGGGGTAAATAATTTCAATTTAAGTTCAGTAATTCCCGTACAAAAAGTTGGAGCTTTTGGTGTAGATATTAATTACAAGGGCTTCTCTGCTTATAACGAAACTAGCGCAGGTATTTCTTATGCTAGACAGTTTGCCGATATAGTTTCTGTCGGTATCAAATTTGATTACTTAAGATTAGCCATTGCAGACAACGGTTCCAAAAACTTGTTTGCCTTCGGTGTAGGTTTGCAATATCAACCTTTTAAAGTTTTTAGAATAGGCGCTTCCGTTTATAATCCTATTTCTATGAAATTAGATGCCGCTTATAATGAAAAAGTAGCCACTACCTTTACCATAGGCTTAGCCTATTTACCTTCTAATAAGTTAAGTATTCTAGTAGATGCAGAAAAAGAATTAGATGAGAATATAAGATTGAAAGCAGGGATAGAATACAATCCATTAAAACCACTTTTTCTAAGAATTGGTGCAGCAACCAATCCAACATTAATAACATTTGGACTGGGTACGGAATTTAAAAATTTTAAATTAGACGCTTCTGCAAGTTGGCATTTAGCATTAGGTATTACTCCACAGATTTCATTAGTTTATACTATAAACAAAAAAGAAACTAGTGAGAAAAAGTAAACAAAAAATATTTTTGCTTCTTTTGGTACAAGTATTTAGTTTGCTACTTATTACAAAAACCCATGCACAGTCAAGTACTACCAATATAGAAGAAATTATTGAAAACATAATGGAAGCCAATGAATCGGAAGATTTTGACTTTGATACCTACTTAGAAATTTTTACCAACTATGCTGAAAACCCTATCAATTTAAACAAAGCAAATTTTGAAGTGCTTTCTGAATTACATATCCTTTCTGACGAACAAATCAATAATCTCTTAAATTATCGAGAATCTGAAAGGAAATACATAACAATATATGAACTACAAGCTGTTCCTTCATTAGACCTAAACACTATATACAATATATTACCGTTTGTAAGAGTTTCTGGTGAAATAGCAGATTTTCATGTTCCAATGGCAAAGTTGATATTCAAAGGTAAACATCAAATATTTTTACGCTATTCGCAGCAATTTCCTTTAAAAGAAGGCTATTTAAAAGACGAAAATAATAGTAGTAAATTTAAAGGCGACCCAACAAAACTGTATTTCAGGTACAAATATAATTACAGCAATAAACTTTCTTATGGCTTTACGGCTGAAAAAGATGCTTATGAAGAATTTTTTAAAGGAACTAACAAACAAGGTTTTGATTATTATTCTGGGCATATTTTCTTTAAAAGCAATACTATTTTTACTAAAGTAGCCTTAGGAGATTATCACTTAAAATTTGGACAAGGTTTAGTCTCCTGGACAGGTTTTGGTACTGGAAAATCTTCTTATACTATGGCGGTAAAAAAGACAGGAAGTCCACTTAAAGCGTTTACTTCAGTAGATGAATATCGTTTTTTTAGAGGAGCAGCCACTACTATCAAAATTGGAAAATTTACCGCTACTCCATTCGTTTCTATAAAACAGGTTGATGCTAATATTTCCTATAGCGATAGTTTAGATAAAGAAATAGAAACACTTAGTTTACAAACCTTTGGTTTACATAGAAACGATGCAGAAATAGAAGATAAAAACCAGTTATTAGAAATAAAATTTGGTGCAGGTCTGAAATATGGAAAAAATGACAAACACATAGGGCTAAATGTAATCCATACCCAGTTTGATAAAGAACTTAAAACAACTGTAAAAGCTTATAATACATTTAAAACAATAGGAAAATCTTTTACCAACGCCAGTTTAGATTATAGTTATATGTTAGGTACATTTCACTTCTTTGGTGAAAATGCTATAAGTTATACTCCTAAAGAGAACAATCAACTAGGTTATGCTTTTTTAAACGGAGTATTGTTTAGTGCAGACAAAAAAGTAGACTTCTCTTTAGTTCATAGATATTTCGACAAGCGATATGTAACAAGTATAACAACGGATGCTTTTGGGGAATCTACTACACCAAACAATGAACATGGCCTATATATTGGAACAGAAATAAGACCTGTCAAAAAAATAAAAATAAATGCTTACGCAGACATTTACCAGTTTCCTTGGTTAAGGTTTCAAGCACAGAAGCCAACTATTGGTAGAGATTTTTTAGCGCAAATAAACTACAAGCCAAATCGTATTTTCGAAATGTACATTAGGTACAAGAATGAAACGAAACAACAAAATACTAGAATAGATTTTGAAGATGATTATGCCTTAGTTAGTAAAAAAAATAAACACTTTTTTACTGGTTATTTTGAAGGAATACAATTTGAAACAAATGATTTAGGCCAAACGATTATAAAAGCTAATGAAACGGTAACTAAAGATGAAATAGAATCTGTAAAATTCGTAACAGATCAAACCTTACAGAAATTTAGATTTAATGTACGCTATGTTATTAATAAAACTTGGAGTTTTCAAACAAGAGCAGAATTTAGTATTTATAACGATCAAATAAATGGTGTAAAATATGGTTTTATGGCATTTCAAGATGTAAAATTTAAAATGCTTTCAGTTCCTGTTAGTTTTAACTTACGATTAGCTTATTTTGATGTGCAAGACTGGGGATCAAGAATTTACGCTTATGAAAATGATGTTTTGTATCAATTTTCTGTCCCCGCTTTTAACAATAGAGGAATTAGAGCTTACCTTAATGTTAGATACAAAATTTATAAAGGAATTGACTTCTGGTTAAAAGTATCCAATACCCATTACACTAATATTTCAGAAATTAGTTCCGGAAATAATGCTTCAATAGGGAATAACCTAACTGAAATAAAAACACAATTACGTTTTCAATTCTAAATTTAAAAAATTAACATTAGTTATTGGAGGAGGTAAAATTGTAGGTTTACCTCCTGCGCTAAAGCTTGTAACACTTCTACTATTGCTATGCCTGGAGTTGATGTTCAGACATTTCCACTAACGCTGCAATGGCAACTTTGGAAAGGTCTTAAGAATTAGTAAATGGAGAGTGAAAATAATTTTTACTTCTTAACATAAAAAAGCTAGACGTATTAAATGTCTAGCTTTTTTTATTCTATTTATTTTCTAACTACCCTAGTTGAATTCTTTTATAAGAATCAATAGATAAGTCAGTATTATAGTCAGTAATTGCTTGAGCAACAGTTTTTTTGTCGTCTAAAGCAAAAAATTGATCTAATAAACAAAGGTCTTGATCTAATAATGTATTATCAGCTACAAATCTTTCTATTTTACCAGGTACAATTCTATCTAAAATAGCTTCAGGTTTCCCTTCTGCAATAAGTTCTGCTTTTAAAGCTGCCTCAACTTCTTTCATTACTTCAGGAGTTAATTGTGCTTTACTTACATATTGAGGAATATTTTTAAGGTGTTTCCCTAAACGTCCTCTTTCTTCATTCTCTACTTTAATTTGCTCTGCAAATGCGACTGTTTCTTTTTCAATAAACGCTGCATCAAATTCTTTATAAGATAAAATCTTAGGGCTCATAGCTGCAATATGCATAGCTACACCTTTAAAGAAGTTAATATGCTCATCAAAGTCACCATTGGAAGTGTCATTTACTGAAACTACAACACCAATTTTGTTTCCTGCATGAATATAAGAAACTAAATTAGTTGCATTGATTACATAATAGTTAGCTATAGAAATATTTTCTCCAATAGATCCTACTTTTGCAATAATACTTTCTTGAACAGATACACCATTCATATCTGCTGCTAATAATTCTTCTACAGTAGCAAATTTATTATCTAAAGCTATTTGTGCTATACTTTTCGCGAAACTAACAAATTCAGCATTTTGAGAAACGAAATCAGTTTCACAACTTACGTGTACAATTACACCAGTTTTTCCATCTTCTGTAGTCATTGCTATTACAGCACCTTCAGAAGCATCTCTACCACCTCTAGCTTCAGCAATTTTTTGACCTTTTTTTCTTAAAAAATCAATTGCACCAGCCATATCTCCTTCAGAGGCTACTAATGCTTTTTTGCAATCCATTAAACCTGAACCGGTTTTTTTTCTTAATTCGTTTACTTCTTTTGCTGTTATTGTCATTTTATTATTTTTTATTTTTATATTATAAAAAAGGTCGGACTTACGCCCGACCTTATCTTACTAGTATATGCGTGAGCGATTAATCGCTAATTACTTAGCTATATTAAGCTTTCTTTTCAGTTGCTTCTTCTTTTTTAGCTGCAGCTTTTTTAGCTCCTTCACTACTTTCTCTTTCTTCTAACCCTTCTTTAACAGCAGCAAATATATATTCTATTACTATGTTAATAGACTTAGAAGCATCATCATTTGCTGGAATTGGAAAATCAATTAAGTTAGGGTTAGAGTTAGTATCTACCATCCCAAAAGTTCTAATATTTAACTTTCTAGATTCTGCAACTGCAATATGTTCGTGTAAAACATCTACCATAAATACAGCTTCTGGAAGTCTATTTAAATCTTTCATTCCACCTAATACAGTTTCTAATTTTGCTCTTTGTCTACTCATCATCAAACGTTCTTTCTTTGTAAGACTAGTGTTTGATTCATCTGCTAACAATGTATCAATTGTTTGCATTTTTTTGATAGACTTTTTGATTGTACCAAAGTTTGTTAACATACCACCTAACCATCTTTCAGTTACGTGAGGCATGTTTACACTTTCAGCTAAAGCTTTCATTTGCTCTTTTGCTTGTTTTTTAGTCGCAACAAAAAGAATTTTTCTTCCTGATTTTGCAACTTGTTTCAAGGCAGCAGCAGCTTCTTCAGCTTTCACTATTGTTTTATTTAAATCTATTAAATGTATCCCTTTCTTCTCCATGAAGATATATTGAAGCATTTTTGGATTCCATTTACTTTTTAAATGTCCAAAGTGAACTCCTGCATCTAATAATTCTTTATGATCTAATTTTTTCATATTCCTATTATTTAATTGTTCTGATAATCATTGTGATAGTATAAACTATACAATAAGTATCGGAATCCATTCTAACGTTTACTAAATTGTTCTTTCTTACGAGCTTTCTTGAAACCTGGTTTCTTACGCTCAACTACTCTTGCATCTCTCAATAATAGTCCTTCTGGTTTCAACTTTAATCTATGCTCAGGATCAATTAATAATAATGCTCTAGACATTGCCATTCTAATCGCTTCCGCTTGACCTTTGATTCCACCACCTCTTACATTAACTACAAAGTCAAACTGACCTAAAGTTTCTGTAAATTTCATTGGCTCAACAACTTTATTTTGTAAAAAATCTATAGAAAAATAATCTTTATAATCTTTTCCATTGATTGTTATAACACCTTTACCTTTACTGATAAACGCTCTTGCTACTGAAGCTTTTCTTCTCCCTACTGCTACATTCTTTTCCATAGTCTATCCTTTTAATGGTTTAGGTTGTTGTGCTTGATGCGGATGCTCTAAACCATCGTATACAAACATTTTCTTAATCATTGCTCTACCTAATTTATTTTTAGGTAACATTCCTCTTACAGCTTTTTCCATCAATGCAAATGATTTCTTTTTATTTAAATCTTTTGCAGTAATAAATCTTTGCCCACCTGGGTAACCAGAGAAAGAAACATATTTTTTATCATTCCACTTGTTTCCTGTTAATTTAACCTTGTCAGAGTTTAAAACAATTACATAATCACCAGCATCTGTATGTGGTGTGTATGTAGGTTTATGCTTTCCTCTTAACACAGTTGCAATAACACTAGCCAACCTTCCTAAGGTTTTTCCTTCTGCATCAACAATAAACCATTCTTTTGTATGGCTTGTTTTGTTTGCGAATTTCGTTTTATAACTTAATGTATTCACGTTTAATGTTTTTTTAAATTTAATCCCATTTTGAACTTTTTTGCTCTAAATGGAGTGCAAATGTAAAATAACTATTTTTATTCTACAACAAATTTGCCTTATTTATTTATTCGTACCTTTGCAACTAATTGATAATCAGTTTAAATTTCTCACTTTTATTTTTAGTTTCTGAATTTTTATTCATTTATTTGATGCTTTCAATGGAAATTATTGTAATTCTCTATAAATTGCATTCAACTATGAGATTTGTATTTATTTTATTGAGCTGTATACTGTTCTCTTCTTGCAGAGAAAGCTGGGATTTTTGGCATTCAAACAGAATGGTGGCATTTTAATAGCTGTAGTAGAAAGGAAGCAAAACATCTAACAATTGAATAAGTTGCAATTAATACTTTCTTAACTTATCTAACTTTAATAAATTTAGGCTAAAACTAATATTCTCACCAAAACTTGTTGGAGCAATATTATGAGTACTTATAAATGGAAAATGAAATTGTATAAATTTATCCATTAAATTAAGAGACGCCCCGAACTCTACTGTTGGTTCAGGTTTGTTTGCTACTTCAATTATAGCAAAATTGGCCCAAGGTTCTATCGGTATAGGAATCGGGATGTCTGAACTTAAATTTAAAGCAGCTAGATATTTATTTATTACACCTATTTTTGCTAATGACTTAAATCCTCCATCAGAATTTGTTCCTACTTGTCTTGAAAAAAATGGATCTTGTGAATTTCTATCAAGGAAAAAATTTCTGAAATTATAATCTTCTTGGAGTTGAGTATATGCTGAATTTCCAGAACCCAAATATGGACGGTTTTTCGCTGTTAATAAAAATTCTACATCAGGAGCTTGTAAAGTTTCGTCAGGATAAAGAAATCCCCCAATAAAAAGTCTTGCATAAAAAGCATTGTATTTTTTTGTGGGATAATTTATTATAGCGTTCAGCTCACCAGAAAGAGAAACAAAATTACTGCCTTGTTTTAAATCTATTTGTGTAATAAAATTATCTTTTGTTTTATTAAAGTCATACTTAACTGAAAGATGATTTACATAGTAAAATTCTTGCTGTTTTCCTTTGTATAAATAATCTAATAGTACTAAACTAGTTTTAAAACCAATTTGGGCTTGGTGCTTGTTTTTAGTAATATTTTTAACTTGTAAACTAACAAAAGGTTCCACTTTGTTATAGTTTAAGTTTTCTGAATAAGCTAAGTAAGAAAATCGTTGTGTTTGAAAGCCTAACTTCAAAAGGTTGTTTGCTTTTATTGCTCGAGTATATTTTAGATGAGCATACCCTGTTATGGTTTTAGACCCCAATCCAAACAGAGGCAGTAAAATAAAATCTAGGTTTTTAAGTTTTGGCTTAGAATAAATAGCTATCCCTAATTGGGTTTTGTCGTAATTATTCCAAGCGGCAATTGGCGTAAAATGAATTTTATTTTTGAGAATAGGTATTTGTAAAGTTTGAATTGTTTTAATACAAAACTTAGAAGAATCTAGGTTTAGATAAGTATCTCCATTAGCTTTAGACAGGCTGTAGCAGAAAATGAATACTATGGTAATTAGCTTGTTAATTGATCTATAATTTTAAGTAAATCTTAAATGCTAAACATTATTTTCATCAAAGACCAAAGAGCACTTTTTTTCTTTTGATTTTCTTGAATTATTGGAATAGTGTCTACAAAAAGACAATCAATGTCCTGAATGTTAAATATTTTATACCGTTTTAAGTCTAAATTAAGACTAACAGTTTTTCTAGTAGAACCAAAAAACATAATTTTTTTAGCAAACCCTCCTTGCACAATTTTTTTAAAAGGAATATGGTTTTTGTCTGAAATCAGTAGTGTATTTTCCATATTGTGCTTTACAGCGACTAACATTTTCATCAAAAATTCTTTTTGATCAATAGCTAATGCTGATAATTCTCCAGCAGAATAGAATACGACCAAATTGGCTTCTATATTTCCTTCTATTGAATCCTCCTTTAAAACTATATCGTCTGATTGATAATTGTATAAATTATTTTGTTCAAATATTTTATTGATGTTTTCCACTCTTCAAAAATACGGCTTTATTAACCAATTTCCCTAAGAAAAAAAACTGATTTTAATTTTAGCCTAAAAACCCGTACATTTGCATTCTACCTTAGAAAAATATAACACATCTAGTGTTTTCTCTATCAAGTCTATTTTCTAAATTCTAGTTCTAAATTTTAAAAGAAAAATATGAGTCATAAAATAAAAATTACCAAAACATCTAATTCAGTTTTTGACAAAATTGATTTTAATAATTTAGGCTTTGGGAAAGATTTTACCGACCACATGTTTATCGCAGATTATTATGATGAAGAATGGCAAGATGCTAGAATTGAGCCTTTTGCAAATTTTAGTATTCACCCGGCTACTTCTTTTATACATTATGGTCAAGCTATTTTTGAAGGCTTAAAAGCTTCTAAGAATAAAAAAGACGAAACGATTATTTTTAGACCAGACATGAATATCAAAAGGATGAATATTTCGGCTAAAAGAATGGCAATGGTAGAGTTTCCTGAAGATTTATTTTTAGATGCTTTAGAACAATTATTAATTGTTGATAATAAATTTATTCCCACTACTGCAGGAAGTTCGATGTATATAAGACCTTTTTGTTTTGCAACAGAAGAAATTGTAAAAATAAAAAGATCTAGTTCTTATCGCTTTGTAATTATTTTATCTCCAGTTGGTTCATATTATAGCAATCCTGTAAAAGTTTATGCTTCAGAAAAATTTGTTAGAGCTTTTCCTGGAGGAACAGGCTTTACTAAGTCTGCAGGTAACTACGGTGGCGCGATACAACCAGTAGAAGAAATAAATGAAATGGGTTATGACCAAATTTTATGGCTAGATGGTGTTCAGAAAAAATATGTTCAAGAAATCGGTACTATGAATTTTGCTGTTGTTATAAACGGTAAAGTTTTAACCGCTGATTTAACAGAAGGAACCATTTTACCTGGAATTACTAGAGATACAACTTTAACGATATTAAAAGAATGGGGAATTCCTTTTGAAGAAAGACCTATAAGTATTGATGAAATAATAGAAGCGTATGAAAATGGCACTTTAGAAGATGCTTTTGGTATGGGAACTGCTGCTGCAATAACTTATATAGATGAAATAGGTTATAGAGATATGAAGTTGAAATTACCCCCTTTAGAAAAAAGAACTTTATCTAAAAAAATTAAAGAAGAAATTTTAAAGCAAAGACAAGGAGAAGGGGTAGATACTCATAATTGGTTAAAAATTATTAACCCAATTACTGCATAAAATGGCTATATTCTCTATTAATAATATTTCTATTTCTGGATTAGCGGCAGCTGTTCCTAAAAACAAGGAGTTTAATAAAGACTACCCTTATCATACGGCTTTAGAACATCAACAATTTTTAAAAACTACAGGAATTGAAGAGCGTAGAATTGTAAATGATTCTACTACAGCGGCTGATTTATGCTATCGTTCTGCCGTTGATCTTTTAGCTGAATTGAATTGGGAAAAAGAATCCATAAAAATTCTTATTTTCATTAGTCAAACACCCGATTATTTAATTCCTGGAACTGCACCATATTTACAAAAAAAACTAGGTTTAGCAAAAACAACTTTGGCTTTCGATATTAATTTAGGTTGTTCAGGATATGTCTATGGCTTAAGTATTATTTCAAGTTTATTAGAAAAAACAAAAGGACGAGCCTTACTGCTAATTGGCGACATCACTAGTTCTATTATTAATCCAAAAGACAAAACAGTCGCGCCTTTATTTTCAGATGCAGGATCTTGTACCGCATTGGAATATAATGAAAAAGCGCCAGCAATGCTATTTAACTTACAATCTGACGGTGCAGGGTATAAAGCGATACAAAGACAAGATGGAGGAATGAAATCTCCTTTTTCAAAGGAAAGTTTAGTTTTTAATGAGACCACTAACCGCACAAGTTTAGATATGAAATTGAATGGTATAGATGTCTTTAATTTTTCAAGAAAAGAAGTCGTTCCAAATATTGAAAATTTGATTCAAGAAAATGAAATTGAGAAAGAATCAATAGACTATTTTGTGTTTCACCAAGCAAATTTGTTTATGAATGAGCATATTCGTAAAAAAATGAAAATTGAATCGAATAAGGTACCTTACTCTTTAAAAACTCTAGGAAACACGAGTTCCGCATCTATTCCCATTACATTAATTAATAATTTAGGTATAGAATTACAAAAAAAACCATTAAAATTGTTACTTTCGGGTTTCGGAGTCGGACTATCATGGGGCAGCAGCTATATACAAACAAACAAAATCAAATCACTTCCACTGATAGAAGTGTAGATAAGTCTTTGTCTTTTTCCAAAAAATACCTTTTTGATTTTTCTATAATTGTTCCTGTTTATAATAGTACTGATACACTTGAAAAGTTAACTCATTTAATTAGTGACGCCTTAAAAGGTTATTCTTATCAAATCATTTTTGTGAATGATAAAAGCATGGATAATAGTTGGAGCAAATTAGAAAGCCTTTATCAAGAAAACCCAGAAAAATTTGTTGCTGTAAATTTAGAAAAAAATGTTGGTCAGCACCTAGCATTATTTTGTGGAATGCAAATGGCGAAGGGGGAATTTGTAGTTACTTTGGATGACGATTTACAAATTCCACCAAAAGAAATTTTAAAGATTTTTGATAAAATAAAAAGTGAAAAAGCAGATTTAGTTTATGGTGTTTTTCCTCAAAAGAAGCATAGTAAAGTTAGAAATGCAGGTAGTAAGTTTTTTGGTAAAATTTTTAGCACCTATGCAAGTACTCCAAGAAACGGTTCTTCTTTTAAAATAATAAACCACAGTATTGTTGCCCGCATTATAGAACACAACCATCACAATGTATATATAGATGAACTGTTAGGTTGGTATAGTAGTAAAACTGGTTTTGTAGAAATTGAACATAATAAAAGACAAGAAGGTAATTCTGGCTATAGTTTTATAAGCTTAGTGAAATTAGCGATAAACGTTTTTGTTAATTATACTGCCTTACCACTTAAAATGATCACTTTATTAGGCTTATTTTCCTCTCTGGTTTCATTTCTCTTAGGCGCTTATTTTTTATACCAAAAATTTATGATTGGTGCAGCGCTTGGGTTTACAGCCTTGATCGTTTCTATCTTTTTCTCTACAGGTCTTATTTTATTTTCTTTAGGGATAATAGGAGAATATATCAGTAGACTTTTCTTGATCCACACTGGAAAACCCGCTTTTAAAATTAAAAAAATTTTGAACTAAGTCTATGAAAATTTCTTTTAAAGAAATCGTTTTAAAAAGACTTTGTGTTGAAGATATTGAATTACTGAGGCAATGGCGAAATAGTGATTTAGTGTCTGATTATATGTTTTTTCAAGAAGAGATCAACCTTGCAATGCAAACAAAATGGTTTGAATCTTTACATTCAGAAAATGACTTTTATTTCATTATAGAATATAAACAGACTCCTATAGGACTTATAAATATCAAAAATATAGACTGGCAAAAAAAGCAAGGAGAAGCAGGACTGTTTGTAGCTTTAGAAAAGTATCGAAATACCCCTTTAGCTATTTATGCATCTTTAGCTTTACTTACTGATTGTTTTGAAGAAAAACAATTAGAGTGGATTTTTGCTAAAGTAAAAAATAATAATCTACACACTATAGCCTACAATCAATCTTTAGGTTTTCGAAAGCTTGAAGGAGAAAAATATGTTCTCACCAAAGAGAGATATTACACCTTCACGAAAAGGCTGCATCAAAAATTGAAATAACTAATTTACCTTCTACGTCAGCTACCGGCGAATAACGAGTTAAAATTAGCAGCTTTTAATTTAGCTGGAAATTCTTGAAACTATTAAATTCTACATATTCCTTCTATACTGCCCACCAACTTTAAAAAGCGAATTCGTAATCTGCCCCAAAGAACATACTTTACTTGCTTCCATCATTTGCTCAAAGATATTTCCGTTTTCAATAGCACATTTTTGTAATAAAATTATTTGCTCCGCTGCTTTTGAACCACTTCTTGCGTGAAGATCTTGTAGCATTTCTATTTGATACTGCTTTTCTTCTTCCGTAGAACGAATAACTTCTGCAGGAATCACCGTAGGTGAACCTTTAGAACTCAAGAATGTATTTACCCCAATAATTGGAAATTCTCCTGTATGTTTCAACGTTTCATAATGCAAACTTTCTTCTTGAATTTTCCCTCTTTGGTACATGGTTTCCATTGCACCTAAAACACCACCTCTTTCTGTAATTCTATCAAATTCTGTCAGCACAGCTTCTTCCACTAAATCAGTTAACTCTTCTATAATAAATGCGCCTTGAATTGGATTTTCGTTTTTTGCTAAACCTAATTCTTTATTAATAATCAACTGAATTGCCATTGCTCTTCTTACAGATTCTTCTGTAGGCGTTGTGATGGCTTCATCATAAGCATTTGTATGTAAAGAATTACAGTTGTCATTCAAAGCATAAAGCGCTTGAAGTGTTGTTCTGATATCATTAAAATCAATTTCTTGAGCATGTAATGAACGTCCAGAAGTTTGAATATGGTATTTTAATTTCTGTGCGCTTTCAGAAGCGCCATATTTTTCTTTCATTGCTTTTGCCCAAATTTTACGAGCAACTCTACCAATTACAGAATACTCTGGATCTATACCGTTTGAAAAGAAAAAGGATAAGTTTGGACCAAATTTATCTAAATCCATTCCTCTACTTAAATAGTATTCTACATAAGTAAAGCCATTAGATAATGTAAACGCTAATTGCGTAATTGGATTTGCACCAGCTTCAGCTATATGATAACCAGAAATAGAAACAGAATAAAAATTTCTAACTGCTTTTTCAATAAAGTATTCTTGAACATCTCCCATTAAACGTAAGGCAAATTCTGTAGAAAAAATACAAGTATTTTGTGCTTGATCCTCTTTCAAAATATCTGCTTGAACAGTCCCTCTAACTTGCGTTAAAGTTTTTGTTTTGATTTCAGTATAAACAGCTGCAGGTAAAACCATGTCACCAGTTATACCTAAAAGCATCAAACCTAACCCATCATTCCCTTCTGGTAATTCTCCTTGGTATTTTGGCTGTGCTTGACCTAAGTTTTTAAAGTAAGCAGCTGTTTTAGCTTGCGTTTCCTTTTCTAAACCGTGTTCTTTAATGTATAACTCACAGTTTTGATCTATGGCAGCATTCATAAAGAAACCTAACAACATAGGTGCTGGACCGTTAATTGTCATAGAAACAGAAGTCATTGCACTTGATAAATAAAAACCTGAATACAATTTCTTAGCATCATCCAAACAACAAATACTTACACCAGCATTACCAATTTTACCATAAATATCAGGTCTGATAGCTGGGTCGTTTCCGTAAAGTGTAACCGAATCAAAAGCCGTAGAAAGTCTTTTCGCTGGCATTCCTTTACTTACATAATGAAAACGTTTATTGGTTCTTTCTGGTCCTCCTTCTCCTGCAAACATTCTTGAAGGATCTTCTCCTTGTCTTTTAAATGGAAACAATCCAGCTGCAAAAGGATATTCTCCTGGTACATTTTCTTGTAAGTTCCATCTTAAAATATCTGACCAAGATTCATATCTAGGCATAGAAATTTTAGGGATTTTTAATTGAGAAAGGGAAGTTGCATGCGTATCTATATTAATTACTTTATCTCTTACTTTAAACGAAAATACGTCTTCTTTGTATTTTGCTTTCTTTGCTTCCCAACCTTCTATTATTAGCCAGTTTTTAGGGTCTAAATTTAATTTTACTTGTTCGAAATGTGCTTCTAACTCTTGCTTTAAAGTAGTATTTGAACCTTCTAAAGATTCTATTGTTTTATTTATTCCAAACAGTTTTGAAGCTACTTTACATTGCTTATCTACCCAAGTATCGTAAGACCTATTACTTTCTGCAATTTCAGAAAGATATCTTGTTCTTTTTGGTGGAATAATAAAAATCTTCTCAGAAATCTCATTACTTCCTTCAAAAGAAGAACCTAAATTCGCCTCTGTTTTTTCTGCTATTTTATTCATCATAGCAGCATACAAAGTATTCATTCCTGGGTCATTAAACTGAGAAGCAATTGTTCCAAAAACAGGAATTTCACTATCGTCAGTATGCCACAAGCTATGATTCCTTTTATACTGCTTTTTTACATCTCTCAAGGCATCTAATGCACCCCTTTTATCAAATTTATTTAAGGCAATAACATCTGCAAAATCCAACATGTCAATTTTTTCTAACTGAGTAGCTGCTCCGTATTCTGGAGTCATTACATAAAGTGCGACATCAGAAAATTCTGTTATTTCTGTATCTGATTGACCTATTCCAGAAGTCTCTAGAATAATTAAATCAAAACCTGCGACTTTCAAAACACTCAAAGCATCATCTACAAAAGAAGATAAAGCTAAATTTGCTTGACGAGTAGCCATAGAACGCATATAAACACGGTCGTTATTAATAGCATTCATTCTTATTCTATCGCCTAAAAGTGCGCCACCAGTTTTTCTTTTGGAAGGATCTACTGACACTATCGCAATATCTTTTTCTGGAAAATCAATTAGAAATCTTCTAACCAACTCATCTACCAAAGAAGATTTCCCTGCGCCACCAGTTCCTGTAATTCCTAATACTGGAATTTTGATACTTTTAGCTTCTTTTCTAATAACATCTAATTCTGATTTAAACTTATCAGAAAAATTTTCTGCCGCAGAAATAACTCTTGAAAGACTTGGTTTATTTTTTAGATTGATATTTTTAAACTCTTCCTTTAAATTTTCTCCTGTTGGGTAATCACTTCTTTCAACCAAGTCATTTATCATTCCTTGAAGTCCCATTGCTCTACCATCATCTGGTGAGTATATTTTAGTGATTCCGTAAGCGTGTAGTTCTGCAATTTCATCTGGAAGAATTACGCCACCGCCACCAGCAAATATTTTGATGTGTTCGGCATTGTTTTCTTTCAATAAATCATACATATATTTTAAATACTCAACGTGCCCACCTTGGTAAGACGTCATAGCAATCGCTTGCGCATCTTCTTGAATAGCTGTATTTACAACTTCTTGTACGGATCTATCGTGCCCTAAGTGTATTACTTCTACACCAGTAGCTTGAATAATTCTACGCATGATATTTATAGCAGCGTCATGCCCATCAAAAAGAGATGCAGCAGTGACTATTCTAATCTTGTTTACTGGTTTATATGGCTTCGCTTCGGTCATTGTAGTATAATTTGACTGCAAATTTACGGAATTTTTCCTTTTTGGAAGATATTTTATTTATCTGAAATCTTCCACAATTGGTTGAGATTCCAGAAAATTGTTCCGTACCTCCACAATTTTCTGGAAAGACGACAGCGGTTTAACGACTATGGTTCAGTCAAACCATGCATAAGTTGTTTTTATGGGTAATCCTTTAAAATTAAATTTGGTTGGCGGTTACTCTTTTTAAGAAGAAATTTTATTTTCTTATAAATGAGTATCTACAATTTGTCAACTAATTAAAGTATTTCACTTTTTATTTTATTTAAAAGCTTGTTTTTATTGGCTTTGCTCATTATTTAACATCGTTTCACATTCATTTGTTTAATAAAAATGGTTAAACTTTAAACAAAATGAAATATTTGATCTACATTTACAATGTAAATATTAACAATCACAATTTAAAAACAAATATTATGAACAAATTATTTTTAACATTAACAATGATTTTGAGTTTAACTTTTACTAACCAAGTTACTGCTCAAGGAACAATAGTAGACGTTGCAGTAGAGAACAAAGACTTTTCAACTTTAGTAACTGCTTTAACGGCTGCCGATTTAGTAAGTGCTTTACAAGCAGACGGTCCTTTTACTGTTTTTGCTCCAACAAATGATGCTTTTGCTAAGATAGATGCTGAAACTTTAGGTTCTCTTTTAGAAGAAAAGAACAAAAAAGCGCTAGCGAATATTTTAACATACCATGTAGTTGCCGGTAAATTAACTGCTACTGATGTTGTAACTGCTTTAAAGAAAGGAAAAGGGATGGTAGAATTAAAAGCATTAAACGGACAAGTAATAACAGTAATGCAAAAAGACGACAAAATTTGGTTGAAAGACACCAATGGTAACGTAAGTGAAATTGTTGCTACAGATGTAATGGGAAGCAATGGTGTAATTCATGTAATTAACACGGTAGTAATGCCTAAGTAATTAAGGATTTAGTTTCTTAACAAAACAAAGCAAAAAGCCTTCCAGAAATAGAAGGCTTTTTTGATGGCTAAATTTAAAAAACCAAATAGAAACATTAAACTCATTACAAATTGCCGTATTATTACAAACTCAAAGAAAGTAGTAATACTTATTATTTTTGGATTTCATAGCTAAACAGTAACGCCTATTAACATTGCATTGTGTTTGAATCTATTAAATAAGCTTTTTGAAGTTATAATTGTTTTTAAAGGCATTCTGAATGCTTTATATTTTATTACGCATCTGTTTTAGTCAATTTTTTGCTGATTAAAACTTATTTTTGCTGATTATATGCTAATAAACACATTCAAATCAAAATTACACAGAGTTAGAGTAACGCAAGCAGACTTAAACTATGTAGGAAGTATTACTATTGATGAAAATTTAATGGATGCCTCAAATATTGTAGAAAACGAAAGAGTTCAAATTGTAAATGTAAACAATGGCGAGCGTTTAGAAACTTACGTAATTAAAGGAGAAAGAGGTTCTGGAACATTATGTTTAAATGGTGCTGCTGCTCGTAAAGTTGCAGTTGGTGATATTTTAATTATTATTTCTTATGCATTAATGACACCTGAAGAAATCAAAAAACATGTTCCTATTAATATTCACCCTGACGAAAACAATCAAATATAATTCTTGTGTCTAGCGGATTAAAAAAAATATTAAAAATTAGTTTTCCTATTGCTTTAGGCTTGTTAATTATTTTTCTTTTTTATCGCCAATTAGATGCTAAATCTATTCAAGAATTTCAAAATCATTTCAAAAAAGCTAATTATTGGTGGGTTTTTGCTGCTATGGTAATTGCATTTATAAGCCATGTAAGCAGAGCTATGCGCTGGCAGATGATGATGGAATCTATGGGGTATGAAATCGGTTTTTTAAAATCTATCTATTCTATTTTTGTAAACTACTTTGTGAATTTAGGAATTCCTAGAACAGGAGAAATTGCAAGATGTGCAGTACTTTCGCAATACAACGGCATTCCATTCGATAAAAGTTTTGGTGCCTTGGTCAATGAAAGAGTAATAGACGTTATTTTATTGGCAATTACCGGTTTGTTAACTTTTATTTTTCAATATGATATTTTTATATCTTTTATAAATGAATTTATAATACCTTTTATTGAAGAGAAGCAATTATTTCAAAATGCAAGTTCAATTATCATTGCTTTAATTGTATTGTTTTTGCTTTTTGCTTTTAGTATATTTTTAATTATGAAAGGAAAATTTCCTTTACAAGCTAAATTTAGCAAACTCTTTAGTGGCATCAAAGAAGGCTTATTATCTATTACCAACTTAGATAAACCTTGGCTTTTTGTATTTCATTCTATATTTATTTGGTTTTTGTATTGGTTTATGATCTATATCGTTTTCTTCTCCGTAGAAGGCGGGGCTGACTTAAGTCCATTTGTAGGTTTAACAATTTTATTCTTTGGAACATTTGCTTTTATTGCCGTAAGTGGTGGTTTTGGTGCTTACCCTGTTACTATGGGCTTAGTGGTTTCTTTATATGGCTATGAAGCCATTTTAGGAAATGCTGTTGGGTGGTTATTGTGGGGTGGACAAACATTAATGATTATCGTTTTTGGGGCATTATCGTTTTTTATGTTATCTTTAGAAAAGAAAAAGAACCTGTAAAATGAATATAGAACAAATTAGAAATGCAAAAATCTTAGACCTTGAACGTTTAAAGAAACATATAGCAGGTCTTAAAGTAAAAGGAGAAACAATTGTTTTTACCAATGGCTGTTTTGACATTATTCATTCAGGACATATTCATACACTTTCAGAAGCAAAAGCTTTAGGAACGAAACTAATCGTAGGCATAAATTCTGATGCTTCTGTTAAAAGACTAAAAGGAGAAAAAAGACCCGTACTCTCTGAAGATGAACGTGCTTTGATTGTTGCTGCATTGTCTTTTGTAGATTTTGTTATTTTGTTTGAAGAAGACACGCCTTTCAATTTAATAAAAAACATAACACCCACTATTTTGGTCAAAGGTGGCGATTATAAAATAGAAGAAATAGTTGGCGCAGACATTGTTCTAAATAATGGCGGGAGTGTTGAAATGATTCCTTTTTTAACTGGTTTTTCTACTACAAATACCATTGAAAAAATTATTAAAGGGTCTTAATTCAAGTTTTTGGCGGGGTAGACAAATCAATTACACAACAGGCCTTTTGATAAGTGCTAACTGTTTTATTAGATTTTCTTTACAATTCTGCTTCAAGACTTTGGAGCTAATATTTCCTATTATAAAAGTAGTTTTTTGTAAGAAACAACACAAGTCTTCGTCAAAAGTGTAATTTTGAATACTAAAAACAAATTAATGAATATAGGAATTGTTTGTTACCCAACTTATGGTGGTAGTGGTGTGATTGCCACAGAATTAGGAATGGCCTTGGCGAAAAAGGGCCATAACGTTCATTTTATTACTTATGCGGCACCTACTCGATTAGATATTTTTCAACCAAATGTTTACTATCATGAAGTAAGTTTCCAAAACTATACTTTGTTTGAGCACCCTCCGTATGAAACAGCTTTAGCTTCAAACATTGTAGATGTTGTAAAATACCAAAAATTAGATATTGTACATGTTCATTATGCTATTCCACATGCTTCGGCAGCTTATATTGCCAAACAAATTTTAAAAGAACAAGGTATCGACTTAAAAGTAGTTACTACTTTACATGGTACAGATATCACTTTGGTAGGAAAACTACCTTCATACAAGCCGGTAGTTGCTTTTTCTATCAACAAGTCTGATTGTGTTACTACGGTTTCAGAAAGTTTAAGAAACGATACTTTTGAGCATTTTGATGTGAAAAGAGAAATTCAAGTAATCCCAAATTTCATTGACTTTGAACGTTTTTCAAAATCAGATAAAGACCATTTTAAAAAAGCAATTGCACCTAATGGCGAAAAAATATTAATTCATGTTTCTAATTTTAGAAAAGTAAAGCGTGTACAAGATGTTGTAAAGGTTTTTCATAGAATAATAAAAGGCAGTGTTAAAGCAAAATTATTATTAGTAGGAGATGGACCAGAACGTTCGCCGATAGAACAAACGGTGAGAGATTTAGACTTGTGTAAGCATGTTACTTTTTTAGGAAAGCAAGAAAAAGTAGAAGAGTTGTTAGCTGTTTCTGATTTATTTGTGATGCCCTCTGAGTCGGAAAGTTTTGGATTGGCAGCTTTAGAAGCTATGGCCTGCGAAGTGCCTGTTATTTCTTCAAATACTGGTGGAATTCCAGAAATTAATATTCATAACAAAACAGGTTTTTTAAGCAATGTTGGTGATGTGGAAGACATGGCTTCTCATGCAATTAAATTGTTGCAAGATGAAGAAATGTTGGCTACGTTTAAACAAAACGCATTAGCGCAGGCAAAGACGTTCCATATCGATAAAATATTACCAATTTATGAATCCTGTTATCATAATGTTTTAAAGAAACAATGAAATTAAAAGGATTATTTTTTGTATTGTTTGTGAATATGCTAAATGTTTTCGCGCAGAAACCTGAAGTATTTCTAGCAGAAAATCAGCATGCTGCACCAGATTATAGTCAGACGAAATACTGGGCGGCTTTAGCCTTTCAAAAAGATAATGCGGATATTATTCCTAAATCAGAGACTTGGATTTCAGACTCTTTAAAAAAGGTAGATGTGTTTTATATTCATCCTACTAATTATAAAAAGAATTCTGCCAAAACATGGACCGCTGATTTAAGTAATAAAAAGCTAAACAAAGATATAAACGAGAAATCTATTAGATACCAAGCGACCCCTTTTAATCGAATAGCAAGAGTTTATGCGCCAAGATATAGACAAGCACATTTAGATGTTTTTTATGACGATTGCTCTTTGAGAAAAGAAGCGTTAGACTTTGCTTATGAAGACGTTAAAAAGGCGTTTGAATATTACTTAGCCAATTATAATGAAGGCAGACCAATCATTTTGGCAAGTCATAGTCAAGGAACAGTGCATGCCAGAAGATTGATGAAAGAATTTTTTGATAATGAAGAAATGAAATCAAAATTGATATGTGCTTATTTGGTTGGTTTTGGCATTTATCCGAATGAATATAAATTTTTAACGGTTTGTGAAAATGCAGAAAAAACAAATTGTTATGTTTCTTGGTCCAGCTTTAAAGAGGGATATAAATACCCTTTTAGTCAAGGAGATTTGTTGGTTGGAGAAGTTTCAGTAAACCCTATTTCTTGGAATACTGATACGAAAACAGTAACCAGTAAAAAAGGTATATTCTTGAGTGTGAGGGCAAATAAACGATACGAAAGTACTGTGAGAATAAAAGATAAAATGCTTTGGGTGAAAACAAAAACGCCAGTCGTTCGCTCTTTTAATGTAATGCACGTAATTGATTACAATTTATTCTGGGGAAACATTAGAAAAAACGTTGAAAAACGTACAAATGCTTATTTTAGATAATTTTATTCCATTTGAAAAAACAAGACGCTATGGCTATTAAAAACAATTTTGAAAAAGCAACTTTTGAAGAAAATTTGCAAAGATTAGAAAAGTTAACACCAGACACTAAAGCTGTATGCGGAAAAAGGAAAGTTAAAATAATAAACAAATACTAAAACCCTTGACTTTATTGTTTTTATTAGCGACCTTCGATTGACAACAAATAAAAATCATTGAAACGCTTCTTATTAGAACGTTAACAAACATTTAAAAAATTACACTGACTCCATGAAGCACAGGTTACATATTTTTCTAATAATTATTTCAGTACTCCTTTTATACAAAGGGGAAGTCTTTGCCCAAAATCAGAAACAAATTGACAGCCTAAAAAAGATAATTACAATAACACAACAAGACACAAGTCGCGTAATGTCGCTGCTAGCGTTAGGAGACCAATACGAACACAATAAACCAGATACCGCTTTAATTTATTATAATAAAGCGCTTGACCTTTCAAAAGAGATTAAATCTCAAACACTTATTGCAAAATGCTCAAGGTATATAGGTATTATTTACTATTATCAGGGTTTTTACACCAAAGCCATTGCCTATCATATTAAATCTCTTAACACCTTCAAAAATATTGGTGATAAGAAAGGCATTTCAGGCTCCTACAACAATATTGGCCTTGTTTACGAGTATCAAGGTGTTTACACCAAAGCAATATATTATTATCTTAAAGCTTTAAAAATTAGCGAAGAAATTGGCGATATAAATGTAATATATAGTGCCTACAATAATATAGGTGGTCTTCACTCTATGCAAGGCGCTTATGATAAAGCATTGTCTTATTTCTTTAAATCATTAAAAATATCTAACGAAAGTGGCAACAAAAAAGGGATAGCAGACTCTTACAACAACATTGGAAGTATTTACTGGCATCAAGGACGTGAAGATGAATCAATCCAACATTATCTTAAATCACTTAAGATTAAAGAAGAAATTGGAGACAAAAGAGGTCTATTTAGCTCTTATCAAAACTTAGGTGTTTCTTACTATATGAAAGGTTCTTACGACAAAACTCTATCGTATTATCTTAAATCTCTGAATATAGCTGAAGAGATTGATAATAAACATGGGATTGCAACGACACACATAAATATAGCCTCTTTAAATATTAGGCTTGCCGATTCTTTAGCAATAAATGAAAAACAAAGAGTAGCGTATTTAAAAGAATCTGTTAAAAATAGCTCTCTGAGTTATAAGCTTGCAATAGATTTAGGTTCCGTGCCCTTGGAAAGCGAAGCAGCCTTCACCCTGATGGAGGCATACACAAAATTAAAAAACTATAAAAAAGCAATAGAGTTCTCTGCTATATCTACCGCCCTTAAAGACAGCCTATTTAATAGAGAAAAGATAGAGGAATTAACTAGAATAGAAGTAAAATATGAATACCAAAAACAAGCAGAAATAGACTCCTTAGCCCATATCAACGAAATAAAAATCAAAGACCAACTACTATTGAGAGAAAAAGAAGTGAGTAAGGTCAAGATTACCACTTTTGTAATAATAGGCTCCATTATTTTAATTGTAACATTACTTATTATCTACCTTCAAAGAGGAAGGATAAAGAAAAATAAAATGATTTCCCAACAGGAAAAGGAGCT
>CAWVRT010000002.1:0-92653 GCA_963932515.1 uncultured Chitinophagales bacterium
AAATTTCGCAATACTTATTCATTTGTTTAGAGCTCATTTGAGAATTACTATATATATCAGAATCTTTAAATCGTTCTAATTGAATATCTCTAGCTTTTACAACCCGTTTTTGGATTACTTCACTACTTTCTTCTTCCCCATTGGCAGAAATATCTTTAAAAGGAACAGGTGTAACTTCTACATGCAAATCAATTCTATCCATCAATGGACCAGAAATTTTATTTAAATAACGCTGTACAATTCCTGAAGCACAAACACACTCTTTGTCTGGGTGGTTATAATAGCCACAAGGGCAAGGATTCATACTCGCTATCATCATAAAACTACAAGGAAAACTTACGGTAACCCTAGACCTAGAAATAGTAACATTTCTATCTTCTAAGGGTTGTCTCAAAACTTCTAAAGCACTTCTTTTAAATTCTGGTAATTCATCCAAAAATAATACACCATTGTGAGCCAATGAAATTTCTCCTGGCTTTGGATTTGTTCCCCCTCCTACTAAAGCGACATCACTAACGGTATGGTGCGGAGAACGAAAAGGTCTTTGAAAAACCAAAGAACTAGCACTTCCCAAATTCCCAGATACGGAGTGAATTTTAGTTGTTTCTAAACTTTCTTTCAAGGTAAGTGGTGGAAGAATTGTTGGAATTCGCTTAGCAATCATTGTCTTTCCCGCTCCAGGAGGACCTATTAGTATTATATTATGACCTCCCGCAGCACTAATTTCCATAGCACGCTTTACTTTGTGCTGACCTTTTACATCTGCAAAATCTATATCTAAGTGACTTTGATTGATAGCAAACTCTTCTCGAGTATCTACAAATACAGGCGTTAATTCTATATCTCCATTTAGAAAATCAAGCACCTCTTTTATATTGGTAACACCATAAACATCTAGGTCGTTAACAATAGCTCCTTCTCGAGCATTTTCTTTAGGAACTATCATCATTTTAAACCCATCTTTTCGGGCTTGCACTGCCATAGGCAACACTCCTTTTATTGGTTGAATAGAACCATCTAAAGACAATTCTCCCATGATAATAATTTTATCTAACTCTACATTTTGAATTTGATCTGAAGCAGCCAAAATACCGATAGCAATTGGCAAATCATAAGCGGCACCTTCTTTTCGAATATCTGCTGGAGCCAAATTGACAACTATTTTTTGTCTTGGCATCCTCAACTCATTATGCTTTAAAGCGGTTTCTATTCTTTGCCAACTTTCTTTTACTGCATTATCAGGAAGACCTACCATGAAATATTTTGCACCCTGCTCTACACTAACTTCAATTGTTATTGTAAAGGCATCTACTCCAAAAATAGCACTTCCATAAGTTTTTACAAGCATTACATATATTTTTTATAAAGGTAAGAAAAAAAAGTAATTTAACTAAACTGCTCAAATATTCTTAAAATTATTCTTTTCAATATTATCATAGTTTTATCACAAAAAGCTTGTTTTTCATTTTTATATAATTATATTAGAGACCTAACCCTAACTAGCTAGATAAATAGGTAACTTTATCTGCAATATTCTTTTAAAATGAAAAAAAAATTACTTCTATTAAATTTTATATTTATTTTCAGTACAAATGCTCAAAATTGTCCATCGTACAGTAGTACAGTTTTGAGTGGTAACACAGCTTGCGATAATCAGACGTATTATTTTGAAGTTGAAAACACTAATTGTCCAGGTACGATTAGTTTTGATGTCAATGCAGACTATGGTGGTCTTTTTGGAGATGAAATCTCTTGGGATATAACTAGTAACCTAACGAGTAATATTATAGCCTCTGGTACAGGCTCGTCTTTTGGTGTGTTTTTCGGTACTATTGGCCCCTTAGATGTTAACACCGAAGGACAAATTTATACTTTTAATGTATATGATAGCTGGGGAGATGGCTTAGATGTTGGAGGGTTTGTTGATATTGTTCAAAATAGTACTACGCTAGTAAGTGTAACTGGTAATTTTGGTAGTAGTTCAACAAGTGTTTTTGGACCAACAATAGATATTTCTTCTGCGACTTTAACTATAACTACTCCTTCAGGAAACTTTACAGAAACAGTGGAAGGCTGTAAGGATTTTTCAACATCAGTTACATTAGCTAATACTAATTTTTGTAATACTATTTTAGTAAGTTTACCTTGGGAAATTAGATGCGATGTTACTAATGCAGTTTTAAGTAATGGTACAAAAGATATTACTGTTTACCCTAAAGTTCCTACTAGTAGTACTGATTTAATTGACATCAATTGGAATGCTTCAACTTGCTCGTGGGATGTTTCACCGCAAAATGATTGCGACAACTTAGATATTGATAATATCTTTACCATATCGCCATCGCCTAGCAGTTTGGTTATACAAGCTTGCCAAAACACTAATCAAAACTTTACAATAGATTATTTAGGAATGCCGATAGGACCATCTTGTTGTTCAACAGGGGGTGCACTTACGCCAATATCCTATAATGCGAATAATACTTATGTTGATTTCGTTGTACACAGCTCACCTTTTGGTGGAACAAACAACAGTGCCTACTCTTCAATACCTAGTAACAACGTTGGTGGTGCGGCTTTATCTGTAACAATTAACATAACTATGACTGGCTACAGTTTGCCTAATTCAATCAGTAACGATGATTATTGGATTACTGTTTATGTAGATGGAAATCCTATTTATGATGTAATGCATCCTGCAAGTTCTCCAAATTTTAATCAATCTTTTACCTTGGCAGATATACCAAATGGCTATGATGACAATAGTATAGTTCAAGTATATGTTTATCCTAATTCTTTTTCTGGAAATATCCCAATCATTTATACAACTTACATACCTAATGGTACGTCTTTAGGCCTAGGTGAATGGACGGCTTCCAATTTCACTGTTTCTCTAAGTGCTAATTTCACAGAAATGATACCTGGCCCTACAAATTGTTCATTTACTATAAGCGAAGCAACAACTTGTTGTACACCAACAATAATTTCAGACGTAAGTACAAACATTTGTTCTGGAGGAACTAATACATTAAATACTTGGATAAACGATGTGAACACAGCAAATACAAGTTGTCTAATATATTCTAGTGTTCCCCCTATAGCAGGAATAACTTTACCCAATAATGTTTTACCCAATGGTACAAATACGACTTGCAGTACAATAAATCAAATAGTTAGCGCTTATGCTTATTGCGATGTTGATAATAATGGCAATATAAACAGTGGCGACACATATACATTACTAAGTACATTCGATCTAGCGGTTTATCCATCGGCTCCTACTCTAAGTGTAGATAATGGAAGTTGTGGTATTGCCCCAACAGCAAATCTTATTTGTAACAGTACAAATTTAAACACTAGAACAGGTATTGCCCCTTTAGCATTACCTTGTGGAAATGGTGTTAACACAACAAATTTGTCGGGAACTTTTACCGCAAATGATATTGCTTTATTATTAAATGCTCCAGCTTCTTGTTATAGTGATATTTCTTATAACGTTACTGCTTCTTGTAATCAAAATCCAATTGCTAATAGCATAGATAATCAAACATATTGTAATAGTTTTACTTGGATAGATGGCAATACTTATACTTCCTCTAACAACACGGCTACTCATAATATAGTAGGAGGATCTTCCGTAGGCTGCGACTCGATAGTCACTTTAGATTTGACAGTATCTACACCGAGTACTGAAACAGTCGATTTGACATCATGTAATCCTGCCGATACAGGAGTTGTTATTCAACAATTAACGAATCAAAATGGTTGTGATTCTACACTAACAATAAACACAAGCTTAATTAATTCAGATTTTGTTTTCGACTTTTTAAATTTACCTATTGAGTTTTGTTGTACCGGAACTGATCTATCTATTGAAATCCCTCTTTATGTAACAGGATCTACTGTCTCTGAAATTTATGTGGATAATCTTTTATTAACTGGTAATACTTTAGCCGTAAATTCTTTAGATTTCAATGGCCCAGAATTAACATATACTATAAGAGTAGTTTCTCAAAATGGATGTAGCTCATCTGAAACTATCACTTTATATAGAAATTGTATAAACCCTAGTATTACTGTTATTGATACTATTTTTGCGGGAGAATTTGAAGTGTTTCAAATGACAACTGAAAACACTTTTGATAGTATGACTTGTGTATGGTCTACAACAGATGTATCTATTGGTGCTATTTCAAATAATATTATTCAAGATGCTACATTCAATGGCATAGATGAAGGTACATACGATGCTAGTGCAGTAGTAAGTGCAGTTTTTGTTCAAAACAATGGCAGTGTATTATATTGTCCTGAAGATGCTGAAAGTAAATTTTATGAAGTAGTTGATTTTCTTGATTTGAAATATCCTAATGCATTTACACCAAATGGTGATAACCTTAATAATGTATTCAAACCGATAATGAGTGAATATTCTCAAATTTTAGATTTTAGAGTATATAATAGGTGGGGAGAGATTGTTTATGACATTTCTAAAGCTACCAATAAAGAAGGGTGGGATGGTACATTTAATGGGAAAGAACAACCATCAGAAGTATATATGTATTTTATTTCCGTAAAGAACTTTAAAGAAGTTATTACTAGAGAAGGTTGTCTTAATTTGATACGATAAAATCTAGACTTAAATCGACACCGTCTATTTAAGATTTAAACTTACTAATTAAGCACCAACAAAAACTTTTTGTTGGTGCTTTTTGATTTATACTTTAAATTAATGAACAAATAGCTATTTTAAAGAATGAAGTCTCTTTCCTAAAAGAAGAAATTCAGCTTTTAAGGAGATGGATTTTAAAAGAAAAAGGTCCTCAAATAAACCAATACTATTTATTTCCTAGGTATGATTTTAAATTAACAAGAGCACAAATTTCTCCTTGTGTATTCTTTAATTTAACTTGATGTTCTGCAATAAACTTCCCTTTTTCTTCTAAGACTTTTTTTGCCATTAAAATTTCATCTTCAGAAATTTTAAAATTGATAAACAAACTAGTAGCAGCAGGTCTTTTATATATAATCTCCGCACTTTTTAGCCAAACAATAATTTCTTGATTAAACCGAATAGCAAAAATTTGCCAAAACATAATAGCTATAAAAGGATCTGCTGCAGAAAACATAGTGCCACCAAAAATAGTTCTAGCCATATTCATGTTTATTAAAGACTTTTTTACTTTCACATTTACTTCTGTAAAGTCTGCTGAAACATCTACGATTGAAATTCTATTAAATAAAAACGGTGGATAAAACCTCAACAACCATTTGGCATTAGAAGGTGTTATTCTTTTTCTCATATCCATTATGCAAAGGTAATAGCAAATTCTATAAAATCTAATACTAATTATATCAAATGCAGGAAGGAAATAGATATACCTTTGTGTCACATGCAATATTTAAAAGTAAATGACCTTTCTAAAAGGTACGGAGACAAACTTTTGTTTGAAAATTTGTCTTTTGTAATTAACAAAGACGAAAAAGTAGCCTTAATTGCTGCCAACGGTACAGGTAAATCTTCTATGATAAGAGCACTCTGCAATATTGAACCTGCAGATAGTGGTGAAATAAATTTTCACAAAGATATCAGAACAGATTTTTTACACCAAGATCCGGAATTAGATGATTCTTTATCTATTATAGAAAATATATTATATTCTGACAACCCTGCTACCAAAGCAATTTTGGCTTACGAAAAAAGTTTCGAAAACCCTGAAGACCTTAAAGCTTTTGATAAAGCCATGGCACTTATGGATTCTACCAATGCTTGGGATTATGAAACTAGAATAAAACAGATACTCTTTAAATTAAAAATTACTGATTTTAACAAAAATGTAAAAGTCCTATCTGGTGGTGAAAAAAAGAGAGTTGCTTTGGCAAGGATTTTAGTCAATGAACCAGATTTTTTAATTTTGGATGAGCCGACCAATCATTTAGATTTAGAAATGATTGAATGGTTAGAAGGATTTTTATTAAAAATGCGTGTTACTTTATTAATGGTTACACACGATAGATATTTCTTAGAGAACATCTGTAATAAAATAATTGAATTAGAAGATGGTCAGCTATATAATTATTCTGGAAACTATTCTCAATATTTAGAAAGTAAAGACGCAAGAGTTGCAAGTGAAAAATCTACTGTTTCTAAAGCTAAAAACTTAATGCGTACAGAACTAGAGTGGATGCGTAGGTCACCAAAAGCTAGAGGTACAAAATCTAAATCTAGAATAACTTCTTTTTATGATTTAGAAAAAAAAGCAAAAAAGAAAATTGACAAAAAAGAAATAGAATTTGACATTTCACCCTCTAGATTGGGAAGTAAAATTGTTGAATTACACAACATTGGTAAATCTTATGGTGAGCATACCTTGTTCGAAAATTTTGATTATAAATTTCAACGTTTTGACAAAGTAGGTATTGTTGGTGTAAATGGTTCTGGAAAATCTACTTTTTTAAAGATCATGACTGGTCAAATGGAAAGTGACACCGGAAAAGTTGTTATTGGTGAAACCATAAAGTTTGGTTTATATAATCAAGAAGGTTTAAATATAAAAGAAGATAAAAGACTAATAGAAGTTGTCAGGGAAAAAGGTGAATTCATTCCAACCAATGGCGGTGGAAAGATTACTGCAGCACAACTTTTAGAACGTTTTTTATTCCCTAGAAGTCAGCATTTTGTTTATATTTCAAAACTAAGTGGTGGTGAGCGTAGAAGATTATATTTATTAACTGTTTTAATAGAAAATCCTAACTTTTTAATATTAGATGAGCCAACAAATGATCTTGATATTATAACGCTTCAAGTATTAGAAAGCTTTTTAGCCGAATTTTCTGGTTGTTTAGTTATCGTTTCTCACGACAGGTATTTCATGGACAAACTGGTAGACCATGTATTTGTATTTGACGAAAGTGGAAGTATTTCAGATTTCCCAGGTAACTACACACAATATAGAAATAGTCTATTAGACAAAGAAGAGGGAAAAGAAAAACCGAAAGAAAAAAAAGTAGTCGTTCAGAAAAAACCATTGGTAACTTTAAGCTATGAAGACCGTAAAAATTTTAATAGACTAGAAAAAGAAATTGATAAACTAGAAACTAAAAAGAAAGATCTGCATAAACAAATGGCTGATTGCAGTACTGATTTTGCAAAAATTGCTGATTTAAATAAACAAATTAGTGCTATTGACAGTAAAATGGATGAAAAAACAATGCTTTGGATGGAAATGAGTGAAGGAATCTAAGCAGTAATTAAAGATAAATAAATAGCAATAAAATGGCAGATTGCGCCTAAGGTTACAGCAATATGCCATAAAAAATGATTGAATTTTATTTTTCTATTCAAGTAGAATATTATACCTAGGGTATAAATAATACCTCCAGCTACTATCCAGTAAAAAATATCTGGTGACATTAAATCTATTAACTTGTCTATAATAAATACTGCCGTCCAACCCATCAACAAGTAAATAATTGTAGAAATTACTCTAAATTTCCCTACAAAGAATATTTTAAAAACAGTCCCGATTAAAGTAACAGACCACAAAGCTATGAGCACCATTCTACCAAACTCATTATTTATATAGAATAGAATTATGGGCGTATAAGTTCCTGCAATAAAACAATAGATACTTATATGATCTAGCTTCCTGAAAAATAATCTTGTTTCAGCTACATAAGAATTATGATATAAAGTCGAAGAAGAGAAAATCATCAAAAAACTTATAAAATATACAAGCGAGCCAACAATTTCAAACCCATTGCTTAATTTAAAAATTTGATAAAACACAAAAGGTGCTGTTACAAACCAAAACACAACACCTAATAAATGTGAATACATATTAAAAAGCTCTTCTTTGATAGATTTGATATCAAATTTTAAATCTTCAGGAACTTTTTCGGGGTGTGAGAACATAAAACTAAAACGTAAAAAACGATTTTAAATTGTAAAATGTTCGAAAAATAAGTTTTTGTTCTTATTTATCTATTAAATGATAAAAATCATATTAACTAGAACCGTAGAATTAATATATTTGCAAGAAATTATTTTATTATGGCACATAAAGGAAAATTATTTGAGAGTATTGAAGATGTTTCTCCTAGGATTTTTGAAAACCCTATCTTAGATTTCTTATCTAGAGTATCTTGGTGGGTAGTCCCAATTATTTACGTGCCTATGATTCTTATTTTTTCTTACATAGGCTTATTCGTAAACGAATTGAGCTATTTAAAATTTGGACTTTCATTTTTTATTGGTGTAATGTTTTGGACATTTATGGAATACTCATTACATAGATGGGCGTTTCACTTCGAACCTAGAAATGAAAGACAAGCTAGAATTCTTTTTTTAGTGCATGGTATTCATCATGATTATCCTCAAGATTCTAAAAGATTAGTAATGCCTCCTGGAGCAAGTTTAACCTTAGCAGTATTAACCTATTCTTTATTTTATGGCATAACAGCTATTTTTAGTTTAACGATTTTAGTTCCAGCCCTTTTTGCAGGGGTAGTATCTGGTTATTTGTATTATGACATGATACATTATTCTCAGCATCACATGAAAATTACTAGGCCTTATTTCAAAGAATTGAAAGAATATCACATGAAACATCATTTCGCAGAACCAGATGTAGGATTTGGAATTTCAAGTAAATTTTGGGATTATGTTTTTCGTACAGTTTTAAAATAATTCTCTTCAATCGGTAAATTCATTAACTGATATTCTTATTTTTTAGACTAGTATTCAGCGGTGTATTTTTTTAATTATCTTATTAATTAAATCAATTATCAGTTCGTTTTAACTAGGAATATTTTAAAAAAAATGTTACTTTTATTTTTTAATACTTTTTATAATGAACAATGGAACTTTTGTACTGGTAGATCATCTACATGATTGGTCAAATTTAAGACCTTTAACTTTCACCAAACCCATTTCACAGTTAAGGATAGGTGTTCTTAAACTCTACGAAAAATGGGAATTACTCTTAGGTGCAAAAGTAGAGATAAAACCTGTCCAAAATTATTTAGCATCCTTCAACACATTCAGTCAAAAGGAAGATTCTACTTTTATTAACGCGTCTATCATTCCAGATAAAAACTTAGTAAAAAAGATTATCGAACTTAGCGGAGGCGAAAGCTTATATGCCAATGGTATATTTATAGCCTCTAAAACTGGTAAATCTAGTTTCGAAACAGAAATTAACTATTCTGAAGAATTTTTAAAAATCAGTTTCCCTTGGGATATTTTTAGTTTAAACGAAAAGGCTATTGCGTTAGATTTTAAACAACTCACTAAAAATAGAAGCTCTGGGAACTTAAGCAATACCAACACTGTTATTGGCGAACTTTCAAATATTTTTTTAGAAAAGGGTGCAAAAGTAGAAGCTGCAATATTAAACACAAATGATGGTTACATTTATATAGGCAAAGATGCTGAAATAATGGAAGGATCTTTAGTCAGAGGTAGTTTAGCCCTTTGCGAAAATGCTACGTTAAAACTAGCTACTAAAATTTATGGTGCAACTACCGTTGGGCCACATTCAAAAGTTGGTGGAGAAGTCAATAATTCTGTAATTCAAGGATATTCGAATAAAGGGCATGATGGATTTTTAGGGAATTCCGTAATTGGTGAATGGTGTAATTTAGGTGCAGATACAAATAATTCCAACTTAAAAAATAATTACGGAGAAGTAACTTCTTGGAACTACGAAAAAAACGATTATATAAAAACTGGCCTACAATTTTTAGGTTTAATTATGGGCGACCATTCAAAATGCGGCATCAATACAATGTTCAATACAGGAACAGTGGTGGGCGTGTTTGCTAATATTTTTGGTGGAGACTTTCCCCCCAAACACATCCCTTCATTTAGCTGGGGTGGTTCTAACGGTTTTCAAACTTACCAATTCGATAAGGCAATAGACGTTGCCAAATCGGTAATGAAACGTAGAGCAATAGAATTAAGCACACAAGATTCAGATATATTAAACTATTTATTTAAAGAAGAAACAAACAAATAGAAGCACTTATTTGTTGTAAACTAATTAATAATGAGGAAAAAAATTATTGTTGGTAATTGGAAGATGAACACCAACTTAGAACTAGCATATAATCTAGTAATAGATATAAATAAGCTAAAAGGGCGAGAGTTAGAAAGCATTATTTTAGTGCCCTTTACACACATTAAAACATTACAAGAAATTGCATGCCCTCATTTATTTATTGGTGCACAAAATGTTTCTCAATATGAATGTGGCGCATATACAGGAGAAATTTCTGCTTCCATGTTGGAATCTATCGGTATTAAATATGTAACTATTGGTCATTCTGAAAGAAGAACTATTTTTAATGAAAATGATATTATAATTGCTGAAAAAATAAAAAAATCTTTAGCATACAATTTACATCCTATAATTTGTTGTGGAGAGCCTTTAGCTGAAAGAAAAAACAATAACTATTTGAATTTTGTAAAAGGGCAAATAACATCTGCGCTATTTGATTTAGCTGAAAGTGATCTTAAAAACATAAGCATTGCTTATGAACCTATTTGGGCAATTGGCACAGGCGAAACAGCTTCAGCTACACAAGCTCAAGAAGTTCATGCTTTTATCAGAAATATGATAGAAGAAAAATTTAGTAGTAAAATTGCAGAGAATCTAACGATACTATATGGGGGTAGTGTAAACCCAAGTAATGCCAAGGAATTATTTTCAGAAGAAGATATTGATGGCGCCTTAGTTGGCGGTGCTTCGCTAGATGCTAATTCATTTGTAGAAATAATAAAATCCTTGTAAAAAAGTAATTAACCTAAAGACTAGAAGCTATTTTATGGAATATAAAAAAGTAATTTTTTCTGACACAGTTGGAAAAAACGACATCCTTATTGCAATATTAAGCGGAATAAATTTTGACTCTTTTGAAGAAAAAGATAATCAACTAATCGCTTATGTGGAAGAACCACAATTTGATATTGATGAATTAAAATCAAGCTTAAGTATTCTACCTAGCTTAAAGTTCTTAAAATTTGAAATTGCCGATTTAGAAAATAAAAATTGGAATGCCGTTTGGGAAAGCAGTTTCAAGCCGGTAGTTATTGATAATAGATGTACTATTAGAGCATCTTTTCATGATAAAGCAACTACAGAATACGAAATAGAAATAGAACCAAAAATGGCATTTGGAACGGGTCATCATGCGACAACAAATATGATGATTTCTTTCATGCTAAATCTTGATTTTAAAAACAAAACTGTTTTAGATTTTGGGAGTGGTACTGGCATATTAAGTGTTTTAGCAGAAAAACTTACAGCAAAATCTATTTTTGCAAATGATGTAGAAGATCCAGCATTTGAAAACTTAGCAGTAAATGCCAAAATAAACAACTGCCAAAAAATTAGTAATAATTTAGGTGGAATTGAAGTTATTCCAGATAAACAATATGACATTATTCTTGCCAATGTAAACACAAAAGCATTGTCAGAAAATTTGCATTTATTAAAAAACAAAATGCATCAAAAAACAATCATAATGCTTAGTGGTATTTTGATAGAACAAAAACAAATAATTTTAGACATTTGTAAAGATCTTGATTTTGTGTTATTAGAAACAAAGGAACAAAACAAATGGGTTTCATTACTTTTTAGCAGTAATTTTAAACACTAAATATGAAAAAAATAATTTTATTAATACTTACTTTAAGTATCAGCATACATGTTTTTTCTCAAAGAATAGATACTTTACCCATACAAAAAGAAGCTTTTACAAAAGCATTAGTAAAGCTTTTAGCTGAAACAAAAAGAACCGAACTAAAACAGCTAACAAAAGAGTTTAATACCAAAATAAAGAAAGGAGATTTTTCTGATGCTTTTTATACTGACTTAGCTTCTATTACTAATAAAATGATATTAATGAGGGGAAATACTTACCCTCAATTATCTGATGTCTTAAAAGCTTTTATGAACATGTCTGCCTTAAATTTAGAGCCTTCTAGGTGGAATGAGTGGCTAGGCGTTTTAGATAAAACAATGGCTAATTCTAAAAAGGGAGACACTAAAACAACCCTAAAATTTTTAGAATTTACCTATCATTTATATAAAAACAATTCATTTTTTGAAAGCGCAGCAAAGACATGGTTATTTACCGCTGAAAATTTTGTTTTGAAGCACAGTGATGAAGGCCCTATCGTCGAATTAGGTTTGTCTAGAATTATTGGTTTTACAAAAGGAGATACTATAGTAATACAAAACACAATAGGGACATACCGATTTTTTGAAGAAAAATGGTATGGCTTACAGGGTGAAATAGACTGGACTAGAGCAGGATTACCAAAACAAGAAGTTTTCTGTAGATTTGGAGAGTATGTAGTCAATATGAATACCCGAGCTTACAAAATAGATAGCGTAATTTTTACTTATAAAAATTATTTCAATAAAGAAATTAAGGGTTCTTTACATGATAAATTAATTACAAATAATGACCCATTAAAAACAAATTATCCTAAATTCTCAGCAAAAATAGATGATGTTCCAATACAAGTCATAGCAGAAAATGTAATATACAGAGGAGGTTTTACTTTGTCTGGAGCAAAAATTATAGGTCAAGGTGAAGAAGGTGAAATGGCTTCATTAACTATATATAAACCAGGTACCAAAGAAAAAATTGTATTTGCATCTTTTTATAATATAACTATAAATAAACCAGAAAAAGTTTCTATTAGTAATGCAGAAGTTTCTATTTATTTAGATACTGATTCTATTTATCACCCTAGAATTTCTATGAGCTACAATCTGAAAAATAATAAATTAAGATTGGTAAAAGGAGAAGGGATTTTAGCTTCATCAAAATTTTGGGATAGTTATCACAATGTAGAGTTTGATGCGGACATTATAGAGTGGATTGTAACTGAAAAAAATATAAGTATAAATACGGTAAGTACTTCTGGTATGAAACCTGCTATTTATGAATCTAAAGATTTCTTTAACAAGTCAACGATGAGAGATTTGAGAGGAAACGTCAGTTATGACCCATTTTTCATATTGGCAAAATACAAAAAACAACACATGGTAAATGATCTATTGGATATTGATTACGCCAAGTTACTAAACCCGAACTTAAGCGTAAAACAAATACAACCCCTATTGTTTTCATTGATTCAAGAAGGTTTTATTTCATGGAATAAAGAATATGGAATAATCAGTATAAAAGATAAAGTATCACATTATGTAAAAGCTAATGCCAAGAAAAAAGATTTTGATAATATTAGGTTAATATCTAAAACAAAAAAGCAAAATGCCATTTTGAATTTAGAAACATTGAATTTAGAAATTGAAGGTATTGATGTCGTTCCTATTAATCGATCTAATGGTACTCTTTTAAGACCTGATAGTTTTAAACTCAAGTTAAAAAAGAATAGAGATATGGAATTTAATGGATTCTTTTCTTGTGGTAGAATGGACTTTTTTGGTAATGGAAATGAATTCTTTTATGAAGACTTTAAAATTAAAATTCCTAATATAGATACCCTTATTATCTATATCCCCGATGGAGATAAATTAGATAAATATGGTAATTCAAGCTTAAAACCCCTAAATACTATAATAGAAAACCTAACGGGCACTATAGAGATAAATCACCCTAGAAATAAGTCTGGACGTCTTGATATGCCAGAATATCCAAAACTGCATAGTACAGGTACTTCTAAAATATTTTTTGATTCTAAACATATTCGACAAGGAACTTATAGAAGAGATGATTTTTTCTATAAAATAACTCCCTTCAATTTAGACTCCTTAAATCTATTACAGCCTTCTAATATAGAATTTCAAGGAGAGCTACATTCTGCAGATATTTTTCCAGTAATCAAAGAACCCATAAAAATTCAAAGTGATCTTTCTTTAGGTTTCACCCTAGAATCTCCTCCTAGTGGATTTGATATTTATAAAGGAAAGGCAAAATTTATTAGTGATGTTACCTTAAATAGTGAAGGATTAAATGGAGAAGGAAGAATAGAGTATAGAACCTTTAGTTTTGAATCTTCTAATATTAAGTTTTTTCCGGACTCTCTATTGGCTACCACAGATTCATTAGGTGTCGTGAAATCTAATGGCTCCTATGAATCCCCTTGGGTAAGAAGTGCCCATAATAAAGTAAAATTCTTTCCATATAAAGATAGTCTATGGGCAAGTTCTAGTACAACAAGCCCTTTTAGAATGTATGGGGAAATTATGGATTTAGATGGAACGTTCTCTATAACTGACAAGGAAATTACAGGAACAGGAACAGCAGATTGGGATGATGCAACTTTAATTTCTAATCGTTTTATTTTTGAAGCAGATGCAATGTTTACTGATACGGCTGAGTTAATCATTAAAAACTTAGATAATGGAAAAATAACTTTTAGTACCCCAAATATAAATGCAGCAATAGATTTTAATAAAAATACAGGGCATGTTAAAAATAACTTTACAAACAATAAAAGCAACTTTGGAGAAAATCAATATGAAACCGATATTGATGAATTTTTCTGGGATATTGACAATAAAAAATTAGAATTTAATGCGAAAGAAGGAAGTGATGGCGCAACTTTTAAATCTTTACATAAAGACCAAGATAGTCTATCTTTTCTAGTTAAAAAAGCTTACTATAATCTAGCTACCACAATAATAGAAGCACATGGCGTTGAAGAAATTTTAGTGGCAGATTCTAGAATTATACCAGATAGAGGAATAGTTGTAATAAACCCACAAGCTAAAATAAGCACACTAAAAGAGGCTATAATAGAAGCTAGTGCTGAAACTAAAAAACATAGAATAGAAAATGCTACCATTCAGCTGAATGGTAGGAACGATATTAAAGCAACTGGTGATTATATTTATAAGACTAGAGATACCGAAATTCAAATGATAAATTTTCCAAGTATTGGCGTTGTATTAGCCGATTCTTCTGTGATTACTAAAAAGAAAAACAACGCAGAAAAAGTTTATGCCATAAATGGTACTGGAAAAATTGATAAAGATGAAAATTTTATTATGTACCCCAATGTTAATTTTTATGGCTCAGTACAAATGTATTCTACTTATGATAAACTTAAAATTAAAGGCTTTACGAAAATAGATTTTCAGAGTGAATTTGTAAACTCTGATTTTTATGAAATAGATTCAGAAGTAGATCCTGATAATTTACAAATGGATATTTCTAAAGTGAAAGATCCTGGGGGAGTAGTTCTAAGAACTGGTATTTTTATTAATAAATCTGGTTTAAATCCGATTTATACTGGAATATTAAATAATCAAATTGGCCCGTTGGATATTCCAATGATCGAAACAAATGGAATCATAGCACACAATTATGATAAAGGAACTTATACTTTTGGCACACAAGAAAAAATTGACAATCCTGAAACTATCCAGACAGGTAATCTTTTAGAGTTTAATCCTCTAACTGGAGAAGTTAATACAGAAGGAACATTAGATTTAGGAACTCAGTATGGAATAGTAAAAGAAAAAGTTTCGGGTTCTTTAAAAGGAAATTTAAACGATGATCAATATAATTTTAATGTCACTATTTCTTTTCCGTTAAATTGGGACAAGGAGTTACTTAAAAAAATAAGTTTTTATTTATTTGAAGGGAATTATGATGGTGATGATGTTGACTATTCTAAAAGAGATCAACAAATGCAATTGGCTGAATTGTTTAAACCAAAAGATTTGAAAAAAGTTTTAGATGATATAGAAACTAGCGGTACTTATCTAAAGCCTAAATCCTTTAAAGACAATTTCTTGATTTCTGATGTTAATTTAATTTACGATAATGAGCAAAGAGCTTATAAGTCTAAAGGGAAATTTAATCTTTCATTTATAGGAGACAAAGGAATTCATAAAAGAATAAAAGGCTATATAGAACTCGGACACCGTATGGATTCTGACTATTACAATATATATCTAAAAACTACTTGGGGAGATTGGGTTTACATTAGCTTTGATGGCGGGCCTACAGATATTCAAATTATTTCATCTTTTGAAGATATTAATGAATTAGTAGAAAGATTAAACATTAAGAAACGAATTATAAAAGGAGCTAATAAAGATCAATTTATAGTTTATAGCATAGGTTCCGAATATAAAGCAATACAGTTTGCTAAAAGAATGAAAGCATTTGGAGAAGAGTAACTACAATTCAATAGAAATAAACTTTATGTTTCAATAACTCATTATTGTCAAATGTCTTATTTCTAATTATTAGTAATAATATTATTGTTAGATTTTTCATTTTTCACCGGCAGGTTTAAATTAATAAAATTTAAGTAGCCTATAATAGCTGGTGTTACTAAATTCAAAATCCATACCAATAAAACAGAAACAAGAATAATTAATTGATTATCAACATAATTAGATAATAAAAACAAGAGAGCATTCCCCCTTACACCCACATCAAGTAAAGTAAAAGAAGGAATAATTGTTTGTATCAACAACATGCTAGAAATTATTTTAACTAAAAATAAAACTTCTAAGTCTATTCCTAAAAAGAATAGAATAAATACATATTGAAAAACATAAACACAATACCTTATAAAAGTAATCAGTAAAATTTCAAATAAAAACAATTTGGACAAATCAAAATTAAAAACATATTTATCAGAAAATTTTTGAAATTGCTGAAAGTCTAATAGAAATTTTACAATCTTCTTGAAATTAAAAAATATACTAATTGTTATAAAATAAATTAATACTATCAAGATATAAGCAACAGTACTACTTAATTCAAAATAATTTAAGATCAAGTAAAAAGAAAATGTAATGCCGACCAAAAAAGTTATAACAAATTGAGCAAAACCTCCTACCAAAGACAAATTAAGTGCTTTTACTTTGTTTCCTTCATGAATTTTGAATAATCGACCACCAAATTCTCCGATTCTATTAGGTGTTACAAAACCAAAAAAGACACCTATCAAAACTCCTCTTATAGCACTAAAAAAAGTGAAATTATCTTGAATTGTATAAACTAGTTTTTTCCATTTAAAACTTTCTAACAACCAATTTATAGGCATTAAAAAAAAAGCTAGTAAACCAAATAAAAAATTATGATAATTAAGAGAATAAAAAATTGAATAAAATTCTTCTATAGAAACACGCTTTAGATTTAGCTGAATAAACAAAATATAACACAATAACACAAAGAGTGAAACTTTCAGTAGGCTAATAAATATGTGATTTGTTTTGAACAATAAGATTAATTTAAAAAAAATAAAGATACCTTTACTTTACTAAATGAAAGGTAAAGAAACAATAATATTAGGAATAGACCCTGGAACATCCATTTTTGGTTATGGTGTGATTTCAGTAACTGATAATAAAATTAAATTGATTACCTTAGGTAGTGTTATCCTTAACAAACTTGAAAATCATCAATTAAAGTTAAAACATATTTTTGAAAGAGTTACCTATTTGGCAGATGAATACAAACCAGATTTTTGTGCGGTAGAAGCACCATTTTTTGGTAAAAATGTTCAATCTATGCTCAAACTAGGCAGAGCACAAGGCGTTAGTATGGTCGCTGTATTGATGCGAGATATACCTGTAGTAGAATATGCTCCAAAAAAAATAAAACAGGCAATTACTGGTAATGGAAATGCTAGTAAAGAACAGGTCGCTAAAATGTTACAAATCATTTGTAAGTTTGATAAAATGCCTAAGAACCTAGATGCTACCGATGGATTGGCTGCTGCTGTCTGCCACCATTATCAAAGCAGAAGTGGTTTTAGTAATACAGGTAAAAAAAATAGTTGGGAAAATTTTATTACAGCAAATCCAAAAAGAGTCATTAAAAAAAAATAAATTAAAAATTAGCAGAAATTTTATCTGCAATAGTTTTTAACTCAATTTTTGAAAAGACTAGTTTTGGTTTTGAAAAATTAATAGCATCAGTATGTAAAGGAATTAGATGTATATGTGCATGAGGAACTTCAAGGCCAATTACGGCTATCCCTACTCTTTTGCAAACAATACTTTTCTCTATAGCTAAAGCCACTTTTTTGGCAAACAAATTAAATGCTGCCAAGAGATTATCTTCCATGTCAAAGATGTAATCTATCTCTTTTTTTGGCACAACTAAGCAATGTCCTTCTTCTAATGGATTAATGTCTAAAAACGCATAAAAATCATCATTTTCAGCAATTTTATAAGAAGGAATTTCTTGATTAATTATTTTAGTGAAAATAGTAGCCATCTTTAGTCGTGAGTTATTTCTAATACTTCAAATTCTACTACACCTGTAGGAATGGTTATTTTTGCAATATCACCTTCTTTAGTACCCAATAAAGCTTTCCCAATTGGTGAATCAGTAGAAATTCTTTTTTCCTTCACATTGGCTTCTGCATGTGAAACAAGTTGATAAGTCAATATCGTACCTGTCTTTACATTTTTTATTGTAAGCATTGAAAGCATGATGGCTTTAGAAGTGTCAATTTTAGAATTATCCATAATTCTAGCTCTTGCAAATGAATCTTCTAATCCCAATATTTTAGTTTCTACAATAGATTGTTCCTCTTTAGCAGCATGATATTCTGCATTTTCAGATAAATCTCCTTTATCTCTAGCAGTAGCAATATCTTTTGAAATTTCAATTCTCTTAACCTGTTTTAAATAATGTAACCTTTCTTTTAGGTCATTAAAACCCTTTTCACTCATATAAATATAATCCATAATTGTCTCTTTAAATTAAAAAAGGTTTCTAAACATTTAGAAACCTTTTTTATAAATATTTTTTTTATTCCTACCTTATAGAAATTTCTACTCTTCTATTTTGAGCTCTCCCTTCATCAGTATTATTATCAAAAGTTTCGCTTTTACCAAATCCTTTTGATTTTAATCTATCGTTTTCAATTCCATTATCTAATAAATAAGTTTTTACAGTAAATGCTCTTTCTCTAGATAAGTCTAAATTAGATTCATCATCTCCCACATTATCTGTATAAGCAGCTATTTCAATTTTTGCAGCTTTCTTTTTATTCATAAAAGAAATTAAACCATCTAATTCAGTTTTTGAATCAGCCGTCAAATTAGAGCTACCTGTTTCAAAAATTATAGCAGAAGAAATTCTTTCTAATTCTACTTTTTCTTTTTTTGAGATTTTTACTGGTTTAACAGTAATTTCTTTTTTTGTAGAAGGATTTACAGTTACTGTTTCTTTTTTAAATGCATCTTTAGCATTAGCATCTTTTTCTTTCGTAGACAAACAAGGATTGTTTCCTTTATCTCCCATTTTAAAGTTTAAACCAATACTATGTGTACCAGCTAATGTCGTAGTATGTCTATAAGAATAATCAATTCCTAATTTTGAACCACCAGTTTTTATTGGCACGTCAACAGAAAAACCTGCTGCTAATCCTGAATTAAAAGAAGTTTCAGTAGCGGGATTTAAAATTCCATCTTCATATCTATAAGCGACTCTAGCCATAAACATTTCTTTGAAACCATATTCCAAACCTAAGCCAAAATTATCTTTCCCCATTGAATTAGAAATATATGATCCTAAAACAGTAAGTCTGTGCATATTAAATCCACCGTTACACAAATACTCATTTCCTAACCATATATCATAAGATGCACCTAATGTTAATAGAGATGGCAACTGAAAAGGATTAGATTCAGGTTTTACTGATAAAGTATAGTTATCTTTATCTACAGGATCTGCTCTAAAGGAAAATGCATCACCACTGAATTTCATAGGCGTTCCTAGATTTCTAACGCTTACTCCGAAACGAACATTATCTTTTGCTCCTAATACGTATTGTAAACCTGCATCAATAGCAAAACCAAATGCACTAACACTTTCAGCACTTTCACTAATTAATCTTAAAGTAAGTCCACCATGAATTCTACTAGAAAAATTTCTAGAAAAAGTTAATCCGATATTAAAATAACTTGGTCTAAATGAACCTAAAGAATTCTCTGGATCAGGATTAAGAACCGTAGTTCTTTCAATATTTCCAGGATCTAAAGACATGATAGTTACACCAATTACATTATCTGCCCCTAATTTAGAAGCAAAACCTAATTGATATAAAGAAACTTCAGAACCAGCCCACCATTGAGTATAAGATAAAGCAACATCCATTTTGTTAACGAAAGATAATCCAGCCGGATTTAATTTCATTGCACCTATGCCCATTACTCTTGAAGTATTCAAATCCCAAAGACCTGTAGATCTAGCCCAACCATTCATTATTAATTCTGGTGCACCACTTTCTCCAAGTCTATCTGAATTGCCGGCAAATGAGTTGAAGCTCAACAATACTAATATAATAGATAAATATTTTTTCATTTTTTAAAATTTTTATTTTTTTAAAATTACTGAAGTTGCCGAAACAACTTTAATAAGTATTATTCTAGTTTTAGAAATTTGTAATGTCCGGAGGTCTAGCAAACACAACCGATTTAACCACTTTAATTCCAATACCCGGTGCACTAATATATATTAAATATGTACCACTAGCTACAGGAATATCTTTATGATTTTTAAGATTCCATACTTGTGAATTATTCAAATTTGCGCCATCAAGTATTCTTTGTCCTAAAGATAAATCTTGCTTATTAGAATTAGCGACTCCTCCAGAGCCAACTGCTCTAGCTATTTTTTTAACCAATTTACCATCTAAAGTATAAATACTAATATCACATACATCTGGTAAGTTAGTTATTTTAACTCTATTATCGTTTTCTCCATCTTCATAAGCTGAAAAAGCATAATAAGGATTTGGAACTACTCTAATATAATCTAAAGCGCCTTTTGCAACGTCTGCTGCATTAATTTCTGGGGCTAAACCTTTCGTACTAAATGAGTATCTAGGCATAGAATCATTAGAAAACACATCATCTGTTTCATTGGTGTAAAACACTTCAAAGGGTCTTTGAACTCTTACTTTCATAGTATCATCCACTGGAATAATACCTTCTGCTAAGGTCAATAATTCAAAACCTTCTTTTAATAAAGGTATCGTAGTATACATTATGTGGTCATAAACACCTTCTTTAACACTTAAAGGAATTACATTTGGACTAGTTGTCGTATTATAATCAGTATCAAAAATGGCTTTCACTGCATCGCCTTCATCATATCTTGTATCGAAAACATAAATAAAGTGCTTTCCACCATAAGCAGGTCTTTGATAATCAGTAAGGAAAATTTTAGTAAATTTATCATATATTTTAGAAGTAGGATTCCAAATCATATCTCCACCATTATTATCAACTCTATCAGAACTTTCACCAAAAGCAATATTTAACCTTTCACCTGTTTCTATATTGATAGCATATCCTGGAAAGAAAGACATACCCGTTTCACCAACGATAACATCTCCATCTTCATCAATACTTTCACTTTGTCTTAGTTGACCTTTTTTAGCCCCACCAATAGATAAAACAGTTTCCTCTGCTGTTTCAAAAACAACACATTTTGACCATTTTGATTTATCAGAAGTCATTACAATATCAACACTCTGTAATTTATCTAATGTATTTACTGGGTTACTTACAACATCCGCAGCATTTAAGGCATTATAAACATCCCAATTAAATGCAGGACCAAATGTAGAATAAGGCGAAGAATTTGTAGCTCCTGTTTCAGCATTTGCAATAATTTGAGATTTTGGTCTTCTAAAATTAGAAGCTAAACAATAAGGAGCAAATCCTTTACTGAACATATTTGCAAAAATATCGTTCTCATCATAAAAAGTACTACTATTCGGATTTCCACTTGGTAAATCATCATATTGATGTGAAGTAAAAATATTATCTAAATATCCTGTTGAAACATCTTCAAAAGAGCCAGAACCAATCCAATTAGATGGATCTAAAGCACCTTCATCAGCAAAGAATCCTAACCATTTTTCATTTTCATCAGCATATAAAATTTCTGTTGAAATGAGATTAAATACACTTTCACCATTTGAATAATTTGATTCTACTGGAATTGGACTTCCCACCTTTAAAGCTATACCATAATCTTCAATAATTTGTTCATAAGGTCTATCCATTACTCTGTTTGAAACTATCGTATCAATAACAGCTCCATCCTTAGAAACTAATATTTCCCAATAAGAAGAATCTGTAACTAAGTTTACAAAATCATTTTTAATACGTAATTCAAAATCTACATTTTGAACAGATAAAGGATCAATTATTTTAAACCCTAAAGGATCAGCTAAAGCTTTATAAGTAACTATATCTACAAAACCATCTTTTACAATACTTGCAGAAGATTCATCTGTTAAGACTATACTATTTCCACCATTCCCTCTACCTTCTAAACGTTGAACTTCTATACCTTGACCATAAACACTATTTAAAACAGTACCGCTATTTTCAGAACTTACATCATGCGGAATAGCCGAATAAACATCAAACTTTGAGCTTGGTAAAAATTGTTCTAATTGTGCTGTTTCATGAGTAGGGTCAATATCTTCAAATTGTTTAAAGTTATTGTAAGCATAAGCTTGTATCCCGAAATAATAAGGTTTATTATTTACTAAAGCATCATCTCCTGTTGCAAATAAATCAGCTTCTATTTTAAAAGTTCTTGAAATACCTAAATTTGCACCCTCAACTTTCAATTCTGGAACATACATTCCAGCTAAATCATCAAACACATAATTAAAAACATTTGTTGCTTGATTTTCTACATCTGCTTGAAAAACAATTTTAGCTTTTAAAGGGTTATTCAAGTCTAAGCCTGTCACTTCACTATTAACTAATTGATAAACAATATAGCCTTCAAAGTTATACGCAGTATCTATGTCTGTAGTTGAATTAGAACCTGGTGCATTATTAGAAAATTTCTCTGCAAAATTATTTGAAGTTGTTTCATTAATGATATTAAAAACTAACTCATTAGTTAATTCTCTAATTTTTAATTTAGGAGCATCTGGCCCTTCTAATATTCCAAAATTATTATCAAATAAAGACTGTGCTCTATTATTTGCTGAGCCCATTAAAGCATCAAAATCAACACATCCATCAGAAGGAGAAGGATTCGTTTGTGCTATCATAACTCCTACCGAAATTCTTTGTGCTTGAGAAGTTGTTAATTTAAAAGGTCCTGAACTTAAAATAAATCTTCTGTCACCTACAGGATTACCTTCTATACATTCTGCCCACCCTGAACCTAATCCTGGATTGTCGGGGTATGCATGTTTAACAACCTGTCCCCCAGCATTAAAACCATTCCCCGAATTTGTTAATGGTGAATTATTTTTCCAAAGAGCTGTTTGATAATTTCTATAATGTTGAGCTTCTGTTGGATCACCTTGATTACCTGCACCAATATTAAAATACATAAAAGTTGATAAACCTAACTCATTTCCTGCTACATCAATTGGTCCTTCAAAGAAATCTATACCAACTAAAGGAGGGTTGATACCATAATCACCATCCAATCCATCACCATTAAAACAGTAACCAATATTTCTAACAGTATCACAACCAATATAATCATCTCCAGCATCACCTATATCCGGGTCAGAAGCAATAGACATATATGTATCATTTAAATCTCCTGCAGTTTTTTTAATTATTTCATAAGTATAAAAAGTCATATCGTTTATCTCATTTACTGTTCTAAAAGCAAAAGCTAAACAGTTGATTTGAATACCAATATCTGCTCCATTCGAGTTTGTATGTGAGTTTCCTTCATCATTCATAACCCAAAAAATCATTTGATCAGCAACTTCACCAGAAGCGACATTCGTTACAGGGTCATAACTTACTTTAATTACAGGATAATCTCCTTTTACAGGATCATAAATTCCATCTCCATCATTATCGAAAAAAGGAGCTAAAGAACCTTCATTAAAATACCAAGATTGTATAGTAGCATCTGCAGAACCCAATAAATGCGGATTCCCTTTACCTGGCCAGTGTAAAATATTTTCATGGATATCAGCTACACCAATAGATCCGTTTAGTTGGAAAGTTGCTTTAAATTCTTTAATATCATCTCCATATACTATAAAATGACGATCAAAAGCTTGACAAACATCCGCCTCTATTAAGCCGAAATTTTGTAATGGCCCAGTATAGAAATCATAGCCATCTGATCTATACAATTGAGAAGCACATCTTAAAGAATTACCCTCATCATATCCAGTAAGCCATAATACACCATTAAATAAAACATTTTTGGCAGCTGCACCTGTGGTTTCATCAATTTTTGGATATTGATACTTCGCAGAATTAATTCCATCCCACCACATATCACCACCACTTAATAATCTAACACGTACATTATTAATATCTAGATCAACTTGTGCCGTAGGCGTGTTACAAGAACCGATATTTGTTTTATTGACAGTATTAGTATTACTAACAGCTGTACTGTTTCTAGCTGATAAGCTTACTGCTAGTAAGATAAAAGCTAATATTGTTGTAATTTTCTTCATAATAATATTCTATTTGTTATTAAAAATAAACCGATGCACCAATAAATATTCTTCTAGGTAAAGAATAATTTTCTTGTGGGTTTAAACCTACTTGATATAAATCTTTATATGATTGACTATTAGTTGCATTATCAATATCTACTTGTCCTGGAGGGCTTCCTAACCAACCATCGTCTTCTGCAGAACCTGTATACTTGTATACGTCAGTAACATTTGCTATTCCTAATAAATTATCTACTCTTAAGTATATGTCAAAATTTAAAGTCATATTTTCTTTATCTTCTTTTTTAGATTTAATATCTATACCAAAAGATTTGTTGATTTTTAAATCCATATTAAAATTCCATCCTAATCTAGAACCATTTAAAGTTCCTTCAGATCTTGAACTACTTGGACTAATCGTTCTTTGGTTAGTAGCATTTATTTTTTTAGTATAAGGTGTTCCTGATCTCAACTGAGTTAATAAGTTAATCCCAAAATTAGACAATATTTGAGCACCTTTTTTAGTAGTAGGACCATTATAATCATCTCCACTACCAAAACGGTAATCCATGATTAAATTCATGCTATGTCTAGAATCGAAAGATAATGAACTAACTGTTCTAAAGTTATCTTCTGAACCAGTAACGGCTGTGAATTGAGTTTGATCATCACTACCTGTACCATCAGCAAACTGTAATGTATAGTTAACGTTTAATTTTAAATTATTTGTTCTTCTCATTTCATATCCAAACTCAAATCCTTTGGTATTACCAAAATCAATATTGTCATAAGTAAAATATTTACCTGGATTAGGGAATACACCATCAACTTTTCTAATTTGAACTTGATTCTTAAATTCTTTAAAGTATGCAGAGAAAGTTAAAGCTGAAGATTTGTTTAATTTTTGTTTAAATCCTAATTGAAAATCAATTGTTGTTTCAGACTTTAAATTTGGATTAGCAATTGTACTCCCATCAAAGAAATAATAATCTAATGGACTACCGATTGATCTATTTGTAAAAAACCCACCACTAATTCTTGATTGAGGAGATTGAGATAAAACATCATAATGAGCAAAGAACAATGCATTATCAGAAATATTGAAAGAGAATTGTAACCTTGGCATAAAATTCCAATCAGCTTTATATTTTTCAAAAGCTAAATCTGTTCTAAAAGCTTCATTTTGAATTTCATCAGTTTGACCATCTGGTAATAAAGGTTGAGGAGTACCACCTAAAGCAGTAACATTTGTTAAAGCTAAACCTTCTGAACTATACCATTGATCACCGTCTCTATATCCTAAAACTTTTGGCGTTTGCGATTCGTTATTATCTACATATACTATATAGTCATCTTGAATGTTATCAGGTTTATCAGACATGTAAGCATGTTTTTTTATTGCTTCTCCTAAAGTTTTAGAACCAAGTATAGAATATTTATCTCTTAAAACCATTTGGTTTGCATCATAACGATCTACTCTTACACCAATTCTAAAAGTTAAATCTTTTAATTGAAATTTATCTTCAATATAGCCAGCCATGTATAAAGGCTTGAATGCTGCTACAGGTCTAGTATGCTCACCGTATTTGTTTGTTTTTGTCCAAAAGTCTTCAAAAGTGGCGCCATTTGCTAAATTTCCGTAAGCATCATATCCTCTATAAGATACTATATTGTTTCCACTATTTAATAATTCATCTGCAGAAAATAAATCTCTAGATAAATTTTCTACTGGTAAGGACATTAAATCTATAATTTCAAATTCTCCAGCACCTAATCTTGCTCTTAGATTTCTATCAAAAGTAGATTGCTCTAAAAGTGTTCCTTCTGCATTTTGAGCATGATAATAATTATGACTAATTGTATCATTCATATCTATTGGTGTTACTCCATCAATAACTAATGAATCGGATAACCATCTTTCGTTTGTGTTTAATGCTAAGTGAGAATTAATATTTGTTTTAGCAATATCCCACAAAAACAAAGGCGATACAGAATATTTTCTACTCGTTCTTTGCTCTAGACTAAACCCTAAAGTAATCGAATGCTTATTTCTAGATTCTGCTCCTGATTTTAAAATATCAAACCCTCCAGAAATAGCTGCACTAATTTGGTCATTATCATTATCAATTCCATGACCATTATATTGTCTACCAGTATTGTACCATAACTCATATGGTCTTTCAGCTCTTTTACCATTAATTAATCCTGGACTTGCACTTAACTGATCTATACTTGTAATTTCACCATCTGGCGCATTATAATAACCATCTTCATTTAAAGTAGCACCCGACAATTCATAATATTGAGAAGTAAAACTAGCTCCAAATTCATTTAAATCACTTGGCTTAAATAATACATTTTTGTCTTGGTAAGCTATTAAATCATAATAACCTAAATCAGTATTATAAATCGCCTCTTTTTCTGTTTTGAAAGATCCAATGTATCCGTATTTGAAAGAGTCATCACCATGGGTATCATCTTCATAGTCACGTCTATACTTTTCGTAACCAGCTTGAATTTGATAAAATCCATTTTGAAAAAATCCTTTTTTAGTTTGCTCTCCATCTTCAGATTCTTTCTTTTTGATATTATGTGTAAATCTTATAAAACCCCTATAATTTAAAGTTTTGTTTAAAGGATTGTTTTCCGCATTTAACAACGAATATCTATCAATTCTTCTGTGATTATAATTGTAATTTCCACTACCCCCTAAAGAGATTTTTATATTATCCGATAAACGCATATCAAACTTTAAATTCACTCTTCCCTCATGAGCACGAACATTAGGATTGATATTCGTTTCTTCTAAATCATTAAAAGTTAATTCTTCTGCTTTCCATTTAATCTTATCTTCATCTAAATATAAAGGTTCTTTTTGAAGATCCGCTAAAATTTCATCTTTCACTTTATACATAGTTACTGCAGAAGGTGAAGGATCTAATTGATGTAAATATTCAGCACTTAAAGCAAAACCTAAAATAGTTTTGTCTTTTGCTTTGTTTTTAACAATTGGTCCTGCAACATTTAAGTTAATTAAATCGTATCTCCATCTATCTAAAGATTCTAATACTTCAATTCCTCCAGTAAATTTTCTAGCTCCACCTTTAGTAGAAATATTAATTACACCACCAGTAGCTTCACCATATTTTGACGGCACACCACCTGTTACTACATCAATTTGCTCAACAGCTGAAACTGGTAAGTTTACTTTACCGTTTACTCTAATTCCATCTACATAATATACAACAGCATCTCCCCTAGAACCTCTAAAGTGAACTTCTCCACCTTTTTTAGTAACACCAGCAGTTGTAGATGCAATATCTGTCACATCTCTTGTTGGCAAGTTTTGAATGTCTTCAGCTGTCATTGTAGCTTGTGTTGAAGTAGCACCTGCATCAATTAAAGGGATCTTATATCTTATAATTACAACTTCTTCAACTTTCATAGCAGAAGGAGCCATTTTTTGATCTAAATAAGTAGTTTGGTCGTTCTTAACTAAGACAGCTGTTTTAATAACTGAAGTATAACCAATGTACGAAAATTTAACATCATACTTACCTGCACTTAAAGGTTTAATTGCATAAAACCCATCAAAATCAGTTGTTGCTCCGGTTCCAGTAGGTTTTCCATTCTCAACAATTGATATATTTGCAAATGGAATTGCTTCTCCATTTTCGTCAACGATCTTTCCACTAACTTCCCCACTTTGGGCAAAAAGCGCTAAAGAGACAAATGACAGTAAAAAGCTTAAAAAATATTTTCTTCTCATAATGTTAATTTTAACTTAATTTTAACAGTTCCCAAATATAAATAAATTTTTGACTAATATTTCTCATAATAATGTAAAAATTTACTTTTTTAATACTTCTTCGAAAATTAACCTATCTATTATAAATAGTATTTATTATCTTTTTGGAAAGTAAATTGCCTATTTTATACTTAGACTCTTTTGTCCAACCAGCAACGTGGGGACTTAGCATCACCGAATCCATAGAATACAAATCAGAGTATTTTTTTTTTTCATATATAGAATATAACATAGGTTTTTCATTTTCAAATACATCTAAACAAATCCCTTTAATTTTTTTTGATTTAATTTGAAAAAATATTTTTTCAAGATTTATCACCTGTCCTCTAGAAGTATTTATTATAAAAATATTTTTTTTGAATTTCTCGACAAAAAAATTATCACACAAATACTCAGTTTCAGCCGTAAGTGGTAAATGAAATGAAACTATATCTGCTTTTTCAAATATTAAATTCATACTTGCTTCTGTAGCATAAACATCAGAATAATTACTTAAATACTTATCATAAGCTAAAAGTTCTACCCCAAAACCTGAAAGTTTTTTAGCTAATGCTTTACCCGTATTTCCATAACCAATAAGTGCTACTGTTTTTCCTCCGAGCTCTACTCCTCTATTTTTTTCTCTTTCCCAAACAAATTGCTTTACCTCTCTATCTGCTCTGTTTAGATTGTTGAAAAGTGAAAGTACCATGCCAATGGCATGCTCAGCTACTGCATCTCTATTTCCTTCAGGAACACTAAAACACTGAATGCCTTTTTTAGTTGCATATTCAACATCTATTATTTCCATTCCGGAACCTAATCTTCCAATAAATTTTAATTGAGAAGCTTTATCTAAAACTTTTTTGAGCATTTTGGTTTTACTATTAATAATAATTCCTTCGTACTCTTCAATGCAATTAAAAATATCTTCATTTGTATACGTCGGAAAAAGATCGCATTGAAAACCTGCATTTTCAAAGTTTGAAATCATAATAGAATGAACATCATCTGTTATCAGAATTTTTCTCATAAAAATTCTATTCTAGTAGATTCGTTAAATTAATAAATCCATCTACGCCAAGTGCTTCTGGTCTCAAATCAAATATGCTTAATTCTCTTATTTCTTCTGTTTTTATGAATGACTTCAAACTATTTCTAAGTGTTTTTCGTCTTTGCCCAAAAGATTGTTTTACAATTTGCTTTAGGAACTTCTCATTACATGGCAATGTTAAATGTTCTCTTCTTTTAAGAATCAACACACCAGACATAACTTTAGGTGGTGGGTTAAAAGCTTCTCTAGGGACATCAAATAAATAAGTAGCTTCATAAAAGGCTTGTAGCAACACACTTAAAATACCATAAGTTTTATTTCCTGGTTTAGAACAGATTCTTAAAGCAACTTCTTTTTGAAACATTCCTAATACATAAGGCACATTCTCTTTGTAATCTAACACCTTAAACAATATTTGAGAAGAAATATTATAGGGGAAATTTCCAATTACAGCCATACTATCATATATAGTATCTAATTCCATTTTCAAAAAATCTAAATTATAAATAGAATCTTTCAAGCTGGGATACTTTTCTTTCAATAATTCTGCCCATCGGGTATCAAACTCTATTAACTTCAGTCCTTCTCTCTTATAAATAAACTGTGTTAATGCGCCTGCACCAGGACCTACTTCAACAAAAGGGATCTCTTCTTTAATGTTATCATCTATAGCCCAAACTATTTTACGTAAGACTTCCGTATCTTTCAAGAAATGTTGCCCTAAGCCTTTATTTAGTTTAATATCGTGTTGTTTAGCCAATCGTTAAATTTTTTACACTATGAATATTCTATAAAGTATAATTCAGTAACTTTGCAACCAAAAATTTCTATAAATGAATTATACGATACAAATATCTAAAAAATCTAAGACAGAAGACACTATTTATTTAATAAATAAAGAAAGTCAGTTAAAAGGTTTAATTTCTAATCCTAAATCTTTAAGTAAAGTTAAAGCATTATTAGGTAAAGATAATAGCGTAGCTTACATCTTTAATGGTGAAAACGTGAATTTCTTTGTAAAATTAAATAAAGATTTAGAGACAAATAGAAACAATGCAAATTCTTGTTTTAACACTTTAAATAGTCTTAAAGTTTCTGATATTAAGATAAGTTCTTCGGAAGATGAATTACTAAACGAAAGTTTTGTAGAAGGTTTATTACTATCTACATATACTTTTAACAAATATAAATCGAAAGCAAAAGAAACTATTCTAAACATTAGTTTGGAAGAGAATGTTTTAGACAAAAAGACATTGTCAAATTTAGAAGCGATTATTTTATCAAATGAAATTGCTAAAGATTTTGTAAACGAACCTCAATCTTATTTAAATGCTGTTCAGTATGCAAAAGATATTGAAGCTTTAGGTAAAGAACATAAATTTGATGTAAAAGTTTGGGATAAGAAAAAAATAATAAAAGAGAAGATGGGTGGAATCCTTGCCGTAAATAAAGGTAGTATTCAAGAACCTGCTTTTGTTATTATGGAACATAAGCATCCAAAAGCTACCAATAAAAAACCTATTGTTTTAGTTGGTAAAGGAGTTGTTTATGATACGGGAGGTTTAAGTTTAAAACCTACAGCAAACTCTATGGATATTATGAAATGTGATATGGGTGGTTCAGCAGTAGTTGTTGGAGCTATGGTAGGTTTAGCTAAAATGAAAACACCTTTAAATGTTATTGCTTTAGTATCATTAACTGACAACAGACCAGGTTTAGATGCCGTAGCACCTGGTGATGTAATAACAATGTACAGTGGAGATACTGTAGAGGTATTAAACACAGATGCTGAAGGAAGATTAGTTATGGCAGATGCTTTACACTACGCAAAAAGATTAGATCCTGAATTTGTATTCGATTTCGCAACACTTACAGGTGCTTCTGCAGCTGCAATTGGCCCACAAGGAACAGTTGTAATGGGAAATGATAGATTAGAAGCAAAAACTAAAAAAACTTTATTTGAAAGTTCGTTTAAAGTACATGAAAGATTAGCAGAATTTCCAATGTGGAAAGAATATGGTGATTTAATAAAATCAGATATTGCAGATTATAAAAACTTAGGTGGACCATACGGTGGTTCTATAACTGCAGGTAAATTTTTAGAAGTATTTACTGACTACCCTTGGATGCATTTTGATATTGCTGGTCCAGCATTTATTAAAGCTCCAGATACTTACAGACAAAAAGGTGCAACAGGTTTTGGCGTTAGGTTGATGCTAGATTTTTTAAACAATTATTAAAATTTGAATACTAATACAATGATAAAACCAAAAGTAGGAATAACAATAGGAGATATAAATGGTATTGGCCCAGAGATCATTATAAAAATGCTATCTAATGATGCTATTTATTCTATGTGTACTCCTATAATTTATGGATCTACTAAAGTATTGTCTCACTATACAAAAACACTCGATAATCAAAAATTCATATACACACAATTAAAAGATTGGGACAACCTTATTGGGAAACAAACTCATGTTGTAAACTGTATACACGAAGAAGCTGTTATTAATGTAGGTCAGGAAACTGATGAAGCAGGGAAATATGCTTTAGAGAGTATCGATACAGCTTTAAAAGACTGGAAAGAAGGGAAAATTGACATTCTCCTAACTGCTCCAATTAATAAGAGTTTGGTAGCAAAACATGCTCCAGAAGGCTTTAAAGGTCACACGGAATATATTAGTACATTTTGTGGAGAAGATGAAAGTTTGATGCTTTTGACAAGCGATAGGTTAACTGTAGGATTGGCTACTAATCATATACCAGTAAGTCAAATTACAAACAAATTAAGCTTAGTTTTATTGACTAAAAAACTATTATTACTGAACAATAGTCTAAAGAAAGACTTTGGAATTCACAAACCAAAAATTGCAGTTTTAGGTTTAAACCCACATGCTGGAGACAATGGTTTATTAGGAAAAGAAGAAGAAAATATTATTGCACCTGCTATTAAAGATATGATGAGTAGAGGAGTATATGCCTTTGGCCCTTACCCCTCGGATGGTTTTTTTGGGACGAATGATTATACCAAGTTTGATGCAATATTAGCAATGTATCACGACCAAGGGTTAATCCCTTTTAAATCTATTTCATTTGATGAAGGCGTAAACTTCACTTCTGGGATTTCTATAATTAGGACTTCACCTGACCATGGAACAGCTTATGATATTGCTGGAAAAGGCATAGCATCAGAGTGTTCTATCCGAAATGCCCTGTTTACGGGAATAGATATATTTAGAAATAGGCAAGAAGAAAAAAATTAGTAATTTTTCTTTTAAAATAAATTTGTACAATTAGATACTTTAAGTATCTTTGCCATCCGAAATTTTTAATTTTACTTATGGAAAAGAATTCAATTTACAACATTCCCATTGTAGCTTTAAAAAACAAAGAACATCACTTTGAATATAAAATAGATGGAGAGTTCTTTAAATACTTTGACAATAAAACAATAAATGATTGTGATATTGAAGTGAAGATTTCTTTAGAAAAGAGAGATTCAGTTTTCGTATTACTTTTTTATATTGATGGTAAAATTAAATTAGCTTGTGATAGATGTTTAGATATTTATTCTCAAGAAATATTTGGGGATTATAAATTAATCATACAACTTGACGGAGAAATCAATCAAGATAATGATAATGATGATGATATAATTTTAATAGCTAGGAATTCAGACTATTTAGATGTTTCTAAACCAATTTATGATTACATTTTATTAAGTATTCCAATACAAAGAACGCATTCTGATAAAGGAGATTGCAATCGAGACATATTGGAGCATTTTACTAATTCAAAGCAAGAAATAAAAGATATCGACCCAAGATGGGACGCACTAAAAAAAATAAAAAATAAATAAAAATGGCACATCCAAAACGAAAAATTTCGAAAACAAGAAGAGATAAAAGAAGAACTCATTACAAAGCAGTTGCTCCTACATTATCTTTATGTTCTTCAACTGGAGAAACACACTTAAGACATAGAGCTTATTTTGTTGATGGCACTTTATTCTACAGAGGAAAACAATTAGTAGAAGGGTAATACATTCTTCATATTATACATTACAACTAAAGGACAATATGAATATTGTCCTTTAGTTGTTTTAATAAACTAAAAACTTTTTGTTTCGGTCGGAAATAAATATATATTTGCGAAACTAAACCACAAATTTATTAAATGAAATATTCAGCAGTAATAACAGGAATAGAAGGATATGTGCCTGAAGACAAGCTAACTAACAAGATGCTTGAGAAAATGGTAGACACCAACGATGAGTGGATAAAAAGTAGAACAGGGATTTCAGAAAGACGAATTTTAAAAGATAAAACTAAAGCTACTTCAGATATAGGAGTCGCTGCCGTAAATAAACTTTTGAAAAAAAAGGGAATCTCACCAGATGAAATTGATTTAGTAATTTGTGCTACAGCAACTCCAGATCACGTTTTTCCTGCTACAGCAAATATAATTGCCGACAAAGTAGGTATTCATAATGCTTTTCATTTTGATATCAGCGCTGCTTGTTCGGGATTTCTTTACGCATTAAATGTAGCTAGTAAATTTGTTGAATCTGGAACTCATAAAAAAGTAATAGTAATAGGCGCCGATAAAATGTCTTCAATCATTGATTATACAGATAGAAATACTTGTATAATTTTCGGAGATGGCGGTGGTGCCGCATTATTAGAACCTTCAGAAGATACCTCTTTAGGAATTCAAGATAGTATATTAAAATCTGATGGAATTGGAAGGCACTATTTAAATCAAAAAGCTGGTGGTTCTTTAAATCCTTCTACTATAGAAACCGTAGAAAATAACGAGCATTTCGTTTACCAAGAAGGAAAAACTGTTTTTAAATATGCTGTAAAAGGCATGGCAGATTCAACTTTTGAAGTAATGGAAAGAAATAATCTTGACAAAGATTCTTTGGATTGGCTAGTACCCCACCAAGCAAATATTAGAATTATAGAAGCAGTAAGAAATAGAGCAGGTTTGGCGCCAGAAAAAGTGATGATTAATATTGAAAAATATGGCAACACTACGAATGGAACTATTCCGTTATGCCTTTGGGAGTGGGAGAAAAAACTTAAAAAAGGTGATAAGTTAATATTAACAGCTTTTGGAGGAGGATTTACTTGGGGAGCAACTTATTTAGTTTGGGGATATGACTCATAAACTTAAATAACCCTTCTTTTCAATTTTACTAAAAAAGTGCTATTTTACACCTAAAACCTAGCTTTTTGAATCATTCTATCCATTATTTTATACTTTTTTCATCAAAATTGTCCTTTTCATAAATTATAAGTTTTACATTTACAACACAAAAAACCGAAATAATGGCAACATCTAATGACATTAAAAATGGACTTTGCATAAAATATAACAATGGCATTTACTCTGTTGTTGATTTTCAACATGTTAAACCTGGAAAGGGGCCTGCTTTTGTGAGAGCAAAAGTTAAAAGTTTAACGACTGGTAAAGTTATTGATAACACTTGGCCTGCTGGTCATAAAATAGACACAGTAAGAGTAGAAAGACATAAATATCAATATTTATATAAAGACGATATTGGCATGAATTTTATGAATGCTGAAACATTTGAACAAGTATCTGTAAATCCTGAGATAATAGAAAACTGGGATTTGTTAAAAGATGGTCAAATGGTAGAAATATTATTCAATACAGAAGATGATTCTGTATTAACATGTGAGATGCCTTTATACATAGTCTTAGAAGTAGCACAATCTGACCCTGGTGTAAAAGGAAACACTACTACAAATGCTCAGAAACCAGCAACACTAGAAACTGGCGCAAAAGTAATGGTACCCCTTTTTATTAACGAAGGGGATTTTATTAAATTAGACTCAAAAACACGTTCATATATGGAACGTCATAAAAAATAACAACCTTAACCAAAATTAATAGTTATGAATCAGAAAGAAATACACGATTTAATAAAAATAATTAATAAAACTGACATTAGTGAATTTAGATTAAAAGATAAAGACTTCTCGATCTTAATTAGAACCAATGATTATATTAAAAATACTGGAACTACTATTGTAAGTGGTGCGACACAAATGGCAGCCCCTGTAATACCTAACATAGCTACCCCAGCAACATTAACTCCAGCTACTGAATCTTCGGTAGAAACTAATAATGATGATGATGATTCAAAATATATAACATTCAAATCACCAATAGTTGGTACTTTCTATAGAAAATCTTCGCCAGATAAAGATGTATTCGTAAAAGTAGACGATAGTGTTTCAAGTGGTACGGTATTATGCGTTATCGAAGCTATGAAATTGTTCAATGAAATTGAAAGTGAAGTTAGCGGTAAAATTGTAAAAGTATTGGTAGAAGATGCTACACCTGTAGAATACGATCAACCATTATTTATTATAGATCCATCTTAATTTATTTCAGCTAAATATTAATTATGTTTAAGAAAATATTAATTGCCAATAGAGGTGAAATAGCTTTACGTGTTATCAGAACATGTAATGAAATGGGAATAGCAACAGTTGCCGTTTATTCTACAGCAGATAAAGATAGTTTACATGTCAAATTTGCTGATGAAGCAGTTTGTATAGGCTCTGCGAAGAGTGCTGATTCTTATCTAAATATTCCAAACATAATGGCTGCTGCAGAAATTACAAATTCTGATGCAATTCATCCAGGATATGGATTTTTAGCTGAGAATGCAGGTTTTGCGAAAATTTGTGAAGAATCAGGAATCAAGTTCATTGGTCCTACAGCTGCTATGATTAATAAAATGGGTGATAAAATTACTGCAAAAGAAACCATGATAGCTGCTGGTGTTCCATGTATCCCCGGATCTGAAGATTTAATAAAAGATGTGAAAACAGGCATGAAAATGGCTGAAAAAATCGGCTACCCTGTTATTGTTAAAGCAACAGCAGGTGGTGGTGGTAAAGGAATGAGAATCATTAATGCTCCAGAAGAATTTGAAGACCAATTAACTTCAGCTAAACAAGAATCAGCAGCGGCGTTTGGTAATGATGGGATGTATTTGGAAAAATTTATTGTAGAACCAAGACATATTGAAATTCAAATAGCTGGAGATCAAAGAGGTAATGTATGTCATTTATCTGAAAGAGATTGTTCTGTACAAAGAAGACATCAAAAGTTAATTGAAGAATGTCCTTCTCCATTCTTAGATGAAAAACTACGTAAAAAAATGGGTGATGCTGGAATAAAAGCAGCTAAAGCTATTAAATACGAAGGAATGGGCACAATAGAATTTTTAGTAGATAAATACAAAAATTTCTATTTCATGGAAATGAATACGCGTATTCAAGTTGAACATACGGTTACTGAACAAGTAATGAATTATGATTTAATTGCAGAACAAATAAAAATTGCTGCTGGTGAAAACATAATTGGTAATAGATACTTACCCGAAGGTATGTTTGCTATGGAATGTAGAATAAATGCTGAGAATCCAAAGAAAAACTTTGCCCCTAATCCAGGAATGATAAAAGCATTACATATTCCTAATGGTTTTGGTGTAAGGGTAGATACTCATGTTCACGAAAACTATTTAGTCCCCCCTCACTACGATTCTATGATAGCTAAACTTATTTGTACTGGAAGAAGTAGGAAAGAAGTAATCAATCGAATGAAAAGAGCTTTAAATGAATTTAAAATAGAAGGGATTAAAACGACCATTCCACTTCACTTAGCTTTATTAGAAAATGATGAATTCTTATCTGGAAGTTATGACACAGGCATAATGGAGCGATTCGATTATGAAACAATAAAATAAATATTTTAAATAAAAAACCGAAATGAATAATTTCGGTTTTTTATTTAAAATATTTCATCTTTTCCAAATTTAGCGATTAAAATAGTATATACTAAGTAAAAAAATATAAATAATATAATACTAAATTTCATTTCTAATATTTGATATACATAAATTACAAAACCCAAGAAAAAGAGGCTCATTAAGAATTTATAGCCAATATTTACTGCAAATGAAATTAAAGCAATATTTGAACCACTACTCTTTTCAGTGATTAATTGCTTCCGAATAAGATATATACTAAGCCACAATAATGTGAAAAAAGTAATAAAAATAAAACTTGCACAGGAAAACAAAGGATCATAGATGTATAAAGGGAGACTGAACAAAATGTTATTTAGAAAAAACCATAAAAATATCGATTTCATTTCTTAAATATTAAATCTTTTATTCCCAAATAAATACTTACACAAACAAAAAATAATGAAAACAAGGCAATAATTAATCCTTCACCTGCAAATTTTTCATCTAAATGTACTCCTAAAAAAACGCCTATACTGATAGTAAGTAGCATTTGAAATGCCATAGACGAATACTGTAAAAAAGACTTATACTGCTTTTTTGTGTGTGTAGGTTTCTTTTTCACTAATTATTACTTTTTGCGTACCAGAACCCATAGAACATTTACCATCAAATTTAGCACCTTCTTCCACAACAAGCTTATTGGTAACTATATCCCCAGATATTACACCTGTACTTTTTAAATCTAATAAATCTTGAACATTAATTTTACCTTCTACCCTACCTTCAATACTTGCATTTTGGCAAAAAATATCCCCTAAAATTATACCAGTTTTACCAATAACTAATTTTGCTTTAGTAGTAATAGACCCTTTAAGTTTTCCATCTATTCTAATACTTCCCTTAGAATTTATTTCTCCCTCTATTTCAGTGCCATTCTGAATAGTGTTTGCCGAAAATTTATCAGTAGACACTGTCCTTATTGCTGTTGTTTTCTTATTACCAAACATAATTTAATTTAGTTTTTCTAAGTCTATATACTTGCTTGGGTCTTGAATTGTTCCATTTTTCCAAAATTCAAAATACAAATGTGGCCCTGTACTCAACTTCCCACTATTACCAATAATAGCAATAGGTTCACCTTTAGATACAAATGTACCTCTTTTTTTTATAAGTACTGAATTGTGCTTATAAAAAGAAATCATATTTCCCGGATGCTGTATAGCTATTACGAATCCAGTTTTAGGGTTCCATTCCGAAAGAATAACAATACCATTATAAATTGCTCTAATTTTCTCATCTTCTTTTCCTGCAATATCAACCCCCAAATAATTTTCTTCTAAAGAAAAACTTTTAATAAGGACACCTTTTAGTGGCGAGCCTAAATTATTTTTTAAATTCAAATTAGCGAAAAGTAAATTATCTTCTTTAAAATCAGTATGTGTAATATCATCATCTAAATTATTTAATTGTATTTGATTATCGACTTCTTCTCTCAGGATTCTATCTTCATCTGTAATATAGCTTAAATCGATATTATCAATATTTACTTTCCCTGTATCCTCACCCTCTTTATGAAAATATACACTATCAATATCTCCAGATACTATTTTTTGAATATTATTAATCCATAAATTTCTAGAATCTAATTCTTTATTTAGGGAATCCGTTTTAAAATAAAGTTCATTTATTTTATTTCTAAAATCTATTTGACCTACCCCAGGCAAATAATATTTTAAATTAGTAAAAGCAATTAAACTGGTTATTAAAAAAACAATTAATAGAAAAAAACTTCCTAACCAAACATAAATATTAAACTTTGATAGTTTGATACTAGCTTTTTGTTCAAAAGTATCATCATTGATTATGATTAATCGGTATTTATATCTGATTTTATCAAATAAAGAAATGTTTTTTTTAACTTTTGTCATAATAAAGTGGTAAAGTTCTTACTTTTCTAGCAAAAGAAGTAATAAATTTGCTTAAAATCAGTTAATATTTTAATAAAGATAAAATATGAAAGAATTAATTCTTTTAAAATCACTATTTTTAAAATTAAGATTTGTTTTTTTGAAAGTGAAAATGGGTTTTCTTTGAAAATTTAAAAAATAAATGAAAATAAAAAATTCTACATATCTACTCCTGTTGGTTTTTCTAAGTAGCCTTTTAGTTAGTTGTGCTAATAAAAACGCATTTTTCTTAAAACAAGGTTATCATGATTTAACATCTCATTATAATTCTTATTTTAATTCAAATGAATTATATAAATTAACGATAAAATCGATAGAGGACTCTAGAAAAGATAATTTTGACAAAATATTGCCTTTATATGCCTATGGGACATTAGATGATACCAAATCTCGAGATGGAGAGTTTACTACTGTCATAGATAAATCATCCCGATCTATACAACTTCATAAAACTTCTAATTGGGCTGACGATAATTTTTTATTATTAGGTAAAGCTTTTTTCATGAAAGGGGAGTATGAAAAAGCTACTGAATCACTAAGGTATATTACATCCAATTTTAGAGAAGGTGTAGATGGCAGGGGCACAAAAAAAATCAAAAAACAAAAAAACAGTAAGAAAAGAAAATCAAAGGCGAAAAAACTTGTTAAAAAGAATATAGAAAAACAAAAAGCAGGAAAAGATATTAGACCTAAAAAGGGTTTACTAATTCATGACCCTGCAAAAACTGAAGCATTAATTTGGTTAGTAAAAGCTTTTAGTGCCAACAAACAATTTTCTGAAGCAGCATCTGTTTTAGATTATATTTCTTCAGATAATTCATTTATTCAAAATTTTGATAGAGAAACAGAATTGGCTTACTCCTACTACTTAATGGAACAAGAACAGTATAGCGATGCAATGCTTCATTTAGAAAATGCCATTTCTATGCATAAAAGCAATAAAAAGACTGCTAGATATAAATATGTACTAGCTCAACTATTAGAAAAAAATGGTAATAAAAGAGATGCTTCAAAATATTTTAATGCATCTATAAAAGGAAATAGTAATTATGACATGGTTTTTAATGCAAAGTTGAATTCTATAAAATCTTCTAACGGAAATAGTTCAGACAAAGAAGATAAGTTATTGTCAAAATTACTAAAAGACTCAAAAAATACTGATTATTTAGATCAACTATATTTTGAAAAAGCTTTAATAGCATTAAATAAAAAAGAGGAAGTAGACGCTGTGAAGTTTTTAAACAAATCTATAGAAGTATCTAAGACTAATCAAAAACAAAAAGCAAAATCTCACTTATTACTAGCAGAAATATTTTATGAAAAAGAAGAATATCTTGTTTCTCAAGAAAACTATGCTGCCTGTTTAGATCTTATTAATCCTGAGTTTAATAATTATAAAACTATTGTAAAAAGAGCAAGAGTGCTTACAGGATTGGTGGAAGAACTAAATTTAATGCAGAAAAATGATAGCTTGCTATTAATCGCTGAAATGCCTCAAGAAAAGATCGAAGTCTTACTGTATCAGCAAGCACTAGCAATAGTAGATGCTGAAAAAAAAGCAAATGAAAGCAATTTAATAGTAGATAAATTTGCTGCCAATGATGAAGTTTCTAAAAATGGGAAGTGGTATTTTTATAACGAAACAGCTAAGATCATTGGTTACTCAAAATTTCGTCAGAAATGGGGAGAAAGACTATTGGAAGATAATTGGCGTAGAGAAAATAAAAATAGTTCAAACGAAATAGCCGAAGATGTAAAAACAGAAGATGAAATGTATGAAGAACAAGTAAACTCTTTGTATGAAACTTTGTTGGCTGAAATACCAAATTCAGACTCAACAAAAGTTCAATTTTCAAATGACATAGCTTTAGCAAATTATAATGCGGCAAACTACTACAAATACGATTTAGATAACAATTCAAAAGCGATTGCTCACTATCAGGTTATTACTCAAAAATATTCTACAAGTAATTATGATGCAGAAAGTTTATTCAACCTGTATCTTTTAAATAAACAAATTGAGAATAATACGGCTTCTATTAAAAATAAAAACTTATTATTTAGCAAGTATCCAAAGAGTAAGTATGCTAAAATAATAAAAGATCCAAATTATGCTATGGCGTCTAATCAGAAATCTGAAGTGATAGAAAATTATTATGAAGAAACTTATAAGCAATTTGTCGCAGAAGATTTTCCAAGCGTTGTTGATCGTATAGAAAAATCTAGAATACAATTTCCAAGTAATAAATTAGAAGCAAAATTTGCTCTTTTAGAAGCTATTACTTTTGGTAAACAAAAAAAATACAAACCTTATGTTAGCTCTTTAGAAAATCTTATTTCCAACTATAAAGACACAGAGGAAGAAGCTAAAGCGACTGAATTGTTAGCTTATTTAAAAGGAGACTTTTCTAATATTAAAGAAAACAAAGATTCTGACACCAAAAAAGATTTAGAACATAAAAACGAAGAAAAAACTAATGGCTTATTTAACATAGCCAATAACAAAGATAAAGAAGGCTTTAAAGTTAAATTTGGTAAAAAAGATATTTTAAAAGTAGGCATAAATGATACTAATAAGGAAAGTTCTAAAGATAAATATAATAAAGTTTCTCCGGTAAAAACTGGAGCCGCAATTTCTATAGAAGATTAAAGAAAAATAACAAATCATCAATAAATTAAAATGACCGTTAAAAAAGAAAAAAATACTTTTAAGAAATACTTATTTTTATTATGGTTGCTTTTTTTTGTAGGTATATTTTTTAGTATAGTATTTTTCTATGGTGTATCTAAAGGGTTATTAGGTGAAATGCCAACCTTTGAACAATTAGAAAACCCAAATAGTTTTTTAGCTACAGAAGTAATTTCTGAAGATGGCAAAATTCTTGGAAAATACTATAGAGAGAATAGATCAAATGTTCGTTTTGATGAATTACCACAAAATATAAAAAATGCTTTAGTTGCCACAGAGGATGTTCGTTTTGAAAATCACTCAGGAATAGACTTGAGAGCTTTAATTAGAGCAATTTCTAAACTTGGAAGTGATGGTGGAGGAAGCACAATTTCTCAACAATTAGCAAAAAATATTTTTACTATCAAAAAAGCCGAACAACGAAAATTGAAAGGAACTGAATTTGAATATAAACCAACTTTAATTGAAAAAGTACTTCATAAAAGAATTAAAGAAAAATTAAAAGAATGGGTAATTGCTGTTCAATTAGAAAAAAGATATACCAAAGAAGAAATTTTCACCAACTATCTAAACACTGTTGAATTTAGTGATAATGCTTTTGGCATAAAATCTGCAGCCAGAACCTATTTCAACAAACTACCAATGGACTTAAACACAGAAGAGTCTGCTGTCTTAGTGGGAATGTTACAGGCGCCATGGAGATATAATCCAAGAGTACATAACGAGAAATCTAAACATAGAAGAAATGTTGTTTTATATCAAATGAATAACTACGGTTATTTAAGCAATGAAGCAAAAGATTCTTTACAAGCATTAGATTTAAAAATAGATTTTCAAAAAGGTTCTCACACGGAAGGTCTTGCACCATATTTTAGAGAAAACTTAAGATTAGAACTAAAGAAATGGGCGAAAAAAAACCCTAAGGCAGATGGCTCACTTTGGGATATTTATGGTGATGGATTAAAAATTCATACGACTATAAACTACGCAATGCAAGAGCATGCAGAAGCAGCTGTAGAAGAGCATCTTTCTAAAATGCAAAAATTATTCTTTAAAAAATGGCAAGGAAGAAATCCCTGGAAAGAATTTGAGGAAGAACCTTGGAAAAAACATGCAAAAGTTTGGACCAAGCTTCAAGCAGATGCTAAAAAAAAATTTATTAGGAGAGGCGTAAAAAAAGAAGATGTAGAGAAATACATGATCACTAAAAATAAAATGAGCGTTTGGTCTTGGGAAGGAATGATTGACACCACTATGAGTCCAATAGATTCTATCATGTATTATAGAATGTTTTTACAGACAGGCTTTCTGGCAGTAGATCAACATACTGGAGCTGTAAAAGCGTGGGTTGGCGGGGTGAATTACAACTACTTTCAATACGACCATGTAAACATTAATACTAAACGTCAAGTAGGCTCTACTTTTAAACCCTTTATTTACACTTTAGCTATAAAAGAAAAAGGATATTCTCCTTGTTTTAAAATACCCAATGAGCAAATTACTTTCGAAAAAGGAAATCCTATTTGGCCAATTCCAGAAGCTTGGACAGCTAAAAATTCTGCAGGAAAATATGGTTCAAAACATAATTTAGCCGATAACAATGGTATGATGGCTATTAAAAATGGACTAAAAGGATCTGTCAATGTTATTGCGGCCTACTTAATGCATGAATTAAATCCGACTTTAGTAATAGACTTTGTTAAAAAATTGGGTATTACTAGTTATATCCCACCAGTACCTTCCATCTGTTTAGGAACACCGGATATATCATTGACTGAATTAGTAGGTGCTTATACTACCTTTCCCAACAACGGCTACCAATCAAAACCTTTCTTTATTTCTAGAATAGAGGATAGCCATGGGAACTTAATAACTTCTTTCGAACCAGAACAAACAGAAGCTTTAGATAAACATACAGCATATATTATGACCCAATTACTAAGAAATGTCGTAGATGAATCTGGGGGTACTGCTGGAAGAATTCGTTTTAAATACAAAATTCCTAAATCGCTTGAAATAGCAGGTAAAACAGGAACTACACAAAATAATTCAGATGGATGGTTTATGGGGTACACACCAGACTTATTGGCAGGTACTTGGGTAGGCTGTGAAGATAGATATATTCACTTCAGAAGAACAGCCAATGGTCAAGGAGCAAGTACCGCCTTACCTATTTGGGCAAAATTTATCAAGAAAGTATATGCAGATACTACATTGAACTACAATATTGAATCTCATTTTCCAAAACCACCAGGAGAAATTGCAGTAACTTTTGATTGCTCAGATGAAAATATTATTGGCAATTCAAACACCAATACGCCAAATGCCTTAGATGACGCAGGTGATGAATGGGAATAAATTTATTAAGTTTTGACTGTAAAACAACATCTTGTAGATTTTTTAAAATTACTACCAACGAAAGCTGGTGTTTATCGTTATTATGATAAAAAAGGGAAATTACTCTACGTTGGAAAAGCAAAAAATTTAAAAAATAGAGTAAATTCTTATTTCAAACAGACCCTTTTAGGAGCGCGTTTGAATATGCTAGTTACGCAAATTTACGAAATACAATTTACGGTAGTAAAAGATTCTCATGAAGCACTTTTGTTAGAAAAAAATCTAATAAAAAATGAGAAACCAAAATACAATATCCAGTTTAAAGACGATAAATCTTATCCTCATATTGTAGTAAAAAAAGAAGCCTTACCAAGAGTTTTCTTTACTAGGAAAAAATTAGCCGACAAATCTGAATATTTTGGTCCATACACTTCTATAGTTTATACTAGAAAAGTATTGGATACTATTAAAACTATTTTCCCATTAAGGACTTGTACCTATAATTTAAGTAGACAAAATATTACTAAAGGAAAATTTAAAGAATGTTTAGAATATCATATTGGGAATTGCCTCGCCCCTTGTACAGGTAGGCAATCATATGAAGATTATGAATTTTCTATTCAGCAAGTAAGAAACATTTTAAACGGTAAAACAAATACCGTTTTAGCACATTTGAATAAAAAAATGCAAGAATCTGTAGAAGAGTTAAACTTTGAAGCAGCACACGAATACAAGAAAAAAATTGAAGGACTAGAACAATACGGGTTAAAGACGAGTATAGAAAACACAAAAATAAAAAATGCTGATTTCTATCAAATTTTAGTACTAGAAAAAATTTCTTTTATACAACATTTGAAAGTATTGAATGGCTCAATAGTCGGAACAAAAACGTTTGAATTAAAAAATAAACTAGACGAAACACCTAAAGAATTATTAGAACATATTATTGAAAGGAATATTCCTGCAAACAATATTGAAGTAAAAGAAATTGTTACCCCCTTTCCGGTAGAAACAGCTGAAATAAAAAATACTATTGGATCTGCAGGAACTAGAGAAAATATTTTAAAACTTTGTTCAAGAAATTTAATAGCGCATAAAATCCATTTTCAAGATTTAAAATTGAAAAATGATGAAAAGCCAGAAGCAAAAATGCGTGTAATGAAACAATTACAGCATGATTTACGCCTTAAAGACTTACCTAGACATATAGAATGTTTCGATAATTCTAATATTCAAGGATCAAACCCTGTAGCTTCAATGGTCTGTTTCAAAAACGGAAAACCTTCTAAAAAAGATTATAGAAAATATAAAATTAAAACCGTAGTCGGGGCAGATGATTTTGCCTCTATGGAAGAAATTGTTTATCGTAGATATGCCCGGCTATTAAAAGAAAATAGCCCTTTGCCTAATCTAGTAATTGTAGATGGTGGAAAAGGCCAATTAAGCTCTGCTTTAAAAAGTTTAAAGAAATTAGGTTTAATCGGCAAAATTCCAATTGTAGGCATAGCCAAAAGGCTGGAAGAAATTTATTACCCAGGAGATTCCTTGCCTTTATACATCAATAAAAAATCTGAAAGCCTACGCTTGATACAGTTTCTAAGAAATGAAGCTCATCGCTTTGCCATTACTTTTCATAGAGACCAAAGAAGTAAAAATTTATACGATTCTGAAATAGAAAAAATAAAAGGCATTGGTAAAAAAACTTCTGAATTGTTATTAAAAGAGTTTGGTTCTATCAAAAGAATAAAAGATGCTTCTCAAGAAGAGTTACTTATTTTTATTCCTTTCAGTAAAATGAAATTGATTTTAGATTATTTTGAGAAACAAAGCTAATAACTCCACAAATCGTGTTCAAAATTAAATATTTGCTCTTTAATTCTCTCTGATTCATATAAAGCAACTTTCCTTGAAGCATATTCTTGAATTTTTCTATCATAGACATTATCCTCTTTGTAAATGTAGCTTGCAAACCTTCTTGCCTCAAAAATATCATCCCAACTAAGGCTTTGTGCAAAATTTCCAGTATTATAAGCTTCATACTTTGCTAATATTGGACGCAATTCAGGATAATACAACCAATATAAAGTTTCATCGCCCAAATACACGCCAGTGTCATCATATACTTCCATAAGTGGCGCTAATCCAATAATTCTAACTTCCATAGTCGAAGTCGCTGAATTAAAGAACCAATCTTCCTTTATTTTAAATCTCGTAACTTTACTTATGTCTAACTCTTCATGAATAGTAGTAGCAACATCATAGCCAGTTTCTATATCTTGAAACATCATAATGTCATCACTAACACCAATTGCTGCAATTTGTTCTTTATTTATTGTCATTAAAAACTGATCTCCGTTTACTACCGAGTTTTCATAAACTATTATTTCTCCATTTTTTGCAGCAGAATGTAAAATTTCAAATAAAGGCAATGCGGGATAAGAAAATATTAAATTCTGCTTTTCTCTAGTATCAATAATTCTCCAAAGTCTTTTAGCCCAAAAAACATCTGCTTCTCTTACCGGTTGGTAAGGAATCACCTCTCTATCAGAAATATTTTTTTTCCAAGGGGAATCTTGAATTTGTTGACTGAAAGCATTTAGTCCTACAAATAATATGATTAATACAAATAACTTTTTCATACTGTCTATTTTTTAGTAAATATTTAATACTAATTAAACGATTTGAACAGCTAGTTATATTGTGTAGACAAAAAAAGCGAGTTTCAATGAAGAAACTCGCTTTTAATATTTTTATTTACCTTTTAGAATGACCATAAATCATGCTCAAATTTAAACATGTCATTTTTAATTTTGTCTGATTCATACAATGCATCTAAAGCAGTTGCATATTCCTGAATTGGTCTATCATATACATTATCTTCTTCAGTAATATAACTTGAAAACAATCTAGCTTCAAAAATATCTTCCCAACTTACACGCATCGCATAATTACCAGGATTATATGCCTCATACTTAGCTAATATTGGTCTTAAATCTGGATAATAAATCCAATACATAGTTTCATCACCAATAAAATTTCCATCTTCATCAAAACTTTCTAATACCGGAGCAACTCCAATAATTCGTACTTGAAAAGTAGAAGTTTCTTCATCAAAAAACCAATCTTCTTTAATTTTGTATTTAACAATTTTATCCCATTCTAGCTCATTACTTACAATAACTTGTTCATCTTCTAAAGTTATTGCGTTTATTTGCCAAGTAGTATCTATACTATTTCCAATCTTTCCAACTTTATCAGTAGCCATTATATCTTCTGTTAAAAATTGTCCAGAAGCTATACCAGTATGATTTGTATAAGCAGTTAAATCACCGTTTACAGCTGCTGTATGTACAATTTCGGATAAAGGTAATTGAGGATATGCGAAAATTAAGTTCATTTTCTCTCTAGTATCAATAGTTCTCCAAACTCTTTTAGACCAAAATATATCAGCTTCTCTAATATCATCATAAGGAATTATTTCTTTTTCAATAGTAGTTACTTTTTCGTAAATGCCATCAATAACATCTTGAGCAGATACAGAAATAACTACTAAAAGCAGAAAAGGTATTAAAAATATTTTTTTCATTTTAAAAGTTTTATTCAAAGCCTATTCTTATAACGATAAACAAAAGTTTATTTATATAATGTAAGCAAAAGTTTATTTATATTATTGTAAAAGTTAAAGAAGGTAATGTTCTTGTAGTACCGTCTGGTCCTTTTACTTTAATTTTTTCAAAAATAGCTATATTTTTAGGTCTAGCTTTTTGTAGTAAGCCTTTAATTTTAGGACTTAAAAGAGGTCCACCATTAGCTCTTACAGGAAATATTTCACCATTAGAAACCAATTTAAAATCATAAGAAGTTACAGTAAATCTAGCATCAAACATAAAGTCTTTTAATAAAGCAATAATACCTGTTTGAGCGGCTAATGTTCCTCTTCTGATGTTCCCACCAATTAATTTACCACCTAATGTTGGTGTTGGATCTGGAACTCTTTTTACTCTAAACTCAGCAGTAAAAGATTTAGTTGGATTACCATCTGGTGAAGTACCAGAAGCAGTCAACTTTGTTGCTCCTTGTTTAGTAACTTTTGCGATCCATTCATTTCCTTTTTTAGATATAGAACCACCACTTAAAGAAGCTCTTTCAGTACCTGGTTTAGCATCACCTATTGTAATAGATATTGGATTATCTAATCCAATATATAATACATTCATTTTTGTTGGGGAAGCAGAAAATCCACCAGCAGCAGCTCCTTCATAAGATCCTTTAAAAGGATACCAATCATATCCACCTACAGGGTTAGCTATTTTAATAGCTCCTTCATAATTATTCTGACCTATAGAAGTTCCACCCTTATAGTTTCCTCCTTTAATTATTTTTGATTCACCTTTAAAAGGAGATTTTCCAGCCATTTTAGCATCAACATCATTCCAAGGCAAAAAAGCATCACCTGCACTTGCAGTATCTTTCTTAAATAAATCCCAGTCTAAACCACCTACAAAAGTTTCTGCTACAATACCAGAACTAGAAGCTGTCAAGAAAATATTTGATTCATATTCTGCACCACCCGGTAAATAAGCTTTTTCTGCTTGTACCGTTGCTCTCAGTTTATCAAATTTAAAATCTGTTGCACTTACTCTATTTAATAGGAATTCTGTAATAATTGATTCCGTATTTAATACATCATTTTCTAATTTAGTTAACATTGTCATAGCACCTGTTGCTGGCACATGAAAAAATTGACTATACCATTCCGTTCGTTCGCGATCACCTTTTGGGAAATCATCCGCACTTAATGTAAAACTTTGCTCTAAATTTGAAATGTCTGAAGGCTTAATCTTATCAATTTTACTTACTATTTCTAAAAATTTGTTTTTAGTGTTGTTAATTTTATCTTGTAATTCTTGTCCTCTAAACACAGGACTTTCTTTTTCTGCTAATAATCTAGTACCAGCATCAATATCCGAAAGATTTTTCACTTCTCCTGGTTTTTCTTCATCAGTACCAGCAAAACCATCTGATAAAAGAGTAGTTTTTAATTCATTAATTAGTGCAATTAAGGATTTACTTTCAGCAGAAATTTCTTCTGCATACTGTAACAAAGGAACAGCTTTTGCATTTTCACTAGCTTGATTAGTTAAATTTTCTGTTAAAAATTCAATTTTAGATTCAACTACACTGTTTGAATTTTCGATACCTACCTCTATTGATCTGAATGCTAAAAGTACTTCTTTAGATACATTCATTGCTAGAAGAGCTGTCAATACAAGATACATCATATTGATCATCTTCTGTCTTGGGGTTAATACGCCACCTGCCATATTTTAGTTTTTTTTAGTTTTAAAAAATTTATTTAATGTAAGATGTTTAATTATTGCGGTCTCATTGCTGATAACATATTTCCATAAACTCCGTTTAAAGAAGCTAAGTTAGATGCTAATGAATCCATTTGCTCATTTACTGCAGCTGTTGTATGACCAATTTCTTTCATTCCTTCTAATGAATCAGAAAGTCCTTCAGCAGAAGATAATGCAGAAACATAAGCATCTTTTACTTCTCCTAATGCGTTTGACGCAGCTCTTGCACTTGAAGCGTAATCCGCCGTTGCAGACATTGCATCACCCATATCACTCATTGAAGATACATTTGAAGATAATTTTTCTAAGTTATCTCCTAATTTATTAATCATACTTTGCTCAATATTAGCTTCTTCTAACATAGAATCTAATTTTTGAGTAATTGACCCTCCGCCTTCTCCTAAATGATCATCATTTAATTCTGGATAAACCTTGCTCCACTCATATATATGAGAATCATGCTGAGGCTCAAAAGCAGAAATAATAAATATAATTACTTCGGCACCCATCCCTACAATCAACATTTCTGTTGCAAATGGCCAGTGATTTATTTTAAATAATGCTCCTAATATTACTACTGCTGCTCCTAATGAATAAGCATAGTTTAATACTGTTTTCCCGCCTTTAGTATGAAAGAATGATTTTTTAGCCATTTTACTTGTTTTTTAGTTTAAATTAATAAGTTTATTGTTTGTTATTGTTTGTTATTGTTTTTAATTTAGTTTAATCCATTGCTATTTAAAAAGAGTTATCTCTAAAATCTCTACCTAAATAAGTAGATACACATCTAAACCCTATGTAAGATTTCTTTTCATAAGAATAATCCCAATGTCTAGTACCATTTTGGATAAAGTATCCTATATCTTTCCAAGAACCTCCTCTAATTACTTTTCTTTTCATTGTATTTGGTTCAGAATCCTTAGCGTTATATTTAATCTCTGGATTTAAATCATGAACAAAATTATAAGAATTTTCGTAAAAAGCTGAAGATGTCCATTCTGCAACATTTCCTGCCATATTATATAAGCCATAATCGTTTGGCCAATAAGAATCAGTTCTTACGGTATACAATCCGCCATCTTCAGGATAATTACCTCTGCCAGGCTTAAAGTTTGCTAACAAACAGCCTTTGGCATTTCTAATGTAAGGACCTCCCCAAGGATATGGAGCTTGTTTTTTACCACCTCTAGCAGAATATTCCCATTCATGTTCCGTAGGCAATCTGAGATCATCCATCATTGGTTCTTTGATAGATTTTTTATAGCCATTCCATAATTCTGTTCTCCAAGCACTAAAAGCGTTTGCTTGATCCCATCCAATTCCAACTAAAGGATAATCATCAAATGCAGGATGCGAATAGTAATGTCTTGCGAATGGCTCATTATAAGAATAAGAAAAATCTCTTATCCATACCAAAGTATCTGGATATATACTTGTTTCTTCTTCCATTACTAAGTCTTCTCTACTAACATCTGGTTCACTTGCAGCAGTTTTCCAATCAAGCCATAAATATTTATATACTAATTGAGAAACATCAAAACCTCCACCTAAAGGGTCATCTTTTGGATAATACAAAGATTCTAACAAGTCTTTGGTTTCTGGCTCGTTCCATTCAATTTTTTGAGACCAATCGATCGTTTCAGTACCTGTTTCATCATTTACAATTATATGATCTAACAATTGATGAGCAATTGAATCTTTTACCCAAGTAACAAATTGACGATATTCATTGTTGCTAATCTCTTGATCATCCATATAAAAACCAGAAATAGAAATAGATTTACTACTAGCAATCATAGAATGATTAACATCCTGATCTGAAGGACCAATATGTAAACGACCTGATGGAACGTAAACCATACCATAAGGCATTTCTGGTCTCCAACTTGGTCTATTTTGAACACCCAACAATTGTCCATTATACCCTCCCCCACAACTACTTAAACTAAGTAGTAAAATAAGAATCGATATTCCTGCAAAAGATTTAAATTTCATAATTTTCTTTTATTCGCGTTTGTGTTAAAGTTTGTAAATATATAGCAATCATTTTTAAAAAAACAGAAGAATTGATATTATTTTGTTTTTTTATAAAAATCTTGGATTAAATAATACATTTCCTTTGTTTTTAATCTTAAAAGCCTTAGGCACAGTATAACTAATACTAATTTCGTGCGAACCATAATTAGAATTATTCAAAAAAGAAACATTATAATCATAAGAGTATCCTATTCTTATTTTATCTTTAATTTTTATTCCAATTTCGCCCATTACAGCATCATTATTCTGTCCAGAATACCCTCTAAACGACATACCAAAATAAATATTGTTTATTTCTGTATTTATTCCCATTTGTATTTGATGCTTCACAAAATCCGTATTATAATTAACCATTGGTTTAATATTTACATTTGTCATTCTTATAACGTATGAACTATGTAAATTTATTGTACGGTCAATATTCACATTTGTGACACCATTAAATTTTAATAAAGAAATATCTGGCGAATTAACATTTTGAATAGCGGCTCCTAATTCAAATTCTTGGAATTTATAGATCATTCCAAATGAAAAAGTAGGACTTACTCCACCTACGTTAATATTGGGTAATAGTTCATCATTATGTATAACTACTTCATTCTCATAGTCACCTGCTGAAGCTCTCAATTCCTCCCCATTAATATTCAAATTTACTACTCCAACACCTACTCCAAAAGATAAACGACTTTTCTTAATTTCTAAATGGTATGCTCCTGTTAGTTCAACTAGCGTATAACGTTGATACCCAATAAAATCATTTACAACTTTAAGACCTACTCCATAATTTTTCTTAAAAACTGGAGTACTAAACTCTCCGAATTGAGAAGCTATAGCTCTTTTCGTTAAAAAAGTGTATTGACTTCTATGAGCTACTGTTGTTTTAATATTACTATTATAAGCAGTATAGGCTGTATTCAAAAATAAATTATAATGATTTTGCTGAGTAAATTCTACCCATTGCTGAGCATTTACATGTATTGTAAAAAATAAAAAAGTTATGGATAAATATATCACTTTCATACAACTATTGAAAAATCAAATTAGTTTAAGAGTAAAGATATAGAATAAATTACAGAAATGAAGATGAGAATGCTATAAATTCTCTTTAATATAGTTCTCAATAGCCACTGACATAGATTTAGCTTTTTCTACAGGTGCTTGTATTTTAACTTCTAAGCCATATTCTTCCGCTTTAGCTAAAGTAGACTTACCCCAAGCTGCTATAAACATTTTATTCTGATCATAACTAGGGAAATTATCATACAAAGACTCTAAACCACTTGGACTAAAGAAAACAAGCATATCATAATCTTCAATAGTTAATTCTATTAAATCAGCAGGGACAGTTTTATATAAAATAGCTTCTTTATACTCAAATCCATTATCTCTTAAGAAATTTGGAATGTGAGCAGACTTTATTGAGATACAAGGTAAAAGGAATTGACCTGTTTTTTGATGTTTCTTTAATAACTTATCAAAATCTGTCATATTTCCATTTCCAAAGAAAACTTTTCTTTTTCTATATTGAATGTGCTTTTGTAAGTACAAGGCAATTGCTTCTGAGACACAGAAATATTTAGTTTCTTGTGAAATGGTAACACGCATTTCTTCACAAAGTCTAAAATAATGATCCATTGAATTTCTACTAGTAAAAATTACTGCAGGAAAATCATTTAAATTAATTCTTTGTTTTCGAACTTCTTTTACAGTTGCACCTTCTATTTCGATGAATTGCATAAAGTCTATTTGGATATCGTATTTTTTTGCTAACGCAAAATAAGGAGACCTCTTATTATCTGGCTCAGGTTGAGAGACTAATATTTTTATTTTAGTTTTTGGAGACATTGACACAGATGACTTTATATAGTTAGTTATAAATTCTTAAAACCTCACAGTAAGTTATTTTTAAAAAAATAGCCAATGGTAAAATTTTGAAAGTGCAAAGATATAGAAAAAAGTAAAAAGAAAATATATTTATTCGGTTTGCTTTCAAGATGAGTAAGTTCCTGAATTCTTTCCATAAATATCCAATTGCTAAAGTACCCAAAATGATAGAAGCTATTAAATAAGTGCTTTCTATACTAAGGAATAATAACACAGTCACGCTTACAATAAGAAATGGAAGAGTTACTATTATAAATGAGAAGTTATTAAAGTGACTCATTTCTCTAAACTTTTTTAATTTAAAAATAAATCCAGTAAAAAAAACGATTACAAAATCAATTGCCATAAAAGAGACTAAAAACATGGTCAGTTTCAGAACATTTAAATCTAGATTTAAATTTAAAGACAGACCATAGATAATAGCCGCTAAAAAGATTATAGATAGAAAAAAATAAGCCCACAAATAACTATTGTCTCTTTTTGTTTCTACTTTGGAATATTGCATTAACATATTTAAACTAAACAAAGTGGTTATCAGCTTTTTTACTTTTGCCCTAGAAATATTAAATAGAAAAACTGCAATCGCTATTAAATTTAATAAGAATAAGAAAAAATAAGATTTAAGATTAGTATTTTCTAATAAAAGAATATTTTTGGAAATTTTTGGAAAATTATTTAAACTATCTGAAGAGAAAGGGATTAGTATAGAGTAAGTGGCATTTTTTTGCGCAGGTAACCTACCTACTCCTATAGAATCTATCTGTGCAGACACTTTAATAGCAAACAAAAACAATAATAAGAATAATACTTTCTGCACTTAAAATAAATTTATATATCCAAAATGGATTTTACCGTTTTTCAATTCAATTACATTGTCTAATTGTTTTCCTAGCGCATAACTTAAACTAAAAATACCGCCTTTGGTTTCAAAAGTAGCCCCTACTCCAAATCCGAATGGAGTGTCTATCGTTTCACTGCCAAAACGGATATCTTCTAATATAGCAATATCTCCGAAAGTGTAAAAATACGCGTTTTTAGATAGCGAAAAATGATATTCTAACGAGAATATAGAAAAATAGGGCGAAAATATTTCTTCTTCATCAAAACCTCTTAAAGAATTGGCTCCTCCTATTCTGAATTTTTCGTTTTCTAAAACATCTTTGGAAATAAAAAACCTAGAACTATTGGCCATTAAAATAGCGTGTTTTTTTAATATTGGGATGTAATATTTAAAATTTAAGTCGAAACTAAAATTTGTACTTGATAGTTTTGTTTGGTCATAAATATTTTCTTGAATTCCTGTAAGAGCAGTGTTTTTAGAAATATTTTTTAAACCTACTGAACCTGAAAATGTTAAATCATAACCATTTCTAGGACTAAAAATATAATCTAATTTTTGAAAATGCATTTTTAAACCTAAGTGATTACTTGTCTTATCTAAAACTTCTGGTAAGCTTTGCGTAGAACGAACTTTTGAAGTGTCATAATTCAACACATTTGAAATTTGATTTTGATAAAACAATTGTAAATAGTCTGCGCCATTGAAAGGATAAACGATACCAGCTTTAGTGTTTAAATTTAAAAATGAAGTGTCATTTTTATACAGATTAAAGATGCCATTGATTCCAATAGGTAAATTCAAAAAAAATGGATAATTTACTTCTAAATCTATATTTTGCGTTTGCGGTCGCAACTGTTTAAAGTTTACATATACTTCTTCTCCTACTCCGAAAGAGTTATACAAATGTAATTTTCCTAGTCCAGTGATGGTTACTTTTCTATTGGTTATTTTATCATTTGGGAGAATCCCAATAAGCACATCAAATTCATTAGATTTCTGTTTTTCTACAAAAACATACAGCTTTACTTTACCGTCTACAAAAACCATTTGAGGCTTTCTAGTTTCTTTAATGAAATTTATTTGTGCCAGTTTTTCACTAATTTTATCTATTCTAGACTGATTGTATAAATCTCCTTTTTTAATTCCTAAATAGTTTTGTAAATATCGAGATTTTGTTTTTGTTTTTCCTTCTACAATAATAGTATCTATAATAAATAACTCATGTGGCTCAGCATAAATTTTAGAATACACATTTTGATGATTTATGGAAAAACTATCTAAGTAAGTTTCTGCGAACGCATAGCCTCTATTTTGATAATAGTTAAGTACTTTTTGTTGTATTTCTGCTAACCGACTAAAGGAAAATATTTTATTTTGATACTCTTTTTCTTTAAAATGGAGCTTTTTTAATACTTCTTCTGATAAATTTCCATTTTCTAATCTAGAGGAAGTATACTGTTGACCTAAAAACAAATAGGCGTTCATTATTTCATTTTCTAAAACTGAGCTATCTATAGATGCTTCTATATATCCTTTTGAATATAGTTTTTGAATTAAATAACTTAAGCTTTTATTAAGTTTTTCGACACTAGAAAAACTTTCTCTTAATTTAATTTTTTTGGGTAAAACTTCCTCTTTGGCAAAATGCAATTTTAAATCAATATTTTTTTGTGCATTTACACTTAAAAAAACCAATAACGATATGTATAAGAAGAGTTTTTGCATTATAAGTTTACAAATATATTCAGTTAAATTTTTAATTTTACAATTCTTAAGTACTATAACTCAAAAAACAAAAAAATAATGCCCGGAATTTATATTCATATCCCATTTTGTAAAACGCCTTGCAATTATTGTAATTTTCATTTTTCTACTTCTTTGAACATGAAAAAAGATTATGTAAATGCTTTATTGAAAGAAATAAAAATACAATCTATTTATCTGGGATTAGAAAAAATAGATACTATTTATTTTGGTGGTGGCACACCTTCCCTATTAGATGAGAAAGATTTGACTAGTATTTTTGATGCCTTAAAACAAAATTATACGATAAGTAATGATGCAGAAATCACTTTAGAAGCAAACCCTGATGATATTGAGTTAGAAAAATTGGAAAATTGGAAAAAAGTTGGTATTAACAGATTGAGTATTGGCACACAATCTTTTTTCGATAGAGATTTAGAATTTATGAAACGTGCTCACAATGCTGAGCAAGCAAAAAACTCTATTCTTTTGGCGGCAGAAAATGGTTTTGATAATTTGACAATTGATTTAATTTATGGTGTTCCTGGGTTATCTGATGAAGAATGGATGCAAAATTTAAAAATGGCAATGGATTTACCGATTCAACACTTGAGTTGTTATGCTTTAACAGTCGAAGAAGATACGATTTTGTACCACCAAATAAGAAAAGGACAAACAATTGCTCCTGTAGATGAGCATGCTTCTGAACAATTTGATATTTTAATACAATTTGCAAAAGAAAATGACATGGAACATTACGAAATTTCTAACTTTAGTAAAGAAGGCTTTGTTTCAAAACACAATTCTAGTTATTGGCAAAACGAAAAATATCTTGGATTAGGGGCTTCTGCGCACTCTTTTGATGGATTTTCTAGACAATGGAATATTGCCAATAACAAAAAATACATAGATTCTTTAAATGAAAATATAATTCCTTTTGAACTAGAAATACTGAGTGATACCGATAGACTAAATGAATACATCATGACTGGTTTAAGGACTAAATGGGGCATAGATTTAGCTTATGTAGATTTGAATTTTGATAAGAAGAAAGAATTCATGAATAAGATTGGTAAAGAAGATCCTAGTATGTTTGAATGGCGAATTAAACGAACAAATAAAGGAACTTCTTTTATTTACAACTTGTCAGATAAAGGGAAGCACTTTGCTGATAGAATTGCTAGTAATCTCTTTTTTTAGAGAATAGAAAAGAGATTCTTTTATATTTGTAAAATGCAAATTCAATATAAAAACTACTCTTTTGATTTATCTAAACCTATAGATATTTCTATCGCTATAAAAAATGGCAATAATAACCCTAAAGCTTTTTACGGACCAGATCCTATTTTGGAAGCTGTAAGAACAGATGAATTTATTGGTTCTACAACAGAAGGTGGTATTCTGAATTTCAAGAATATATTCCTAAATCCTCATGGAAACGGTACACATACTGAATGTTTAGGTCACATTACAGAGAATGAATTTACAATAAACCAATGCTTAAAAAAATTTCATCATTTGGCGCAGGTTATTTCTATAACTCCTGAAATATTGAAAAATGGCGATACCATTATTTCTGAAAAACAAATGAAGGAACTTAATTTTCATCAAGAAGCTAAGGCTATAATTATTAGAACTTTACCCAACAGAGAAGATAAAATTGTAAGAGATTGGTCTGGCACTAATCATACTTACATTCATCATTTAGCTATGCAATTTTTGGTTAAAAATGGCTTTGAGCATTTTATGATAGATTCTCCTTCAGTAGATAAAGAAGATGATAATGGTAAACTATTATCGCATAAAATATTCTGGGGCTTATTAAATGAAAAGACACAAGCAAAAGGAGCTGTAAAAGTGGATGATTCTTATTCTTTAGATAGAAAAAACTCTACGATTACTGAAATGATTTATGTTCCCAATGAAATTAAAGATGATTTGTATTTGTTGAATATTCAGATTATTTCTTTAGAAATGGATGCTAGTCCTAGTAAAATATTGTTGTTTGAGAAAATATAACACCGAAAGGAAAGAACTCATATACCTCTGTATAACAAAAGAGGATTCCTATTGTTGATCTTTGAATTAAAAGGAAATAAAATAGATTCTCAGACCTAGAAAAGGCATCTTACCTCTTCACAATATTAACAGCCTTGAAAGTCGTGTTTGGCATTTTATCTCTCAATTTCAAAATTGTTTTTTCTTCAAAATAACTATCTGAAACATCTACTAATTTTAATTGCGTTAAGTTACTTAATAAGCTTGCTGTACTTTTTGTATCTAAATTGAAATTGAAAGCAATATTTAATTTTTCTAAACTACTTAATTTCCCAAAACTGTTTGGTAAGGTCACAATCTCATTTACTTTTAGGTTTAATTCCTTTAACATTCCTAAACTATTTATACTTTCTGGCAATGTCGCTAATAAGTTATTTTTAATATTGAAGACTTCTAATTGCGTTAAGTTTCCAAAGTCTACTGGTAGCTTTTCAATAACATTATCATCTAAAATTAAAGTTTTTAGTTTTACTAAATTAGTGAATGAAGTTGGAATTATTTTAATTTTGTTTTTATAATTAATAAAGAAATTTCCTTCTAAATTCAAATATTCTAGATTGTTTAACTCTCCAATATTTTCTGGTAATTTATTAATCTCCGTTAATCCTAAATCTAAGTATTCCAGATTAGTTAGCTTAGTAATACTAGAAGGAAAAGTTCCCATTACATTTAAATTTAAATCTAGTTTTCTAAGGTTTTGTAGTCGCCCAAAATCGTTCGGTAATTTTGTAATCTTGTTTCTAGATAAAAGCAAAGTTTCTAATTTGGATAAGTCTCCAATTTTTGACGGTAAAGTATTCAATGCATTGCTTTTTGTAGCCATTTTTGGTGTACTAACATCTAAGAATTTTAAGTTTTCTAATTCACCAATTTCATCTGGTAAGCTTGTTAATCTATTCCCTGCTAAGCTCAAATATTCTAAACTTTTAGCTTTAGCAATGCTTGCTGGTAAAGTCTTTAAAAAAGCAAAAGATAGATCTAAATTTTTTATTTTTTTAGTTGCTCCAATATTTGTAAATAATTTTTCTAAATCTATATAAGGATTTGCTGAAAGGTTTACATTTTCTATGTGTGTAGCTTTTAAAGGAAAAATTTTTAAAAAATTTCCAGAAAGATTGAATTCCTTTAAATTATAATTTACATCCGGTAAAGTTCTAATTTGACAATAAGAAGCGTTTACTATTTTTAGATTTGGCATTCTTTGTAGAACTTCAAATAGAAAATTTTCATTGATGTAAGGATTTTCGGAAACATTTAAATCCTTTAACTTGATTAACTTGTCAAAAGATTCTGGTAACAAAACAAATCTATTGGCTTTTAAGTTTAATTTTTCTATTTGCGTAAGTTCTGAAATATTATTGGGAATTTGATATTTCTGACAATGTGTGATTTCTAAATTTCTTAGGTTCGGTAACTTAGCCAATATTTTAAAAGCTTGTTTTAAGTCTAAACTTTTACAATTTCGAAAAACTATGCTTTCTACTTTTGTTAATTTTTCAAAACCTCTAGGTAGTTTTTTGATAGAGCTATTAGATATTTCTATCATTTTTACTGTCTCGCTATTTTGAACAGCTTGGTCTATCCTATTGTAAACACCCTCTACTTCAATTTCATTTTTTTCTTCTATATATTCTTTAAATTGATAAGCATATAAAGAATCAAAATAGAAATCTATCTTAGAATATTCTTTATCATTTTTAGAAGGAATTTGAGCCAAAGCAATTTGAGTAAACAAAGTGAAAAAGGCAAAAAGGATCGTAAGTTTTTTCATAGCAGCAAAGTTCTTAAATTCTAGAACGAAAATTAATAAAACTTAGTATTTTTATCCACTTTGTTTGGATTATATAATTAGTATTGATGATTCTCTTCACCAAAAATGCATTTTCATTCCATTTTTCTTATTTATATCATAAAAAAGTAAGAAATTTGTACTTATGAGTTTAAAATTAAGCGAACAAGAAATTGTAAGAAGAGAAAGCTTACAAAAATTAAGAGATTTAGGTATTAACCCTTATCCTGCAGATCTATTCCCGGTAGACACTTTAAGTACTGACATTAAAACAAATTTTGAAGAAGGTAAACAGGTAAATATTGCTGGTAGAATGATGAGCAGAAGAATAATGGGAAAAGCTTCTTTTGCCGAAATTCAAGATTCAGAAGGAAAAATTCAGATTTATGTAAGTAGAGATGAAATTTGTGAAGGAGAAGATAAAACTTTATACAACACGGTTTTCAAAAAATTATTAGACATTGGTGATTTTATTGGAATAACTGGTGAATTATTTTTAACAAAAGTAGGAGAGCAATCTGTACGTGTAAAAGAATTGACTATTTTAAGTAAGTCTTTAAAACCATTACCCTTACCAAAAGTAGATGCAGAAGGAAATATCCATGATGCTTTTACCGACCCGGAATTGAGATACAGACAGCGATATGTAGATTTAGTGGTCAACCCTCAAGTAAAAGAAATTTTCAAAAAGCGTACAAAGATGTTTACCGCTATGAGAAATTTCTTTAACAATAAAGGCTATTATGAAGTAGAAACACCGATTTTACAACCAATAGCTGGTGGAGCTGCTGCAAAGCCTTTTATGACTCACCATAATGCTTTAGATGTTCCATTGTATATGAGAATTGCCAATGAATTATATTTAAAAAGACTAATAGTTGGTGGTTTTGATGGTGTTTATGAGTTTTCTAAAAACTTTAGAAATGAAGGAATGGATAGAACCCACAATCCAGAATTTACTGCTATGGAAATATATGTAGCTTATAAAGACTATAACTGGATGATGGATTTCACGGAGAAACTTTTGGAATACGTGTCAACAGAAGTCAACGGAAGTACAGAAACTATTTTTGGAGAGCACAATATTAGCTTTAAAGCACCATACAAAAGAGTGACTATGCGTCAATCCATTATAGATTTTACAGGTTACGATATCAAAGGTCAAACAGAAAAAGAATTATTTACTTGGTGTAGAACCAATGCTATTGATGTTGACGAAACAATGGGCGTTGGTAAATTGATTGATGAAATTTTTGGAGAAAAATGTGAAGGAAATTATATTCAACCGACATTTATTACCGACTACCCGAAAGAGATGTCCCCATTATGTAAAGAACATAGAGAAGATCCAACTTTAACTGAGCGTTTTGAATTAATGGTCTGCGGTAAGGAAGTTGCCAATGCTTATTCAGAATTAAACGACCCGATAGACCAAAGAGAACGTTTTGAAGAACAATTAAAATTGGCTGCAAAAGGAGATGAAGAAGCAAGTGAATTTATAGATCAAGATTTTTTACGTGCATTAGAATATGGAATGCCTCCTACGTCTGGAATGGGCATAGGAATGGATAGATTATTGATGTATTTGACGAACAATCCTTCTATTCAAGAAATTTTATTTTTCCCACAAATGAAACCAGAGGTTTTTGAAACGAATGTAAAGGTAGATTGGGGGAAAATCCCTAAAGAATGGCAAGCGCATATTGCAGAAGCAGGTTACACTTCTTATGAAGCTATGCAAGAGCTGAAAGCAACTCAAATTCATCAAAAAATGAATGGTTTTAGAAAGAAAAACAAATTGACTCTTGCTGTTTTACAATTGGAAGAAGTGGAAGCTTGGTTTTTTAAATAATATATTTAGCATTTTTGATGCAACATTTTTTTATTAGAAACCGTTTAGTAACCAATAAGGACCTTAAACTTTATTAATTTAAAAATGAGCATTATGAAAAAAACAATTTTAACAATTATGTTGTTTGTAATAGTATTCGTAGGGTTTAGTCAAAAAAACAAGGGCTTTAAAAGACCTACGGTAGCAAATCAAGAAATTGGTATAGCATTGGGTGTATCAAATTATTTAGGGGATTTAGCTTGGAAAGGAGAGGTACCTATTTTTGAAGAAACAAACCCTTTAGCTTTTAGACCTGCTGGCGGAATTTATTATAGAAATAATTTTACGAATTTTACTAGTTTTAAAGCTTCATTTTCTTTAGGTGGCTTGTATGGGAATGACGCTAAGACGAACGGCGACCAACATAGATTAAATAGAAATTTACATTTTAGATCTATTATTGCTGATATAGCTTTGATGCTTGAATGGAATATGTTGCCTTATAAAATTGGAGATAAAAGAAAATGGATTACTCCATATATTGGATTAGGTATTGCTGGCTTTTACAACAATCCACAAGCTAAATTAGATGGTAGATGGTTAGATTTACAACCATTAGGCACAGAAGGGCAAGGAATTTTATCTGGAACAAGTAAATATTCTTTGTTTAATTTTGCCTTACCCACCTCCTTAGGGATGAAAGTGAATATTTTTAAGCAATTTGCCTTGGGTTTAGAATTTCAGTATAGATATACATTCACAGACTATATAGATGATGTAAGTCATAATTCTTATATAGCTGCAGATTTATTTTATGCCAATAATATTCCTGCTATTGCTCGAGATGCTGACGCTTTAGCTTATAGAGTGAGTGATAAAAACTTAACACCTAGAGCAACTGACCAAAGAGGCAGCCCAGAGAACAATGACCATTACTACTTTGTACTGTTTAGCCTTTCTTATAAAATTGGGAAATCAGAAAATTCTTGTCCTACTTTTAGATAGATAAAGTTCTGTAAAATATAAAAGCGAGATAAAAATATTTATCTCGCTTTTTTTTTATCTTTGTCAAAATGAAAACACTAATTAGCTCAGAAAAAGATTCTTTAAAAGTCTATCTTCAAAAGATATGGCTACATAAGTCTTTAATACTTACTTTAGCCAAAAGAGATTTGAAGGTTAAGTATGCGCAGACTAGTTTGGGTTTATTGTGGACAGCCATTCAACCATTAACTGGTTTATTAATTTTTACATTATTTTTTAATAAAGTAATGCAAATAGATGATATTCCGGAAAGCGGCTACGCAGTATTTGCTTTTACAGGAATGACAAGTTGGTACTTTTTTAGTTATCTAGTTTACCAATCAAGTACTTCATTACTCCAGAATCAGGAATTAATGAAAAAAATTTATTTCCCCAAATTAATTTTACCCATATCTAAAGTCTTGGTTGGCTTAGTAGATTTTGGAATTTCTATGATACTACTTGTTATTATAATGATGTTTAATGGAATACTTCCATCTTGGCATCTAGTGTTTTTACCATTTTTTATTTTACTTAATATTTTAGTTGGCTTGTCTGTAAGTATTTGGTTAAGTGCTTTAACAGTTAAAAAAAGAGATTTACAGCATATCGTTCCTTACCTCATGAATTTTGGGATATGGCTTACTCCTGTATTTTTCCCTGCCACATTAATACCAGAAAAATATAGAAGTTTGTTATATTTAAATCCCATGGCTGGAATTGTAGAAGGTTTTAGATGGTGTATTTGGGAATATGGCGAATTTGATATTTATTACATAATTGGCATCTTTCTAAGTATTCTATTATCGATAAGTGGTATTTGGTATTTTAGAAAAGTTGAAGATCAAATTGTAGACTATATTTAATATAACAAATGAGAAAAGTATTAAAAGACGAACAATTAGAAAAGGAATTTCAAGAACAAGGATTTGTATCGGTTCCATTTATTACTAAAAAAGAATTAAGCTTTCTTAGTAAAGAATTTGACAGATTAATTGTGTCAAGTGAAGGAATGATTGGCCCAGAAGATACTGAGATAAAAGTAGATGAAGTTTGCGATATTGATTTTACTTTTTTAGATAAAAACATAGAACACAAAAAAGAAGTTTTTGATTCGGTAGTTGATGTTTTCGAACCTTTTTACAAAGATATTTTAGCAGATTACAAACCAATAATAGCCAATTTTATTCGTAAAAAAGCAGTCGTTGGTAAAGAAACCTTACTTCATCAAAATTGGGCTTTTATTGACGAAAAAAAGGGAACTTCTGTTTCTATTTGGTGCCCCTTAATAGATAGTACGAGAAAGAATGGTGCTTTAGAAGTAGTTCCTAGAAGTCATAAAAGATTTGGGGAAGTTAGAGGACCAATGATTCCTTGGGAATTGGAAGGAATAAAAAATGAAATTATAGAAAACGACTTAGTTTGTTGTGAGACCAAAGCTGGTGATGCTGTAATTATAGATGATAGTATCATTCATTACACTTATCCAAATACAACAGAGGAGTTAAGGTTAGCCATTCAATTAATTTTAGTTCCTAAAGATCAAGATTGTATTCACTATCATATGAATCCAGAAAAAGGGGATTCAGAAGTACATACTCTAAAAGTAGATAAAGATTTCTTTATGGCATTTAACCCTTGGAAAAAACCTACTGGAGTTGAAACTATTGGAAATTTTAAATTAACATCTAAAAATCTTACAAGAAATGAATATCTTAAAAGGTTTAAAAATCCAAAATTTGATGAAAAATTAAACCTGTTCCAAAAGGTAAAAGCTATTTTTAATTAATGAATGCCGTTTTTAAAAATATCGAATTACAAAAGCAATTTGACCAAGACGGTTATGTTGTGATATCTTTTATTGAAACAGTTATTATTACTGAATTAAACTCAATATATACAGAATATTTCCCTTCAGCACCTGAAGCTTTTTACTCAACTTCTTTCATAAAAGATGATGAATTAAAAAAAGTGTTGAACAACAAGATTGAAAACTTGTTACAATCAAAAGTTCAAGAAGAATTTAAAGATTTTAAAACTTTAGGAAGCTCTTTTTTATCAAAACCCGTTGGTGATTCTGGACAAATGCCAGTTCATCAAGATTGGACAGTTGTAAATGAAAATGAATTTGCTTCTATTACTATTTGGATTCCTTTAGTTGATACAACAATTGAAAATGGTGCAATAAAAGTATTAAAAGGGAGTCAAAATTTTAACACCGCACTGAGAAGTCCTAGCATAGAACCAAATATTGGACATCTTTCAGAAGCTATCCTACTAAGAATGGAAAATTTAGAAATGAAAGCTGGGGAAGCTTTTGTATTTAATCATGCCGTTTTTCATGCTTCATCTATCAATAAATCCACTACAGAAAGAGTGGCGCTAACTTATGGAATAGTACATCAAGATGCTGAAATGTGTTTTTACCACAATGAAGGAAATAATGCGATTACAAAATATCAAGTTAATAATCATTTCTTTCAAAAATATAATTCTGATATTGGTAAAAAACCGGTTGGATATAAAATTTTAGAACAATTCGAATATACGCCACCAATATTCAACAAGATAGAACTCATTGAAAAAATAAATAAAAAACAAAGCATGAAACCTTTATTCAAAGACCCGGAATCAGAATCTTTTTTTCAAAAAAATGGCTTTATTAAATTAGCAGGAATTGACCAAGATGCTGTTAAAGAATTGAAGACCTATTATGAGTCTTTAAATTTTAAAGATGAGTTAGGTTATGGTTTTCATATCAGTATGGACCAAGATAATAAAAGCTTAGTTCAAGAATCTATGAAAAAGATTTTTGATACAGTTTTACCTCAAGTAGAACATCTTTTTGAAGATGCCAAAGCGCATACTTGTAGTTTTGTTGTTAAAGAGTTCCACCCTCAAGGTATTGTGCCTGCACATCAAGATTGGACATTTGTAGAAAATGAGCAAGCGCATTGTTCTGTTTCACTTTGGATTCCTTTAGTAGATGTTAATACGGACAATGGAGCCCTAGGTGTAATAAAAGGAAGTCAACATTTTTCAGACTACTTAAGACCATCGCCATCTCCTGAAGTGAAAAACCCATTAGGCGATGCTATGTTTTCTTTGTTTCCATATTTTGACATTATAGACATGAAAGCAGGAGAAGCGTTAGCATTCAATAACAAAACCTTCCATGCTTCACCACCAAATACGACCAAAGAAACAAGATTGGCCGTTGGTATTGGCTTTACACAAAAAGAGGCTAAGTTAAGACATTACTATCTAAAACCTAATGGCAAAGAAGATACCGTTATAGAATATGAAATAGACAAAGAATTCTTTTCGAAATTTGACAATGGAAGCATCTCAAAATTATATAATGAAGGCAAAGAAATAGAAGGATACAAAAAACTAAGAGAAATTCCTTACCAACTTCCAACTTATGACACGGATGAATTGATAGCCAGAGTGAAAGCAAACGGCAATACAATAAACATAGAATTAGTAGAAAAATTAGCCAAGTTATTTAGTTATAATATGGACGGTTCTCAAAAGAAAGAAGAAGAAAAAAAGGAAGTTATTCAAGAAGTTATAGAAACTAAAGAAAAACTACCCTTTTGGAAAGTATACACACCTCTAAATATTGTAAGAGAAATTTATAACAGAATTAATCTAAAATAGATATGTTTACATTTCCAGAAAAAATGCAAAAGGTCTTTCAAGACGATAAACTTCAAGAAGAATTTGAAGAAAATGGTTATGTTATTGTTCCATATTACAATGCAGAAGAAGTAGCTTACTTGTCTAAGCTTTATAGAGATTTACACCCAAAAGATGAAGAAGGCTTTTTCCCTTCTACATTTTCTAAAGACAAGAATTATAGAATATGTGCTGATGAAGAAATTCGTAACATAGGGAATCGTTCTATGCAAAAATATCTTTGTGACTACAAAACGGTTTGTGGAAGTTTTATCGTAAAATCTCCTGGAGAAAACAGTCTAATGGATGTACACCAAGATATGACCTTGGTAGACGAAACAAAATATACAGGTATCAATATTTGGTGCCCACTATTAGATTTGACTAAAGACAACGGTTTGCTGTTTGCTTTACCGAAAAGTCATAGACTCTACCCTACTTTCAGAGGTTCTTCTGTTCCAAATATTTATGAGGCTGTTTATGATGAAATCAAAGAATTGAGTACACCACTTTATTTAAAAGCTGGTGAAGCTGTAATCTTTGACCAAAGCATTATTCATTGGTCATTACCTAATTTGTCAGATGAAATTCGGCCTGTTACTAATACTTACTTTACACATAAAGAAGCCACTTTTAGAATTTGTTATTACGACAAAGAAAAAGAACCAAACAAAGTAGAAGTTTTTGCACAAGATGATACTTTCATGACGAATTTTGAACAGTTTGGCGAAAACATATTTGACAGACCAAAAATCGGTAAAAGTTTAGGATTTTTTGATTACGATTTTCCTAAATTGACCATAGCCGAATTAGAAATTCATTATGGTAAATTAAAAACAGAAGAAAAGACATTTTTTGAAAAAGTAAAATCATTCTTTCAATGAAAAATGTGCCCGACATATTTATAGATGAAAACCATCAAAAAGATTTTGATACTAAAGGTTTTGTAAAAATTCAGTTTTTAGATACTGAACAAATAGCTTATTTAGATACATTATTTGATGAACTACATACAGAATTGCCAAACGAAGGTTTTCATGCAGGAAGTTATTTAAGTGATTTTGAGTACAAGCAAAAAGCAAGTAACGAAATAGCGAAAACTTTTGCTAAATCTTACGAGCGAATCTTTAAAAACTATACTGCTTTTGGTGGCGCTTTTTTATATAAAATGCCGTCTGAAAATTCAGATTTAGTTTTGCATCAAGATTGGACAATTGTTGACGAACATAAAGCTGTAGCCATCAATTGCTGGGTACCCCTTTGCGATACCACAGAAGAAAACGGTACCTTAATGGTTTTACCTGGAGCACACAATGGTAATTATCATGTACACAGAGCACCCACTTTAAATTTCTTTTTCACAGGAAATGAAGCGGAAGTTATGCCACATTTAGTACCAATGAACGCTAAGGCTGGTGAAGCAGTTATTTTAAACCAAAGTTTGGTGCACTACTCGCCTCCGAACCGTTCTAATCACATACGAAAAGCAATTACTGCTGGTGTAAAAACAAAAGATGAACCCATGCGTTTCTATTATAAAGACCAATATAAAAATGAAGATACATTGGAAATGTATGCCATGAATGAAGATTTTTTGATAAAATTTGATAATTTTATTCAAGATATTTTTCGGAAACCTAAATATGGTCAATTTGTAAAAACAATAGATTATAAATTACCACGCCCTAATAAAGAAGAACTTAACAAAATGATTCATCAATTTTTACAGATTTCAGGTTATCAAAAACCTGGTATTTTTTCAAAAATAAAAACCTTTTTCAATTTTGGATAACTATAAAAATATACTAAAAGATTTATCAAAAGATACAGATTTACTAGAGAAAGGCTATGCTGTTTTTCCATTTTTGAATGAAGAAGAGATAGCTGAATTAAGTGCGTTTTTTTACGAACACAACAACGATTTACCTAAAGGATTTTATGCAACAGCTCACAATCCGGACATAGATTTTAGAAACAAAATGAATGATAAAATCAATCAAGTGTTTAATAGAGCCAATGCTACAAGTTTTGAAAATTTTCAGGCGCAAGGTGGTACTTTTATGGTGAAAACCAAAGGGAAAGAAGGTCATTTAATTCCTCACCAAGATTGGAGCATTGTTGATGAAGAAAAATTTAGAAGTTTTAATGTTTGGATTCCATTAGTAGACGTAAATGTTGCCAACGGAACCATTCAAGTATTAGCAGGAAGCCATAAACTAGTGAAAGCATTTAGAGGACCAAATACACCTTCAGCTTTTGATGAAGTATATGAAGAATCTTGGAAAAAGATGATTCCTTTAGAAATGAAAGCCGGACAAGCTATGATTTACGATCATAGATTGCTACATGGTTCTACAGAAAACTTAAGTGATGAAGATAGATTAGTAATTGTTTATGGAATTATTCCAGAAGGAGCAGAAATGAGGTATTATTATGTAGCAGACGATAAAATTTCTGAGTATGCATGTCATCCAGATTTCTTTTTAAAGGGAACCCCTGGTGCTGGACCTGGAGATTTAAAAAAGATTAAAGATCATCCGAATTATATTCCTAAAGTATCTTTTGAGAAAGAAGTATTACCTTTAACTTTCTGGCAAAAAATTAAACAACAATTCTCATTATGATAGTAGAAGCATTTTTAACATTATTTTTCTTAACCACAATGGGTTTAGTTGCTTATATCTTTAATGATAAACTATTAACGAATAGAGAATCAAGTGTTCAAGAAAAGCCCAAAGCAATACACACTTCTCCTACGAAAGTAAAAGAGTTTTATAATCAATACAATGACGATTTTTTAAAAGTTTATGGTGATGTCATTCAAGCTTTTAGGACTAAAGATGTAAGTATTTTATTAGATTATCAAATTGATAGTATTGGATTTGAAGGTGGTATGAAAGTAATAGATGCCGGTTGCGGAATTTGCGGACCTGCGACTTATTTTGCTATTAAAAAAGACATTCAAATTGATGCTATTACTATTAGTGATGAACAATTTAATAAAGCTACAGAAAATATTCAATCTAAAAATCTAGAAGATAAAATAAAAGTTGCTTGTGGCGATTATCATTTATTAAGTGAAAAATTTGAAAAAGAAGCTTATGATGTGGTTTACTTTTTAGAAAGCTTTGGGCATTCAAATGATCATAAAAAAGCTTTAGAATCTGCTTGGGAAGTTTTGAAACCTGGCGGCATGGTTTACATAAAAGATTTGTTTAAGAAAGTTGCCGTTTTAGACGAACATCAAGCAAAAATTGATGAAACTATTGAAACAATTAATAAAGCCTACAAATACAATGTTTTAGATTTATATAAGGTGTTGCATTATGCAAGAAAAATGGGTTATGTGGTTTCATCATTAAAAACGGTAGACTTAAGAATTGAAGATTTTGAAAACCTAACTATTTCGAATGAATTTCAAGAATTAACGGGTATTGCTAAAATTGACAATTGGGATGAATATATTTTCCCTATTGACTTTTTTGAATTAAAGTTATATAAACCAGGTTATAAATTAGAGCATGGTATAGATAAATATTTTTTGCAAAACTTATACTATATGCAAGTGCATAAGAGAAAAGAAGAGGATTTATGAAAGAAGAAAATGCTATAGAAGTAAAAAATATATCCAAAAAATATTCAAAAAATGATAGATCAGAATTTTGGGCTCTTAAAGATGTTTCTTTTGAATTGAAAAAAGGAGATACATTAGGAATAATAGGTGCCAATGGAAGTGGAAAAAGTACCTTATTAAAAATATTAAGCGGTATTCTCAAACCTTCAGAAGGTAAAATTATTATAGACGGCAAAATATCTTCAATTTTGGATATTGGCACAGGATTTCACCCAGATTTAAGCGGAAGAGAAAATGTTTATTTAAGCGGAAGTCTTTACGGCTTAAATAAAAAATATGTTGACTATATTTTTGATGACTTATTAGCATTTAGTGAAATAGCTGACTTCATTGAAGAACCTGTAAAGAATTACTCAAGTGGCATGTATATGCGATTAGCCTTTTCCATTTTTGCTTTTATGAACCCTGAAATATTGATTTTAGATGAAGTATTTTCAGTAGGAGACGTTGCTTTTCAAAAAAAATGCATAAAAAAACTTAGAGAATTATTAAAAGAAGGAGTTTCGGTAATTATTGTTGCACATGATATGACTCAAATAAGTACTATTTGCAATAGAGTTCTTTTACTAAATTCTGGCGAGACTATTATGAATGGTACTACTGCCAAAGTTGTTAATTATTATCTAGAATTTATTCATACAGATATATTCTCCAATATAAATCAAGAAAAACATTTTAAACCTGGTCAGTACAATAATGGATTTGTAGAATTAATCTCTTCAACAATTAAAGCCGTTGATAAAAAAATAGGTAGTAATATTTATAGAGATGATCAAATTGAAATTTCTCTAAAATTCAAACAACAAAGGGAATCTTCAACACAAATAATATTAACAATAACAAATAACCAAGGAGATAAATTATTAATGGATTCCTATGCAGTTAGAAAAGAATACATTCCTCTAGTTAATAAAACAGGTCTAATTACTCAAAAGATAATCATTCCAAACAATCTATTTAATTCGGGAATATTTTTTTTAAATTATACGATTGTAAATAATTTTGTAGAAGATGAATTTACCTTTGAAATATTTAATGTGAATTCTTTCAATATAAATTTGAGAGACTGGGAATTAAAAAACAAATGGAATTCAGAAATTGATTCACACTTTAGACCTAATTTAATATGGAAACAAAACTAACCCTATTCACTAATTCAATTTACACTTTGTTTAAACGACTATTTAAAAAACAAAAAAAAATCAATGATTTTATCAAAATGGAAAACATTATCACTTGAAGAGTTAAAACAATATCCTGACGCTTTAAACGATCTAAGAATTAAAAAAACTAATGGTTTTATAATAAAAAACCTACTAAGCATTGAAGAAACTAAATTAATTATTGATCAATTTGAGAATTTACCTAACTCTCTGAAAGTTAAAATACCAGAAGGGGCAACATACCCAAAAGTATTCCCTCAGTTAGTTAGTAGTATACCTGGGTCAACAGAAGAAGTTTTAATTAATGATCAAGTTTTCACTGAATACTTTAATAATAGTGAAATTTACAATAGGAATTTCACTAAGGAATTTAATTATCCAATGACTAAAAAACTTAAAGAAGTTTTTGCAATGATTTCTGGTAATAGAAAAATTGAAATACCCAAAGGTTTTAATTCATCTGGAGAATATGTATTTGGAACAATTAGAAAATTAATCCCTAATTCTGGAAATATAAGTTTTCATTGTGGAAATTATTTTCAACAAGAATTTCCTGAATTTTATAATCACTTATCCAAACAAGTAGATGTCTTTAATCAATTAAGTTATTTTGTAGTTCTAGATACTCCTCAAATTGGCGGAGAATTATCTATTTATAATTGGCATTGGCAAGATGGACAAACTAAGGCCCACCCAGCTGAAAATATAATAGTAAAAGACGCCAAAGGAAATAGTATTGAAATTAAAACAATAAAAAAAGAGAAATTAGACCTATCTCCAGGTGACTTAGTCTTATTCCAAGGCGGTTCTATTTGGCATCGAATTGAAGAAATTAAAGGTAAAAAGAGTCGATATACATTAGGTGGGTTTATAGGAAGATCTAAAGATGACAAAGCAATTTATATTTGGTCTTAGATAAAAATCTAATATAGCTTAATTCCTTTTGGTTCTAAATCTTTTTCTTCTAAAAAATTGTTATAATTATTAAAAAAATCATCTTTCATTTTAAAAACGGAAATACTATCATCTTGCTCCTTATAATATAATAAAGCATCTGCTTCTGAAGGAATCAAACTAGAAATTATAGAGTATCTTATTTCTTCAGATGTATTTGGAGGTGAAAAATGAACTAATCTTTGATTAAACAATAATGCTTCGCCTGCTTTTACCTCAACAACTTCCATTCTATTCATTAGACCTGCTACCAACTCCTCATCTGAAAATATAGAAGTTATAGATAGTGATGGCTCCATAAAAATAGTGGACAAAATTAAAACAGTAAAGATTAAACCTAAAAAAGGAGATATGATCATATTTCAAGGTGGTGAAATTTGGCATAGAGTGGAGTTAGTTAAAGGTAAAAAAAGTCGATATACAATCGGTGGATTCATGGGCTTTTCTTTAGACGACAAAGAAATAATCTATTGGTCTTAAAGTTTAATCTCTCCTACCTTTTCCCCTTTTGGCTTTTGTCCTTTTTCTAAAATAAAATCATCATAATCAAAGAAGAAATCCTCTTTCATTTTATATACTTCTAAATTCTTTTTATCTTTTTGGTAGTATAAAAATATTTCTGCCTCTTTAGGAACTACAGTTCCAATTGCTGAAAACCGCATTTTATTAGTGGTGTTTGCTGGCGAATAATGAATGGCCCTTTGATTTAAAATTAATAATTCGCCTTTCTTCATTTCTATAGGCTTCATTTGTTTCATCTGTTTTGTAAATTTTTCATTGGTATTTAATACCGACAAGATTGAACCTCCCCTTATATTATCAAATTTTTTGTGACTACCCTCTACAATTTGAATAGCGCCATTTTCTATTGTGCTGTCAATTAAAGGGATCCATAATGAGTATGAGGCATACTTAGATTCATCAACTATTGACCAATCTTGATGAACATCTAATTTAGAATTTTCTCCAAAGGCTTTAATTAATATTGTGAAAATAACTACTTTAAAATCTTCAGCAACACTGTTAAGTTTTGGCTCAATTATATTTCTAAGAAATAAATCTAAATCTTTTTTTTCTTCTTTGCTTTTAACAGTTACTCCAGGCACAAAACCATTGTCTTTAGCCATAGAAACTAATGGGGTTTTTTCACGAATATAATTTGTTATCAATGTAACCTCTTCCTCATCTAAAAAAGGAATAGTAACAAAACTACTTTTATCTAATTTATCGTTTAATATCGAGTCATTAAAAAAATCATACCTAGCACGAAATTTCCTTTTATTATACTTAAAAAACGTTTTAAAAATTTTATCAAATATATTTAACATTCTTCATTATTTAAAATACCGACTAAATCAGTTAACGATACCGTATTAAAAGAATTAAATGGTCGTTTTTCAATCAATTCTCCATTAGGCCTTTTTACCAAACATTCTTCACGCAGTTTATTATATTGATAAACAAAAGTATCCTCAACCTTTATTAATTCTACATTATCAGAATCTGCATCCTTAAAATAAACTTGCATATCTACATCCGTATTCACAATAGAAGAAACAGCTACTACGCGATTACTATTAGACAAATTGGGTGTAGAACCGTACAATGTGTTATGGTAAAAAACTAAAGCCTCTCCTTTCTTTAAGGCATAATGAGCATAAGAATCTTTTAACTTGTCTTCATAATCTGTATAATTAACTTGTAAGTCTCCAGCACCTCTTAAGTCTTTTACTAGGTGACTTTTATGTATAAAAAATATTCCACCATTGTGCTCATCTATATCTTCTAAGGCTACCCAAATATTGGCAGATTCATAATTTTCTTCATCTACAATACTCCAATCTTTGTGCAATCTAAATATAGCTTTTTCTGAAGGTAATTTGGTTACAAATACTTCATTTACGGCTTTAACATTTTTAAAATTTTTGGCAATACTATTGGCAAAACAAGTATTTATTTTATTTTTTACTTGCATTTTATAATCAAAGTCTGAACACCAGCTTGTCATATGTACATCATCATAAGTTGGTTCTAAACCTCTTTCACTGTGAATTTCAGCTTCAAAACTTACTAATTCATCAACTTCTTTCTCATTTAAAAATGGAATTTTTACAACACCAAATTCTCGTAGTTTACTATTTAATTTTTCATCTATAAATAAACCTTTTTTTTCAACCGGTTCACCAAATAAATCGCAGGTTAGTTTCTGTTGTTCTACCTGAGTATTTTTAATCGATACATTATGTATTTTACATAGTTTCTCAAAATCATCTTGACTTATTTCTGGATAAGGATCATTTATTGTTGCAATGGTTTCACCCGTTTTAGGTCTTTTTTGGCAATCGATAAAAAAATTTATTCCTTCATTTAAGAAGTTATCAGAATTTTTTATTAATTCCATATCTCCTTCTAATTTATACTCTTCTTTAAAACAAGTTATCATTTCTGCTTCTTGAGGAAAAAGACCACAAACAACAGCAATTCTTGGTTGATTAGAATAATTAATATTTGAATTATGTAACAATCTGTTATCAAAGAAAAGGACCTCTCCTTTATTCATTTCTAAAGGCGTTAGGTATTTTTTAATAGTTGGTTGAATATTATCATAAGGCGCAGGAAAAGAAATAGATCGATATGGCGAAAACCATTTGTGACTTTTTTCTACAATACTTAAACAACCATTGGCGTCTTCCACATCATCTAAAGGAATCCAAATATTTAGCGCAGAGTGTTTGTGTTCATCTAACCCTGTAGTATCTTGATGTAAAAAAAATTCACTATTTCCTCCAGGTAATTTAACCACAAAAGAAAACAACATAGTTTTATAGTCTTTTAAATTTTCATCCAAAAAAGTTCCTAAAATATTAGCAATTTCTCTACTTACATTATTTCTATACTCTAAATCTTGAGAATAAATACTGTAAAACATGCCACCATTTTCAGCTTTTATATCATGATATTTATCATAAACTGCTGTAAGTTTGTCAATTTTCTCTTGACTTAACTTATTTTCAATAGAATAACCAACACCTTCAACCTTTTGCTGAGTTGCGGTACTTTTAATAATAGTTTGTGGAACTGGTTTCCATGGATTATTAAAATATATACTCATAGTTTCTCTTTTATGTAAAATTACAAATTTTTTTCTTTAATAAACTTTGAAAGTTCATCTTTATAAGTTGTAGTGGCATTACTGTTAGGGTGGTTGTCGTATGGCAATAAATTAAAATCGTTATTTATTTTGTAATCAACTTTTGATATTATAACAGAAGCTCCCAAGTTTTCTAATTGATTAAGTTCATTTACTGAATTTACACCTGTTCGAACTGCAAAAAAAATAGGTTTAATGGAGTTATCTAAACAAAGTTTAATGATTTTTTCTAAAACCAAAATGTGTACTTTTTCTTCCTCCAATTTATTATCATAGTAATTTTCAATACTATTCTCTAATAGATTTACAAAGGCAAATTTATCAGCTGAAAAATAAGGCTGAAAATAAAATTTATCTTGCTTTAAAATAAGACTTTCTCCTTCAAGTCTGGCATATAAATAATCCAAATAATCAGACTTTACGTACTTTTTATTAGCATAAAGACTTCTTTTGAAACTGTTAGAGTAAACTACCCGCTTAGAATTATAATTAGCATAAGTTATTACCGCAATATCAGGTTGTGTTTTGTTTTTTATTTGATTTGTTAATTGCACCAACATTGTGGCCGGATTATGTCCAAAAATAGCATAATTACTTACTTTAAAATTTTCAAACTCATTTTGTATTTTCCAAGGAAAAGTTAAACTATCATTTAAACCAAAACCATAAAAAAGGGAACCTCCATAAAAATTAATTTTTCTTAAAGTATCTGAAACTAAACTTTCAGAACAAATTCTATATCCCTCTGAATTATGATTTACTTCAAAAGAATAATCGGAAACATAATCAAATATGAAATTTCCAGGCTTCAAAGAAAACCCTATTAAAAAATCTTTTCTCATACAGGTTTCTGGTTTAATTTCTTTTACTTTTAAGAAATATAACTGAAAAGGTTTGTAACCAAAAAACCTTAAACCGAGTTCTACAATAAAAAAAGAAAATACAATTACGATAAAGGCTAAAAAAATATTTTTACTCCTCATAAAGATTTGTTTAACTAATGATATCTTAATATTACAAAAATAAAATTACTTTTGCTAGTACACATGAAATATTTATCTTTTATTATTAGTCTTATTTTAATTACAAATTCTTGTTCAGAATCAAAACCAGTAGATTATGGTGAAATTCTTTTGAATGATTTAATTATTCCTTGGGAAATAGAAATAGGACCAGATGAAGAATTATGGTTTACGCATCAATTTAGAAAATTAAGCAAATTAAACCTTACTAATCAAAAAGTTACTTCAATAGAAATTATTGATACCATTATTCCTTCTCCAAATAAAAATTATTCTTTTGGAATGACATTTCATCCTGATTTTAAAAATACACCATGGGTTTATTTATCTTTTTTGTATCAAAAAGAAAATGATCCTACTACTGGATTACTTTCTGTTAAAATATATGAATATGACGCTAAAAAAAATACTGTAACTTATAAAAAAACAATATTAAAAGATGTGGGTCAAATAGGAAATTGGAATGCTGGAGGAAGAATAAAAACCTCAAAAAATTATTTGTTTGTAAATGCATCTAACGAAACGGTTTTACATGTACCTTTTAAGGATTCAAATTTATCCGGCAGTATTTTAAGATATGATTTAGATGGAAGTATTCCTCAAGATAACCCAATAGCCAATTCGCCAAAATACACTTCTGGCCATAGAAATCCACAAGGATTAGTTGTTTTATCTGACACTGAAATATACACTTCTGAACATGGCCCTTCTACAGATGATGAATTTAATAAAATAGAAAGTGGCAAAAATTATGGCTGGCCTATGGTGCATGGTTATTGTGATACAGAAAGAGAAACTGCCTATTGTGATACTTTAAAAAGCACTTTCCCTATTAAATCTTGGACGCCAACTATTGCTGTTTCTAGTTTAGATTTTTATAAAGGGAACAATGAAGATTTTAAGAATACATTTTGGGTTACTACGCTTAAAGAAGGCGACTTAAGGATGCTTAGAATTAAAGACAACAAATTAATTGAAGAAAAAATATTTCTAAATGAAAAATATGGTAGACTGAGAGATTTAACCATAGACAAAGAAGGGAATATCTATATTTCTACGGCAAATAATGTCCCAAGCGAAAACCAAGGATATCCTAAACCAAACAAAGACGAATCTATCCAATATGATGTAATTGTTAAATTTACACCAGACATGATAGATATAACTATGTAATCTATCTAGTTTTTTATTATATTTATATCTTTTAAAAAACAAATTTTAGATTGAAAAATAATTACTCCAAATCGCTTAGAATAGACCAATGGTGGGAACCCAAAGCTGGTAACATTTTGACGATTATTTTTTTGGCTCTTATTATTTTTGAATTGCCCTTTCAAAAAAGTATTATTTACTTATTACCTTCTTTAATTACGATTGTTGGTATTGGAGGTTTTGGTCATTTAGTAAATGATTTGTTTGATTTAAAAACAGATAGAAAAGCAAACAAAAAGAATTCCCTTGAAAATAAAACTAATTTTAATCGTCTGTTATTAGTCCTAGGGACACTCACATTGGCTATAGCACCCTGGTTTGTTTTACCTTTCGATAAAAACAGTATCTATTTATTAATTACTGAGTTTGCTTTATTAATACTATATGCCGCTCCACCTTTCAGGATTAAAACTAAAGGCTTTTTAGCCATTTTATTCGATGGTTTATATGCTTATGCCATTCCTTCCATTCTGGCTTTTTATACTTTCTACTTATTGAGTGGTAAAGATTTTAACCTTAATATTTTTATACTCATTTTTATTTGGCAACTATTTATTGGCATTCACAATATTTTAATACATCATTTAGAGGATTTTAAAAATGACCAAATTTCTAACACTAAAACCTTTGCCATAAACATAGGCAAAGAAAATACGAGAAAATTGATATTGATAGTTGTATTCCCATTACATATTCTTTCATTTTTACTCTTAAGCGGCTATGTTTCTATTTTTCATTGGAATCTGTATTTCGTAATACCCCTTCTGTATTTAACCATTAATTTGTTTTTAGTTTTCCGAAAAAAATCTTTTACCAATTTTCTAAAATCCAATAACTCAATAGACTTACAACTATTAAACATTCATTATCACCAATTTTTATTGTATTGGCACATTTTAATTCTTATTCTTATTGATGTCAAATTTGTTATTTTTCTGTTTATTATATTTGTTATTTTTAAGAATTCATTCTTTAAATGGATTTATCTATTTTGCTTTAAGTACCTTAAAAAAAATTTGAGCTACCTTGTTAATTATAGCATATACTACTTCAGAAGATTTGTTCTTTTCCAAAATCCAGAAAAAGCAAGAAAAGTATATTATAAAGAATATGCTGCAGCACAATTAGAATTTAACAAACAAAACACTTCCACCAATATTGCCATCGTAAATCAAAATCTAAATAAATACACAGAAACATTTGTTGCTAATAGGTTAAGTTCATTACCATATTATGTGCACACTATCTATGGGAAAGGGATTCCATACAAGAGCAATAAAACCTTTAATTTAGTATCCGAAAACCAATCATTATTAAAATTTTTGGATTGGAAAACTTATTTTTTCAATTTTGAAACTAATTACTCAAAAAAGAAAGCTTTTACAAACTACTTAATCAATAATAACATAACAATAGTTTTGGCGGAGTTTGGAACGACTGCAGCAGAAATTTATGATTTATGCAGATTAGTAAATATTCCATTAATCGTTACTTTTCATGGTTATGATATTCATCATGCAGAGATATTAAAGACAAATAAGGCCAAATACATTGAAATGTTTGACTATAGTTCAAAAATTTTGTGTGTTTCAAAAGAGATTAAAGCCAAATTAAAATCTTTAGGAGCATCTGAAGAAAAACTAAAGTATTTACCCGCTACTTTCTTTCCTAAAGATTTTGAATATTTAGATCATTCCAAAAACGAAAACATATTTTTAGCCATTGGGCGATTTGCTGAAACTAAAAGTCCTCATTTAACTATTTTGGCTTTTAAAGAAGTGTTAAAAGATATTCCAGACGCCAAATTAATTATGATTGGTAAAGATGGCGGAGGAGAATTATTTGAAGCTTGCCATATTTTAGTAAAAGCTTTAAAAATTGAGAATCAAGTTATTTTCAAAGGAATATTAACACCCAAGGAAGTAAAGCAAGAAATGGACAAAGCAAAAGTTTTTGTTCAACATTCTGTAACAACCCCTATTAATGGAGATAAAGAAGGAACACCTGTTTCTGTAATGGAAGCCATGGCAAATGGTTTAGCAATAGTAGCCACAAAGCATGCAGGTATACAAGAAATGATAGAAAATAATGTTTCGGGCATATTAGTTGAAGAATATGATTATATTCAAATGTCGAAAGAGATGATTGAAGTTTGTGAAAATGAAACTTTGAATAAAAAATTGGGAGAAAATGCGGCTAAAAGTATTCGATCTAATTCTTTAATTACAGAAAATATTGAAATATTAACCAATATTATAGAAAAAAATAGATTAAAATAATGAAAAAAGCAATTGTATTTGGTGCTGGAGGTTTTATTGGAAGCCATTTAGTCAAAAGATTAAAAAAAGAAGGTTTTTGGGTAAGAGCTGTAGATTTAGTTTACCCTTCTTATAATGAAACCGCTGCAGATGATTTTATCATTGGTGACTTACGAGATGTAAAAGTTGTAGCAAACGCTATAGATAATGATATAGACGAACTATACCAACTTGCAGCAGACATGGGTGGCGCTGGCTATATATTTACTGGCGAAAATGATGCACACATCATGCACAATTCTGCTTTGATAAATTTACATACTGCGCAAGAATGTGTGAACAAGAAAGTAAAAAAAGTGTTTTACTCTTCTTCGGCTTGTATGTATCCAGAATACAACCAATTAGACCCTAATAACCCTAAACTGGCAGAAGACACCGCTTACCCAGCACAACCTGATAGCGAATATGGTTGGGAAAAACTATTTAGTGAAAGATTATTTTTAACTTTTAAAAGGAACTTAGGTCTAGATGTAAAAGTTGCACGTTTTCATAATATTTATGGACCAGAAGGCGCTTGGAATAATGGTAAAGAAAAAGCACCTGCAGCAATTTGTAGAAAAGTAATTTTAGCAGCAGAAAATGGCGAAATAGAACTTTGGGGCGATGGTTTACAAACGCGTTCTTTCTTATATATTGACGACTGTATAGATGCTGTGAGAATATTTATGCAAAGCGATAAAAGTGGCCCCTATAATATTGGTTCTGAAGAAATGATTTCTATTAATAATTTTGCCAAAATGATTATTATGATTAGTGGGAAACAACTAAGCATTAAAAATATTGACGGCCCAACAGGTGTTAGAGGGAGAAGTTCTGATAATGCCTTGATTGAAAAAGATTTATCTTGGAAAATGAATTATACTTTGAAAAAAGGAATTACTAAAACTTTTAATTGGATTAAAGAGCAAGTATAGAATCTATTTTTCGATTTATTTATTGATCCCCCTTCTGCGCCATAAATTTCATTTATTTTAACTAAAAAGCCTTCATAAACTAATTATATTTTGATTGTTATTTTAATACTTCATAATTAAAGAATAGTGCAAAAATAATTATTGCTAGATATCTCATTATCAATCAAAATTTTCACCATCATTTTAGCAGACAAACCACAACTAGCTATATTCTTTAAATACATTTATATAAAATTACTCTGTTGGGATTTTTTTAAAAGCATCACATAAAAGAGTATTAACATTACTCTAATCTGTATTTTTAACTACAAAAAATTTTATTTTATTTACAAATAAAAATATATTTTCTTTTTATAATAACGTTGATCACCAAATGCAACTTAAATCTAACAGTGATCTTTTGTTCTTTCTAATTGTATGTAACAGCAAAAACTAAAATTTTAAAACAAACTATATTTTGTAGAACATTGTTTAAATTTACAATTATAAAATACTATAGTGCTATTATGAAGAACAAAATATTCCTTTTAATCATCAGTCTATTCTTAACAATAGTTACATTAGAAAGTATTTTAAGACTAGTTAAATTTAAACCTGGAAAAATAAGCTATAGTCAATGGGTCAATAGTGTAGATAATATTGAGTACCTAAAAGGATTCACGACTGACTCACTAGGGATTTTTAAAGTTGATACGCAATATTTGAATCTTTTTGATCAAGAAAACGATTATTCTTATTTTTATACAAATAATTTATTTAAAAATAATTATGTAAATGAAATATTTTCCTTAATAGACGATTATAATAAAGATGATTGGGATAATGCATTTCAAAAAAAAATAACCACCATAAAAGAAACTCTCATTACAGATGTTGATTCAGCTATTATTAATTACATTAAAATTCCTATTAACAAAGACGGTTTTCACAGTATTGAATTCAAGCAATATAAAAGTTCTAAGAAAAAAATATTATTATTGGGTGACTCTTTTACTTGGGGACATTCTACCTCAAACAAAACAAATAGTTTTGCAAATGAATTACTAGCAAAAGGTTACATAGTTTATAATACTGGAATCAGTGGAGCAGATGTAACCCAATATAAGGCAATAGCAGAAAAATACATACCAATTTTAAAACCAGACATTGTTATTCTAAATTTTTTTATGGGAAATGATATTAGCTATTTTAAACGGGAAATAAAACCTTATCAACCCATTTTCTTTAGTACAAATGCTGGAAACCTAATTAGTAATCAAAATGGGATAGAGTATAATACAGCTCAAGAAGCCTATGACAACATAATGTTTAACACGAAAATGCCGACTAATACAATCGTTCGAAAAATAGCTTCAAAAACAATAATTAGCACTTTCGCTTGGGTCGCTTGGGGAAAATTGGGTTTAACTTATTATAGTCCAATCATTTTTAAACCAATGGGCGAGAAATATGAAAAACCATCCTGTAACCTAGAAATTGAAGATATTATTTCAATCTGTAATGATTATGAAATAGATTTTGAGTTAATTGCTATTCCAGATTTTTTATATAACAAGACTAAAGTAGATGAATTCCCTTTTCTATTTGAGAATATAGATTACAAGATGTCACCAGTTTTAGAAGATTCTTATAAAAAAACTGATGGTCATTTTAATGATAAAGGGCATCAAGAATATGCCGAATTTTTAGATAAACTTATTAATGAATGAAAAAGCTCTTACCATATATCATATCATTCTTAATTGCATTTTTAATTTTCAATTTATACTTTATACTGACAGCAACTTTTGATTATAGTCTAATTTCAGTTTTTAAAATTAACATTGAGTTTTATTATGATTATTTTTTAGAATTTAGTATTAGTAGATTTCAATCATTATATCCAAAATATGGAATTCTACTATTTACTATTGTAAAATTATATAAAATTAAATTCCTTCTCTATATAGTTTTTATCACATTTGTAATTAGTAAAAGTTATTCAATTCCAAATATTAAAAAAAAATATGTATTTACTGTTTTTTTATCCTTTCTAATATTGATGTTTATAGAATTAAGCTTGGGTCAAATTAACAATAAAATCAATAAACAAATAAAAGAAAAAAGTAATTTCTTAACTTTACTTCAATATGAGGATTTACAATTACTACAATTTACTAAATCTAATAAATTTGGCATTAATATATTCATCCCAGATACTAGTAAATTCTCGATAGATGGATATCAAATAAATAATGATGGTTTTAGAAGTAAGTATAAATTTGACTCATTAAACATACAAAACTTAAAAGCAGATAACAAAGTAATAATGTTTGTTGGTGATTCTTACACAGAGGGCTGCTGTGCAAAGCCCATAACGAACTCCTTTGTAGACCTCATAGACTTAAAAGAAAATAAAGCAAGTCTCAACTTTGGGGTAAGTGCTACAGACCCACTTCAATATTCACTTATCATAAAGCATTATTTAAAAAACGTAAAGCCTGATATTTTGATTATTCCACTCTGTTTATCGAATGATTTTATGTATTTAGATAGAAAACCGATGCCTGGTAAATCATTATTTTTTCAGACTAATTATGGGTTTTTAAGTGCCACTTTACCAATTTCTCATCCAAATTATAAAAATGACACTTATTTTAAAAATTGGGAAGTTGCTAAAAAATATTACATAGAGAACTACTCTATATATGGTAGTGAACCATCTAAAATAAAAAGGTGGTTGCTCACTCATTCTGAATTTCATAAACAATTACTCATTCAGGTACAAAATATAAAAAACATTTACTTCACTAAAGTTAATCTTTTAAAGGTTTATTTAAAAGAGGTTAATACCAAAATTACTTACAAATATTTAAAACAAATAAAAAAAACTTGTGAAAGTCTATCTATACCCTTTTTACTAATTGGAGCTCCGTCTATAAATGATTTAGATAAAAACATAGAATTAGTAAATACAAATTATAGAAATCAATTGAATGAATTAGAAATTTTTATCCCTACAAATTTTGTAGAATCAGACTATATTTCTTTCCAAGATGATCACTTTAATAATACTGGACATCAAAAATTTGCAGATTACTTATTGCCTTTAATAGACTCTACAATAAATTACCAAACTTCTTCAAAATTAGATTCAGTAAACTGATTTTGTCTTTTTTTCCAAGCAGTATTTTGAAATTGTTCTTTTTTATTGAACAATCTATAAAAAAAAGAAATGGGCGTTAAAAACAAAAAGAAAATTAGACTCAATATTATTTTATTATTGAATTCTCCAAACTTCTCTGCAAAGAGCATCCACTTATTAGCAATAAAATTTGCTATTGAAAAAGATATTAAAGAAAAAAATACAATTAGAATATCTAAGATTAAAAGCCAATTCCATTTTGATAATAAAAAAATGACTAAAAAACCTATTGCCATTACTAGAATGGTTTCATAAATTTTTTCTTTTGTTAATTCTTTAGATGCCATTATTTAGAACATTGGGTAAATAAATGGTGCTATAGAACTTCCACTACCAAATACAATTAATACACCTACTAACAACAACAGAATGATTATAGGTAATAACCACCATTTTTTTCTCACTTTCAGGAAACTCCAAAAATCTTGTAAAAATTCTAGCATTAATCTTTTTTAAAGGTTTGTTCAAAACTTGAAAATAGTTCTTTTGCTTGGTTTTCTTTTACTAAAACAAAATTTTCTATCACCAATATATCCATTTCGGTATTCATAAAGCAATAAACAGCATCTTTTGGAGTACAAACTACGGGTTCACCTCTTACATTAAAACTTGTATTTACAAGCATACCTGTTCCAGTATCTTGTTTAAATTGTTTTAACAAATCAGTTGTTTTTTTACTTTGAGATTCATTTATCGTTTGTATTCTAGCAGAAAAATCTAAATGGGTAATTGCTTGAATATTGGTCCTTTTTATTTTCAACCTTTCCAATAAAGGTAAAGCGTAGAAATTTGCAGGTATTGGTTTTCTTTTTTCTGCCTTTATTTTATGTACAAAAAGCATATAAGGAGAAGATTCATTTATGCCAAAATATTCGTCAAATTCTTCTTGCAACATAATAGGGGCAAAAGGTCTAAACGATTCTCTCTTTTTAATTTTCAAGTTTAATTTCGTTTGCATTTCTTTATTAGAAGCATCTGCAATGATACTTCTATTACCTAAAGCTCTAGGACCAAATTCCATTTTACCTTGAAACCAACCTACTACTTTTCCTTCTTTTAAATAATTACTAACTTGAGATAATAAATCTAGGTCTTCTAGTTTGGTAAAATCCATCTGTAAACTTTCAAGAGTGTCCACAATTTGGGCATTATTAAATTCCGGACCCAAAAATGCACTTTTAAAACTATTTTGTTCGGATACTCTTTCATTATTTAAATACATATAGTTTACCGCCAAAGCAGCTCCTAATGCAGCTCCAGAATCTCCAGCCGCAGGTTGAATAAAAATGTCTTTAAACAAATTTTCATCCTTTATTTTACCGTTTACAACACAATTTAAAGCAACACCACCTGCCATACATAAATAATCACTACCGGTCAATTCTTTAGCATGTTTTGCCATTCTTAAAACAATACCCTCTGTTACTTGCTGTATAGCTAGAGCCAAATTACAATGTGTCTGCGTTAAAGGTGATTCTTCACTTCTTAAACTGATTTTAAATAAAGCCTCCCATTTCTTTTTACTAATCATTTTTAAAGAAGTCGTAAAAGAAAAATACTCTTCTGCTAAAACAATAGAACCATCTTCAAAAATTTGAACCAAATTAGATTTAATTTTTTCTTTAAAATCTATAGTTTCTGAAGCATTTGGATTGCCATAAGGAGCCAAACCCATCATTTTATACTCACCAGAATTCACCTTGAATCCTAAAAAATAAGCAGAAGAAGAATACAATAAACCAACTGAGTTAGGAAAGTGCATTTCTTCTAGTAATTCTATTTTATTGTTAACACCTTTAGAAATACTAGCTGTAGCCCATTCGCCTACACCATCTATACAAAGTATAGCAGCATCTTTAAAAGAAGAACAAAAGAATGCACTTGCTGCATGGCTTAAATGATGTTCAGAAAACAATAGTTTCGTTTTCTTTTTATCAAAATTTCCAATTTCTTTTAATGCCTTTTTTAAAGTTGATTTTAGAAACATTTTTTCCTTCAACCACAAGGGCATACTGTACACAAACTGTCTCCAACCTCTAGGAGCATTTCTATAAAAAGTCTCTAATATTCTTTCTAATTTTAAAAATGGCTTGTCGTAAAAAACAATAAAATCAATATCTTCTAATATTAAATTATTGGATTCTAGACAAAATTTCACGGCATTTGTAGGAAAAGATTCGTCATGCTTTTTCCTAGTAAAACGTTCTTCTTGCGCTGCGGAAATAATTTCCCCATCGCAAACTAAAGCAGCTGCACTATCATGGTAAAATGCAGATATTCCTAAAATTTTCAAATTATAAAGTATTTACCGTAAATTTACACTAATTATGAAAAAAAGCCCATATTTAAGTATAGTTATTGCTGCTAGAAATGATAATTATGGTGGGGACTTTAACCAACGAATACAAAATTTTATCAGTTGGAATACTGACTTGTTAGAAAAAAACAAAATTGAGACGGAAATAATTATAGTTAACTGGAACCCTATTGAAGAAAATCCTTCCTTATTTGAAGCATTGCAATGGCTAAAAGAAAGACAGTTTGTTAAATTTCGAATTATTACTATTCCTCATACTATTCATCAAAAATTTGTTGATTCAACTATTAGAAAAACAGTTCCCTTATTTGAATATTTAACAAAGAATGCGGGAATTAGAAGAGCAAAAGGAGAATATATTTTGGCAATGAATCCAGATATTTTGATTCATCCAAATACAATGTTATCTATAAAGCATAAACTAAATAATAAAACATATTTCAGAGCAAATCGAATAGATTTTAAAAAATGTGAACTAAGCTTAAATACTATTAAAAAAAATGGCTTTAAACTTTATATGAAGGGTTATAGTTATAAAAAACATCCATTATTCTTACTTTCACTTTTTAATAATTTTAGAATTTATTTTCAATTAGTAATAATTCGAAAATTTGAAAGCCTCTTTAAAATTATAGATTGGAGACCTAACAATCACAATGCCGAATACAAATACCATTGTAATGTAAGTGGAGACTTTCTACTCATGCACAAAGACAACTGGTTTGCCTTAAATGCACACCCAGAAAACACAAAACTGGCGCTACATACAGACGCCTTAATGGTGGTAATGGCTGGCACATCAGGTCTTAAAGAAAAGGTATTGAAAAATCCTATTTTTCATCAAGAACACACGAGAAGATTTAACGCAGAAGAAAAAGATAACACAGCATATAGAGACGCCTATTTACATTTTCAAAATGAGGCACAAGTTATGATAAAAGAACAGAAACCTACTATTTATAATGATGATAGCTGGGGATTGATTAATTTTGAACTTCCAGAAATTGAATTCTAATGAATAAACCCTATTTATCAATAGTTGCCACAACCAGAAATGACAATCATGGTGGCGATTTACTAAAACGAACAACTTGTTTTGTTGAAGGCATTTACCATCAAGCTAAGAATTTTAATGTAGCCATAGAATTAATTATTATTGAATGGAATCCGCCTGCAGATAAAAAACTATTAAAAGATGTATTGCCAAAACCTCCAACAGGAAGCCCTGTAGTTTTAAGATATATTGTAGTGCCTAATGAAATTCATTTGAAATACCGAATGGCTGATAGGATGCCCTTGTTTCAAATGACTGCAAAAAATGTTGGCATAAGATTGGCCAAAGGAGAATTTATTTTATGTACTAATATTGATTTACTTTTTTCGGATGAACTATTCCAATTCTTATCAGAAAAAAAACTTAAAAAAAATAATTTCTATAGAACAAACCGTGTAGATGTACCGGCAGAGATTATGGAAATTGATAATTTTGATGATAAACTTAACTTTGGAAATAAAAACATTATTGAAAGATTAGGGAAAAGCAAGGGACATGAACACTTGTTTGGAATTCCAAATTTCTTTTATGGTTTTACTAATACCATGAAATTAATTAACTTAATTTTTAAGTTCTTAATTCAAACTTTCTATAAAGAAGAAGATTATGCTATTTTCTCCTTAGACACTTCTGCTTGTGGAGACTTCACCCTAATGCATAAAGAAGATTGGTTGAAAATTGAAGGCTACCCAGAATTAGATTTGTATTCTATTCACATTGATAGCATGGGCATTATTGCAGCAAGAGCAATGGGGCTTCAACAAGAAGTTTTAGCACCAAATTTATGTTCTTATCATATTTATCATGAAAATGGATGGGAATCTTTTAAAGAACACCCTGTAGGTTTGATAAAATTTGTAGAAAAAAGACCAGGATTAGACTGGCACTCTGTATCTGAAACTGGTAAATGGATGATAAAAAATAAAAAAACTTGGGGATTAAATAAACCAATTTGGGGATTTTCTGACAAACAATTTAAAGAGTATATCTTTGAACCAGGAAAAGAAATGATAGAAATAAACTAAATGCAAGAAATAGGAATTATAGGGATTGGTAAATTAGGTCTTTGCTTTGCTTTAAATTTAGAACGGAAAGATTTTAAAGTAACGGGCATTGATGTATCAGAAAAATATATAAATCAAATAAACTCTAAAACACTTATTTCTACTGAAAAAGATGTTTCTAACTATTTAAAAACTGCTGAAAACTTTACGGCTAGTTTGCATTTAAATGAAATACTTAAAAGCGATATAAAAGTAATTTTTGTTTTTGTTGCTACACCTTCTTTAGCTGATGGTTCTTACGACCATACACAAATTGAAAGAATTTCAGAAAAGCTTATTTCTTATGGCAAAAGAAATGAAAAAATACATTTGGTCATTGGTTGTACGACTATGCCGGAATATTGCAATACTTTAGCTGAGAAACTAAATCCTTACAATTATACCATCTCTTACAATCCAGAATTTATAGCCCAAGGAAGTATTATAAAAGATCAACAATTTCCAGATTCAGTATTAATAGGAGAAGAATGTACTGAAGCTGGTGATAAAGTTCAAGAAATATATGAAATTCTTTGTGAAAACACACCCGTTTTTAATAGAATGGATAGAACAAGTGCTGAAATTTGCAAGATTGCAACCAATTGTTTTCTAACCACTAAAATATCCTTTGCCAACTCTATTGGTGATTTAGCTTTACAAGCTGGTGCAGATTATAATAAGATTTTAAAAGCCATCGGTTCAGACTCTAGAATTGGAAGTAAATACTTAAACTACGGTTTTGGTTTTGGCGGGCCATGTTTTCCTAGAGATAATAGAGCATTAGGAAAATACGCGCAGTCAAAGAACTATCCATTACTCATTTCCGAAGCTACTGATAAAGTAAATCAACAACACCTTGAATTTCAATTTCAACATTACTTAAAAAACTATTCTGAAGAAGAAACTATTATTTTTGATACTGTTTCTTACAAGAAAGGTTCTAATATTTTAGAAGAATCTCAACAGTTGGCATTAGCAGTAAAATTGGCGGAAAATAATCGAAAAGTATTAATTAAAGACACTTTAGAAGTCATAGAGGAACTTAATCTTAAGTATTCAAATCTTTTTAGCTTCAAAGAATTAAAATAAATCAGCTAACTTAGAAACTTCAAATGTTAGACTCTATTTCACAAAACATAAAATTGCAGTATTTTACACTGTTTATTGTTGCTGTTTTAGCATATAGCAATACCCTAAACCATTCCTACACTTGGGATGATGCCTTAGTTATACAACAAAACGAATACACCAGAGCAGGGTTTAGCGGATTGAAAGACATTTGGACTAAAAAAGTTTTTCTACACAATAGGAATGTATATAGACCAATTCCTCAAACCATATATGCACTCACTTATCAAATAGCGCCAAACAATCCAACAGCCGCACATTTGGTAAATATCTTATTTTATGCTTTAGCTATTGTAGCAACTTTTTGGTTTTTAGGCTTATTATTTTCACAGCAAAATAAGTGGCTTTTGTTTTTTATTAGCTTAATGTTCACTTTACATCCAACACATACAGAAGTTGTTGCAAATATTAAAAGTTTAGATGAAATATTAGCTTATCTTTTTGGTATTATTTCCCTTTCTTTTTGGCTTGTTTTTTTAAAGAAACAAATACACTACACCCTAATTTTATCTATATCTTTCTTTGCGTTTGGATTACTTTCTAAAATTAGTGCCATTACTTTTTTAGTTGTTTTTCCATTGACAATATGGTTTTATATTGGAAATTTCACAGAACTATCAAAAAATATTATACAGTATTCTAAAAATTTCTTTGTAGAAAAAATCACATCGAACAAATCTATACTGACATTAAGTGTGTTTTTATTCATTTTAATAGGTCTATTATTCGTTAAACAATTTAATATTTTATTGATTCTCGTTCTAACTCTTTTTTCTTTTTTATTACTTAAAACTGAGACTAAAATAATTTTAACAGTCCTGTTTTCATTATTAATTATTGTTTTATCTGGATTTAATTATCAAACAAGTCTTGTTTTATCTACAATACTAATTAGCCATTATTTATTGATTAATAAAATTCTACCAAAAGCATATATCGGCTTTTGTTTAGGTGTTTTTATTGTCGCATTTTCATTTATCAATGAAAATATAAGAGCTATAATATTGGCAATCTTTTTCAGTAGCCTACCCTTTTTATTACCACTTAAAAAAGATAAAACATTAATAAGCATATTATGTATCATGTCAATTATTCTACTTATTACTAAATTGAGTTTGTCTAGTTTTACTTTGGTGTTGATATTAATAGTAAGCTACTTACTCTTTTACAAAAGATTTGATTTTAAACTTATTTATATCGTTTTATTTACAACTGCTTTATTTTTTGACACTTTCTACTTTAACAAATATAGCTCCTTTCAAAAATTAAATATATCAAGCCAAATTTTCCAGATAGAAAACAATAACGATATTTCTATCGGCATGACTATTTTACATAATACACTAGTAGCTGAAGATAATAAAATGATAAAATTGGCTACTATTGCAAAAATTCAATTAAAATATCTACAATTATTGGTGTTCCCACACCCTTTAGTACACCAATATGGTTTCAATCAACTAAGTAAAACAAACTTTAAGGATTGGAAAGTTTGGTTTTCTATAATCATTCATTTAGGATTATTCTTATTTGCTTTGTCTAAATTAAAAAATAAAAGTCCTATTGCATTTGGAATACTATACTATATAGCTACCATTTCTATTTATACTAACATGATTGTTCTGATGCCGGATACCTTAGCAGAGAGGTTCTTATTTTCACCTTCTTTAGGGTTTTGCATAGCTATTGTCTTTGCTACTAATGCGATATTTAATACACTTAAAATTAAAAGCGTAAATTTTGCTATTTTCATATTATTTATTCCAATACTCTTAGCTTTCTCCTATAAAACAATTGACAGAAATAAAGCTTGGGAAAATAATTTTTCATTAGCCAAAAACACTATAAAACAAGCGCCTAACAATGCGGCCATCCATGCGCAATATGCCACTGAATTATTTTTAAAAAATGGAGATTCTTCTTTAATACTAAAATATTACAAAAGAGCCATTGAAATCTATCCTGAATTTTACAGCGCAACCAAAGATTTAGCTCATTACTACATAAAATTAAAACAGCCAAAAAAAGCTGAAAAACAGCTTCTTAAATGTATAAAATTTAATAAAGCCGATTGGGAAAGTTTTTATTATTTAGCTTTTATTAATTATGACAATAAAAACTATACGCAAGCTATTTCATTTTTTCAAAATGCCTTAGTAGGAGGTTCTAAAAAAGTAGGTAAAGAAAAATATATTTACTCTTCAGAATTTTTAGCCCGTTGCTATTTCAATACTAAGCAAATTACTTTGGCAGATAACCTACTAAAAGATAATTATGTAAACTACCAAGCAAAAAGTAGTATTGTCTTATTGGGAAACATTTATCACGAAGCAGATAATATTAGGAAATCCATAGAAACTTATTCTTTGCTATTAAACGATTTTCCAGAAGATCGAGACCTTCTAGCAACTATCAAAATACTTAAAGAAGCTTTACCAAACTAATAAACTTATGTCATTAAAATCCAAATTAATTGAAAAGGAATTTTTCCTACCTTTACACTTATTATGAAAAACAACTTGCATATATACAATACTTTAACTAAAAAGAAAGAAAAATTTGAACCTATAAACCCTCCTTTTGTGGGATTGTATGTTTGTGGACCTACAGTATACAGCCCAGTACACTTAGGAAATATGAGAACTTTTATGAGTTTTGATGTTATTTGTAGATATTTAAGGCACTTGGATTATGTTGTTAGGTATGTTAGAAATATTACAGATGCGGGACATTTAGTAGATGACGCAGATGAAGGAGAAGATAAAATTGAGAAAAGAGCAAAACAAGAAAAAATTGAACCAATGCAAATAGTACAAAAGTATACTATTGGGTTCCATGAAGTAGCTAAAATGTTCAATTTATTAAGTCCAGATATTGAGCCAACAGCAACAGGTCATATTGTAGAACAAATAGAAATGGTTCAAAAAATAATAGACAATGGTTTTGCTTATGAGGTAAATGGTTCTGTATATTTTGATGTACAAAAATACATGGAAAAACATGAATACGGTACACTTTCTGGTAGAAAAGTAGATGAACTTTTAGAACAAACTAGAGATAATTTAGAAGGTAGCTCAGAAAAAAAATACTTTGCTGATTTTGCTATTTGGAAAAATGCAAAAGATGAAAAATTAATGAAATGGAAAAATCCTTGGGGACAAGGAGGACCCGGATGGCATATGGAATGTTCTGTAATGAGTACTAAATATTTAGGAGAAATATTTGATATTCATGGTGGTGGAATGGATTTAAAATTTCCTCATCATGAATGTGAGAT
>CAWVRT010000003.1:0-85659 GCA_963932515.1 uncultured Chitinophagales bacterium
AGGAATAGGTTTAGAGGAATTTAAAGGAGACAGAAGTATGGAATTAGTTGATTATTCTTCTAGTAATGATGCTACATCTACTATTTCTTTATGGCCATCTTCGCCTTTTTCATATCATGTTTTTACGCAGAAACATACCGGACCTTCTAAAACTCCTTTTAAATATAGAGCATTTATTTTGGCTTATGAAGAATATAAAAATTTTGATAATAACACATTGATTATTGATACCGTTCCAGTTTCTGATGGTAAATTATTAATTAATAATGAATTGGCGTTATTTCCGGTTATAGCTTATGATTTAAGTGATATAAATCCAAATTTGGATACACTAAGATATGCACAGTATGACTTTGAAGTAGGTAGTCCAAATTTTAATTCTAATGCTAGTATTTCTCAGTTTAGTTATACTAGAACAATGACTATTAGTATAGAAACACCTTTAGGTGAGATAATTACATGGAAGCCATTAGATCACCCAATAACAAATCAGCCGGATGTGTATAGAGCCTATTTATTAGGTAGTCAAAATTTTGGAAACAGTTTTCTTACTTTTGGTCCTGAAATTGTAGATTTTGTTTTAAGAGATCCACCTGGAGGAGAAAGTTTTGCTACACGTGCAGTGGGTGAGTCTTCAACAGTTACAGAATCTTGGGGTTGGAATTTAGGTTTAGAGCTTACGAATACGGATGAAATAGACTTAGGCGTAAAGATGCAGGTTGGTATTGGAGTAAGTACAGAGACAGATATAGAACAAAACGTAACGGTTGGTACCTCTGCTACTATTTCAGGGGGGCATAGTGGTTCTTTAACAAGAACTATTGAAAATATATCTGAATGGAGCACGAATTCATCTCCTGATAATATTGGTTCAGGAAGTGATTTATTTGTAGGGCACTCCAAAAATGTTGAGTTTGGAGTAACTGATTATTTACGACTTGTTCCAGATTCAATGTGTACTTATGTTGATTGTGAAGATCCTACTTTACCTACTCCTGATTTACCTACTCCTGTTTCAGGTGGTACTGTCTATAAAATGGCAAAAACATCTTCTTTATCTATTGTGCCAAAAGGGTACAATACGGGATTTATTTATACACAAAACTTTATAGAGAGTCAACTTTTACCTAGTTTGAAAAATTTTAAAAATACATACCTTCAATCAAGTCCTAAGTATGTGAGTAATTTACCAGTGGGCGATGCTAACTATGGTAAAAATAATGATGATCCTGTTTTTGGTTCGGCAGCAACAGTAGAGCCTTCTATCCTAAATTATCCTGAAGATTTTAATGGTTTGAGTTATACTTATACTCCAGCAACCCTAGCAGATTCTTTGATAGATACATTACGAATAATGAATCAGCAAATTGCTCTTTGGGAAAAAGCTATTTGGGATAATGAATATGAAAAAGTAAATATAGACAATGTAGGAGTTTTAGCCGCATTAGAAGCATATGAAGATTCTATTCTTACAGAAAAATATGCAGCTTCGAATGCAGCATATTTCGCGTTGGAAGCTGTTGGTGGTGTTGCAGCCGTGGGTACTGCTGTGGCAGCTGCAGTAGGTTCTTTAGTGCCTCTTCCAGGTTATGCGACTGCTCAATCTATTGGCTTTATAGCTACTACAGTTACCAGTATTGCGGCTACAGAGACTATTGCTAAAAGACTAGAATATTTAGACAAAGCACAAGAAATTCAAAACAGATTTGCTAATATTATTGCTACTAATTACTCAATAAGTGGTGGAGCTACTTTTACAAATTCTATTTCTAGTGAAAGAACTATTACAGATGTTGTTAATATAGATTTTGGTGCCTCAGCAAATTTTGGATTGGAACTGAGTGCAAACATAAGTAATACAGGTCTTGGTGTTGAAAGTGGTTTATCTGTTGAGTTTGATAGGTCAAGTGAATTTACAAATGACTCTACCACTAGCAATGCTGTACTTTATACTTTAAGCGATGGAGATAATGGAGATTATTTTTCAGTAGATATTTTTCCATCACTTAATGGTTGGGGGCCAATATTTAAAAGAAGAGCAGGAGGGCAGACTGCTTGCCCTCACGAACCTGCTGAAGTTACTAAGTTTTATATGCCTGGAACAATTATCAATGAAGGTACGTTGCAAAGAGATTTACCAGGAATTTCTGTCGATTTACCAATTATTACCAATATACCAATAGATGAAGCAGCTGTTTTTAACTTGACAGTTTCTAACAATACACAAACAGGTGATGATATGCCTTATAGTGTTACTTCTTTAACAGCGGAGAATCCTTTTGGCGCAATCATTATGATTAATGGCGGCTATGGGGCACAAACAGCGTTTATTTCGGCAGGAACGTCTATAAATATGACTGTATCGGTACAAAAAGGACCAGGTGCCGTTTATGATTATGATAGTTTATTAGTTATTGTTCATTCGGTTTGTCAATATGACTTTGGAGCTGCTTCTACTTTTATAGATGTTGCAGATTCAGTTTATATTTCTGCTCATTTTTTACCGACCTGTACAGATGCTGAATTATTAAACCCTGCAGATAATTGGGTGTTAAATAATAGTTATACGGATACTTTTCCTGTGGAAATGAGTGGGTACAATATTAATTTCTTTGATTTAGAAAGATTTAGATTAGAATATAAATCTTCTAGTACTCCAGATTGGAATATCATACAATCTTTTTGGAAAGATACCACAGGGCAACCTACTTATTTGCCAATACCAACTAGTTCTTCTTACACGTCTTATGATTGGTTAACAAATGAAATTCCAGATGGTGATTATGATTTAAGAGTTACTTCTTTATGTAGTTTTGTAAACAAGTCGTCATTAATTTACTCTGGGACCATGGATAGGATAAATCCTCATTCATTTGGAACTCCTTCTCCGGCAGATGGTATTTTAGATCCAAATGATGATATTTCTATCCGATTTAATGAGCCTATAGATTTGGGATCTATTTCGCCATTCAATTTTGATGTAAGAGGTGTTTTAAATTCTACAGAATTAAGACATAGTACAAGTTTGTATTTTAATGGTATAGATGCTGAAGTCTTAGTAACGGGAGGAGTAAATATTCAAAATAGAGATTTCACCATTGAGTTTTGGGCAAAAAGAGATGGCTTAGGCGAACAAGTTATTTTCTCTCAAGGAGCGAGTGGTTTAGAAAATTTAAGTATTGGTTTTGATGCTGCAGATAAGTTTAGTTTCAAAGTTGGAACGGAAGAATTAACTAGTACGAATGCTATTGTAAATACAGATTGGCATCATTATTCAGTTAGTTATAATTATGATAATGAAACGGTAGAGTTATTTATGGATGGTTCATTAACAAACACTGGTACTATAAATTTTTATCCTAATTTCACTAATACAGATGCTTTAATAATTGGTAAAAATGCGGCAACAAACTCAAATTTCTTTAAAGGAAACCTTCATGAAGTAAGAGTTTGGAATGTATATAGATCATTGTCAGATATTGCACAAGACATGAATATTGAATTAGCTAAAAGTTCTTTAGGTCTATTGTATAATTGGAAAATGGATGAGGCAAATGGCTTATTAGTAAAAGATCATGTAAGAAGAAGAGATGGTATAACAAATGGAGCCGCATGGCAAGTAAACCCAAATGGAAATGCAATTAGTTTAGATGGCGTTAATGATTATCTACAAATGGATAGTGTCGGCAATGTCGCTATTACAGACGAGATGGATTTCACTTTAGAATTTTGGTTCAATTCAAATTCTACAAATCCTTCTACATTGTTTTCTAATGGTACAGGAACTGGTTTGGCTTCAGATTCTTTAACTTCTTGGACAATTGATAAAGATGCATTAGGCAAAATACATGTAAGACATAATGGATTTGATTTTGTAGCAGTAGATGATAATTATTTTGATGGAGAATGGCATCATTTTGCTATAGTTTTTCAAAGAACAAGTAGTTTATCTGCTTATATAGATGGAAATATTCAAAATATTGCTCAAGCAAACAATTTCGACCAACTTGGTGGAAGTAAAATGTTTTTGGGTGCAAGAGGGTATTATCAGGGTTCTACGTTAATGGTAGACAATTTCTCTGTAGGAATGTTTGATGAGTTTAGATTTTGGAATACGGCACGTAAAGTAGAGCAAGTGTCTAGAGATAAACAAAATAGATTACTCGGAGATGAATTAGGCTTAGTTTCTTACTTCCCTTTTGAAAAACATTCGTTAGTGTTAGGTGTGCCAATTTTAACACCAAGTTTAGCTGATGTTGCAGATAACGGACATACTTCTAGTTTAATAAATGGTGCATTATCTGTAAATACTACACCTACTATTAAATTGCAGAGACCAATTCAAGCAGTTAATTTCACTTATTCATTAAACGGTGACGAAATAATTATTACACCAACTAGCCCTAATGAATTAATTGAAAATGTAACTTTAGATGTTACAGTGGCAGGCTTAAAAGATCTTAATGGTAATTATATGCAATCACCAAAAACATGGATAGCTTATATAGATAAAAACCAAATTGTATGGCAAGATGATGTTTTAAGTTTTGAAAAAGACTTTGGAGCTACATTGAGTTTCACTACAGCTATTCTAAATAATGGCGGTTCAGCAAAAGTGTATGATGTAACGAACTTACCAGACTGGTTAACGGCAAGTCATATTACTGGAAGTATTGCACCAAACAGTGTAGAACAAATCACCTTTACAATTGATGCGGATGTAAATATTGGAGATTATTTACAAGATTTACATTTATTGACAGACTTTGGCTTTTCAGAAAAATTAACGATAGCGTTAAAAGTAAGAACACCAGAACCTACATGGACAGTAGACCCTACTAGTTATACAAACTCAATGAGTATTATAGGTTATGTAGAAATAAATGACGTAGTTAGTGCAAATGCAGAAGATATGTTAGGCGTGTTTGTAAATGATGTTTGTAGAGGGGTAGCACATTTAGAATATGTTCCGCAACTAGATAGATTTCTAGTATTTTTAGATGTTTATAGTAACTTAAACAGTGGAGAAAATTTAAGTTTTAAAGTTTGGGATGCAAGTTCAGGAACTATATTTTCTGAAATTACGCCAAATACTTTAAGTTTTGTAGCTAATCATTTAATTGGAAGTATTTCAGCACCACAGTTATTTAAAACAAGCTATGAAATAGAAGTAGCTATTCCATTAAATAATGGGTGGAATTGGATATCTCACTTCTTGTTAAATCCAGATTCTTTAGATTTAGATAAAACACTAGGAAGTTTAGAAGCTGTAACTGGAGACGAGATAAAAGGAATTAGCAATTTTTCTAATTATTTAAACAATACAGGTTGGGTGGGTTCATTAAATACTACAACGGGAATTATACCAGAAGATGGCTATAAACTAAAAGTAAGCCAAATAGATACCTTAATAATTAATGGAGATATTATAGATCCAACGAGTAGAGTTATCGATTTAGCAGTAGGTTGGAACTGGGTAGGATATGTATCTGTAAGAAATCAATCTGTCATTCAAGCGTTAGGTAACCTAAACCCAACAGAAGGAGATATTATTAAAGCACAGTCTCAATTTGCAGTTTATGATAATTTGTTAGGATGGGTTGGAAGTTTACAAACTATGAAACCTGGTACAGGTTACATGTATTACACAACGAATGCAGCGAGTTTTGTATATCCAGCTATTGGACAATTTAAGTTCGGAATAGTAGATGCGAATGAAATCTATAAGAACAAAAAATGGGTTGTCAATAATGAGCAGTATGCGTCTAATATGACAATAATTAGTTCCTTAGATACAGACTGTGAATACATAGAAAATAACACATCAATAGCTGTTGGTGTTTTTGATGAGGAAGCAAATTGTAGAGCAGTCAACTTAATAGAAAACTTAGAAGAAAATCAGTATAGTTTCTTAACAGTAGGTGGCAAGAATAGTACTAAGCTAAGATTTGGTATTTTAGATACGAAAACAGGTAGAAGCTATGATTTAGCAGAAACAATCAACTTTTCTTCAAACCAAAGAGAAGGAAAAGTTTCAGAACCATTTATGTTAAAAGTAAGTGATGAAATCTGTTTCAAAATGCAATTTGAAAAAGTTGTTGGAGGAGAAGAAGAAACAGCTGATACGGAAAGTGAAATTGTTTCAGGTAGAGAGTTGATAGAAGTTTACCCAACTCTTTTTGAAGATAAAATCAATGTTTATTTTTATACGAATGCACCTTCAGAAGAAAATCAAAAAGTAAAGCTTTATAATTTATGGGGACAGTTAGTTTATGAACAAAACTTCACAGAAGAAAAAGGTTATAATAAAGTCACTTTTGATGTTTCTAAAAAAGCATTACCTATAGGTGTTTATCACTTAATTGTATCAGGAAAAGAAGATAAGGTACACTCATTTAAGGTAGTTAAAAAATAAGATAATGAAGATCATAAAAATCATATTATTAAGTATAGTTGTATCGTTGTTCAGTAGTTTAAAAGCAGCAGTACCCACATGGAGTATTAATCCAAATGCATATCAGTACAACATGTCGGTAACAGCTACTGCCAAGTTTAACTGTAACGAAAGCACAAATCCAAACAATATGATTGGTGCTTTTATAGGCGGAAATTTAGCAGGTTTTGCTAATGTGAATACAAGTATTAATGGCAGCATGTATGCTTATGTAACTGTGTATAGCAATGTAGCGGGTGGCGATACTGTAATCTTTAAAATGTATGACTCTGTAAACGATACCTTGTTAGACTCAAAGTACACAACCGTTTTTCAGGAGAATGCATCTGTAGGAAATGCCGCAGCACCGTTTGTACAAAAAACAGATTATGAGCTAGGGGAAATCACTATAGATACAGATACTATTTTTGAGTATAATCTAACAGGAGATAGTGTCGTTATGTTTCGTGCAGAAAATGAAAATATGGAATTTGAAATAGTTGATTTCACGTTTATCAATGATGCAACAGGAATAGACAATAGTTATTTTAGTTTTGTAGATAGTTTTTTAGTTTTAACCCAAGATGTAGATTTTTTGAATAAAGATTTCTATAATATTCACTTAGAGGCAACCAATAGTAGAGGCTGTTCTATAGATACTAGTTTAGTAATTACGGTAAAAAACACGAATGTAGCACCAACAGGGATTAATCCAAATCCAAGTGATTTAGATGAAAATCAATTTGGAGGAACGCTAATAAGTCAATTGTTGCCAATAGATGTTTCACCAAACGATATACATGTTTACGAAATTACAGGAGATACGACAAACTTTCCAGATAACTTATTCTTTAGTATTTCTGAAGACAGTTTGTTTAGTACGACTAATTTCGATTATGAAATTAAAAATGTATATACTTTAGAAATAACAATTACAGATAATTTATTGGGATCTTATACAGATACATTTATAGTAAATATCAATGATTTAATTGAATTTACAGATTTTATAGAAAACCCAGCTTATATAGATGAAAATCAATATCCAGGAAGTTTTGTAAGTACTTTGACACCATTTGCCATTTTGCCAACTGATACACATACTTATGTATTAAGTAGCGATACAGTAAATTTTCCAGATAATAATGCATTTTATTTATGGAATGATTCCATATTAAGTAATCAACCTTTTGATTTTGAAATCAAGAATCAATATACCTTATTATTTGAAGTAACAGATAAATTTGGAACAGTATATCTAGATACATTTACAGTGTATATTAATGGGCTAGTTGAGTTTACAGACTTTGTAGACGACCCAGTAAATTTTGATGAAAACCAAGATGGTGGTTTATTGATTAGCCAATTTATACCCGCAGGAATATTACCAATAGATACTCACACTTATGTCTTAAGCGCAGACACGATTAATTTCCTAGACAATAATTCTTTTAGTATTCAAACAGATTCTTTGATGAGTAATTGGAATTATGATTTTGAAACGCAGAGTGTTTACACATTACAAATTGAAGTTAGAGATAAATTCGGCACATTATATTTAGATACTTTTACGGTAAATATTAATGATAGAGTTGAGTTTACGGAGTTTATAGAAAACCCAACAAGTTTTGATGAAAATCAAGATGCTGATTTATTGATAACAACATTAACGCCAATCGCTATTTTAGTAACAGATACACATACTTATGTTTTAAGTATGGATACCGTTAATTTTCCAGACAATTTAGCATTTACTTTAAATACAGATTCACTAATTAGTAACTGGAATTACGATTTTGAAACGCAAAATGTTTACACCTTATTAATAGAAGTTAGAGATCGATTTGATACCATGTATTTAGATACATTTATCGTGAATATCAATGACAGAGTAGAATTTACTGATTTTGAAGAAAATCCAGTAGATTTTGATGAAAACTCTGGTCCAGAAATATTAATTTCTAGTTTAACGCCAATCGCTATTCTAGCAACAGATACACATACTTATGTTTTAAGTATGGATACTGTTAATTTTCCAGACAATAATGCATTTTGGATCAATTCAGATTCATTAGTCAATAAATACAATTTTGATTATGAAATGCAGGAAGTTTATACTTTATTAATAGAAGTCAGGGATCGATTTGATACTATGTATTTAGATACATTTATCGTTTACATAAATGATTTAGACGAGTTTGAATACTTTGAAGAAGATCCAATTTATTTTGATGAAAATCAAGCTGCAGGAACAGTCGTTTCAACATTAATTTCAGTTGGTAATTTAGTAGGAGATGAGTTAACTTATACTTTAAGTGAAGACACGGTAAATTTTTCAGACAATTTAGCTTTCACAATTACAGCAGAGGAACTTTTAAGTGCAAAATTGTATAGTTATGAAGAACAAATTGAGTATAATATTTTAGTGGAAATACGAAATGAGTTTGGTACATTATACCTAGATTCAATGCAAGTTTTTATTAATGATTTAATAGAATTTGATGATTTAAAAGCAACAAATTTTATTAGTCCAAATGAAGATGGAGTAAATGACTATTTTGCTATCCCGAACCCTGAATTGTTTATAGGCTACACTTTGAAAATATTTAATGACAATGGAAATAATGTCTTTACCCAAGAAGGCGGTTATGATAATAGTTGGAATGGTTTAACGACAAATGGAGAAGAATTACCTTCTGCAACATACTATTATACATTGATTCAAAAAGGACAAGAGTACAACAAGTTTGTAGGAAAAATAACGATTTTAAGAAACTCAAAATTTTAAAAACATGAAAAAAACAATACTAACACTAAGCATTCTGATGGGTTGTTTTGTGGTTTTAAAGGCTCAAAATACTTTAACAAATAACGATATCAATTTTAAAGAAGTTTCTTATAATTCTTCTTTTATTGTAGCAGATTCTAATGTTCTAGTAATAGGAGCTACGACTTCTTTGAGTCGTAACGAACAAGAAACGAATAGGCTAAATTTTATAGTTTATGGAAACTTAAAAAAAATAGGATTAGGAATAGGAGCGAAAATAAATAGTAGATTCAGAAATTTTTATAAGACAGTTTCTGCAGAAATTTTGTTAGCCAAAAATATCGAAATTAGTAAAAATAGTGATTTCAATTTTGGTTTAAATTTTGGTTTAAATACAAATTCTATCAATGAAAATTATTTTAATAATTACGTAGACTTAAGTGATGAAGCAATTGTAGGGTACGAAAACAATATTCGTTTTATGGCAGGAGCAGGAGTTGGATTTGTTTGGAATAAAAGCTTAAAAATAGGTTTTTCAATGCCAGAATTATTTAAGACGGAAAGTGATTTCTATCCAACGTTTTTTGCTAATGCCTCTTACAAATATACCGTTGCCAAAACATCTGCTTATATTGAGCCGTCAGTTCTTTTATATACGACAACATTTACACCAGTTACTTTTGAAGGAAGTATAAAAGCAGGATACAAAGAATATGCTTGGTTGAAAATGGGGGGAAGGTCTTCTAAAACACTATTGTTTGGAGTAGGAGCAGGTTACAAGGTGATAAATATTGGTTACTCTTACAACAAAAATTTTGACGAATACCAATCAATCAATGAAAGTCAACATAATATTAATGTTTCTTTTAACTTTTTACAAGGAGAGAATAGTAAAAGAAATAGGAAAAGTAACAGAGCTGTAGACTTGACTGTTGAAAGCGAATTGAGTGGTGAGGAAGTTCTTGAAAATGATAACGCTACTTTGGATTTGAGTAGTGATATCATACAAAGTGAAAATGAAGCAGTGGTAAACAAAAAAGAAAATAAAAGATGATGTAGATATACTAAACTCTTTAAGTAAGGGTAGAGATGAATATGTATATAGAAGTAGACTTACCGGTATAAAATCGGCTAAATATTTTGTAGTAGTAGCTTCTTATGCAAATACCGAAAATGCAAATAGTAAAATTAGTTCGTTATCCAAAGAAAATATAAATGCATTCATAATGACGGAAGTTAATTCTGATATATTAAGGATTTGTGTAGAAGAAGGTCAAACATTTGATGAAATACTACATAAGCTAAATAATATAAGAAATAGTTTTGAACCTGATGCTTGGATTATAAGAAATGAATAAAACACTTGACATAGCCTAACCTTTTGATCAAAAGAGGCTGTTTAATGAAAAAGTAACAATATAATTGTGTTTAACTTCTTGGCATGTTCAAAATATTAGTTGAAATAACTACTGATATTGGGCGTTAATTACTTAGCTCCATCTCTCAATTGCTTCAAGAAGTCTGAAGCAAAAATAAAGTCTGATAATTCTTTATTGTCGGTAGTCATAACATCATGTTTTGTACCTTCCCAATGTAAGTGCCCTTGAGATAAAAATGTAACCTTATCGCCAATACCCATTACAGAATTCATGTCATGTGTATTAATAACAGTAGTCATTTTATATTCTTGGGTTAATTCTGCAATCAATTCATCTATTAATAAAGCTGTTTGAGGATCTAAACCAGAATTTGGCTCGTCACAAAAAAGATATTTTGGATTCATAACTATTGCTCTAGCTATACCAACCCTTTTCATCATGCCACCAGAAATTTCTCCAGGATATTTATTATGCGCATTTTTAAGATTCACTCTATCTAAACAGAAATTGACTCTGTCCATTTTCTCTTCTAAAGATTGATCCGTAAACATATCTAAAGGGAAACGAACATTTTCGGCAACTGTCATAGAATCAAATAAAGCATTTCCTTGAAATAGCATACCCATTTCTTTACGGAGTTCTTTTTTTTCTTTAACATCCATACTGTTTAGGTTTCTATCATCATATAAGATGTCTCCTTCTTCTGGCGTAAATAAACCGACTAAACACTTTAAGAATACGGTTTTACCAGCACCAGAAGCACCAATTAAAAGATTACATTTTCCATCTTCAAATGAAGTGCTTAGACCTTTTAATATTTCCTGATCTAGAAAACGTTTTTTTATGTTGGTTACTTCTATCATAAGAATAAAAAGGCAATAATAAAGTTAGCGATAATAATAATGATAGAACTATTTACAACGGCACGTGTACTGGCTGCACCAATTTCTAATGCGCCACCTTTTACGTAAAATCCTTGATAAGCTGAAACGGTTGTAATAATTAAAGCAAAAACAATTGATTTCATTATCATAATAAATACAGAATAAGGATCATGACCATCTTGCATGCCTCTTACAAATTCGGTGATAGAATAAAAGTTTCCCATAGGACCAACTAAAACGCCACCAATCAAACCAAGAAAAACGGCTAAGATTACCAAAAACGGAATACTAAATAATGCTCCAATAATTTTAGGACCAATCAAATAAGCATTTGTATTTACGCCCATTATTTCTAAAGCATCTATCTGTTCAGAAACACGCATACTTCCCAACTCAGAAGCAATGTTAGAACCTACTTTTCCTGCCAACATTAAACAAGTAATGGTTGGAGCCATTTCTAAGATAAGAGAGTTTCTTACAATCAAACCCATCCACCACATTGGAATGTAACCAATGTCTGCTAGCTGATAAGTAAATTGAACAGCCGTAACTGCTCCTAAAAAAGTAGAGATTATGGCAATAATTACCATAGAGCCAATACCTATAGAATAAATTTGCCTAATTGTTTCTTTCATATACATTCCTACCTTTTCTGGCCTTGTAAACATGGCAGAAAGCATTAAAATGTATTTTCCAAAATGATGTAAAAAGTTCATAAAGATGTCAAAGTTACGTAAGTGAAAATAAATAGAGTATATATTTGCAGTAATTTTTTAATTTTTAATGGTTTTAACGATAATATAATATGAAAACAGCGATAATTACTGGAGCAAGTAAAGGAATTGGTTTTGCGTGTGCTAAGAAATTTGTACAAAACAATTTTAATGTAGCTATTTGTGCAAGAAATCAAGAATCATTAGATAAAGCCATAACCCTTTTAAAAGCTGAAAATAATAAGGTAGAGGTATTCTCACAAATTTGTGATGTTTCTAATAAAGAAGCTTTAAATAATTTTGTACAGGAAGTCTTGAATAAATTTCAAAGCATAGATGTTTTAATTAATAATGCAGGAGTATTTTTCCCTGGAGAGGTACATCAAGAAGATGATGGTGTATTGGAACAAATGATAGAAACTAATTTATACTCGGCCTATCGATTGTCTAGAGCGATAGTGCCTAACATGAAAGCTAAAAAATCGGGGTATATTTTTAATATCGCTTCCATTGCAGGTTTACAAGCCTATCCTAATGGAGGAAGTTATGGTATTTCTAAATTTGCGATGATAGGTATGGGAAAAGCTTTACGTCAAGAATTACTAAACTTCAACATCAAAGTAAGTAATGTAATACCAGGAGCTGTGTATACAGCAAGCTGGGAAGGGGTTGATTTACCCGAAGAAAGATTTATAAAAGCAGACGATATTGCTAGCTTAATTTTTAACGCTTATTCTCTATCAGATTCTTGTGTAGTAGAAGACATTGTTGTAAGACCTCAGTTGGGCGACATATAATTTTACCTTCATTTCACATACTTTATTGATAGCTAGCGTATATTTACTATTTAAATGAAAAACTTTTTCAAAGGCATAGGGATTATTGTTTTACTAATGGCATTAGTAAATCCAATGTATTATGCGTATGTAGGTTATCATATTGAGTTGAAGAAAATTAAGAAAGAAGTAAAAAATCAACTAATTGCTAATACGCCCAAAGAATATTTAGTTTCTTTTCGTTTTGAAATAGAAAGTAATACATTCAAATCTTTAGAATGGAAACACAGTAGGGAATTTCAGTATCAAGGAAAAATGTTTGATATTGTAGAAGCTGACACTATTAATAATTATGCGCATTATATATGTTTCCCAGATAAACAGGAAACTGCTTTAAATCAAGAATTTAATGATTTATTGAATGAGAGGTATGCTCATGATAAGCCGACTAACAATAAACAAAAACTGCTCAGTAACTTTGTCAAAAGTTTGTTTGTGCAAAATGAAGAAATAGATAGCTTTTTTGCTCTTCAAAATAGAGTAGAATACAACAAGTATTTTAAAGGTGTTAGCCCATCGGATTTTATAAAAGCACGAAATCCTCCACCTCAAATTTAATAATTAACATAGATTAAATATTAAAGGCACTGTTACATTTTAATGATAAAGGGTAACTATTCTACTACAAGATTTGTTGAACACCTTCTCAATCCCTCTCAATAAGGGAATGTGTTTCTTTGATATAAAATATCCACCAAAAATATAGAACAAATAATTAATTATTAAAAATGTTTTAATGAAAAGAATTATATGGATAGTTTGGCTAATGTTTGGCACATTACAAGCACAAAACCTAAATATAAAAAATGCAATAACAGATGAAGCACTCGCATTTGTTACTTTATATAGTGAAATGCCAAAAGCAAACGCTACGACAGATATAAACGGGCTTGTAGATTTTTCTACCTTTAGCAAAGCTGAAAAAATTGAGATTAGAATGATTGGTTACAAAGAACTGACTATTTCTTATGCTGAAATTAAAGAAAATAATTTTGTTCTGTTATTACAGCCATTGAGCTTTACTATAAATGATGTAGTGGTCAGTGCGGTAAAGTGGAAACAGAAAAATGCAGAAGTAGCTATGAAAATCAGTAGTATTTCAGCTAAAGATGTATTGTTACAAAATCCACAAACGGCTGCTGATATGTTGTCTAGTTCTGGAGAAGTATTTGTTCAAAAAAGCCAGCAAGGTGGTGGAAGTCCAATGATAAGAGGATTTTCTACCAATAGATTGCTTTATTCTGTAGATGGCGTAAGAATGAATACGGCTATTTTTAGAAGTGGTAATTTACAAAATGTAATTTCTATAGATGCTTTATCAACCGAAAAAGCAGAAGTGCTATTTGGACCTGGTTCTGTAATTTATGGAAGTGATGCTATTGGTGGAGTAATGTCTTTTACGACATTACAAACAAAATTTTCTGACACAAAAAAGCAAAATATTACTGGTTCAGCTGTGGGAAGATATTCTTCTGCAAATCATGAAATGACAGGACATTTTGATGTGAATATTGCTTCCCAAAAATGGGCTTTGTTGTCTAGCTTATCGTATTCAAATTTTGACAATTTAAAAATGGGGAGCCATGGACCAGCTGAATATTTAAGAAATTTTTATGTAGAAAGAATCGATAGTACAGATGTAATTAAAAAAAATGAAGATCCGTTAATTCAGAAACCAACAGGCTATTCTCAAATAAATATGATGCAGAAAGTTTCTTTTAAACTAACAAAACATTTAAAGTTCGATTATGGTTTTCATTATTCTGAAACTTCCAACTATGGCAGATATGATAGATTAATTAGAACTAAAAATGGATTTCCAAGAAGCGGAAGATGGGATTATGGTCCACAAATTTGGATGATGAATAATTTGGCAATAGAATACAATATAGCCAATGTGTTTTTTGACCAAATGCGAATAACTTTAGCACAGCAGTATTTTAAAGAAAGCAGGATAGACCGTAATTTTAATAAAAATATCGAAAGCACTAATACCGAAAAAGTTTTTGCATATTCTATCAATACAGATTTTATAAAAAAAATTAAAGAAAGACATCAAATTGTTTATGGATTAGAGTTTGTAAATGATGTAGTACATTCTTTTGGAGAAAAAAAAGATATTTCTACTGACGAAATAACAGTAGGCCCTTCAAGATATCCTTATGCTGGTTGGGCAACTGCTGCAGCTTACATAAATTATCAGTTTAAACTTAGTGAGAAAGTAAATTTACAAGGAGGCTTAAGGTATAGCCACTTTTTTATAGCTGCAGATTTTAGCAACAATCAAAGTTTTTATAATTTGCTAGAAACCAAAGCGGCTATAAATGATGGAGCGTTAACAGGTAGTCTAGGCGTTATTTATTCTCCTGCAAAAACTACAAAAATTATAGCAAACGTTGCGACAGGTTTTAGAGCGCCAAATGTTGATGATATGGGGAAAATATTTGACTCAGAACCAGGTGCTGTTGTCGTACCAAATACCAATTTGAAATCGGAATATGTTTATAATGGTGAAGTAGGTTTTACGCAAGTAATAAAAGATATTGTAAAAATAGATTTTACAGCTTATTATACATATTTACAAAATGCATTAGTGAGAAGAAATTTTACTTTAAATGGACAAGATAGTATAATGTATTTAGGTGAATTTAGTCAGGTGCAAGCTATTCAAAATGCTGCTAGTGCAAATGTTTATGGGCTGCAATTTGGTTTAGAAGTAAAGCTTCCTAAAGGATTTTCTTTTAATGGAACTTTCAACTATCAAAAAGGGATAGAAGAATTGGATAATGGAGAAAAAAGTGCTTCAAGACATGCCGCACCAATGTTTGGCGCTGTACATTTTAAATATAAAAGGAAAGCATTAAACCTAGATTTGTACACTTTGTTTAGTGGTGAAGTGAACTACGAAAACTTACCAGTAGGAGAACAATCTAAAGACTATATGTATGCGATAGATGAAAATGCTAATCCGTACTCTCCAGCTTGGGCAACTTTAAATTTTAAAGCGCAATATCAAGTAGTTAAATGCTTTGGTTTAAGTGCTGGAATAGAAAATATGCTAGATACAAGATACAAAACATATAGTAGCGGAATAGTAGCTCCAGGTAGAAATTTCATTTTGTCTGCAAGCGCTAGCTTTTAGTCTAAAACTTTTAAAAATAAACTTCTAGGAAGATAATTATCATTCAGTAAGAAACCCTTACAAAGACTTTCTGCCAACAATAACATAACGCCAAGCCAAATGCCTTCCTATTACATTTTGAACAAGTAATTCAAAAAAACTTTCCAATTTTAAAATGATAGTATATAAAAAAGGAATATTTGGAATAAAGTTAACACCAACATAGCCACCGCTTAAAGGTAAGCTAAACAAAGTATTATAGGATTTGTGAACTATGTCATAATTCATATCTTTAAACACTGCTAATGCTTCTTCATAAGTGGTTTCTTCATCATCGTGTTTAGATAATTTTCTTAAGGTTAATATCAACTTATTTACATTAGGATCAAAAAAGATAATGTTTCCACCTGGTTTTAAAATACGGTTCATTTCACTTTGTATTTTAGAAAAATCTGCTTCGCCAATAAAATGGTGTAAAGCATCTCTTAATATCAAAGTATCAAATTCCCCATCTTTAAAAGGAAGGTTTTCGGCATTTAGTTTTTGATAATCCAAGCCGGGATTTAAAATTTTAGAAACAGCAATAGAATCATCATCTAAATCAAAAGCAGTTGCATTATAACCATTTTTATGTAAGAATCCAGCAGTAGTACCGTAGCCAGCACCCATATCTAAAACTCTTTTACCTTTTACATGCGTTACTATATGGTTAATGTGTTTTTGATCTACTTTTCCCCAAAAAGATTTTAAACGTTCAGAAGGTTGATTTATATCCATGATTAAGTTAGTATTAAAATTTTAAGCAAATCTAAACATTCAAAAAGACTTTTTTGAATTTTATATGTTTTTTTGATGATTTTATATTACTAAAGCTAAAACCATTAATTTAGCATTCAAATATGAGTAAAGCAGTTTTTATAGAAGTTATTTTGCCTTTGGCTTTGCCCAAACAGTATGCTTATGCGGTAGATTTTGAGAAGGCAGATCAAATAAAAATTGGCCATAGAGTTATTGTTCAGTTTGGAAAAAAACGTATTTATTCAGCAATTGTTTATAAAATATTAAATTCAAAACCGGTAGACTACATACCTAAATTAATAGATGAGATAGCTGAAAAAAATCCAATAGTTACCGAAAAACAAATCAAACTATGGGAATGGATAGCAGATTATTATATGTGTACATTGGGAGAAGTAATGTCTGTGGCTTTACCTTCTGCTTTAAAATTAAGTAGCGAATCTAAGTTTTTGTACAATGAAATTCCACAAGAAAATTGGGCTTTCTTTGATGATAATGAATATGTGATAGCAGAAGCATTACAATCTAATGGAGAGTTGAGTTTGGAAGATGTTCAAAACATTTTAATGAAGAAAAACGTGTATCCAGTTCTTCAAAGTTTGATGGAGCATAGAGTTTGCGTGATAAAAGAAGAAATTCAAAAAAAATATAAGCCAAAAAAGATTTCATTCATTAAAATAAATGAACGTTTTAAAAACGAAAGTGCCATGAAAGCTCTATTTGAAAAATTAGAATCTAAACCGAAACAGTTAGAAGTTCTTTTTCATTATTTGAAATTATCGCCAGAAAGAGGTAGAATTAAAAAAGCTGAATTTAATAAAAATGAAAAACTATCTAAGTCGAGTATAAATACTTTAGTAAAAAATGAAGTCTTTATCGAAACCAAAGAAGCAGTTTCTAGATTAATTGCTGAGAAGTTGACGGTTCGTGACTTAGAAGGTTTAAGTCCTGCACAAATTAGAGCATTAGAAGAAATTCAAGAAGCTTACAAAGAAAAGAATGTGGCTGTTTTAGAAGGCGTTACAGGTAGTGGAAAAACGCATATTTATGTAAAGTTGATAAAAGAACAAGTTGATAAAGGAAATCAAGTACTTTATTTATTGCCAGAAATTGCGCTGACGGCTCAAATAGTAGTTCGTTTGCAGAAGTATTTTGGAAATAAAGTTGGTATTTATCATTCTAAATTTAATGAAAATGAAAGAGTTGAAATTTATCAAAAGGTTCTAAAAAATGAATACAAAGTAATTCTTTCTGCTCGTTCTGGTGTGTTTTTACCGTTTCAAAATTTAGGATTAATTATAGTAGATGAAGAGCATGAACGTTCGTACAAACAATTCGACCCTTCACCTAGATATCACGCTAGAGATACAGCAGTGATGATGTCTTATTTGTATAAAATAAATGTTTTACTAGGATCTGCTACTTTAAGTTTAGAAACCTTTAGAAATATTCAACAAGAAAAATATGCTTTAGTAAAACTGGAAGAAAGATTTGGTAAAGCGGTCATGCCTGAATTAAAGTTTTTAGATACCATAGACTTACGTAATAGAAAAAAAATGAAAGGGTTATTTTCAGAACCTTTTATCCATGAAATTTCTGAAACCTTAGCCAAAAATGAACAAGTAATTATTTTTCAGAATAGAAGAGGTTATGCGCATTATTTGAATTGTACTACTTGTAATTGGATTCCTTACTGCCCAAGCTGTGATGTAAGTTTAACTTATCATAAGTTTTTTAATAAACTGGTTTGTCATTATTGCGGTCATAACGACAAAGTAGTCGAAAATTGTAAGGCTTGTGGTTCTTCAGATTTGAATATAAAAGGAATTGGAACCGAGCAAATAGAAGAGGAGATAAACACTTTGTTTCCAGATAAAAAAACTGCAAGATTAGATTTAGATACGACCAGAAGAAAACATGGTCATGAAGAAATTATTTTTGCTTTTCAAAATGCTGCGGTAGATATTCTAATTGGAACTCAAATGGTAACTAAAGGTTTGGATTTTGACAATGTTTCTTTGGTTGGTATCGTTAATGCCGATTTATTGATTAGTTTCCCAGATTTTAGAGCTTCTGAAAGAGCTTTTCAGTTAATAACACAAGTGAGTGGTCGAGCAGGTAGAAAAGAGAAAAAAGGTCATGTTATAATACAAACAGGCGACCCAAATAATCCTTTGTTACAAATTTTAAAAGATGGTAGAAACCAAGATTTCTATTATTCTGAAATGTTGAGTAGAAAACAGTTCGCTTTTCCACCTTATGTAAATTTAATTCAATTGACTATAAAGCATAAACAACCTGAAGCCGTAAGAGATGCTTCTGCGTTATTAGCGACTTTGATTCGTAAAAAATTAGGTTCAAGAGTTTTAGGTCCAACAACACCATTGGTTAGTAGAATTCGATTACTTTATTTGCGTCAAATTTTAATTAAAATAGAAAAGAAACCTTCTTTTATTGGAGATAGTAAAAGGATTATTATAAAAAGTATAGCGGAAGTTAAAAAGAAGTTTGCGAGTATAAGAGTTGTTATTGATGTGGATCCGTAGTTGGGATTTAGTAGTTAGTTTTTGGCTATTCACAGGGGTTTATTCCTTCTTAGACCATTCATTACAACTTCACAACTTGTTTTCTTACACCATCAACGTAAGCAACAATATACGCCCCTTTATAACCTTTTTTATCGAAAGTCGTAAGATCCGATTTTGCTTTTTCTAAATCGAAATATTCATTGACTAAATATCTATAAATACCATTAGTTGTAATTTCAATATTTACATTTTTGAAATCTTGATAAACTTTAGAATTTTTGTCCGCAACACTTTTAGAGGCATATAGTTGAATTTTAAAAGTAGGTTTTCTTGTAGATTCTTTTTCTTTTCGAATTTTTTCTTCTTGTTCTAGTAACTTTTTATGTTCAGAATATAATTTTTCCATTCCTTCAGCATAATCCCTTACTGCTCTAAAAATTGCCGAAGACATATAGTCTTGTCCAGATTCAGATTTTAAGAATTTTTCTTCTTCATAGTTAGATAAAAAACCTAATTCTATTAAGATACTTGGCATAGTTGTTTTATACAAAACCACAAAACCTGCTTGTCGAACGCCTCTATCTGTGCGGCTTACACGTTCTGTAAATTGAGATTGAATTCTAGACGCCAGTTCAATACTTTGGTCTAAATAAGCACTTTGCATCATGGAAAGTTTTATCATACCGTCTGGAGAGCTTAAATCTGTCTTGTAATGCTTGTCTGTATTTTCTTCTAACTTTATTACCGAGTTTTCTCTTTTGGCAACCGCTAAATTGTCTTCTGTTTTATGAAGTCCTAATACAAAAGTTTCTGTGCCATGTGCAGAAGAAGATTCCGCAGAATTTGCATGAATAGAAATAAATAAATCTGCATTATTTTTGTTTGCAATATTAGCTCTTTCATGTAATTCTATAAATTCATCGGAATTTCTGGTGTACAAAACTTTAACATTGGGTAAATTTTCTTGTAGGTATTGACCTACTTTTAAAGAAACGGCTAGCACCAATTTCTTTTCTAAATAGCCAGATTTACCTATAGCTCCAGAATCCTTCCCACCATGACCTGCATCTATAACTATTGTTTTAACTACTTGAGCTTGAGAATTTGTTATAAAAACAAAAAATCCAAAGATTATTAATATTTTATGTATTTCTTTCACTGATAAACGTTTACTTTTGTTCTTTAATTTAAGCCTCAAAATAAATAAAAAAATTATTTGTCTGTTTCATATAAACATATAAAACTCCAAACATTAAAAGTTTTAATGTACACTTTTGTAGTACAATTATTATTTACAACGCAATTACTCTGCCAAAATATTGCTGAAGGCGAAAATATGGATTCATTACAAATAGATTCCTCAAAAACAAACCAAATTATTTTACCCTTCGATACCGTTGATATTAATATACAAGATGATGATATTCAATCGCCAGTTCATTACAAAGCGCTCGATTCTATTGTTTATGATGTCGAAAAAAAAATGCTTTATTTATATGGTAATGGCGAAATGAAATATGACCAAACAGAAGTAAATGCCGAAAGAGTTACCTTTGATTGGAATACGCAAACCTTAGCCGCAGAAGGAATCGATTCTTTAGGAAAAAGTGTTGGAACACCAATACTAGTTCAAGATGGAACTACTTATGAGGCCAAAAAAATGGAGTATAATTTTAGGACAACAAAAGGTAAAATTTATGATGTAGTCACAGAAGATAACGGTGCGTTTATTCATAGTGAAATAGTCAAAAAGCAAGCAGATAATAGTTGGTTAAGCTATAAAGCGAAATACACAACTTGTAACGATAAAGAACACCCCCATTTTTATATTCAATCAAGAAAAGCTAAAATCATTCCAGACAAAGTAATGGTTAGTGGTCCTGCAAATTTGATAATTAGTGGAATAAATACACCATTAGCATTGCCTTTTGCTATTTTTCCTATCAGTGCTGGAAGGCGTTCAGGAATCATTATACCAAGATATGGCACAGATTTTTCAACTGGCGCATTCTATTTAGAACAAGGAGGTTATTATTGGGCCGCCAATGATTATTTGTCTATGGGTTTTACAGGTGAAATTTGGACCAATGGAACTTTTGGACTAAATGTAGCGACTAACTATAAAGTTAAGTATAAAAGCAATGGGAATGTACTCTTAAGTTATAGAAGAAAAATGCCTTCAGACCCAATAAAAAATAAGTTTGACATCCAAAATGATTATAGACTTAATTGGACGCATAGAATGGATGCTAAAGCAGATCCAAATAATAATTTTTCTGCCAATGTAGATGTAAAAACTTCTACATTTAATAGAAATGCCTTAATTCAAAATAATGATGTTTTAGAAGTTGTTAATTCTTCTCATATTACTTATACCAGGAGATTTAATGGCAAGCCGTACAATTTAAAAATTAGTGCCAATCATTCTCAAAGTAATCGAACACATGTTTTTTCTATCACTTTACCAGAAGTAGCTTTTAATGTAAATAAAATTACGCCATTTAAAGCTAAAATCATTTCAGCAAAAAAGAAATTCTACGAAAAAATAGCTTTCATTTATAGTATAAGAGGAAAAGTGACTGCTACCTCAGCAGATACTACTTTTTTTACAGAAAGCACTTTAGAAAAAATTAAATACGGTATAAATCAGAATTTAAAAATTGATGCGAATTATAAAGTGTTGAAATACTTAAATATTAGACCTTTTGCGAATTATGAGGAGCAATGGATGTTTAAAGAGGAAATTATTGATTTTAATCAACATTATATTCAGGTAAATGACTCTACAATAGACACCTTATATACGAAATCTTCTTTTGAAGATGGTTTTTTTGCTAGAAGAAATTTTAATTTGGGGGTTTCTTTTCAAACAGAATTAAAGGGTATTTATACGTTTAAAAAAGGAAAAGTAAAAGGAATACTACATAAAATGACGCCTAATGTTACTTATAATTATAGACCAGATTTTTCTAAACCTTTGTGGAATTATTATGACACTTATTCCAATGCAGAAACAAATGAAGAAGTAACTTATAATAAATTTAAAAACACTGGGATATATGGTGGTCCAGGAGTTGGAGAGCAAAATGCTATCAATTTCTCTCTAGGAAATAGTCTAGAAATGAAAGTTTACAATAAGAAGGACACGATAAATCAATTTAAGAAAATTCCAATCTTAAGAAGTTTATCTATTGCTAGTGGTTATAATTTTGCGGGAGATTCTACGAGTAAATTTCAAGATGTTAGAATAAGTGCGAGCACCTCTTTTTTAAATAATTTATTTGGTTTAAGAGGTTCATTAATATATAACCCATATAGTAGAGACGATAAGAATAATAAGATTAGTAAAACTTATATGGAAACGCATGGTAAACCGTTGCGATTTGTAAGTTTAAGTCTGAATTTCGATATTAATTTAAGAGGGAAGCCAAAAGAGAAGAAAAAAGTACTTGAAAATGAATATGGGACTGTCGAACAAAGAGAATATGTAGCCAACAACCCTGCTCTTTTTTATGATTTCAATATTCCATGGTCTTTTCATGCGAGCTATCATATGAGCTTGACAAATGGAATAACAGGGGTTAATAGAGATACAACAGTTTTGGGCTTAGGTTCTGTTACTTTTGGTGGAGATATTGCGATAACGCCCAAATGGCTAATTTCTCTTACTTCTGGTTTTGATATAAACGCAAAAGACTTAACATTGACTAATTTAAGATTAGTAAGAGATTTGCATTGTTGGGAAATGGCCTTGAACTGGACTGCTTACCCAATTGAACGTCAAAATTTCACATTTGAGTTAAGGGTTAAATCAGCCTTGTTGCAAGATTTAAAATTAACACGAAAACATGTTAGAAATAGCTATAATTCTAGTTTTTAGAGCAAAAGGTAAAAGTGTTTTATTTGTCTAATTAAGTTGGATGTTTGTAGTCGTAAATAAATAATATTGTCTACGATAATACAGCTGAAACTTTCTTGTTTAAAGAAAGCTTAGGGAAAGTTTTAGTTAATAAGTAATAAGAACTAAACATTACCGTGCTAAATAAAACAGTAGCTACAAATTCATTTCTTAAAAAAGGAAGAGCAGCGGTATAAGTATTTAATAAACCAGCAGCGTCTTTAGTAAATAAAGAGAAAGGTGATAACCAAGTACCAAAGTTTGAAATGGTAAAGAATATTAAAGAAGAAGCGATACTTCCCGATAATATTTTAGCAGGAGAAACTTTTTTAAATAAGACAAAACCTAATATCGTAATTAAGATTATTGGTAAAAAAGTATACAATTGGTAAGATTGAAACCAAACAAATGACTCATGTTGTGCTGTATAAACAATATTATTGATAGCTAAATCACTAATCCAAAGTGCAATAATTGGCGCTGCAATAGCCATATATTTTTTATAAAAATAAGCAGAACCAAATAAAGCCATAGCTCCAACAGCCGTAAAATTTGGTAAATGAGGAATTAATCTAGAGAATGCTGCGATAAAAATCATAGCTAAAACTAATAATAATCCTTTGTAGTTTGTCGTGGTTTTCATAATCATATTTTTTTAAGATGGTGTAAAAGTAAAAATAAATTCTTTATTAAAAAATAATGGGCTATTTAATGATAAACAATGTATTATGTTTTGTATATTTGTGAGACAATAAAGTTCATAGATAAAATTTAATAAAGCATGTCAGAAGTAGTTAAAATCACATTAGGAGGCAAAGAAATTGAATTGCCAATAATAGTGGGGACAGAGAACGAAAAAGCAATTGATATTAGAAAATTAAGAGGAGAAACAGGTTATATTACTTATGATCCAGGATATAAAAATACTGGTGCTACTGAAAGTGCTATTACATTTTTAGATGGTGAAAAAGGTATTTTAAGGTATAGAGGGTATGCTATTGATGAACTTTGTGAAAATGCTGACTTCTTAGAAGTAGCTTATTTAGTATTAGAAGGACAATTACCTAATAAAAAAGAATTTGAAGATTTTCAGAAAGAAATAACTTATCACTCATTAATACATGAAGATGTAAAGCATGTCTTTGATGCTTTCCCTAGTGGTGCTCACCCAATGGGACAGTTACAAATTATTATGGGAATGATGACAGGGTTTTATCCAGGCGCATTAGATCCTCATAGAAGTGAAGAAGATAGACAATTAACAATAAATAGATTAATGTCTAAAATGCCAACTATGGTAGCCATGATTATGAAAAAGAATCAAGGGCATCCATTAGTATATCCTAAAAATGGACTTTCTTATGTTGAGAATTTTTTGAGAATGACTTTCGGACATGTTACTGAAGAATATAAAATGGATCCAATTTTGGTAAAAGCAATGAATAAATTATTGATTTTACATGCTGATCACGAGCAAAATTGTTCAGCTTCGACAGTAAGATTAGTAGGCTCTTCAAATGCAAACTTATATGCTTCAGTTTCTGCGGGTGTTGCTGCTCTTTGGGGTCCCTTACATGGTGGTGCAAATCAAAAAGTGTTAGAAATGCTAGAAAGCATTAAAAACGACGGCGGAGATGTTCAAAAATGGATAAACAAAGCAAAAGATAAAAATGATCCTTTTAGATTAATGGGATTTGGGCATAGAGTTTATAAAAATTTTGACCCTAGAGCTTTAATTATTAAAAAATCTGCTGATGAAGTTTTAGAAAAATTAGGAATTAATGATCCTGTTTTAGAAATTGCTAAAGAATTAGAAGCTACAGCTTTAAAAGATCCTTACTTTGTAGAAAGAAAATTATTCCCGAATGTAGATTTTTATTCTGGAATTATTTATAGAGCAATGGGATTCCCTGTAGAAATGTTTACTGTATTATTTGCTTTAGGAAGATTACCAGGGTGGATAGCTCAATGGAAAGAAATGAGAGATACTAATCAACCAATTGGAAGACCTAGACAAGTTTATATTGGCGAAACAGCAAGACCATTTGTTCCAATGAATAAAAGATAATAAAAGAATCAAAAAAAAAGCTCCAAATTTTGGAGCTTTTTTTTTGATTCTTTTTAATGTTTAGTATGAAACGACTTTAATTCCTCTTGCATTTTCCATGTATTTCTTAATCATTTTTTGAATAGTTTGTGTACTTCTTTGCTCTGTAATAGATTCTTTGAAGGTTTCTACTCCTTCATTTACAAGCGCCAAATCAATTTTTCCATATCCTTGGTAAACAAAATCTTCTATCCAAACTACATAAGCGATATTTGCATAAGAAATAGTTCTAATTATAAAAAAGTTCCTATGAGCATAAAGTTCTTTTTTTAAGAAGACTTCTATATTTTCTTTGTATTCAATGTCAAAGGCTAAAGAGTTTTCATTAAAAGTCGGTACTTTCAACTTGTTCATCTTTTGGCATCTTTTCAAATACCTTTTTGCTGAATTTAAGTTAGAAAAACGCCATAATGCTTTATCTTCTCTATTGTGTTCTGTAATAAATGGACTTTTAATTAGATCACTATCTTTTTCAAAAATACCAAAAGAAAATGCTCTATAATCTTTAGATTTATTATAAGTCGGTTTGTATTTTAATATTTCCGAAAGGGCATTCAGGTGGCTAAAAAAAAAGCTATTGAATATTTCATAATCTATAGAAAACATATTCTGATAAAGACCATGATGTGCATTAGTTTTGGCTTCTTCAATTAAGAACTTAGTAACAGCAGAGAAAATGTTTTTGGCGTAGCCTATATAAATAACCCTTTTAGTTTTATCTAAAAATCTAAAAGTTCCAGCTTCTTCGGGCAACTCTTCTATAATATCATTAGTAATTTCTCCTTTAAATTCTATTAATTGATTGTTTACCGAGCTTAAGCTTAATACGACCTCTTCCCCAACACGATCAATAATATAGTGCAACAATTTTGCAGTTGCATCGGCATCGCCAAGTGCTCTATGTCTGTTTACTAATGTTATACCTATATTCGTTGTCAATTTCCCTAAACTATAAGATTCTTGTTCTTTCAATGTTTTTCTAGAAAGTTGAACGGTGCATAATTTGTTTCGCTTAAAAACCTTATTAACCAACTTATATTCTTTCTTTAAAATAGAATAATCAAAAGCTACATTATGTGCTACAAAAATGGTGTCTTTGGTAAACGCTTCAATAGTTTCTATTAAATCACCAAAGTCTGGTGCGTTGGCTACCATCTTATCGGTTATACCTGTAAGCTGAACTACAAATTTATCTATATTTCTATGTGGGTTAACTAAAGAAGAAAATTGATCTAAAATTTTATGACCATCCGTCTTGACTATCGCTATTTCTGTAATTCTATTACTTGATGATTTCCCTCCAGTAGTTTCTACATCTACTACACTATATATATTGCTCAAACTCAATTATTTTTTTGACATAAATATTCTCAAAATATACCAAAACATTAGCATAAGCGAAGCGAATAATCCTAAAGCAGCTGCTACATATTGATCTGTATTATATTTGTGAACCAAATTAGATGTTTGATATAAAATAGAACCGGCAGCTAAAATGACCATGCCTACTGAAAACCATAAACCTAAGTTAAAACCAAACAATAAACCAGCACCAATTAAACCTAAGGCAATAAACCCACCGATGGTTAATGCCGATTTTAAGAAAGAAAAATCTTTATTCGTTAATATAACAGTAGCTGATAAACCGGCAAATAAGGCAACAGTCAATAATGCTGCTTGTTTTATTAAGTCAACGCCACCTGTCATGTTCATGGCAATATAAAGTAAGGGAATAAAAATAAAAGCTTCTGCAACTATGAAAATACCGAATCCTAAATATTGTTTATTCCTTTCCTGACTATTTATAGCCATTTTTTCTGCTTGGTACGTAACCAACATAAAACCACCTAGCATTAAAAACCACATTTTGCCTTGTGTTAATGATAGTGCAAAATTTGTTATCATAGGAGTATTCAAAAAGAATGCTTCAATAATTATAAACACTAAAACGCCTAATGCTACGTGTGTGTAAGTTTTTTTATAGAATTCTACTCGTTCTAAATCAGTAACTCTATCTAATTGAATATAATTTCCCATTGCTTATTTGTGTATTTTCATACAAAATTAACATTTTATTTTGATATTAATATAATTGCCTAAATACCTAAATTGAATGATAGATATTTTTAACGCATTAAATGATAATTCTAGAAGGGATATCTTTGATTATTTGCTGCAATACAGGTATGACTACTAGAGAAATAACATACCAGTTGAGAATCCCTAAACCTAGTAAACAAATGTGTAAATTTATACCTGTCAATTGTTATTGCTTGACAGTCCTTTATTTTCCGGATAAAATGAAAAATTTGATAGGGTGAAAGAAAATATAAAAGGTGCATAAATTGAAATAGTAAAGCCTATGTATAAAGCTTTTTAATTTCTTATATTTGCAATAATGTTTTTAATAAAAGATATCATAAAGCTACTAAATACTAAAACTAAACTAGGTGATGGTGATTTATTTATAAAGAGTATATTAATAGATAGTAGAAAATTGGCTGATCCAAAAGAAACTTTATTTTTTGCAATAGACGGTTTACGGCTAGATGGGCATAACTACATCAAAGAACTCTATGCAAAAGGCTTAAGAAATTTTGTAGTAGAAAAGGCAGATTTACAAAATAAATACCCTGAGGGGAATTTTATTCAAGTAAAAAATACCAGACTTGCTTTACAAAAGATAGTCAGCGTTCATAGAAAGAAATTTGATATTCCTGTAATTGGGATCACGGGTTCAAACGGAAAGACAATTGTAAAAGAATGGATTCATCAACTATTACATGACGATTATAAAATTGTTAGAAGTCCAAAATCTTACAACTCGCAAGTAGGCGTTCCTCTTTCAGTTTGGAATATGGAAGAAAAACATAGCTTAGCTATTTTTGAAGCAGGTATTTCTGAACCCAATGAGATGGAGAATGTTGAAAAAGTAATTCAACCAACTATTGGAATTTTTACAAATATAGGTTCAGCTCACGAGCAAAACTTCTTAAATGACAGCAACAAGACAAAAGAAAAATTAAAGCTCTTTTTAAAATCTAAAGTGCTTATTTATTGTAAAGATCACAAGGAAATAAATCAAAGTAGTACTAATTTTTGGTCACATACGCTTAATGAAGATATAGAAAAACCAATCTTTTTTTCTTGGTCGAACCATTTAGATGCTGATATACAAATCATTTCTAAAAAAAGACTTTTGAAGCGTACCGAATTAGAATGCCTTTATCTTGATGAAACTATAAAATTTACTATCCCATTTACAGATTCGCCTTCTTTAGAAAATGCAATGCACTGTATTGCGTTGATGTTATATTTAAAGTTTGATGTTGTAAAAATAAATAAAAAATTGAACATGTTGAAACGTATAGAGATGCGTTTAGAGCAGAAAAAAGCACTCAATAATTGTATCGTAATAAATGATAGTTATAATTCTGATATTGATAGTTTAAAAATAGCTTTAGAGTTTTTAGTGCAACAAGAGCAAACTCAAAAGCGAACAGTTATTCTTTCTGATATATTGCAAAGTGGTATTTCTGGAATAGATTTATATACTTCTGTAGATGAAATGTTAGCTACTGCAAAAATTAATACTTTTATTGGAGTAGGAAAAGAAGTAAGTCATTATAAATATTTGTTTGAGAAGAATGAGATATTAAAGAATACGGATTTTTACGAATCTACGGAAGCGTTTTTACAAATTGTTCAAGAAGATGATTTCTTGAATGAAGCTATTTTATTAAAAGGTGCTAGAAATTTTCATTTCGAAAAAATAAGTACATTTTTAGAAGAAAAAGCACATGCAACAGTTTTTGAAGTTAACTTAAATGCAGTCATTCACAATCTTAATTATTTCACAGCTCAGCTAAAACCAAAAACTAAGATAATGGTTATGGTAAAAGCCTTTGCATATGGAGCCGGCTCTTATGAAATTGCCAAGTTGTTAGAATTTCATAGAGTAGAATATTTAGGAGTTGCTTATGCGGATGAAGGAATCGCTTTAAGAAAAGCAGGAATAAAATTACCAATAATGGTTTTAAATCCTGAAAAAAGAAGTTTCGATGCCATGATTCGTTATCAGTTAGAACCAGAAATTTATAGTTTAGCCTTATTGAAAGAATTTACTGAAAAGATTAAATCTGCTAAATTGAAGGATTTATTCCCCATTCATTTGAATATTGATACCGGAATGAAAAGATTAGGATTTGACTTCTCAGAATTAGCCTTACTTCTTAGTATTTTAGATTCGAATAAACAATTAAAAGTCGCTTCCATATTTTCTCATTTAGCAGCAAGTGGTGAAACCCAATGGGAAGATTTTACAAAAGAACAAATTACTAAGTTTAACGAATCCTATAAGTTGTTAGCAGAAAATTTGAAAAACAAACCCATTAAACATCTTGTCAATTCTAGTGGAATATTAAGATATCCAGAAGCACATTTTGATATGGTAAGGCTTGGTTTAGGACTTTATGGAATAAATACAGATAAGCAAAATGACCTGGAACCTGTTGGAACTTTTAAAACAACTATTTCACAAATACGAGAGGTGAAAAAGGGAGAATCTGTAGGTTACGGAAGAGTAGGAAAACTAACTAAAGATGGAAAAATTGCTGTAATTGCGGTAGGTTATTCAGATGGTTTTTCTAGAGCTTTAAGTAATGGAAAAGGCAATGTGTTTATTCATGGAAAGAAATGTAAAGTGCTCGGAAATATTTGTATGGACATGAGTATGATAGATATTTCAAATCTAAAAGATGTAAAAGTTGGAGATGAAGTGGAAATATTTGGAAAAAATATCCTAGTTGCTGAAATAGCAGCACAAATTAATTCAATTACCTATGAAGTCTTGACGATGGTTAGTGAGAGAGTGAAGCGAGTTTTTTTTGTTGATTAGAATTATTTATTTTGGCTTAATTTCAATATCTTTACATAACTAAAAATACAATGCAAGCATTCTAAATTTAAAATATGTCAAATACAAAATACCCAAACTTATTAAAACCGTTAGATTTAGGTTTCACAACACTTAAAAATAGAGTTTTGATGGGTTCTATGCATATTGGTTTAGAAGAACTTAAAGATCCAAAACGAATGGCTGCATTTTATGCGGAACGTGCAAAAGGACAAGTAGGCTTAATCGTTACTGGTGGAATAGCGCCTAATAGAATGGGATGGGTAAAGCCTTTTGCGGGGAAATTGACCAATCAAAAAGAAGTAAAATTTCATAAAGCAACTACAGAAGCAGTTCACAAAGAAGGTGGAAAAATCTGTATGCAAATATTACATACTGGTCGTTATGCTTATGTTCCTTTTGCGGTAGCGCCAAGTACTTCTAAATCACCTATTTCGCCATTTAAAGCTTATGGGGTGCCAGGTTTTTTAGTTGAATGGACTATTAAAGATTTTGTAAAAACAGCAGGTTTAGCTCAGCAAGCGGGTTATGATGGTGTAGAAATCATGGGTTCTGAAGGCTATTTGATTAATCAATTTTTAGTAAATAGAACCAATAAAAGAACAGACAAATGGGGCGGTTCTTATGAAAATAGAATGCGCTTTGCATTAGAAATAGTTAAAAGAACAAGAGCAAAAGTTGGTAAAAATTTTATTATCATCTTTAGATTGTCAATGCTAGATTTAGTAGATAACGGAAGTTCTTGGGAAGAAATAGTAATACTTGCCAAAGAACTAGAGAAAGCAGGAACAACAATTATTAATACAGGAATTGGCTGGCATGAAGCACGTGTACCAACAATTTCCACAAGAGTTCCGAGAGCGGCATTTACTTGGGTTACTAACAAAATGAAAGAAGAAGTTTCTATTCCTTTGATTACTACTAATAGAATCAATATGCCAGATGTTGCCGAAAAAATATTGGCAGACGGAGATGCAGACATGGTTTCTATGGCTAGGCCTTTTTTGGCAGATGCTGATTTGGTACTAAAAGCCATGGAAGGAAGGGAAGATGAAATAAATACATGTATTGCTTGTAATCAAGCATGTTTAGATCATGTTTTTGTTAATAAAATGACTTCTTGTTTGGTAAATCCTAGAGCATGTCATGAAACAGAATTAAATTATTTACCTACCAATAATAAGAAAAAAGTAGCAGTAGTTGGCGCAGGGCCAGCGGGAATGGCAGCAGCTACTGTAGCAGCAGAAAGAGGTCACTATGTTACCCTTTTTGAAGCAGCTAATGAAATTGGAGGTCAGTTTAATATTGCTAAACAAGTTCCAGGAAAAGAAGAGTTTTTTGAAACGATTCGTTACTATAAAACTATGATTTCAAAACATGGTGTAAATTTAAAATTAAATACCAAAGCCACCGCTGAAGATTTAAAATATTTTGATGAAGTGATTTTAGCAACAGGTATTTCTCCAAGAGATCTAACAATAGAAGGGGCAGATGAAAAAGTACTTAATTATATAGATGTTTTAAGACATAAAAAACCTGTTGGAAAAAGGGTAGCTATCATTGGTGCAGGAGGTATTGGTTTTGATGTTGCAGAATTTCTTTCTCACCAAGGAAAAGTACCTAGTTTAGATATAAAAACCTATATGAAAGAATGGGGAGTTGATATGAAAATGGAAACAAGAGGGAGTTTAACTAAACCTGAATTTGAAGAATCTCCTAGAGAAATTTACTTATTACAAAGAAAAGATACTAAAGTTGGTAAAGGTCTTGGAAAAACAACAGGCTTTGGACATCGAGCTAGTTTAACTAAACGAAAAGTAAAAATGCTTAATGGTTGTTCTTATGTTAAAGTTACAGATAAAGGATTATTGATTTCTAGAAAAGACAAAGAGCAATTACTAGAAGTTGACAATATTATCGTTTGTGCAGGTCAAGTACCTTTTAAAGAATTACAAGACCCGTTATTGGCTGCGGGTATAAACGTTCATTTGATTGGTGGTGCAGATGTTGCTGCTGAGTTAGATGCGAAAAGAGCTATTAAGCAAGGTTCTGAATTGGCGGCTAGAATTTAAAGAATCATACGTTGAAAAATATAATAACATATTAAAACTTAACCATAATTCCCAATGTAGGAAGAATGGTTCCAGATAAGTTTTCTATATAATCTAATTTGTAATTGTCTCCATTAGGATCAATATTGTCATTATTATCAAGTCTAATATAGTTGCCATTTCCGTCTTTTTGTCTAATAACATAATCAGCTCCTTTATTCTGAAAGTTATACGCATTCTGTAAATCTAAATAAATCATTAAAGACCATTTATTAAAGAAGAAGTTTTTATCTACTCTTACATCTAATTGATGAAAAGGTTTAAATCTTTCAGTATTTAACCTGTCGAAATCCAAATAAGGACCGCCTATAGCATTCCAAGCTGCTATATTTTCAGATTGCACCTCATCATAAGGCGTGTATGGTAAACCACCAACAAAACGCCATTTTAAACCAGCTCTAAAATTCCAGGGTAAATTATAACTAGCAGTTAAACTTAATAAGTGTTCACTATCCCAAGCAGAAGGCACATAATCGCCATTAATATCGGTAAACGCACTTCTGACATAAGTATAGGCAGCTAGAAGGTTTAGATTTTTTAAATTTAACCGGACCAATGCTTCGCCACCAAAAGCTCTTCCTTTTCCGTTAAATATGACATCTGAAGCGCCTACAACACCAAAGCCAGCTCCTTGGTTGGCAATACTAGCACCTGTCTCTATATCTATTGGATATTGAAAATAATCTTTGTAAAAACCTTCCACTGAAACATTTATTTTTTTACTGAATTTATGCTCAACACCAATTGTGTAATGGTTAGATCCAATATATTTAGCATCTGTATTAGCTAAGTTTCCAGTATTGTTTTTATGGCCTAATGTTAAATAAGATGGTAGCTGAAAATATCTTCCAAAACCAGCATTTAATCTAGTTTTTTCTTTAATGGCATAAGATAATGCAACTCTTGGAGAAGTCTGATTTAACAAGTTTTTTATGTTGTCGTTAAAGTTGTTTCCATCAAAACGTACACCTAAAGAAACTAATAATCTGTTATTAAAATATTTTTTTGATACTTGGCCAGATAAACCGTATTTAAATAAATTTAATGAAGTATAAAAGCTTAAATTCTGTAATTGATTATTAACAAAAATTTGTTGTTCTGTACTGTTAGTATACCTTGCGTATTCTAAATTTGTACTAAAATTAACTTTATAACCTTTGTCTCTTAAATTATATTCATAACGAAATTTATTTTCAGCTTCAGTAGATAAATAATCTAGACTTCTCGTTTTAGTTTCATCATTGTCTGGGTATTTGTATACCTCATTGTTTAGCATGTTTCTACTTAAGTAAAAATTATGAGAACCTTTGTCAAAGAAGTTTTTATAAACACCACCTATTGTATAACTCCATTGGTTGTTTATGGCTATTTGACTTAAAATAAATTCTTGAGAAGGACTTGGGTCTACTATCCCATCATTTATTCTTAGATTGTCTAAAGACCCCAGGCTAAGAAATGTGAATGTATTTCTATCATCAATTTTAGTTTTAATTTTTATTTGATAATCATTAAAAGTGGGAAGGAAAGGAAGTCCTAAAGCAGCAAACAAAAACTCTAAATATGATCTTCTGTAAGAAGCAATGAAAGTTGTGTTTTTGTTTATTGGTCCTTCAAAAGTTAAAGATGCCTCACTGGCACCAACAGCAATTTGCGTATTTATTCTTTCTTTGTTCCCTTCTTTTAATTTAAAATCTAAAACACCACTTAATGCATTATTTGTTCTGGCAGGAAAAGATCCAGCATAGAAATCTACACTTCTGATAAAATCTGCATTAATGATTCCTACTGGACCACCCGATGCTCCCTGAGTAGAAAAGTGGTTTAAAACTGGAATTTCTATTCCGTCTAAGTAAAATCTGTTTTCACTTGGTCCACCACCTCTTATTATAATATCGTTTCTAAAAGCTGGCGTAGAACCAACACCAGGAAAAGATTGTATTACCTTAGATATATCTCTATTACTACCTGGGTTACTTTCTATTTCTCTAGTAGTAATGCTTTGCATAGATAAAGGCGCTTCTTCTACTTTTTTGAATCGATCTTTTTGAATCGTTACTTCTTCTAATTTTATTCCATTCGATTCTAGTAAAACTTCTATATAAGGTGAATTATTTTTAGTTACCAATACTTCTGTTGTGATGTTCGTATAGCCAATGTATGAAATCTTTAAAGAAGCGTAACCAGCTTTTAAGCCTTCAATTTTAAATTTTCCATCAAAATCTGTTACTACACCAAGGTCAGTGTTTAAGACTTGTATATTAGCAAATACTACAGGCTGGTTGTTCGTAGCATCCAAAACTATTCCCGTTATATTGCCAGTTTGGGCAAATAAAATGCTGTTTAGGAAAATTAAAATAATGAGTGCTTTTTTCATGTTGTTTAACGCAAAGTATAAAAGATTGAACAAAATTAAGTTTATTTTTCTTATTATACTAATAATTACTAATAATGTTATAATTCTTTAATAAATTCATAAGGGCTTGTGTAGAATTTTATCTTGTTTGATTCGGAAATTTCTTTAAATAATTTTGTCTTGTGTCCAAAAACGTGTAACTTGTTTTCTGTATCTTGTAATAAGATTTTGTCAAATTCCAGGAAAAAAACCTCTGTTTTAGGATTTATAGAAATATTGGTAATGTATTCTACATTTTTAAATTTATCTTGAATAAAAGTAAGGTTGTCGGTGCTAACACTCGGACCTAAAAATATTGTGTTTTTATTATTTTTTAATAAGAGGTACTGAATAAAAAGTAGACCAATTTGATGTGACTCATTTAAAGGAAGAAATAAAACAAAAGTTTTGCTTGAATCAGTTCTGTTTTTGTCAAATGATTCAATTTGAAGTAATAGTTTTTGTTGGATTAAAGTAGATATGAAATGCTCTTGGGTTGGGTTTATCGTGTTTTTTTGCCACATTAAACCTACTTCTGATAATAATCTATAAAAAATGATTACATAAATATTCTCAAAGGATTCAATTGCTGATAATTCTTTAAAAGTCTTTTCAAATAAAACTTTATCAAAATTAAGCATCGAGAGTTTAAAGCTGTTGTAGTAAGATTTATATTCTTGGTCTTCTGTGGTGTTCTCTTCTATAATCTCTTTTATTTCTTCATCAGTCTTTTTAGAAATAGTAGATATTTTATAGCCATACTTTATAAGAAGGGAAACGTTCAATAATTTCAGTAAATCTTCATTGGAATAACTTCTAATGTTTGTGTCAGATCTAGTTGGGTTGAATAGCTCGTATCTTTTTTCCCAAATACGAATAGTATGGGCTTTTATCTGACTAAGATTTTCTAGATCTTTAATAGAGAAAGAAGTTTGAATACTCATGCTTTATATTTTGTTTAATTAAAAATATGTAAAGCTAAACAAAAAAAAATACTTTTTTGAATTCGTCATAATATATTATTTAACTTTTCATAAAATTTAAGTATATTAAAATTATAAATACTTTTTTAAGTGTAACGTGTCTGCTTCTTTTAATATTGTCTTGTTCGAAAGGAGAGAATAGACCAATTAATGAAAAGTTAGATGGTGTTTGGGATGTTCAATCAGTTCAAGAAGAGTATTTGGCAGAAAAAGACCTTCGTTTGGATAATCTAACTTTTAAATTTTATAACATGACTGCAGCAAGTCGTAATATGAAATAGGTGCAAAATGCAGACGCTTCATTATCAGAAACAGGATTAGATGGATCATTTACTATGCATGCTGATGATTTTTACTTTACTTTAAATGATTTTGAAAATAGTTTTGCTAAACAATAGAATTGTTTTTTAACGGGAGATTATCTTGAAAACCTAAAATTAGTTGTACGAATTAATAATGTAAAGTATTTATATAAAATGATAAAACGTTTGTAAACAAAAACATAATCATACGAGAAATAAAAAATGCCATCTTAATATTAAGATGGCATTTTTTATCAATGTATTGAAAAAAATTTATCTTCTCAAATACATATTCTTTATCTTCATTAATTCTCTAAAATGAGGATCCTTCAAATCTTTAATAAAATAGATTGCTTCTCCGGTAGATTTCATTTCCGGGCCTAGTTCTTTTTCTACATTAGGAAACTTATGGAAAGAAAATACGGGTTCTTTTATAGCATAGCCAGTCAATTGTTTGTCGTAAGTAAAATCAGACAATTTATTTACACCCATCATTATTTTAGTAGCAATATTCAAATATGGAATTCTATATGCTTTACTTATAAAAGGAGTCGTTCTAGATGCTCTTGGGTTTGCTTCTATAATATATACTTTTTCATCTTTTATAGCAAACTGAATATTTACCAAACCTCTTACATTTAAAGCAAAAGCAATTTTTTTAGTATACTCTTTCATTGTTTCAATAACATGGTCAGATAAAGTAAACGGAGGTAAAACAGCATTTGAATCTCCAGAATGAATTCCTGCAGGTTCTATATGTTCCATTACACCCATTATGTGCACTTGCTCGCCATCACAAATGGCATCTACTTCTGCTTCTGTTGCTCTATCTAAAAAGTGATCTATTAAAATGTTGTTGTCTTTAAAAGTTTTAAGAATATCTAATACTGACTCACTCAATTCATCATCATTAATAACAATTCTCATTTTTTGACCACCCAATACATAAGAAGGTCTTATTAAAGCGGGGTAACCAACTTCTTTAGCAACTTCTAAGGCTTCATAAAGTGTTTTTGCTGCTCCGTATGTTGGGTAAGGAATTTCTAATTCTTTCAATAAATCAGAAAAACGTTCTCTATCTTCTGCCGTATCTAAACTGTCATAATCAGAACCAATAATTTTAATACCGTGTTCAACAAATTTTTCTGCTAGTTTTAAAGCCGTTTGACCACCTAGTTGAACAATTACTCCTTCCGGCTGCTCAAAGTCAATCAATTCTCTGACATGTTCCCAAAAAACAGGTTCAAAGTATAATTTATCTGCAGTATCAAAATCTGTAGAAACAGTTTCAGGATTACAATTTACCATAATGGCTTCATAGCCTGATTCTTTTATTGCTTCAACACCATGTACGCAACAATAATCAAATTCAATACCTTGTCCAATTCTGTTTGGTCCAGAACCTAATACAATAATTTTCTTTTTGTCACTTTTTTTACTCTCATTTTCAAATTCAAACGTAGAATAATAATAAGGTGTTTGTGCTTCAAACTCCGCAGCACAAGTATCTACCATTTTGTATACTCTTTTTACGCCTAACTCTTTTCTTTTGTCATAAATAGCATCTTCAGAAGTATTTCCCATCAAAAAAGCAATCTGAATATCAGAATAACCTTTCTGTTTAACATCTAACATAAATTCTTTAGAAACAGTTTCTATGTTTTCGTTTTTAATTACCTGATCTGTTTTTACTAAATCATAAATTTCATACAAATACCACATGTCAATTTTTGTAATGTCATGTATTTTTTGAATTGGCATTCCTAATTCAAGTGCATTTTTTAATTGAAAAATCCTTTCTGAATTAGGGTGTTTTAAACCATGAATGATTGCTTCTGAATCTAAATTTTCGTTTTCAAAAGCACCTAATCCAGCTTTTCCTTGTTCTAAACTTTGACAAGCTTTTTGCAATGCTTCTTGGAAAGTTCTTCCAATTCCCATTACTTCTCCAACAGATTTCATTTGAAGACCTAATTCTGGATCTGCTCCTTTAAATTTAGCAAAATTCCATCTTGGCATTTTTACAATTACATAATCCAAAGTAGGCTCAAACATGGCAGAAGTAGTGCCTGTAATTTGATTTTTTAATTCATCTAACGAATAACCAATAGCTAGTTTAGCTGCAATTTTTGCAATCGGGTATCCTGTTGCTTTAGAAGCCAATGCAGATGAGCGCGAAACTCTAGGGTTCATTTCAATGGCATAAACTTTTTCAGTTTCTGGATCAATTGAAAACTGAACATTACAACCACCCGCAAAGTTTCCTAATTTACGCATCATCAATTTTGCTTGATTTCGCATATCTTGATAAGCCTTGTCTGAAAGTGTCATCGCTGGCGCTACAGTTATAGAATCTCCAGTATGAATTCCCATTGGGTCAAAATTTTCTACAGTACAAATTACAACTACATTGTCTTTTGCATCTCTAATTAACTCTAACTCATATTCTTTCCACCCAATAACTGCTTTCTCTACCAAAACCTCATGCGTTGGCGATGCTTCTAATCCTCTTCTTAATTTTATTTCTAAATCCTCTTTGTCATGTACAAAACCACCACCATAACCACCTAAAGTGTATGAAGGTCTAATAACTAAAGGAAATCCTAATTCTTGTGCTATTTCTTTTCCTTCCAAATAAGAATTAGCTGTTTTTGATGGGCAGATGTTAATATTCAACTCCATCATAAATTCTCTAAAACGCTCTCTATTTTCTGTTTTTTCTATGGCATCTAAGTCTGCACCTAAAATACGAACATTAAATTCTTCCCAAATTCCTAATTCTGCAACTTCTATTGCTAAGTTTAAAGCAGTTTGGCCACCCATAGTTGGCAATACAGCATCAATGTCTCCATGTCTTTCTAAAATATTTCTTACAGAATCCGGATTTAATGGTTTCATGTAAATATTTTCTGCAGTCATAGGATCTGTCATGATCGTAGCAGGATTGTTATTTAGTAAAGATACACGAACACCTTCTTCTCTTAAAGATTTTGCAGCTTGAGTTCCTGAATAGTCAAATTCACAAGCTTGACCTATTATAATTGGTCCACTTCCTAATATTAAAACATGTTTAATTGAATTGTCTTTTGGCATAGCAGTAATTTTATTAAATTCGTGCAAAAATAATAGATGTAAGCTTTTTATTTTAAAAATATACGGTTGACATTTCCACAAAATTAATAGTTTGATAACATTTTATAGTATAGTCTGCATTTTATTGAGTCTTTTTTATTTAAAATTAATAGTTTTTTATTTAAAAGGATGGTTGAAAACAAGCGAAAAACACCTCAACCCCAACTTAAAACCAAATATTAAAGTAAGTATTATCGTTTCGGGAAGAAATGAAGAAGAAAATGTTGAAAAATGTTTAAAAAGTCTCGAAAATCAAACTTATCAAAAATCAAATTATGAAATATTGTTTGTAAATGATTTTTCTGAAGACAATACTTTAGCATTAGCCTCTAAATTTAAGTCTGTTACTTTATTAAATTTAGAAGAATTTTTATCAGAAGATTTTCGGGAGAAAGCAAATAAAAAAAGAGCCATAACTATTGGTGTTGAAAAAGCAAGCTATGAAGTAATTATAACTTGTGATGCAGACTGTTTTTATGGTGAAAATTGGTTGGAATCTTTCCTACAAAAATATGAAAAAAATCATTATAAATTAATTACAGCACCAGTGGTATTTGTAAGAGAAGATGGAATATTTTCAAAATTTTTGGAATTAGATCTTATTTCATTGATAGGGATTACTTGTGGAAGTATAAAAAACCTAGAACCTAACATGGTAAATGGGGCAAATATGCTTTTCGAAAAAAAAGCTTTTGAGGAAGTGGAAGGCTTTAAAGGGAATGAAAAGATACCATCAGGAGATGATATTTTTTTAATGCAAAAAATAGATAAAAAACATAAAGGAGCTATAGCTTTTTTAAAAAATAAAGAAGCTATTGCTTATACGAATGCGCCAAATTCTTTTTCAGAATTTGTAAATCAAAGAATCCGATGGACTTCTAAATCTGTAAAACATGCGGATAGGAAAGTAAGGGTAGTTTTAACTTTAAACTATTTATTTTACTTAGTTCTATTTTTAAATTTGTTTGTTTTTTCTTTACAGAGTTTAACTTATTTAAATATTGGAATTGGAATGTTTATGGTTAAATTAATAATAGATGCTATTTTTTTTAAAAACTTATTGCTTTTCTTTGATAGGATGGATATCTTTAAATACTTGATAATTATTGAGCTAATACATCTTGTATATATTAGTTTACTTGGAGTATTTTCAGTATATGGGAAGTATACCTGGAAAGGACGAACAGTTTAATTTAATAAGCTGTAATAATTGAAGCTCGATGCTATCTTGCCATTTTTAACGATATTAGTTTGTTGTGTACAAAGTTTCCTTTAGCAGAATAATTATAAAAATTTTTTTAACGCTTTTTATCAGTAAATCTATTTTTTTCCGTTATATAATAAATATCTTAGCATCAAATATTTATCATGAAGAAGTTTTTTATAGTATTAGCACTTGGTATTACTGGGTTTTTCTCGTATTCATTTACAGCTTCTGAGTATTTTGAAATTTCTAAAAATCTAGAAATTTTTACGACACTTTATAAAGAAGTAAATACCTTTTACGTAGATGACATAGATCCAAATGAATTTATTCAAACAGGAATTGATGCGATGTTAAAATCTTTAGATCCTTACACTACTTATTATCCAGAATCTGAAATTGAAGACTATCGTTTTCAAACGACAGGTAAATATGGCGGAATTGGTTCATATATTAAAAGAAGAAAAGAGTATATCATAATTTCTGAACCTTATAAAAATTCACCTGCTATGAAAGCAGGATTAATTGCTGGCGATAAAATTGTAGCTGTTGATGACAAACTTATAAAAGGGAAAACGTCAGAAGAAGTTTCTAAATTATTGAAAGGAGAACCGGGAACAAACATTACCGTAAAAGTATTAAGACCAAAATTAGACGCAAAAGATGAAGAGCTGTCTTTAGAAATTACGAGAGAAGAAGTGAAAATGAAAAATGTACCTTATTTTGGTATGGCAGAAGATGGTATTGGATTTATTAAGTTAACTCATTTCACACAAAAAGCAGGTAAGGAAGTTGAAGATGCTTTTAAGGAATTAAAGAAACAAAACGCTAATTTAAAGGGTATTGTTTTAGACTTAAGAGGAAACCCCGGAGGCTTATTAAATGAAGCTGTAAGTATTTCTAATGTATTTTTACCTAAAAACACATTGGTTTGTTTTACCCAAGGAAAAGTGAAAGCTTGGGATAAAGAATTTAAAACAAAAAATGAGCCTCTTGATTCAGAAATTCCTGTAGCGGTATTAACAAGTAAAGGATCTGCTTCTGCTTCTGAAATTGTTAGCGGATCGCTTCAAGACTTGGATAGAGCAGTAGTTATAGGTCAAAGAACTTTTGGGAAAGGCTTGGTGCAAACTACAAAATCTTTAGATTATAATACCCGATTGAAAGTAACTACAGCAAAATATTATATTCCAAGCGGAAGGTGTATTCAAGCAATTAATTATGCTGAAAAAGATAAAACAGGTGCAGTGTCTAAACTTCCAGATTCTTTAAAAGTTATTTTTAAAACAGCCAATGGCAGAGAAGTTCTTGATGGTGGTGGTATTAATCCTGATATCCAAGTGGAAATTGAATCTTTAAGCTATATAGCTTCAAATTTAATTAGAAAAGATTTCATTTTCGACTATGTTACACAGTTTAAGTTGAAGAATAAAAAAATTGCTGAAGCCAAATATTTTAGATTGTCTGAAAATGAATATAACGATTTTAAAAACTGGTTAAATACAAAAGATTTTGATTATAAAACAGAAAGTGATCAGTTGTTAGAAGAGCTAGAAAAAACTTCTAAAGAAGATACTTATTTTGATGCTATAGAAGAAACTTTAGCTACCTTGAAAAAAGAAATTTCTCATGACAAATCAAAAGATTTAGATACTTTTAATGAAGAAATAAAAATGCTTTTAGAATCGGAAATTGCTAAAAGATATTATTACAATGACGGTTCTATAGAAAGCTACTTTCATTATGATAAAGAACTGAAAGTAGCTATTTCTGTATTGAAAGATGCTGTGCAGTATAAAAAAATATTACAGTAAGCTATTTGTTGCAATAATTTCAGGAATAGATTCTACCAACAATATAAAAATTAAAAATCGGGAACGACTGAGTAAAATAATTTAAACAATAAGTAATGACTAAGTATTTAACAATTTTTTTAACAATTTTTTCTGGTGTTTTACAAGCTCAAAAAACTTGGTCTTTGCAAGACTGTTTTGTTTATGCAATAGAAAATAACATTTCAATAAAACAAATTGAATTAAGTAAAAATTTTGCAGAAAACTCAGTAATACAAAGTCAAGTGGCTTTGTATTTGCCTAATGTAAATGCGAATGTAAACGAATCTTTTAACTTCGGTAATTCTATAGACCCGACCACTTACCAATTTGTAAATAGAAATACAAATACGACAAGTTTTGGTTTGAATGCAAGTTACGGGTTGTTTGAAGGCTTAACAAAAATTAATCGTTTGAATGCCAATAAAGAAAACTTATCTGCAACGGAACATGAAATAGAAGAGGTAAAAAATAATATTAAAATTTACATAACTAATTTGTATTTACAGATAATTATTGCCAATGAGGCATTGAGTATTTCAAAAGAAAAAATTGGATTAACGCAAAATCAATATAAAAATGCAAAGGCTTTGGTAACTGCTGGCGTTCAAGCTAGGGGAGTGCTTTTAGATGTAGAAGCACAATTAGCCAATGATGAATTGAGTATTTTGAATGCGGAAAGTAATGTAGAAAAAGCCTTGAGTCAGTTAAAGCTATTATTGCAATTAGATCCTTATGAACCATTTGAAATCCAAGAAATTGATCTTGTAAAAGAATTTGAAGCATTACGTGTAAACCCAAAAAATATTGCAACAGCTGCTATGGATATTATGCCACAAATTAAAGCGGCAGAATTTAGAAAAAAAGCAGCAGAATATGATTTAAAAGTAGCGAAAGGAAGTTTGTTTCCTTCCTTGTCTTTATCTGGAAGTTTAGGGACTAGGTTTTTTAGTGAAGCTCAAAATCAAACTGGCTTTGTGACTTTAAAAAATGAACAATCATTTGAAATTAATGATGTGCCAGTAATTGCAATTTTTGAAAATGATGCACCCACTTTTTCTAAAACACCCTTTTTTCATCAACTAGAAAATAACCTAAGCGAAAGTATTTCCGTTGGGTTAAATATACCTATTTTAGGAGGGTGGCAAAGACGTGCAGCTCTTGCCAATGCAAAAATTAATATCTTAAAAACAGATTTAGATATAGAAGTAAAAAAGAATAAAATTAATGAAGAAGTTTTTAATGCTTATACTGATTTGCGCTTAGCACAAAAAAGATATCAAGCAGCGCAAAAAAGTTCTCAAGCGTCAGATTTAGCTTATAATTATGCGAATGAAAAATTTAAAGGAGGCATTATGAATTCTTTAGCCTTTGAAACAGTAAAAAATAGAAAAATAAGTGCAGAAGCAAGTTTCATACAAGCAAAGTATGATTTATTTTTTAAGAAATTGATATTAGATTATTATGAAACCGGTGAATTGAAATTCTAATAAATTCACGAAACAGAACATAAAAAGTATGAGCAATAAATTATTGAAAATATTAGCGACCGTTTTGGTGCTATTAATTGTTTTGACAATAGTAGCAAAAAAAATGGGTTTTATAGAAAATAGAGATAAAACCAAGGTAACAGTTGAAAAAATTGAACGTAGAGATATCTTAGAAAAGGTAGGAACTAACGGGAAAATTTATCCAGTTAGAGAAGTTAAACTTTCAGTAGAAGTTCCAGGGGAGGTTACTAAAATATTGGTAGCAGAAGGAGATTCTGTAAAAAAGGGAGATTTGTTATTGGTTTTAAACCCTTCGACTTATTCAACGGCTGTTTCTAGAGCTCGTGCGGTATACAATTCAGCACTTTCTGGTTTATCTACTGCCAATGCAAGAAATTTTACTTCTCAAGCACAATATATAATTGTAGAAAAAGATTTTACAAGAAAGGAAAAATTACATCTTTCAGGCGTAATTTCTGATTCAGAATTTGATATAGTAGAATCCCAGTATTATACTTCTCTAGGAGAAAAAAAAGCAGCTTCTCAAAATGTACAAGCTGCAAAATATTCTATAGCAAGTGCTAATGCATCTTTAGAAGAAGCAAATCAAGTATTGACTAAAACAAAACTATTTGCCCCTTTGGATGGTATAGTCTCTAAATTAAATGTAGAACTAGGCGAAAGGGTAGTAGGAACTGCTCAAATGATAGGAACAGAATTGATAACTATTGCAGATTTAAACCACATGGAATTACAAGTAGATGTAGGCGAAAATGATGTTTTAAGAATTAGTGTTGGCGATACCGCAGAAATTGAAGTAGATGCTTACTTAGATGATAAATTTGTTGGAATCGTTTCTCATATTGCTTATTCTTCAAATCAAGGGTTTGATCAACAAGTAACAAAATTTCAAGTGAAAATAGATTTATTAGCTAGTTCTTACCAGCATTTGGTAAAACCAGCAGAAGGACATGCTTATCCTTTTAGACCAGGTTTAAGTGCTACGGCAGATATTTTAACGAATAAAAAAATAAATATTATCACCGTACCTATACAATCTGTAACTAAACGAGAAGATGATAATGGACAAAACAAACGTGAAGTAATATATATAGTAGAAAACGAAAGAACCAAAGAAATTAAAGTGAAAACTGGTTTCCAAGATGATGAGTATATAGAGATAACTTCTGAGTTACAAGAAAATCTACCCGTTATTTCTGCTCCTTTTAAAGCTATTTCTAAAGAATTAAAAGATAGCATGATAGTTCAAATTGTACTGAAAGAAGATTTGTTTAAAGAAAATTAGACCATAAGGCTTAATAGATGTAATAATGATTTGTTAAAAAACTATAATTGCAAATCTAACTTTTCTTTTTATTTATTTTTTGGCATAAAATGAAGGAAGAAAATATGATATTCCCTTACAAAACATTGCATATAAAAAAGGTCTAGAATTTCTAGACCTTTTTTATACATAACAACTATGAAAATATTATAAATAAATCTGCTTTGTAGTGACTACTTTTCTTAAGTTAATTAACGCATAACGCATTCTTCCAAGTGCAGTATTGATACTAATATCACAAAGTTCTGCAATTTCTTTAAAACTGAAATCATAGTAATGTCTTAATAACACCACTTCTCTTTGGTTTGCTGGTAGTTCGTCTAATAATTGACGAACTTTACTTTTAGATTGATTTTCTATCAGCTTATCTTCTGGACTCTCTTCCTGCATAGGTAGAATATCGAAAATATCGAAATTTTCTGAATTAACTACTCTTGGCTTTCTTTTAGTTTTTCTGTAATTATCTATACAGATATTGTATGCCATACGCATTACCCAGGGTTTGAATTTTCCTTCTTCTTTGTACTTTCCTGCTTTTAGTTTATCAATAACTTTAATAAAAGTATCTTGAAATAGATCTTCGGCTAAATATTTGTCTTTTGTAAAAATGATGATAGACGTATAGACTTTTTCTCTATGTCTTTTAATTAATTCTCCTAAAGCTAAAGAGTTTCCTCCTAAATAACTTTTTACCAATGCTTCATCTGTTTTGATTTCTTTTCGCATAACCTTTACTTTTATAAATTAAAAAATAAACTGATTTTTATTAAAGCCTAATATCTAGAATGTAGACTTTCGAAATTTCAGTTAAAGTAAAGTTTTCTCTATATGCGTTTCTTTTTAGTTTGTAGAATTTGTCAAAATACTTAAATACGCATTTTAACATTGTTCTGTAAATATAAAGCAATATTTTAGAAAACCTAATAAAAACTCCTTTTTTTTGAGAAAAACTTAAATAAACTGTCCGTACTTAGATAGCTTAAAATTAAAGAATGCTTTTTAAAGTTTTAAAAAACATTCTTAATAATAACTATCTTTGCAAATCCAAATGAAAAAAACAAGTAATACTCATATAGAAATAAAAGGTGCAAATGTGCACAATTTGAAGAATGTAGATTTAATTTTTCCTAAAAATCAATTAGTTGTATTTACGGGTGTTTCTGGTTCTGGAAAATCTTCTTTGTGCATACATACTTTGTTTGCTGAAGGACAAAGGCGTTATGTAGAAAGTCTTTCTTCTTATGCTCGTCAGTTTTTAGATAGAATGAACAAGCCTGACGTAGCCTATATTAAAGGATTAACGCCAGCTATTGCCATAGATCAAAAAACTTCTGGTAGAACCACTAGAGCAACCGTTGGCTCTTTAACGGAAATTTATGATTACTTAAGAGTGTTTTATGCTCGTTTAGGGAAAACTTTTTCGCCTAAAAGTGGTGAACAAGTAAAAAAAGATGAAGTAAAAGATCTTATTGAATTCATTATGAGTAAAAATGAAGGAGATAAAATTTTGATTTCTTTCCCGAAACATATTCATAACAACTGGACAAAAGAACTTCACTTATTAAACCAAAAAGGATTTGCTAGAATCAGTATTGGTGGTACATTGGTTAAAATTCAATCTTTATTGGAAGACGAAACAACTAAAAAGAATGTTGACATTAATATAGTAGTGGATAGAATTGTCTTAAAAAAAGAAAGTAACCTAGCAGGTAGATTGGCAGATTCTATTCAAACTTGTTTTGTAGAGTCTGACGGTGATTGTGTTATAGAAGTCTTGGGTGGCGAATATAGATTGTTTAATAACCGTTTCGAAAGAGATGGAATTGTTTTTCCTGAGCCTACGGCACAGCTTTTTAATTTTAATAGTCCACAAGGGGCTTGTATAAAATGTGAAGGCTTTGGAACGATTATGGGAATTGATGCCGATTTAGTTATTCCCGATAAGCGAAAATCTATTTATGATGATGCTGTGGTTTGTTGGAAAGGTGAAAAAATGCAGGAATGGAAAAGAGAATTGGTTTACAGTGCCGATATGTTTGATTTCCCAATTCATAAACCTTTTAAAGAACTAACTAACAAACAACAAAAGCTTGTTTGGACGGGAAATAAACATTTTAAGGGGATCCATAATTTTTTTAAAGAAGTAGAATCTCAAAGTTATAAAATTCAGTATAGAGTAATGCTTTCTAGATATAGAGGTAAGACTAAATGTGATGAATGTAGTGGGTCTAGATTGCGAAAAGAAGTCCAAAACATAACAATTAATGAACAAAGTATTGATCAATTATTACTACTTTCTGTCGAAAAATTAAATGCATTTTTTGACAATATTGTTTTAGATGATTACGAAAAGCAAGTTGCCAAAAGAATTTTATTTGAAATTCAAACACGATTAAGAACTTTATTGGAAGTTGGCTTATCTTATTTATCTTTAAATAGATTGTCGAATACCTTGTCTGGTGGTGAATCTCAAAGAATTAAATTAACCAGAAGTTTGGGAAGTAACTTAACTTCTTCTATGTATATTTTAGATGAGCCAAGTATTGGTTTACACCCTAGAGATACGGAAAGACTGATTGGAGTTTTAAAAAGATTGAGAAACCTGGGAAATACAGTAGTTGTTGTAGAGCATGATGAAGATATGATAAATACTGCTGACTTTTTAGTAGATATGGGTCCAAAAGCTGGTGTAAATGGTGGTGAAATTGTATTTGCCGGTCAAGCTAAAGACATTGTAAAAGCAAAAAATAGCTTAACGGCAGATTATATTTTAGGTAAAAAAGAAATTGCATTACCAAAAACTAGACGAAAAGCAATCAATCATCTTTATTTGAAAGGTGCTAGTCAGTTTAATTTGAAAAATATTAATATTAGTATTCCTTTAAATTCTATGACGGTAGTTATTGGCGTTTCGGGTTCAGGAAAAACAACTTTAATAAAAAATATTTTTTATCCTGCTTTGAAAAAAGAATTAAATGGGTTTGGCGATAAACCTGGAGAATATGATGAATTATCTGGAGATATTAAATCTATTAAGCATGTAGAAATGGTAGACCAGAACCCTTTGGGAAGAAGTTCTAGATCAAATGCGGTTACTTATGTAAAAGTTTATGACAATATTAGAGAGTTATTTTCTCAGCAACAATTATCGAAAATTAGAGGTTTTAAGCCTAAATTTTTTTCTTTCAATGTAGAAGCTGGTAGATGTGAAACTTGTAAAGGAGAAGGTGAAATTACCGTTGAAATGCAATTTTTGGCTGATGTACATTTACAATGTGAAACTTGTAAAGGAAAAAGATTTAAAGAAGAAGTACTTGATGTAAAATATAAGGAAAAGAATATTTTTGATATCTTAAATTTAAGTATTGATGATGCTATTGTCTTTTTTGAAGCAGAAAAAGATATTGTGGCAAAACTTCAACCGCTAGATGATGTTGGCTTGGGTTATGTAAGATTGGGACAAAGTAGTAGTACACTTTCCGGTGGTGAAAGCCAACGATTGAAATTGGCTTCTTTTTTAATAAAAAGTAGAAATCCAGAGCCAGTCTTATTTATTTTTGATGAACCTACTACGGGTCTTCATTTTGATGATATAAATAAACTATTGAAAGCGTTTGATGCTTTGATAAAAATAGGACATACGGTAGTTGTTGTAGAACATAATCCTGATGTAATAAAATATGCTGATTGGTTGATTGAACTTGGTCCAGAAGGTGGCGAAAAAGGTGGCGATTTAGTTTACAAAGGTGTTCCTGAAGGGATTTTAAATGTAAAAAATTCTCCTACAGCACCGTTTTTGACGTCTAAATTAAATAGGGATTAATACCTGAAGAAGCTGTTGAATGTTTAGAGCTTAGGTCTTAAAGTTTAAGATTTTTTATAAAAATTGTATCTAAACTATTCATCCAATTCAATAGATAATTTTTCCCATCTTCCCATCAATTTATCCATCTTAGCTTTGTTTTCATCATTGATTTTAAACTCTTCTGGATTGTCTAGGATTTTTTGATACTCTTCAAAGTCTTTCAATCTATCTTCAAAAGTCGCCAATTTATTTTCTAAAGTATCAATCTTTTTTTCTACACTTTTAAATTCTTTTCTCTGTTTGTGTAGATTCTTTTTTTCACCTGTCTGCGCTTTCTTATCGGCTACTTTCTTATTTATTTCAAATTCTCTAAAACTTTCTACTTCTCTTTTTGCTAAGAAGGCATTGATGTCTCCAATGTGTTCTTTAATATTTTGATCTTTAAATTCAATGACCTTTTCAGTAAGTCCTTGTAAAAAATCTCTATCATGTGAAACAACTATTACCGTTCCAGTATATTCTTTTACCGCTCTCTTTAGCATTTCTTTCGACAACATATCCAAGTGGTTTGTTGGCTCATCTAATACTAATAAATTCGCATCTTCTAGTAGCATTTTACATAAAGCTAATCTATTTCTTTCTCCACCTGAAAGAACTTTTACTTTCTTATCTACAGTTTCACCACTAAATAAAAAAGCACCTAATAAACTTCTAACTCTTGTACGCATTTCATTCTTAGCAGCATCATCTATTGTTTCGAAAACAGTTTTGTTTCCATCTAATATTTCGGCTTGGTGCTGTGCAAAGAAACTTACTTCTACATTGTGTCCTAACTCTATTTTACCTTCGTACGGAAGTTCTTTTAATATCATTCTAGCCAAAGTCGTTTTACCCATTCCATTCTTCCCAACAAAAGCAACTTTTTCTCCTCTATTTATTTCTAAATTGACATTTTTTAAAACTTGATTTTCTCCAAAAGATTTACTAGCATTTTTTACTTTTACGACAACACCTCCAGAACGACTTGGTGGTCTAAATTTAAAATGCATGGCATGATTATCTGAACCGTCAATCTCTATTCTATCTAATTTATCAAGCTTTTTAATCAATGACTGTGCAAACTTTGCTTTAGAAGCTTTTGCTCTAAATTTTTCAATATTTCTTTCTGTTTGCTTTATAAATTCATCTTGATTTTTCTTGGCTTGTTCTTGTTTTTCTATTCTTTCTTCTCTTTGAATCAAATAATTAGAATAATTACACTTGTAATCTTCAATTTTCCCCATGACTATTTCAATGGTTCTATTGGTTACATTATCCAAAAATGCCTTATCGTGAGAAACCACCAAAACAGAACCGTGATAAGTTTTTAAATAGTCTTCTAACCAAATTATAGATTCTATATCCAAGTGATTGGTAGGCTCATCTAATAAAATTAAATCTGGCTGTTGTAATAAAATTTTTGCTAATTCTACACGCATTTGCCAACCACCACTCAAGGAAGAAACAGGTGCCAACATTTCCTCAGATTCGAAACCTAAACCTTTTAAAACTTTCTCTGTAAGTTCTTCTGTATTTTGTACTCCTAGTTGATGTAGGTGAAGTTCTTTTTCTGTTAAAGAATCTATTAAATCTAAATAATAGTCACTTTCATAATCTGTTCTAGAAATTAATTCTTCTTGAATTTTATCAATTTCACCTTGTAAATTATTAAAAACAATAAATGCTTTTTTTGCTTCCTCTATTACAGACAATTCACTGACTTCATTCAAGTCTTGCGAAAGATGACCAATTGAGTAAATATTTGGGTGTTCTAAGTTTCCTTCTGATGGAGAAAGATTCCCCATGATTACATTCAATAAAGTTGATTTTCCTGCGCCATTTTTTCCAGTCAACCCAATCCTTTCACCATGAGTGACTTGAAAAGTCATTTTATTGAACAAGGGCTTACCGCCAAAATGAATGGAAACATTATTAATTCTTAACATAGCGCGAAAATAAAGAGATTTATGCTACTATTTGAGTATTGCAGTAGAAAGATGTTACAAGTTTTAGCTTTTGTTTGACGGCGATTATTATTGAGTATATAAAACTATGAACTAGTGAGCTATAACTTTTTTAACGTGAGTTAAATCATAAATTAAACTAGGAAAACAACTTACCTTTGTAATATGAAATAATAAGATGAAAGACATTGAAAATAAAGACTACAGTATTCAGATGGTTAATAGCTTTTATAATTTAGTAAGAAATAATGATAGACTAGGTTTTTTGTTTAACGATACCGTAAAAGTAGATTGGGCAAAACATTTATCTAAAATGTATAATTTTTGGGAAAGTATTTTATTTGATAAAGCTATTTTTAGTGGAAACCCAATAGCTGCAGACAAAGCTACATTTACCACAAAACTTAAAAAGTGAAGATTTTGATATTTGGCTGCAATTATTTAAACAAAACTTAGATGCCCAATTATCTGGAGATACTGTTGTTCGTACAAAAAAAAGAGCAGAATCCATTGCTACGATTACAAAAATGAAAACAGTTTTTGCTAATTAAGACTGAAAATTAACTCTATTATGCGATCCATCGCAGTAGGGCATTTTATTTGAAACAGCACATCTGCAAATAGATAAACGAGTTTGTTTGGTAATATTGCCTTCTCCATCATCAAAAGTGAAAGCCCCATTAATTATTATTGGACCATTCTGTCTAGCAAATACAGTAGTCTCTTCTTTATTTTCAACTGCTTCTTTATTTTCCATAGTTTGTATAATTAACACGCCTAATTCATTATAAATTAGGCGCAAAATATTAATTTATTATTGATAACTTAATTAAAAGTCGCTAACATTTGTATTTTTTCTATACGCTTCTGCCGCTTCCCAATCGCTTTTTAATATTAATTCGAATTTGTGTAACGTGTAATCTTTCATAGTAATAGATACATTATTAATAATCCATTCTTTTATTACTCTATCGTCTTTCGTATCTATATTAGCATTTTCGCCATATTTAAAACCTACAATAAAGTTCATTTGCTCTGAGTCTATTTTTTTTCCTGTCAAAATAACTTTAAAAAACTTAGCATCTTTTTTAGAAAAAACATATTCTATACTACTTAGTAATACATTGCCAATCATTAAATTTTCTTCTGCTAAAATATAATAATCACCATCTTTTTCTTTTTCCTTCTCCATTTTTATGAAATTAGCCAACTCGCCATCAACTATCATTTCACTTATTTCTTGTCCCCAATTAAAATCTCTAAAACCTAAAATTTTAGATTTTTCAGTTTGTGCATTTGTACTGGCAAAAAGAGAAACTGCTACGAAAAGGGTAATAATATATTTCATATTCTATTTGTTTTTTTATAAACACCAAAACTCCCTCTTTTTTTCTTAAAACATTTTTAATGATATTAAGATATAAACACTAGAAGAGTTACTTCTGTCTATATTTTTATACTATTTTGAAAGCTTTACAAAAATAATACACCCCCTTTGTAAATACTTAAGGCTGAAGATTAAAATTAAAATAAAATCCTTTAGAATGTACTGAGATCGATAATGAATTAACTCGTGCTATTTCCTTACAGATTTAAATTCTTTTAATAGGACTTCTTCTACATTTTCGGGTGTTATTACATATAAATTCTCATTGATAGCATCACTAACAGATTTCATTTGATCTCTAAAAACGGTGGCATCATTAAAAAGGAACAAAGTAAAAGAAGTGCCATCTTTTAGATTTTTCTTTAACAAATCAACCAATTCTAATCTTGAGTCATTAGAAATATCGCCATCTGTGGTAAAAATAATTTTATTATTTCCTGCTGGGGTAAAACTATTTTCTGCAGTTTTTAGTGCCATTTTCAATCCTTCTTTTATGTTAGAATTTCCTTTAGAATATAAACTATCTATTTTAGTTTGTATTAAATTTATTGAAGTAGCATTTATGCCATCAAAAATTACTTCTCCTTTGTTAGAATAGTTTATAATAGATAATTTATCTTCCGCTCTCATAAAACTTAAAACTTTATATAAAGCTTTCTTTAAAACAGGCAATCGATTACTTCTATTCATAGAAATAGAAGCGTCTATCATAAAAGTTATATTGTTCGTCGCTACATCTTTAAAAGAAAATAGATTCTCCTTTACGTCAAAAGTTTTTTTGGATAAACAATTATTATTGTTAATAATTAATTGATAATTTCCAGGATTTTTAATGTCAATATTTGGAGTGGTTTCACCATTTGACCATAAATAGTTCACTTTTGAGTTGTCAATTTTACCTATTAAGCTTGTTTTATCCTCAATGGGTAATACAATAGAAATTATTGTATCAATGGTTACTGTGTAAATGAATATTATAGCCGTATCGCTACTTTTAGGGGTACTCAAAACATATTTAAAACTATCTTTTTGGCAAGCTTCAGTAGTTCTATTATAGACTATTTTATCATCAATAATATTGGCATCGCCAAAGTTTGGTTTTGAAATTATTTTTGTGCTAATTTGTAAATCTTCTGGTAGGATATCATTAGTGAGAAATTCTATTTCAATCGTTTTTTCATTACTGATGGTATCAAAATCATTGTTTGCTAATTTGGAAAAGCAATAAAATGGATATTTGTTATTATCATTGTTCTCTATTTTTTTAAATGATAAATTGTTATTTGAAAATATAGAATCTCGTCCATTTAAAGAGATGCCGCCTTGTATTAATTCTTTAAAATCTTTACTTTTTACAGTAATATCTTTCCCCCAACAATTAGTGTCTGTGCTTCCGTCTAAATCTAGTTTTAGTAGTACACTATTATAATTATTTCCACTGTTAAAATTTTTTGTTTGCCCAATAGTATAAATATATTTATCTGTGACTTCCAGAAAATTACCTTGATCTGTATGGAACTTATCACTTAGCTTTCCGCCATAAGATTTAGACCAAAGTAGCTTGCCTGAAGTGTCGATTTTAATGATAAACAATTCTTCAGAAGGAGAAAGCGTTGCCCCGTAGATATAATAAGTATTATTCGCAACTTTTATATCTCTAACACTTAAATTTACAAAGCCTTCAATGCCAAATTCTTTTGCCCAAAGGATTTTACCGTCTAATGTTTGCTTGGCTAACGAAATGGTGTAGAAGTTACTTATTCCTCTATTATTGGTAGAATATAAAGAAATAATCTCCTTATTATTTATTATTAATTTACTCAAGTAATTTCTCAGGTAACTTTCTTTTTTATTTAAGTAGTAATTGCTCCAAATTTCATTAAAATCAAAGTCAAATTTAGAAATAGCTCCTCTATATTTATCTATCTTTTTTTCTAGGGCATATCTTCCGCCTATATAAATATGCTTATCATGAATTAAAGAAGTACTGGCGCTTTCATTTCCAGTAAAAAACCAGGAACTATACTGTAGCATTTTCCCACTGGTTGCATCTAGTTCCATTAGGAAAATTTTAAACTCTTCAAAGTATATTTCGTCTCCTGTTATTAAAAAATTACCATTAGGTAAAATTTGTACTGTTGCAGGTTTTAAGGTTAGTTTTGTTTTTTTTATCCAATCAAAACTATGAGAAGCAATATCGTATTTGAAAAAAAATTCTAAAAAATTTCCTGTTCCTTCATAGTAACCATATCCACAAGCTATAATTTTGCCATCAATATATTTTATATCGGTAATTAAATCTTCTTGGTCAGAAATATGATAGGTATCTTTCCATAAAACATTACCTAATTCATCTACTTCCATTAAATAAGCATCTCGGTTGGCATAACCAGCTATGATAAATCCATTTATAGACTTTGTAATACTAGTGGCACCATCATTGCAGTCTGAAATTCCTATATTTTTTACATAGGTTTGTGCCGTTATACTAAGTGTTATAGATAAAAAAAGTAGAGATAGAAATGTTTTCAAGTTTATGATTTTGAACCAAATATAGCAATAAATCTAATGTTTAATTCTATTGAAATGTAATATTATTTGTAAAATAAGCCTAATAAATATTGCTCTCTATTAGTTGGTAGTTTATTCTTTAGAACTTCCCATTTCTTCAATAAATGCTTCAGATAATCCTATAGAAGAATACCCGCCATCATGAAATAGATTTTGCATTGTAACCATTCTCGTCATATCTGAGAACATTACCACACAATAATCTGCACAAGAATCAGAACTAGCATTTCCTAAAGGAGATAATTTATCTGCATAGTTGAAAAATACATCAAAACCTTTTACGCCAGAACCTGCAGTAGTAACTGTTGGTGATTGAGAAATTGTATTTACTCTAACTTTCTTCTCTTTTCCATAATGGTATCCAAAAGAACGAGCAAAAGATTCTAATAAAGCTTTAGATTCTGCCATTTCTCCATAACCTGGGAATGTTCTTTGTGCTGCAATATAGGTTAATGCTAATACAGATGCACCATCATTTAAAGCATCCATTTTATAAGCAGTTTGCATTACTTTATGAAAAGAAATTGCTGAAATATCAAATGTCTTTTTCATCCATTCGTGATTTAAATCAGTATACTCTTTCTTTTTTCTAACATTGATAGACATTCCTATTGAATGTAAAATAAAATCTAGTTTACCATATTTTTCTGTAGCTATTTTGATTAAATTTTCTAAATCTTCCATGCTTGTAGCGTCTGCAGCCACAACTTCTGTATTACAAGCTTTAGCTAAGTCATTTATTTTTCCCATTCTTAAAGCAACGGGAGCATTCGTTAAAATAAACTCTGCACCATGATCAAAAGCTTTCTGTGCAACTTTCCATGCTATAGATGATTCATCTAATGCGCCAAAAATAATTCCTTTCTTTCCTTTTAATAATTGTAATGACATAGTTTAGTCTTTTAGTTTTCGCAAATATATTATTATTTGACTGTTTTTTATTTTTTAATAAATTTTACTGGTGCTATAAATAGTTTTCCGAAATTATCTTTACTAATAATTCCCCAATCTTGGTTCTCTCCAAAAATAATGTATTTATAATCAACATCTATAGTCATAGGGTCGCCATTTATATCATATTTAGAACTACTTCCTTGGTTTACCGGCATATCTACAATTGTCATTAATTGCACATTGTTTTTACTGTCCATTATCTTCATTTCAGCATATTTATTTACACTTAACAAAGAATCTTTTATAGCGCTATCTGCTGGTCTTTGAAAAGAATAGTCTAATACCAATTTATTTCTTAATTGAAGAATGTAATTTATAATAGTTTCTTCATTCAATTCTGTTTGTTCTATAATTGTATTGCTATATTTTAAGACATAACCGCCTTCTTTTTTCATCAAAATAAAGTTATTTTCATCAAGGGCATTAAAATACTTAATTTCTATTTCTTTAAATTCTTCTGGAGAATAATTGAATATTTCTTTAGAACGCCAATCAGATTCATTGACTAGAAATCTTGTAGTTAAATAGCCTCTAAACCCAGGAATACTTACTTCATAAATTTTCTTAGAAGGAATTCCATCAAAGGCTAAAAACATATTTGAAGCGGTATTACTTAAATTAGGACCACCAACATATATGACTTTAGAAGGTTTATCTTTTCCTTCAAAAACAGAAACTTTTATAGCATGTTGCATCATTTCAAAAAGAACATTTTCAGTAGCCACTTTTGCCACTGGGTTTAAAGCTTCCATTTTTGATAAAGCTTCTTTCACATCTTTAAATAAATGCATGTTGACTGGGTACTTATCATTTAATATCCATTCATTAGCTACTTTTTCCATAGATAATTGTTTTCCAGACTTATCTAAAAGTTCAATTTTATTTACTTTTTCGAAATCTGCTACTTTAAAAATTCTATCTTTCTTGGCATTCTTTTTTGCTAGTGATTTGTTATATAAGGTGTAGCCTAAAAACCCAATTAGTAAGACAAATATTAATGTGTATATTTTTGTTTTCATAATTTTTTATTTGAACGGCTTTGTTTAACTAAAAGAATAATGTTAGCGTTTAAGCAAATTTTTTCTTTCTAATAAAGAAAAACAATAAACCAAAGATAGTTAGCAAAAGTGAGGGTAAAACAAGATTTATTTGCTGCCAAAAACCACTTTCTTTTTGAACTTTTATAGGATCTAATTGCCTTAATCTTATTTCTTTATTTCTAGTTTCTATTAAATTGTCTTCATCTATTAAATATTCTAAACAATTGATGATAAATGTTTTATTTCCAAAATTTCTTTTGCTATTTCTATCGTAACCTAAGGGTAGGGGCTTTCCTTTTTCTATCTCATTTTTAAACAAATCACCATCGCTTATTACAATCATTTTGGTCGATTTACTTTCTTCCCTAAATTGCATATTTTTAACGGTATCTATACTTTCTAAATACTTTTCTGTAAGCCGTCTTTTAAAAATTGATGTAAATTTCCCTTCTAATAATACTGCAGTAGGTAAATAAGATTGCTTAAAATTAGCAGGATTCGGCTGGTCTTGAATTAAACCTAAAAACACTCTTACTGGATTCATTTGTGCTTTACTATATTGTGAGCTTGTCAATAAGTATGTCTTTTTAACACCTTTGGTTCTAATGGTATCTAAAGTACTTACGAAAGATGATTTTACAGGTTCTAAGTTTTTTACAATGGCATGTTTCTCAGAAGAAAACATGATTGGATTAAACAACCAAGGGAAATTTTGTAATTGTGGTTGACCATTCAATTCACCTGTTACTAAAGATATTGGGGTATTCTGCAAATCTTGAATTAAATCTTCATTGATTCTAACACCATATTTAAACAGTTGATCGCCCAAATTTACATCCTTGTTTTTTGCCATGAAAAATTCTTGTCCTTTTAAAGAATCCATGTCTGCGCTCATTCCTTCTAAAGCCCAAATGACTTTACCGCCATTCATCACAAACTGATCTAATTTGTACTTGTCTTTTTCGGTAAAAGAAATCGTTGGTTTAGCAATTACTAAAATATCTATTTCAGTATTTACTTGGTATTCATTAGCTAAATTGATGCCTTCTACTTTGAAAAAGTTTTGAGACATTGAGGTTAATAAACTACCAATTTCTAGCTGATCTAACTCTCCGTTTCCTTGTGTAAAAGCAACATGAGGTTGTTTGTTTCTTTTTAATTTTTGAATAGCATTAGCAAACTTATATTCCAATAAAGCAATAGAATTATTGATTATTTCGAATTGGTTTTTTCCAATTTGGTTTTCTAACAAAATAGTAGAAAGCATTCTGCCTTTATATTTAATGATAGCTCCTGGAAAAATTACTTTTTGAATATTTTCATCATTTTCTACCACTTGTAAATTAATCGGTGATAAACCTTGCTCTTTTAAAAATTCAATAACATTGCTTTTCGTTTCTTTATCATAATCGTTTACGTTTATAAACTCATAATCAAAATTTGTACCCGCATAAGCTTTAAACTCATTTAAAATATCATCGGTAGAATGTTCTAATTCCTTTAATCCTGAAGGTAAACCACCACCAGTTAAAAATACTTGTACAGAAACAATGTCATCTAAATTATTCAAAAATGCCTTTGTTGGGGTAGATAAAGAATATCTTTTTTCTTCGGTCAAATCAAATCTTTGGTAATACATAGAACCCAATAAATTCACAACTAACATAATAGCAAAAACCAATGTGAAATTGATGTATTTTGTTTTGTTTCCTTTTTTCATCTTACTTTCTTTTACTTAAAACAAGTTTAGTTAACAAAATAAATACACTAATTAAGCTAATAAAATACAAGAGATCCCGCGTATCTATTACACCTCTACTCATAGATTGATAATGAGAATTTATTCCTAATCTTTCTATGAAATAATCAAACTTCCCAAATGAAAAAGGTAAAGTAGCTATTTCGTCAAAACCATAATAAAATAAAAATGATAAGATTGCTGCTACTAAAAATGACAAGATTTGATTGCTTGTAATTGCCGAACTAAATATGCCAATGGCAACAAATGAAGCAGCCAATAAAAACAAACCAATATAAGAACCTGTTATTCCTCCGACATCCAAGTTTCCTTCTGTGGCTCCTAATTTACTAACGGTATAAAAATAAACAAGTGTTGGTAATAAGGAAAAAATAACCAAGGTTAAAGCCGCAAAATATTTTCCTAAAACAATGCTATTTTCTGTTAATGGCTTGGTAGAAAGCAACTCAATGGTTCCTTTGTTATATTCTTCAGAAAATAAACGCATGGTAATGGCAGGAATTAAAAACAAAAATAAGAAAGGCGCAATTTGAAAGTAAATATCTAAATTCGCAAAACCTGCATTTAAAATACTGCTTTCAGAAAAAACGAATGTGTACAAACCCGTAAATATTAGAAATACCACAATAACTATATAACCCACTAGTGAGCTAAAAAACTGATTAATTTCTTTTTTGTATATCGTTAAGTTCATTCTTTTATTTTAGCTGGTAGTGTTTCGCTTTTGGTAAAGTGCCATTAAATTTTTAATGCTTCAATAATAAACCTTAAACCAAATTCAATTTATAATTATTTAGTAAGATCCATAAACACATTCTCTAAGTTGTTTTCTTCTAACTCTAAATGTAAAAGCAATACATTGTGCTTTACACATAAATTAAAAATGATTTCTCTTAAATCTGTTTTTTCTTTACTTATTATTTTATAAAAATTATTATTTAAAGCTTCTATTTCAAAATCTTTAAAAATACTTTCACTTAATATTCCTTTTATTTTAAACTTAACTACTTGTTGTTGATTCTTTTTATGGTGAATATCTGCTACTGTTTCATTGGCAACAATTTCCCCATTTTTAATAATAATTATTCTATCGCACATGGCTTCTACTTCCTGCATAATATGCGTAGACAAAATAACTGTTTTTTCTTTTCCGATATCTCTAATCAGCTTTCTGATGTCTACCAATTGGTTAGGATCCAAACCAGATGTTGGTTCATCTAAAATTAATACTTCAGGATCGTGAATCATAGCTTGTGCCAATCCTAATCTTTGTTTATATCCTTTTGAAAGCTGCCCAATCTGTTTGTGACTTTCTTTGCCTAAACCTGTTAATTCGATAATTTCTGCAATACGTTTTTTCTTATCCTTGATTTTATAAGTGCCGGCAACAAAATGTAAATATTCTTTTACATACATGTCGTAATACAAAGGATTGCTTTCAGGTAAATAACCAATTTTACCTTTTACCGCTATTGGGTTTTCTAAAACATCTATACCGCAGACAGAAGCTCTACCGCTAGTAGGTTCTATAAAACAAGAAATCATTTTCATAGTGGTAGATTTACCAGCACCATTGGGACCTAAAAAGCCAACAATCTCTCCTTTGTTTATTTCAAAAGAAACATTATCTACCGCTTTTTGTTCGCCATAAACTTTGCTGATATTTTTTACTACTACAGACATGAGGTGTAAAGATAAATTTTTACTTATTAATTCACTATTATTATTTGTAAATGTTTTGTCATTAACATTCTTTAAAAAGAATTAATTAATACTCAAAATATACTTGCACAGGATAATGATCTGAATACTTCTTTTTATAGGTTTTATAACTATTGATTTGTAAACAAGGATCCATCAACATAAAATCTATTCTAAAAAATGGTGTTGGGTTCACTAGGGTATTCCCAAAACCAATGCCTTTTTCTTTAAAAGCATCTTGCATGTTTTCTGACAATAAATGATAGGCATAAGAAGTTGGTGTATCATTAAAATCTCCACAGATTATACTTTTACCGCTAAACTTATTTTTATGTACTGAAATTTGCTGTGCTTGATTGGCACGCTTTACAAAACCGCTTTTTATTTTTCTTCCTATTTTTAAAGAATTTTTTACATCATGTTTTTGCTGATCTTTTAATTCCTTTAAATATTCATAATCGTCATTTCCAAAATGCAAGGATTGTAAATGCGTATTATAAATTCTAAAAACGGTGTCTTTTGTAAACTCAATATCGGTATAAATACAAGAATTTAAACGGGAACCTTTTTCAAATTTTATTTGCCCATGGTCTTTGATGGGAAATTTAGAAAATGTTGCTAATCCCCATTGCTTATTATTTCTAATATTAAAAGTTTCGCCAAAATAATAGTATTTGTAGCCTAATCTTTTTTTGATTTCTTTAATGTTTTTGAAACTACCTGTACTTTCTGTATAAAACTCTTGAAAGCAGACAACATCCGGGTTTTTTTCTTCCAATAGCTGCATCATCAACTCATGCGTTTCTTTGTTTTTACTCCAATTGTATAAATCAAAATTCTTTACATTCCAAGAAAGAATAGAAACTTCTTTGAGCGTTCTTTTTGGAGCAGAAATATTTATAGTAGCCATAAAACTTCTGCCTGTAAACACGATAGCAAACAAAGAAATAAGAATGAATGATTTCTTTTTTAAAAACAAAAACCATAAAAACAAGAATAAAATATTTATCAACAACAAGAATGGATAAGTCATGCCAAAAAATGCTGGAATCCAACTAATTATTGGGTTTATGTATTTGGAAAATCCTGCTACTAACAGCAAGAAAGCAAATATTATATTAAGATATAGTGGGAGTTTTTTTAACACTTTATTTAAAACGACAAAGTTACTTACTTATTTACTTGAATTCTTAAATAAAAAGGCTTTTTCTGCTTTCGTTAGCTTATCGTAACCGCTTTGTTTTATTTTAGCTAAGATAGCATCTACTTTTTGAAGATCTTCTTTACTTTCTTTTTTATCTGTTTTGAATTGTTTTTTATCTTTAAACTTATCGTTTACAAAAGTTACTCTAGGTTTCTTTTCAAAATCAAAATAACTTAAAATCAAATTAAAGTAACTATTAAAATGTTTTGCTAAGTCAATCCCATTTTTAGAAGCCATCACAAACAAATAACCAAACAAAAGGCCTCCTAAATGAGCATAGTTTCCGGTACTATTTGGAGAAGTAAGACTAATCAAATTGATAGCTAAGAAAAAGAATGCTATCCATTTAAACTTAGTTTTAAAACGAGCAAATAACAATAGTTCTTTTTCAGGAATCAAAGTAGCTACAGCGGCCATTATAGACATCGCAGAACCTGAAGCACCTACTAAATAAACTTGCGTTGCTTGCAAGCTTGGAACTAAAAAAAAGATTAACAAAAAGAATAAGCCGGCAAACAAACCACCTAAGATATATAAAGGCAACAACTTTTTCTTATGCGTTAATTGAATAAAAATATTCCCAAAATAATACACAATAATCATATTTGAAAATAAATGAAAAAAGCCTACATGCAAAAACTGATAAGTTAATAAGGTATATGGCTTATAAATAAATGATTGAATAAATGAAGGGATATACAAATACTCTTTAGCAAAAACATCTGCCATTAGCTCTTCTTGAAAACCAAAAGCTAAACCTAGAATATTTAAAACTAAGCCTAACAAATATATGCCAATATTTACTAGAATTAACTGTGTGACAATATTTTTATTGTTCAGTTTTTCTTTAATTAAATTTAGGATTAAATCTTTAGCTAACATTAATAAAATTTACGGCTATTTTTTTGCCAATATAACAATAATAAACCACCAAAAACCGCTCCGCCTAAATGTGCAAAATGTGCCGTATTGTCACTATACAGGTGTACTATATCCAAAGTCCCTAAAGTATTTAAAATACCAGCAACTAAATCATAAACTAAAAAGGCCCCTACCAAATATTTTGCTTTTATAGGTACTGGGATAAACATCAACATCAATTTCGTATTTGGATGTAAGTATGCAAAAGCAACAACTATACCAGTGATAGCAGCAGAAGCTCCTACGGCAGTTGGTAAGCCACCACCATATAAGCCATCTGAAATTGGCGTAATAGAATGAAACAAATAATTCAAAATTCCTGAAAGATTTAAGGTGTAAAAGATAGCACCGCCTATTCCTGCCACAAAATAGAAGAATAAAAACTTTTTAGTTCCCCAGCGTTGTTCTAAAACAGCACCAAACTGAAACAACATAAACATATTGAATATAATGTGAAAGATTCCTGTAGGCGAACCTAACTGTGCATGCAAGAACATGTGAGTTATGTATTGCCAAATTCCAAAATCTGGTGTATCAAAATAATGCAACGAAAAAGAGTTGTAAAACTGAGTTACTTGAGGCACAAAATTCATCACTAAAAAAATCCCGACATTTACTATTAATAAATGTTTTACAGCGGGTGTTCTATCTAAATTTGCTAGCATAGAAGCAAATCTAAGCCTTTTTTATGAAGTGGTTAACGCTTTTGCTATTTTTTGTTATTTGAATTAAACATGTTTAACATTTCATCATTTTCATCCACAAAATGTAAAATCTGTATTAAGTTAAGCTTAAATTTCTATTGTAAAAAGTGTATATTTAAAACCTCACAACAAACTCAATAATTATGTCAAAGAAAGTTATCTTAATCTTTTTACTATTTTTTCAGATCAGTTTTACGTTTTCTCAAACGACAGATTGGGTTAAATCTTTTGGTGGACCTAACTCTGACAAAGGAATTAGTATAGATTCAGATACACTTGGGTTTGTATACATCAGTGGTTTTTTTAACAATCAAGCAAACTTTGATGCTGAGTATTTAACTTGTAGCCCCCTTAGCATTAATTCAAACAACAAAGAAGCATTTGTAGCTAAACTAGATTCTTTAGGAAATGTCATTTGGGCTATCCAAGGAGGAGACGGCACAGGAGGTTGTTGTGATGATAGAGCTTTGGGATTGCATGTCACTCCAGATGGCTATTCTTATATAACGGGAACAAATTGGTCTGGTTTCAATTTAGGTAGCTGCAATTTAAACGGTGCACCAAGTAATAGCCATGATGGTTCTATTTTAGGTAAAATTGATCCAAATGGAAATTGTGTTTGGTTAAAAACTTTTGGTGCTAATCAGGGTGCTGGCTCGGGTACTAATTGTCCTTATCCAATTTATGATGCAGATGATCATTCATATGATGTTAAAGTAGATGATGATGGTTTTGTTTATGTTGTCGGATTTTATTCTGGATTGAGTGCAGATTTTGATGCATTGACTATTACGAACCCCACATGGGGTGCAAACTGCCAACCAAAAGGTTATGTAGGAAAACTAGATAATAATGGAAATTGGCTTTGGGTAGATAATTATGATGGCATAAAAGATCAAAGAGGTTCTAGGGATAGTAGAATAGCAATCGACAATTTTTCTAATGTTTATGTAACAGGAGGATTTCAAAATACTGGAACTTATGGCCCATTAAGTTTAACAAGTAATGGTGAATGGGATGCTTTCTTGTTTAAAATGGATAAAGAAGGTAACTGGATATGGGCTAGAAATGTAGGTTCAAATAAGACGGATAGAGGAAACGGAATAGCTATTGACTATGCAGATAATATTTACATTTCTGGTGAATATAGAAACCCAATGGTTTTTTCTGGGGCTAATGCTTCAAATGGTACTGACACTTTAAGTCATGCAAAAAAGAGAGATGTATTTGTAGCAAAAATTACAACTAATGGAGATTGGGTTTGGGCAAAAAGAGCTCGATCTAAAGGTACAGATAAGCCTTATCAAATGTCTGTAGATGATAATATGCAAGTATTTCTTTCGGGAATGTGTGGAGATTCTATGAAATTTAATAATAGTATAGATCTTTCTATTGGAGATACTACAGCAAACGCTTTCGTAGCGCAGTTAGATGGCAGTGGTATTGGAGATTGGGTTTGGGCAAAATTAGGCGGTGGCCCGACAGATGATGATAGAATGGGTGATATTTGTGAAGATGGCGGCAGTAATGTTTATGCCATTGGTTTCTTTGAAGAAACAGCAAATTTTGATGGATATACTTTCAATTCTGTTGGAACTGATAACAAAAAAGATGTTATAGTTTGGAAACTAAAAAAAGATTTAACAGTTGACGTTACTCCTTCAAATAGAATTTATGTAGAGGTGCAACCTCCAGGTTCTGGAACGGTAAATATGACTGGAACAGGAACAATTATCTCAAGTAGTAAAAATGTTTCTAATTTTCCTTGCTATCAAAGTCTTTCAGATTCTGTAGTTCAAAATTTTGAAGCGTTAGCAAACGCAGGTTACCAATTTGTAGATTGGGATTGGAAAATTCATAATCCTTTACCGAATAACACTTCAGCAATTTCAACAGTATTAACTTATACAAATGATACCTTAATTGTTAATTTTCAAGTACCACAAATAAGCACTATTACATATATGGTTCAACCTCCAGGCTCTGGAACAATAACAGTAGATGCTATACCTATTACTTCTTTTCCGAATACTTCTGACTATAATGAAAATTCAACTTCTACATTAACGGCAAATCCAAATGCTGGATTTTCTTTCAATAATTGGGATTTTAATGATAATACAGCTACGCCAAATACTACTAATAGTAATATTACGGTTACATGGATATCTGATGATACTTGTATTGTAAATTTTGATGTAATTCCAACAAACGCTATTACATATATAGTAGAACCTCCAGGTTCTGGAACTATAACAGTAGATGCTGTAAATATTACTACGTTTCCAACTACTTCTGTTTATAATGAAAATTCAACTTCTACATTAACGGCAAGTCCAAACGCTGGATTTTCTTTTAATAATTGGGATTTTAATAATAACGCAGCTATACCAAATGCTACTAATAGCAACATTACTGTCACATGGATATCTGATGATACTTGTACAGTGAATTTTACGCTAATTCCTAGTTATGATGTTACTTACTTAACAAACCCAACAGGTGCAGGAACTATAGATATAGATGCCGTAAATGTGAATACTTTTCCTACAACTATTAATTATGCCATTGGAAGCAATGTGGATTTAGTAGCCAATGATAATCCAAACTTTAGTTTTTCTCATTGGACAACTCAAGCTAGTGCTTTAAACCCTAATACCAATACAGACATGGTTGACTTTAATGTCTTTTCTAACGACACCATTATTGCCAACTACAATGAAGTTGATACGCTTTGGATTGTTATGAATCCTATAGGTGTAGCGACTTTAGAAGTTGAAAATGATATAATTACTACTAGTCCTTTTATGGGTTTGTATCAAAAAGAAACTATTATAAACATTAAGGCTTTACCTAATGGAAACAATGTTTTTAATCAATGGAATTTGAATAATAATACACTACCAGATTATAATGCTACGACACTATTTAAATTTATTCAAGATGATACGCTTTATGCTTATTTTAATAATGTGTTAGCTGTTGATGATTTGGGAGCAGATATTTCAAAGGTGAGAATTTATCCAAACATTGTTGATAATCAAATAACTATTGAAGTTTTAAGTATAGATAATATTCAAGTAGAAATAGATTTAATGAATATTAATGGCCAAAAAATTCAAGAATTATACCATGGTGTAATTGAAAGTAATGATTTAATGAAAGAAACATTTGATATAGAAGGGGCAAACGGAATTTATTTTATTCGAATACAATCAGATAAAACTAAAGCGACTTTTAAAATTGTGAAGATTTAATTATTTATGCTATTATTTGTTTATTTTCCTTTAAGAATAAATTCATAAATCAACTAAAAAAATAAGGTGTGAAAATAATCACTCCGATTAGTGCCGACATAATTGCCAAGATTAAAACACTCCCAGCTGCAGTGTCTTTTGCTATTTTAGCTAAGGGGTGAATCTCTGGCGAGCATAAATTGATAGTGCTTTCTATCGCAGTATTTAACAATTCCGCAAATAAAACTAAGCCGATACAAAGCAACAAGAAAAGCCATTCTATAGTTTTTATTTCGAAATAAAAACTACAAGCAAGTACTATTGAAGTAGCCAGTAAGTGAAACCTAAAATTCCACTGAGTTTTTATAGTATATAGTATGCCTTGAAAAGCAAATCCAAAAGGTTTAAGTATTTTTTTTATCATTTGTAAAATTAATGTTATTAAAGCACCGCTAAAGTAGTTAATAATTTAAAATGACAATTCTGTGATATTGTTTTTTTAAAAGTACCGTTGGTTTCATGCAGCAACGAAATGTTAAGCGTTTTCCGCAGACAGTAGGCAGTTTGCCGAAAAATTAAAAATGTAGAAATCGTAAGAGGAGCAAATAAATTATTAGTCAAAGCTGTTTTAATTTATATTAAAAAAAGCTTGATGTTGCCAGAGGAGTTTTGCAAAGAGGGATAGGAAGTAATGTAACAATATCTAATACCAGTAAACATAGTCTTAGAATAATTTTTTGGCTACTTGTATTGTTACCTAGCTTTTAATTTGTGCATTAATTGTTTATTTGTTTAGGTAGAACTATTTGAAAAAGAATATTTCAATAATTAAATTTGTTCCTAAAAGTATTAATAAAGAGGTGTTTATGAATAAATTGTTTAAGATACATCTATATTATGCAGCCATTGCGATCATTCTTTTAATCTTGATAGTCTATGTTTCCCTTTTGCCAGCTCAAGAGATCCCTAAAGTTGGTGTACAAAACCTAGATAAATTTGTACATGCTTTCATATATTTTATTTTAGCTAGTTTTATGCTTTTAGGCTTTGTAAATTTGAAACATAGAAGTATATTTGTAAAATCAATACCGATATTATTGTCATTTTTTTATGGTTTTTTAATAGAAATTTTACAAGAGTATACAACAAGTACAAGATTGTTTGAAATATTTGATATATTAGCCAACGGAATTGGATGCATGCTTGCATTTATTGTAATGAAGAAACAAATTTTTAATAAAATAAAATATAATTAATGTTACAACTTATACTTTTAATAAGAAGATTTAAAGACCATAAGTACTTTCAAATAGGAAAAAAAGTATTGTTTGGGTTAGGATTTCTACCAATAACTCTTTTTGTTTTAGCTTCTAAGTATTTAACTCAATTCTCTATGGATGGAGGAAAAAGTGAAGAAGAAATTATAGCAGCGCATAAAGAAAATGATAACAAAAGGTTTTTGGTGAAATATCCTGAAGCGGATATTAGAACAAGTAGAAATATTTTAATGGCTTTAGGTTTTATTTTTGCTTTTGGATCTTCAATTTATGCTTTTACTTATGCTAATAGAAATAGCCAAACTATTAGATTAGCTCAAATGGAAGTTGATGATGATTTTGAAATTGAAGCGCCACAAACAGAGCAGGTTAAACCACCACCACCACCACCACCACCACCAGAAATTGAAGTGGTAGATGATGAAGAAATTTTGGAAGACGAACCAGAAATTGAAGATACTGAAATTGAAGAAGATGAAGTAGTGGAAGTTCCTGAGATTACGGAAGAAGAAGAAGTTGTTGAGCAAGAAATTTTTACCGTAGTAGAAGATATGCCTAAGTTTAAAGGGTGTGAAAAATTAAGTGGTGACGCTGCTACTCAGTGTACAATGCAAAAAATTCAAGCTTATACAGCTAAAGTTGATTATCCACAAATAGCCATTGATAATGATATTGAAGGAAAAGTTTACATTCGTTTTGTAGTAGATGCAAAAGGAAAAGTTTCTGAAGTTAAATTACTAAGAGGTGTAGATAAATTATTGGATAATGCAGCATTAAAGCATATTAAAAACATGCCGACATTTGCTAGTCCAGGAAAACAAAGAGGAAAAGCAGTAAAAGTACAGTACAATATTCCTATTGTTTTTAAATTAGGATAAACCAATTTTAAAATGGTCAGAAGTTTATTTTTTATTTTTTTATTTTTTTATCAATACGCATACTCCCAAACTATTGGTGATTTTCATCAAGGGGGAGTTGTATTTTACGTTGATTCGTCAGGTGGAGGGTTAATTGTTGATATTCAAGATCTTCCTAATCCCAGTCCTCTTGGTAATACCAGTTTAGATAGTCTGTTGTCGAGATGGGGAAATTATGCTACTCATGTTCCAGGAACTTCTTCTCCAGCTATTGGGTCGGGGTATACCAACACTCAGAATTTTATCAACTTTTATGCAGTAGGTAATTATGCAGCGCATCAATGTTATAATTCAAATAATCAAGGTTTTAACGATTGGTTTTTACCTTCAAAAAACGAGTTAGAAGAAATATTTTTTCACGGAGAATTAATTGATTCTATTTCTTTAATAAATGGGGGGCATTTATTTGCTGATTTAGCACCATTATATCCATATTGGAGTTCAACAGAATCCCCCAGCACTACTGATTTTAGGGATTCTTACGCAGTTTATTCTAGTGGATTTTCATTATTAAGAGGTAAAATTTTAGAGTATAAAGTAAGAGCAGTAAGAGCTTTTACAATTAATACTAGCGTTCTAACTCCACTGCATCACAACGAAAAGAATATTCTTAAAATTGTAGATATGATGGGGCAAGAATCTTCAAAAAGAACCAATTCTATTCAACTGTATATTTTTGATGATGGATCAGTTGAAAAGAGAATGATAATAGAATAGAATTTATACTTCTTTAAAATCTACACTGGCAACCTCTTTGTCAGAATTCCCTATAGCTTCTCTACTTGCTTTTGTTTATTGGTCTGGATCAGCCCTTTTTTAGTAGTAGCTTAGTACATATCTACTAGCTGTTTGAAAAGCTGAGTCCTTCTTTTCAATTATTGTCATAGAAAGGAATAGAAAAGGTGTTTATTTTTATGTCTAAAAAATGTCTAAATTTGCTAAAACAGGTTTTAGGACAATAAACCAGTAAAAGTATAATAGTAATTCCGCTTAAATAAAACAAAGATTGAAAAAATTAGGTATCATATTATTTTCTGTAATTTCATTGTATTCTTTTTCTCAAGGAGGAGCTAAAGAGGAAACTTTAGCGAAACACTATTATAGTGCTGGCGACTATGAAAAGGCTGCTGTTTTGTTAGAAGTCTTATTAAATTCAAAGGAAAATAATAGAAGATATTATTCTATGCTTTTTAATTCATTATTAAGACTAAATGAATATACTTATTTAGAAAAAATCATTAAAAAACAAATTAGAAAACATAAAGGCGAAATAGATTTTGAAATAGATTTAGCTTATGTGTATTCTCAAAATGACCAAGCAGATAAATCTAAAAAGCTTAACGAGAAAATAATTAGTAATCTACAAGCGGATGATCAAGAAATAAGAGCTGTTGCTTATAAATATATTAGTCTAAACCAAAATGAATATCTTTTAAAAACATACGAAAAAGCTTATAAACTATTTAGAGATGAAAGCAAATATGCTTTTGAATTGGGAGAAACATATTTACGCTTAAATAAGCAAGAAGAAGCGATCAAATTTTTCTTAGCATTTTTAGAAAGAAATCCAAATAAATTTATTAGGGTTCAAAATATTTTTTCTCAAAACCTAAATATTGGAGGTTTTGCAAATGCCATCGAAACGGGTCTTTATGAAAAGATACAAAAAAATCCTAGAGAAAAAATGTATCCTGGTTTATTGATTTGGCTTTTCACTAATCAAAAAGATTTTAAAAGTGCTTTGATTCAAGCAAAAGCTATTGATAAAAAGCATAAAGAAGAAGGTGCTAGAATTATTCGTTTGGCTCAAACAGCACTAGAAGAGCAGGATTATACTTCCTCAATAGAAGCATATCAATATTTATTGGAAAAAGGAGAAACTAATGGCTATTTTAGAATGGCAAAATCAGGAGTTTTAAAGGCAAGAAAACAAAAAGTTTTAAAAAACAATGAATATACAAATGATGATTTATTCGCTTTAAAACAGGAGTATGAAGATTACTTAGATACTTATGGAAAATCTGTTATAAATACTAAAACTATTAGAGAATTAGCCAATTTAAAAGCCAATTATTTAGATGATATATCTGGAGGTATTGAATTGATAGAGTCAGTACTAAAATATCCGAACTTGAAGAAAAAGTCAAGAAATGAGTTAAAGTTAGACCTGGGAGATATGTATATCTTAAAAGAGGATGTTTGGGAATCTGTACTACTTTTTGCTCAAGTAGACAAAGATGAAAAAGATAGTCCTTTGGGAGAAGATGCTCGTTTTAGAAATGCAAAATTATCTTACTATCTTGGTGAGTTCGAATGGGCGCAAGCACAACTAATGGTATTGAAAGGAGCTACTACTGAATTGATTGCTAATGATGCTTTAGATTTGTCTATTTTTATTATAGACAACTTAGGTTTAGATACTTCTTCTATAGCCATTCAGATGTATTCTGAAGCTGAATTAATGATGATTCAAAACAAATATAATGATGCGATTTCTCAACTTGATAAAATAATCAAACTTTTTCCTGGACATGTTTTAGTAGACAATATACTCATGAAGAAAGCTGAAATATATTTTATACAAAAAGAATATATACAAGTTGAAACAATGTTATTAAAATTATTACAATCGTTTAGTGCAGATGTCTTGGCTGACAATGCAATATTTATGTTGGCAGAATTATATGATTACCAATTGAATGAGAAAGTTAAAGCTAAGAGCTGTTATGAGAAAATTATTTTAGATTACTCCAACAGTGTATTTCTAGTGGATGCTAGAAAAGCGATAAGAGATTAAGAGAAGTTGATATTATCATTGCAGTAAGTTGTTAAATAAATAATGAGTTTTTTATAATAAAAATTTAATAATAGGCATTGATTAATTCCTTATATTTAAATTCTATATGAAATCAAACATTCAACAAAAAATTGTAAGCGCTACATTTTTTCTAATAATAATGCTTTTAATTTCACCCATAAAAGCACAAATGCCAACTTATAAAACTTGGTTAGAATTATCTTTTGAACAAAAAATTAAAATCAAAAAATTTAAGTTTAAAGTTTCTATTTCTCAAGGTTTAAGAATAAACGACCTGATTTATAATACTAAATGTTCTGCATTGACAGAAGTAGGCGTTTCTAAAAAAGTAGCTGGTTTTTATAAATTGGGATTATCTTATAGAGCGATTTATATTGGTAGATTTAAAAATCGGCTCGCTTTATCTAATACTTTTAAACTTAAAGTTGTTAAAGATTTAAACTTAAGTTTCAGATTAAAATATCAAGCTGAATTTGAAGAAAATAATCCTTTTTCACAAGACTTTAGATTGAAGAGTTCTTTCAAATGGGATGCTCACAAAGATGTGCGACCTTATCTATTTGGGGAGATTTTATATAACGATACGTATAATTATTCTAATTTTAATGAATATAGAGTTGGTTTAGGGATCAATGTAGACTTTAAGAAGAAACATCAGTTTAATGTGATGTTAATGTATTCTCAAGAGTTTAATAAAGAAGCTCCAGGTTCTGGACTTTTTCTGAGTCTAGCTTATGCTTTTGCTAGGTAATTTGTGTAGAAGAGAATTTTTTAAATTAGAAAATAATTCAAAAAAAGTCACTAAATTTAGTGACTTTTAGATTTTTAAAAAGTGATTCCGTTATGGGAATACACCTCTTTCTTTATAGGTTAATTCTAATCTTTTTAAAGCAACAATATATGCAGCTGTTCTCCAATCAGTATTATATTCTTTTGCCGCAGTAATCGTTTTTTCGAAAGAAGCGTCTAGTTTTTCTTGCAATAAACTTAAAACGTGATCTATTTTCCAACTTTCTGCTCTTCTATTTTGCAACCATTCATAATAAGAGCCAATAACACCACCACCATTACATAAAATATCTGGAATAAGGTCTACTCCTCTTAATAATAATTTAGTTTCTGCATCAACATCTGTTGGGCCATTAGCACCTTCAGCGATCAATTGAGCTTTTATTTGATCTACATTATTCAAAGTTATTTGATTCCCTAAAGCAGCAGGAATTGCAATATTACAATCTACAGCATAAAAATCTGCAGAATCTATAGGTTCTGCGTCTGGGAATCCTTTTATTGCGCCATCGTTTGCTTTGCTATATTTTAATAAAGCTTCTGGGTTGATTCCATTTTCGTTATAAATAGAACCACTAGCATCTTGAACAGCCGTTAAATGCGCTCCTAATTCATTCATAAAATGAGAAGCCCAATAACCTACATTGCCAAAGCCTTGTACTATATATTTTTTATCTTTTAAAGGAATGTTTTTTAAAGCAGACCAAGACTTGATAGTTGCTACTACGCCAAAACCAGTCGCTCTATCTCTACCTTCTAAACCACCAGAACCTACTGGCTTTCCAGTTACTACAGCCAATTGGTTGTGTCTATCTGAAGGTGCTTTAGTAGAAACATAACAATCAGAAATCCATGCCATAATTTGCGCATTGGTATTTACATCTGGTGCAGGGATATCATGGTTTGGACCTATGTTATCTCCTAGCGCATAAGTAAACCTTCTAGTAATTCTTTCTAATTCATTTTGAGAATAATCTTTAGGATTAATTTCAATACCACCTTTTCCACCTCCATAAGGTAAGCCTGCTAAAGAAGTTTTCCATGTCATCCAAATTGCTAAAGCTCTAGCAGCATCAATATCAACGGTAGAATGATATCTCAAACCACCTTTATAAGGGCCTAATGCGTTGTTGTGTTGCACTCTGTAACCTGTAAATACTTTAATTTTTCCGTTGTCCAATTTTACGGGAAAGTGAACAACGATTTCGTTGTTAGTTGCTGAGAGTATTTGCCTTACTCCGTCATCTAAATTCATGACATCAGCAGCATGATTAAATTGTTTCATAACATTTTGATACATGCCTGTTTTTTTCTTTTCTTTACTCATTTTACTTTTTTGGTTCTTGATTTGAAGATAAAATTAATCAACTTTTCACATTAATTAAGCATTTTAATAAAATATAATTATTATTTAAGTTTAAAATACAATTTTTAGTCTTTTAAGTATAATTATTCAATTTTTAAAGCTCAATTTTAGCTTGTTTTTTGATTAATAAAAAGTAATCTTTAAATTGATATTCTATTATAAAAAAAAATCGCAAATTTACATGACTAAACAATCAAACCATGCCAAATATTTCAACTAAAGGGCTTCAAATGCCAGAATCTCCAATTAGAAAATTAGTTCCTTATGCAGAAGCTGCAAAAGCTAGAGGAACTAAAGTATTTCATTTAAATATCGGTCAGCCAGATATTAAAACACCTGAATTAGCATTAAAAGCAATCAAAGAAAATAATATTGATGTTTTGGCATATAGTCATAGTGCAGGGTTTCAATCTTATCGTGAAAAGTTGGCTAAATACTATCAAAGAAATCAGATGGATATTTCTGCTAATGAAATTATTGTTACTACTGGTGGCTCAGAAGCTTTATTATTTACTATTGGCAGTATTACCGATCCAGGAGATGAAATTATTATTCCAGAACCATTTTATGCAAATTATAATGGATTTTCTCAAGCTTCAGGAGTGAAGATTATTCCTGTAGTTTCTTCTATAGAGCAAAATTTTGCGTTACCAAAAATTGAAGAATTTAAAAAATTGATTACTTCAAAAACAAAAGCAATTTTAATTTGTAACCCAGGAAACCCAACAGGATACTTGTATAGTGAAGAAGAAATTACTAAATTAAAAAATATCGTTTTAAGGCATGATTTGTTTTTAATAGCTGATGAAGTTTATAGAGAATTTGTGTATGATGGTTTAAAACACCATTCAGTAATGCATCAAAAAGGGTTAGAAGAAAATGCTATTATAATAGATTCTGTTTCTAAAAGATACTCAATGTGTGGCGCAAGAATTGGTTGTGTTGTTTCTAAAAATAAAGATTTAATGGCAACGGTTATGAAATTTGCCCAAGCAAGATTAAGTCCACCAACTTATGCTCAAATAGCGAGTGAAGCGGCATTAGATACGCCAATGAGTTACTTTGATGACGTTATTACAGAATACAAAGACCGTAGAGATACTTTAATAACAGGGTTAAAACAAATTGAAGGGATAAAAGTCGCAATTCCAAACGGTGCTTTTTATTGTATAGCGGAATTACCTGTCGATAGTGCAGAAAAATTTGCTCAATGGATCTTAGAAGACTTTAATGATAATAATGAAACAATAATGGTAGCACCAGCAGCGGGTTTTTATTCCACTAAAGGATTAGGACAAAAAGAAATTCGTATTGCTTACGTATTAAAGAAAGAAGATTTAATCCGTTCGGTTGAAATATTGAAAATAGCTATTGCCAAGTATAATGCTTAGTATGTTTTGTCAATAAGTAATAATTAAAAAGCAACTATTTAATAGTTGCTTTTTTGTTTTATTCGTAAACCAATCCCCGGTTCCCTTTAATAATATTTAAAGTCTTCCTTTTTATAATTTCAGAGGCGTCCATCACCATTTGAATATCTGTTGGGAAAGGTATTGGTCTTCCTCCTAATAAGTTTTTAGAGGGTTTACTAATAGCTCGTTTATCTCCTTGAATTATTCCAAAGAAATTTTGAAAAACTAAATCTTCTCTAAACGGAAAAGTCTTAAAAGCTTGTTTGTTTGCTTTTTTATAAACTACAAATCCCGTTAAAACACCAACTTTTGTTTGTTCTGTTTTAGTGATTAATGCTTTTACCTCTATATGTTTAGGTTCTTTCAGGTCGTTTCCTAAAGTATCTTTAGCTACGTTTCCTTTTTCGTCTAATATATATTGGTAGCCATCTTGTACTTTAGCAACATCTTCATAGTTCGTTTCTCTAATTTGTTCTGGTCCTATATCTACTGTTTGAATGTGTACTTCAATACTATAATCGTAAGAAGAAACTTCATTCGCTTTTAAATGGTATTTTGTCCATTGAGAATTCAAATCATTCGCATTATACCTTTGTAAATTATTCATAAACTCTTGAGGAATAATCATCCTAGTATCATTAGTATAATGAACTAAAATATGATTTTGACCTTTTGTATAAGCTTCTTTAATCTTAGTATTCACATCTCTAAAGTTGCTTTGAAGATCTTTTACTTTTTGAAATCTTCCATAGGCTTCTCTAGCATTTATTTTGTTGCCAGAATTTAATAGGTTATTAGCTTCTACATAAAGAAATTCTGCTGCTTTTATTTTAGTTTCTGCCAATTCTTGGTCAATATTTACTAATGGTATATCAGCGTTTCTAAACTCTTTTTGAATAAACATAGGTAAAACAGGTTTCAAAACACTTTGGTATTGATCTAATTGTTTGTATAAATTATAGATAGTCAACCAGTTTTCAGGGTTACCTTCTCTCTTTAGTTGATTTATCTTATCACTAATTCTGCTTTTCTCAATTTTGAATGCTCTTTCTATCGCTAAAATAGTTTTATCTGCTTGTTTAGGATTTTTGCGCATTTTTCTTACACCTACTTCTATAGCAGCTTGGTAGTTGCCATTACTTAAGTATCTCTGGGCTGTAGAACAGCCTATTAATAAAATAGAAATGAAACCTATGATAAAAATGTTTCTAATTGTATTGTTTGTTGTTAAATGTTTCATAATATTAAGTTTAAGAGTTGTACTCGAAAAATTGTGCCAATTTTTTTTGCAAAGATATTTAAAAAATGGAAAATAAATTTTTATGTTTTTTGTTAAAAAAAAACACTATTCATTGGATATTTTTAAAGGCTTTCCTATATTTGCAATACTAAATAGAAAACAATGAAACATAATTTAAATATTTATCAAATAGGCATAAGATATATTCTTTGTCTTTTTTCTGGTCTAATAGGCGGTTTATTGTATGATTCTATACCTATGGCTGGTTATGTTGGTGCTGTTTTGTGTTTCTTCTTTTACTTAGAAGGAATTTTAGCTTTCTCTCTTTTAAAATATTTTATTCGAAAAAATGATTCTAAAACTGCAATAGACGATTTTAAATGATTATTTTTTTTCAACAAAGTATTTACCTTTATTTTATTGATTAGTTAGAGATAAGAAATTATTTCTGCGTTTAATTAAGTATCTTTTTGTTTGCACTAAACAAGAAAGAGAAAACCAAAAATTTATTCTTATAGGAATTTACAGCGGTATTTTGATTCTAAACGAATAAATAGCTCATCACAATTTTATCAAAAAATTTATATTACAAGCATAAGGCTAATTTAGTTTGAAATAAATTTCACACGAAATGTTTTTAGTCGGGACTTACATCATGTGGCGAGTTGTTGTCATGTGTATTTATGGCTTTAGTAACGAGTTTCCAACAAAGAAAAACACCCAAAATAGATACAAACCCTAATGCTGGGTAGTTTTGTTGGAATAAGAAAAAATCGTAAGTTCCATGAAGAATAATTGCTGTAACTAAACCTCTTAGCATATAAAGCGTTTTGTTTTTTTTGTCTTGCCAAGCCAATCCAAAATAGTAGCCCATTATTGCTCCAAATATAGCATGAGCAGGAACAGCTGTAAACATTCTTAATAGATCTACAGAAAAGCCACCCTCCATAACATAGGATATATTTTCTACTGCAGCAAAACCCAAACTTATTATTACACCATAAAAAATTCCATCATACGGTTCGTTGAAATTCGGGGTTTTAAAATAATACCTTAACATGAAATACTTGCTCAACTCTTCAGCTCCTGCTACAAAAATAAATGCATTAATCAATGTTAATGGAATATTCATATTGTCTGAAGGGAAATAATTCATAAAGAGTTTTTCCAACAAGATAGCAGGAATTACACTAAGGCAACCTAAGCAGAAACTAAAAACTATAGCCTGTAAAGGTTCTTTTTCGTGTTTGTCTTTCATGTAAAAGTAAATAGCGATGGCTATGCCGGGAGCTAAGGATAATGCTAGTAATGTTAATGACATTGTTTTATTTTTTTGTTTAGGCTTAACTAGTTTGAAATCAATATTTAAAAATTCATTACTTTTTCTAAATCTTCAATTAAGTCTTTGGATCTTCCATCCAACACTTAATCTAATCATTGAATCCACAATACTAATTTTCTCTTACTTTTTTTTTGGAATAGAAGCATGCGTTATAGTTGTAGGGTGGGCAATTAAAGCTTCTGCAAATACAAAATAATGCATCTATGGCTTTTGTTCCGAATTTCATATTTATCGTTTTTATTTTATGAATAGAATTCAAAAGTAATGTTTCTAATGTGAAGAGCCAAATTTCTTGTTAGTCACATTTTGTTACTGTTCAAATGGTTGTGCTGATTATATAATCAATTGTTTTCAAGAAATTTGATTAACACTGTCCACTTAAAAAGGTGTCTGAAATTTTACACACCATCCTATTACTAAGAGGAAACTCATTGTCCATTTTTTTAACATTTCTTGATTTGTCCAATTACATTTACAATGTAATTATGGAAAAAATTAAAATTGGCGTTTTAGGCGCAGGACATTTAGGTAAGATACATATTAGATTATTAAAAGAAATTGAAGCTTTTGATTTAGTAGGATTTTATGATTCTGATAGTATAAATGCGGCAAAAGTTGAAGGAGAGTTAGGTGTTAAAAGATTTTCCGATATGGAAGAGTTAATATCTAGTGTAGATGCGGTAGATATTGTAACACCAACATTGTCTCATTTTGATTGTGCTTATATGGCTTTAAAGAAAACCAAGCATATTTTCCTTGAAAAACCAATGACTTCTTCTATGGAAGAAGCTTATAAGTTGGTAGAATTAATTAAAGAAGCTGGTGTGAAAGCACAAGTGGGTCATGTAGAAAGATTTAATCCAGCATTTTTAGCGGTCAAAGATTATGCTATGAATCCTATGTTTATAGAAACACATAGATTGGCACAATTCAACCCTAGAGGAACAGATGTTTCTGTTGTTTTAGATTTAATGATTCATGATATTGATATTATTTTAAAATTAGTAGGTCATGACGTAAAGCATATTCATGCGAGTGGTGTGCCTATAATTAGTGATTCACCAGATATTGCCAATGCAAGAATAGAATTTGTAAACGGTGCCGTTGCTAATGTTACTGCAAGTAGAATTTCTATGAAAAATATGCGTAAAACAAGAATTTTCCAAAGAGATTCTTATATAAGTATTGATTTTTTAGAAAAAGAAACGCAAATTTTTAAATTGTACAATGAGGACCAAGGCGACTTAAATACTTTTGAAGTAGAACTAGGTGCAGGAAAAGGCAGTAAGTATATTCATTTTGATACACCAGAAATTTTACCAGTAAATTCTATTAAAATGGAATTAGAACTATTCAGTGAAAGTATTTTAAACGACACGGAAGAAGCTGTAACAGCTATGGACGGTATGAAAGCAATGGAAGTAGCTTATGGGGTATTAGACAAAATTCAACGAATGAATGTGGTTTAAATAATATAAAACTAAACCCATCTTCTTTATTTTTGATTTGGCTATGACTTATATACATTCTATTCTTTTTTATGGATTAATATAAAAATATTTCCTTACATTTGTCTTCTGATATGAGTAAACAATTCAAACATATACATCCCATTTTTGAAGACTTGATGCAAAGAGGGGAAAAAGAAAATTTCTTAAATCAAAATGCAAAAGTAATTTGGTTGACTGGCTTATCTGGTTCCGGAAAGAGTACGATAGCTTTAAGTTTAGAAAACATACTTTTCAATAAAGGATATTTTGTACAGGTTTTAGATGGTGATAATATCAGAATGGGAATCAGTAACAATTTAGGATTTTCTCAAGAAGACAGACAAGAAAACATTCGTAGAATTTCAGAAACTGCTAAACTTTTTTTAGAAGCCGGTATTATTACAATCTGTAGTTTTGTAAGTCCTACTAGAAAGATAAGAGAAATCCCTAAAAAGTTATTAGGGGAAGACGATTTTATAGAAATTCATGTAAGTGCATCATTAGGTGTATGTGAAAAAAGAGACGTAAAAGGTTTGTATAAGAAAGCAAGAGCTGGATTAATAAAGGATTTCACTGGAATTTCTTCACCTTTTGAAGCGCCTGAAAATCCAAGTTTTGTAGCCAATACATCAGATAAAACAATTGAAGAAACAGTAAGAGAGGTTGCTGAGTTTATACTTCCAAAAATTTCTAAATAAATATGTTTAAAACATTTAATCACTTAAAAGAGTTAGAAGCTGAGGCTATTTATGTACTTAGAGAAGTTGCTGCGCAGTTTGAAAAACCGTGTATCTTGTTTTCTGGAGGAAAAGACTCTATCTTATTGACACATTTAGCGAAAAAAGCATTTTTTCCTGCTAAAATACCATTTCCATTAGTACATATAGATACTGGACATAATTTTCTAGAGACTTTGGCTTATAGAGATGAATTAGCTAAAGAATTAGGCGCGAAACTAATAGTTGCTTCTGTTCAAAAAGCAATAGACACAGGTTTAGCTGCAGAAGAAAAAGGAGCTAGTGCTAGTCGAAATTTAGCACAGATTCCAACTTTGTTAGATGCTATTGACGAGCATAAGTTTGATGCGCTGATTGGAGGTGCTAGAAGAGATGAAGAAAAAGCTAGAGCAAAAGAGCGTTTTTTCTCTCATAGAGATGAATTTGGACAATGGGATCCAAAAAATCAACGACCAGAATTATGGAATATTTTCAATGGTAGAAAACAATTTGGTGAGCATTTTAGAATTTTCCCAATTTCAAATTGGACAGAATTAGATGTTTGGCAATATATGGGAATGGAAAACATTACTTTGCCAAGTTTGTATTATGCACACACTAGAAAATGTGTAGTAAGAGACGGAATTACTTTAGCAGTTTCTGAATTTGTTGAGCCAGCTGAGGGAGAAGAAGTGTTTGAAAAACAAATTCGTTTTAGAACTATGGGTGATGCTACTATTACTGGTGCGTATGATTCTGATGCAGATACTATAGATAAAATTATTCAAGAAGTAGCTGCCGCTAGAGAAACGGAAAGAGGAAACCGTACAGACGATAAACGTTCTGAAACAGCTATGGAAGATAGAAAAAAAGAAGGATACTTTTAATTTTACTGGACTTTACCAAGAGAATTGATATCGATAATAATGCTAATAGCCAAATACTAATAGCTAATAGCTAAAAGCTTAAAAGAAATGCAAGAAAAATTTGACTCCGCTAGTTATTTAAATATGGAACTTTTACGTTTCACTACCGCAGGTAGTGTTGATGACGGTAAAAGTACTTTAATTGGTAGGTTACTTTATGATAGTAAATCTATTTTTGAAGATCAAATGGAAGCTGTGAGAATTTCAAGTGAACGTAGAGGTGACGAAAACGTAAACTTAGCTTTATTGACAGATGGTTTAAAATCTGAAAGAGAGCAAGGAATTACAATAGATGTTGCTTATAGATATTTTTCTACACCAAAAAGAAAATTTATTATTGCTGATACACCTGGTCATATTCAATACACTAGAAATATGGTTACCGGTGCTTCTACAGCAAACTTAGCTATCATCTTGATAGATGCTAGAAAAGGAGTTATAGAACAAACTAAAAGACATTCTTTAATTGCCTCTTTATTAGGAATTCCTCATGTTGTTATTTGTGTCAATAAAATGGATTTAGTGGATTATGCTGAAGAAGACTTTGAAAGAATTAAAAAAGAATACAAAGAATTTTCTGCTAAATTGAGTGTGAAAGATGTAACTTTTATTCCTATTTCTGCTTTAGTTGGAGACAATGTAGTAGAAAAGTCTAATAAAATGGATTGGTATAAAGGAACGACTTTACTTTATTATTTAGAAAATGTACATATCGGGAACGACAACAACCTGATAGATGCTAGATTTCCAATACAACATATTATTAGACCTCATAGTGAGAAATATCATGATTATAGAGGATATGCTGGTAGGGTAGCAGGTGGAATTTTTAGAAAAGGTCAAAAAGTAATGGCTTTGCCGAGTGGGTTTACAACAACTATAAAATCTGTAGAATTGTATGGTCAGGAAGTTAAAGAAGCTTCTCCTCAAATGAGTGTTACCATTACACTAGAAGATGAAATAGATATCAGTAGGGGAGATATGATTGTTAGAGAAAATAATCAACCTAAAATAAGTCAAGATATTGAATGTTTTGTTGCTTGGATGGATGATAAAAATCTTTTAAAGGTGAAAGGAAAATATGCAATTAAACATACTTCAAAAGATGTTAGATGTGTTATTACCGAAGTTTCTTACAAAATGGATGTCAATAATTTGAGTAGAATAACTGAAAATGTTCAAATTAACTTGAATGATATTGGTAGAATAAAATTGAGAACTACAAAACCTCTTTTTTATGATTCTTACAGAAAAAATAGATTGACTGGTAGTTTTATTTTGATAGATGAAGCAACAAACATTACAGTTGGTGCTTGTATGATTATATAATTTTCATGAAAAAATCTTATTGGATCTTATTTTTTTTAGCAATACTTTGCCCTTTTTTTGTAGGCATTAGTTTTTTGTTGAAATATAAAGGAATTAACCATTTTGAAGAAGTGTTGTACTTGTCTGGCGTAATTTTAATTCTATTTATTGTACTGGCTTTAAAAGAATTGTTTTTAGCCTTGAAAGAGCTTAAGTAATTTTATTTGAATCGTTCAATAGAAACTTCTCTATCTATTGCTAAGTTATTTTCAATTTGTTGAATAAAGTAATTCGCAAAATAAGGTGCCAACGAAAGCCCTTTGGTCCCCATTCCATTAAAGATATACATATTCTTATTTTCAGGATGAATACCTAATAAAGGTCGCCTATCTTTAACTGTTGGTCTAACACCAGCTTTCTGACTAATAATTTTGTAGTCGCAATTAATTATTTTTTCTAATTTCTCTAGGAGTTCGTTCTTTTTTTCTTCGGTCGTGTTTAAGCTAATATCATTCCAAGCGTATGTTGCGCCAACAGAAAATAAATGATTGCCAAGTGGCGTTATATTTGTACTTCCACCAATAATATAGTCGTTTGATAAGTTTTTAGCCTCAAAGACTAAAACTTCTCCTTTGGATAGTAAAAATGGCAAGTAATTAAAATAGGGGTTGTTCACAGCTAAATGACCTTCTGCAAAAATTATTTTTCGGGCAGTAATATCCTCATATTGAACACCTTCTGGAATAATTTCTAATTTAGTATAATCGAATTTTTTTCTAATTATAAATTCATTTCTTTCGAAATGTTCTGCAAATTTTCCTATCAATAATGGGGTGTCAATTTTATAAACAGGTTCAATCTCTATGCAACCTAGCGGGTTGTTTATGATAGCTCCTGCATGATCAATCAATTCGGTATTTTGTAGGTAGTTTTTGTAACGATCTTCCGTTGTTTTAGTAGCCCAATCATTTTGTTGTTCTATAGATTGCAATATTCTATGAACCTTTGTTTTAGTTATTATTGTTGCACCAAATTTTTGTTCTAACTCGCGATAAAATTCTTCAGCAAAAGGAATTAGCTCATCTATTTTCCAAGATTTCACAAACCGCCTACCAGTAATTGGATTGATTAAGCCAGTTGCTTTAATAGAAGAAGTTTCTCCTTTTAATTCATCTATAATTAGATAAGACTTATTCGCTTTTTCTAAAAAATATGCCAATATACTTCCTGCTAAACCTTGCCCAACAATTAAATAATCTACTTCTTTCTTCAAAATAGTTTATCTAAAATGATCCAAATTTTGATCTTGTTTTACAAATTCATCTTCCATTAAATTATTTTCTTGTTCTTTAAGCTGATTAACAGTGTAAAAAGCAGAAACTAAGGCTAATGCAATTGCCGGAATAGCTGCTAAAAATAACTTTTCATCTTCCATGCCAATGTCAAATAAATACATAACACCTGCCATTACACCAATATCTATGGCTAACCATCTAAGTATTAATTTCCAAATCCAAGCTTTAGCTTCTATTCCTTTTTCTTCAGAAATCAGTCTAATTTTTCTTATAAAATATATGAATGCTACTATTTCTATCATTTATAATTTTTTTTGTTCTTCTTTTAATTTTTTTGTTAGTTTTGAAACTACCAAGTCGTAAGAATGTTTTGTTAATTCTATGACTAAATCATCTGGTAATTCTCCAAATTCAAAAGTAACTGTATTCCAATGCTTTTTATTCATGTGCCATCCTGGAATGATACTTTCATAATTTTCTCTGAGTTCAATTGCTTTTTCAGGGTCACACTTTAAGTTTATACGAAACCAAGGATTACTTAAAGAAGCTAATGAAAACATTTTACCCATCACTTTCAAAACTAGAGTATCTTCTCCAAAAGGAAAACTTTCTACTACGCCAGGAAGTGAAAGACAGTAATCTCTAAAAGTTTCTATATGCATAGTTTAATAATAAGTATAAGTACATTTGCTAATACTTGTATTAGTTGTAAGCTGAATTTCTAATCTTATTCTGCCATAGTTAGAATAATCTTCATAAAATCCTTCACCAACAATTTCTGCGCTCCCTAAGTTTTGATTTGGAAATCTTAAATAATTTCCTTCCCCTGTTTGGTCGGTTGCAATATAAGCGTAAGCAGTTTGTCCTAAACCTAAGAAGTTGAAAAACAACAATTCGTTTATAGGACTTCCGTCTGCCTGAATATTACCAAATGAAGTAAAGTTAAACCCGCCATTTCCTTGTGAGCAAGATCTAGAGATGTTATAAGTACCTAAATACTTCTCATAAGCGATATCTGTACACGAGACACCTTCATAACCATCTATACAATAACAATTCCCACTAATACAGTTTTCATTTAGCGCACATAAAACATCATTACAGGAAGTATCATCACAAGAATTTAACATACTAGCAAAAAACAGGGAACTTATTATGATGAGTATTTTTTTCATGGGAGCTTAATTTCTTTTACAAAGATACTCAAACTACTATTAATAAAAAAAGGAACACCGAAGTGCTCCTTTATAATTGAATTGATAAAAAAATTATTTTACCATTGTTTTCTTTTCTTTTGTTTGATATTCTTCCATTACTTTATCAGTAGTAGTATCTGAAGATACAGAAGTTGAATTTGCAAACTTCTTGTTTTCACCTAAAGCCATTTTACCAATATATCTTTCTCTAGGAACAGAGTTGATATTCTTATGGCAAATGATTTGGTAAGCAGAAGAACCACCAATATCAGCAATTCTAACAGACCAACCTAAAAAGATTTGATACATTCTAAATTGCATTTCACCATATTTAGCAATTACTGCATCTTTGTTACTCATCCAGTTGTCGTACCAAGCAGCAATTGTTTTACTGTAGTGAATACCAACATTTTCTACTGTATGAATTTCAAAACCAGCTTTTTCGATTTTTCTTAAATCCCAACTTACAGGCATACTTGCATCTGCTCCTGGGAAAATGTATTCGTTCATAAATAATCCCCAAACAATAGTTTCTTGATCTGGACCATATAAAAGAGATTTTCTTTCTCTTAATGCAGCAATTTGTAAATAGAAAATCCCATCATCTTCTAACATACCATAAATCTGCTCCATAAAAGTTTGGAAATACTTGACACCTACGTGCTCAGCCATTTCTAAACAAGATATTTTGTTGTATTTTTTCTTTGGAATATCTCTATAATCCATTAAAAGGATTCTAGCTTGATCTTCAGTTCCGTTTTCTTTAATTAGGTTATTTCCCCAATCTGCTCCTGCAGGTGCAATAGTTACACCAGTAGTATCCATGTCATAGTTTTTAGCCATGTGAGCAACTAATGTTCCCCAACCACAACCTATGTCTAATAATTTTTCACCAGCTTTTAATTGCATTTTTTGAGCAATTAAATCTAATTTGTTATCTTGAGCTTGCTCTAAAGTTTCATCTTCAGTTTTATAATAACCAGAAGTATAAACCATTCTTGGACCTAAAAACCATCTGAAAATATCATTTTGATCATCATAATGACTTTTAATAGTCGCTTCATCCATTTTTTGGGAATGACTCATGATCTCAGGTAAAAATTCAGTAATAA
>CAWVRT010000004.1:0-85122 GCA_963932515.1 uncultured Chitinophagales bacterium
GATAGCCTTGAAGCGTTTTCCAAATTTAAATATAATTATGGAAATCACACATATAGCTATATTTTAAAATATAACTCAAGAGAACATACCTTTATCAAAATTTGTTCGGTAATAAACATACTAAGTATGAACAGTTTCTTATCAACTTCTTATGTATTTGCGTTTATTAGTTTTATGGGGAATTGGCTACTATATAAGGTATTTATTTCTTACTATCCAAAAAATAAAAAACAGTTTGCGTATGCTGTTTTATTCATTCCTTCTGTTGCTTTTTGGGGCTCGGGTATTTTAAAAGACACAATAACTTTCACAGCACTTTGCTTTTTAGTATATGCTATACACAAAGCTTTTTTAGTCGGGGAAAAGAAAATTAGAAACATTTTAATTATTTTTATTGCGGGATATTTTATCATGATACTTAAAGCATATATACTCCTATCTTTCTTACCCGCTGGGGTTATTTGGGTTTTTAATGAAAAAAAATCAAATATTAAGTCTGCTGGATTAAGGGCTATTCTAACACCTCTTTATATTTTAATGATAGCAGGAACTCTAGTTGGTCTAGTTTTTATGCTAGGGGAAAATGCTGGAAGATTTTCTATCTCTAGTATAGGGCAAACCACAAAAGATTTTCAAGGCTGGCATGAAGTAGCCTCTGAAAATGGTTCAGGTTATGTAATTTCTAGTACAGAGGGATCTTTGGTCTCATTATTAACTGCTATTCCAGAAAGTATAAACGTAACCTATTTTAGACCTTACCTTTGGGAATCTGGAAGTATTGTAGTGCTCATGGGAGCGATAGAAAGTTTATTTGTATTTTTGTATTTCCTCAAAATATTTTTCTTCAAAGGGAAAGTATTCTTATTCTTTAGGGCTATTTTTTCAAAACCAATAATTGGGATGTGCTTAATATTTGCTTTATTCTTTGGTTTTGTGGTAGGTTTTACTAGCTTTAATTTTGGAGCATTAGCACGTTATAAAATACCTTCTATGCCATTTTTTTTAGGATTTTTGGTCATGGTTTCTTGCCAAATAGATATTTTAACTGGGAAAGTCAAAGAGTCTTAAATAGTTGTTTTGCTGAGAAGATGTGGAATAGTTTCTTTCTATTTTTTCTTGTGCTTTTTGACCAAACTCTTCCCTTAAGTTTTCATTAGTTAATAATTTTTCAAAAGCATTTTCCCAGTCTTTTTCAGAACTACACACAAAACCATTTACACTATCACTAACTATTTTCTCATTAACTCCAACTTTTGAAACAACTGCAGGAATACCTAATGCCATATATTGAATAGCCTTAAAGCCACATTTCCCTTTAGCCCATTTATCTAATATTAAAGGCATGATGCCGACATTTATTCTCAATAAATCTTCAATTTCTGATTCCTTATTCCATGCTAGGTAATCATATTTTAAAGTTTTAAACTGTGGTTCCTTATTGGAAATAACAATAAATCTAAATTGATATCGCTCTTGCATTTTGACTAAAAATGTCTCAAAATCAAATAAATATTTAATAGTAGAATGTGTGCCCGTCCAACCTAAAACAATTTTTTTCGTTTTTTGGATTTTCTTTTTATTATGCACTTTTTCGGTATCTACCGTAGTGGGTATTACTGCCACATTTTTGTTAAAAGAACTGGCATAACTAGCTAAATATTCATTACCACAAGACACTTTGTAAGCCCAATTGCAAATTGATGCAACTTTATGGTGATATTTAACACCTGCAACAATTTTATTGACAGTAGAAGTATTAACCATCCAAATAGCATCATCAAAATCGTATATTATTTTTTTCTTGAGGATTTTTGATATAATAAATTCAAATACTGGTGGCCCAATAGGACTTGCTTCTCTATGTATAAAAACAAAATTGTAGTTTCTTAATTGGAACATTAAAAAAAACCGTTTTAGAAACCCTAGTAATGTAAAATAGAATTTTGTAAAATAACGTTTTGGTTTATAAAGTACTTCAAAAGCATTTACAGACAAAAAAGGATAGAAAGTATAGCTTATTTTTTCATTTTCTAAAAAATCTAATTGCTGCTCAAAACGAAATCTCTGACTTGGTGCAATTCCTTTTGGATATGGTACCACAAATGCAACTTTCATAACTTCAATGTTTTATTATATGCATTATCGTAACTATTTACACCCTCTTTTAATGAATAAAATTTGCCAGCAGCATTTCTTATAATTTCTTTGTTCCAAATTGTATTATCAATTTTTGAAATTATATTTCTATAAGAATTTTCATTGAAATTTTCAACTAAAAACCCACACTTATACTTATTAAGCACATAGTCTGTATCTCCTACACCACTATTGCAAATAATTGGCACACCCATACTCATAATTTCTCCTTGTTTTATTGGGGAGGAAGCACTTTTAGAAAATACTGGTAAAATAAAAAATATCGAATAGCTACTTAGAGATAAATACAGGGGAACTTCTGTATAATCGATCTTTACTATTACCAATTTATTTTCAGGAATAGCACGTTTTCTAGCTTTCGCCAAAATGTATTCTTTATTTTCTCCTGTAATAAATAAAAACTTACTATTTGGTTTTTGTTTTAACAGTACTTTAAAAAAATCTAACATTTCATCTAGCATATACCAAGTTCCAATAGAACCTAAATAAGTTAATACAAATTCACTTTTCAGTATTCCTAATTTACTTTGCAAATCTTCTTTTTCTTTCGCTACTATTTTTGCTGCATCAAATCTTTCAATATCAACACAACAAGGAATCACTTCAATTGATATAGGCTGTTTTTGTATATGGCCCCAAGAATGAATCTTATCTTTTGCATTATTCGTTAAGCTAATTATTGCATCTGCATTTTCTAAAAAAGCAATTTCTTTTTTCTTAAAATACTTATAAACCATATTAAAAATAGGGTTTTTCAAATTCCAAATTTTTCCATCTACTCTTTCATCTGCCCAAAAACCCCTCATGTCAAAAATAAATTTAGTCCCAAACTTATTTTTCATTTTTAAGCCTATCATAGCAGCTATATATGATCTGCAATGTACAATGTCGAATTGATTACTTTTATGTAACTTATTGGCAACCTTCCATAAATTCTTTACATCCTTTAATGTAGAAATAATTGGAGGTTTTTTAGTATAGATTATTGTTTTCCATGCAATATTGTTTTCGGTCAACAAGTTTTGAATTCTATCTTTTTTCTCAGTATATATTTCTGATTTCTCAGTACTTAAAATAGTAAGAGAGTGTCCTTTTTGAACTAAGCCTTTTAGATAGGGAATAACTTGAGATTGCCCAAGAGAATCTGTCATGCCATCATAAGAAATATAGAGTATATTTGCCAATATATAAAATTTTGACCCCAAAAATAGTCATTTACTTACTATGTTTAAATATATAACCGAAAATGAAGGATTAATGTTTATCATAAAAATAATAAGCATTTATTTAATCTGGACAATTATTAGAAGAACATTTACCAATATAGATGTTCTATTTCCTTATTGGACAGTCTTTAATGATGTTTTTGCAGCTAGATATGTAGCTGTGTCTTCCTGGATTCTAGAAAATTGGTTTGATTATAATGTTATTTTTAACAAAAGAAATATTATACCTGTAAACACTGGTGGAATTTATGTTGGAAATCATTGTTTAGGCATTTCTGCAAAATTTATTTTTATAGGAATTATTTTAAGCTTAAAAGGACGATTACTTCATAAATTATGGTTTATCCCTTTAGGAATAGCAACGATAGTTTTGATAAATATTACAAGAATAACCCTCTTGACAATTCAACTTACAAAAGGGGACATCCTTTTATTTGACTTGAACCATAAATACACATTTGTTATTATTATATACCTGATAATCTTTGGATTTATTATGGTTTGGGAAAAATATTTCGCTAAGGAAAAATCTTAATGATATACTATTTTATATCTTACTTTTTATCCATTCTGCTGGATTTAGTTTAGTAATAGATTTCCAAACTTCTAAATGCATTTTAGTAATATTATCTTCATTCGTATAGGCAGTTCCAATTTTAGCTCCTGTCTTTATTTGATCTCCAAGGTTTACTGAAATGGTTTTTAAATTAGAGTACACTGTAAAATACTCCCCATGTTTTATAATTAATGAATTTTGCGTAGTTGGCAAATAAAATGAATTTACAACTACTCCTGCAAATATGGTTTTTGCAGCTTCTCCTTTTTCTGTTCTAATATCTATACCATTATTACTCACTGTTACTTTTGATAAAGTTGGGTGAGGGTGTTTTCCAAAATATTCTACAACATGACCAATACTAACTGGCCAAGGTAATTTACCTTTATTGGTTACAAAATCCCTAGAAAGTTTAGATTCCTTTTTTACAAAAGCTTCTGCTTCTGCTGAATTCTTCTCTGCTCTTTTTTTAGCTTTTGCTTCTGCGAGCAAAATTTCTTCTTGAATAATCTTTTGAATTTGGTTATTCAAAGCTAAAGCTGAATTATTCTTTTGGACCACTTGTTTTTGTAAGCTTGAAGAATTATCTTTCAATTTAGTAATTAAATTATTTTTCTGCAATTTCTCAGTTATTAATATAGTTTTTTGAAATTCTTCTTCTAACAGCAGCTCCTCTTTCTTCGCTTTTTCATTTTCTAATTTTACTACTTTAGCTTCGATACTTTGAATTGTTTCTTTTATCTGTAAAGCTGAATTTTGTCTATTTTTAGCATACGACTTCAAATAATTTAACCTTCTCATTGCTTGGTTAAAAGATTCTGAAGACAATAAGAAAGATATCGTACTTGTTGTTTTTAAATTTTTATACGAATGATGAACCATTTTAGCATAATCTTTTTTTAAAACTTCAATATCATCATTCATGGATTTACAAACAGCTTTATTTTCGCCTATTGTTTCCCCCAAAGATTCTATCTGTTTACTAATATTTATAATTAGTGTTTCTCTAGAGTTTATTTTTGCAGACAAGGATTGTAATTGGTTTAATGATTTAGTTTTGGCATCTTCAGTTTCGGCAATTAAATCTTCAATACCCTCAATGTCTTTCAATATATTATTGTATTTTTTTTGAAGGCTTCCTTTGTCTTTTTGAGCAAAAGAATTTGTTGGAATTAATAAAATTAAAACCAAAATCAACAATAAATATTTTACACTTTTATTCTGCATTACTTTTTTTTCGTTACTTTAAAGAAGAAAGAACTTTAAAAGGAAAATGTACCATTTCGGTTTTCATCTTATAAAACTTCAAATCTAATATATTTTCACTCAATGTATCTTTTATCAAAAATTCTCTTCTCACCGAAAACTCTTGATTGTCAAATTTTTCATACTTTTTGTATTGAACATCTATACTTTGAACTTTATATTTATTTTCTATTTCTATACTTTCAAGTTTACCATTTGGCAACAAAAAATACAGTAAATTAAAGTTTTCTACTTCTCCCTTTACTATATAATTTTGCGCCTTTGTTTCAATTTTTTGCTTTTTAATAGCTTTTTCGATAAAATTCCCCAGGATTAACTGTTCAAGCATTTGAAAATTTACGTTTAAAGGCAAAAAATTCTCTATAAAACTTAAAGGCTCATCATAATACGTTCCATTCAAGCGATTTATTATTTGAACTCTATCTTTCGTAATGAGAATTCTTGCTCCTTCAATACTAAATGGCCCAGTCATACTAATCCAAATAACAGAATCCTTCTTCATTCGAAAGTGAGCTGTAAAATTTTTATTTTTGTATAAAACCCTAATTTTTCCTGAAAAATAATTTATCTTAAAATCGTTTTGCTTTACGATTTTTTCCAATTTTTTAGATTTAATATTGGCAATTATTTTAGAAGTACTTATAACACTTTTAGAGATTTCACAAGAAGAAACTACTAGTAATAAAATGAATATGAATAAAGTATTTTTCAATTAATTTATTTTTTTGTTACTGATTTTATTTTGAAGTTCATCTGAATCCGTACCACCATTTTTTGCTTTTTCCCAACTTATAACTGCTTCATCTATTCTATCTAACATAAACAGCATATCACCCAAATGTTCGAATAATGCAGCACTGGGTTTTTCACTTAATTCAATTGCCTTTTCTTGATAATTAAGCGCATCTTTATACTCTTTGTTCTTATAAAGAATCCAAGCATACGTATCTAAATAAGTAGGATTGTCCGGAGACAACTCTAAAGAAAGTAAAGACATTCTTTTTGCTTGTTCAAGCTTATCTGACCTTAAAGATAAATAATATGCATAGTTGTTTAATACATATTGATTTTGAGGATTGAGTGCTAAAGATTTATCAAAATTTTCGTCTGATTTTTCAAAATTATTTAAATTATTATAATTTTCGCCAAGGTTTGAATAAAATTGAGATTTCAGATTTGGATTGTTAACAACCATTTTCAACCCATTTTCATAAGCTAAGTTTGAATTTTCTAGTTCTGTTTTTTGTTGATGGGCAAAGGCATTAAAAAAATATAATAAAGATTGATTTGGGAATAATTCTTTGGCTTCATTCGTAAATTCTATCAATTCATCAAACATTTTAAAATCTGATTGAATAAAAAATACTTGTTGCCAAACAGAGAATATATCTTTTCTAATTTCTAAAGATTTCTTGTATTGTTCTAATGCTTTTTTTGGTTTTTGATCTATATTATAAATATCCCCATAAATAGCCCAGGCTTTTGCTTCTGCTGGATACGCCACTACTAACAATTCAGTATATTCATAAGCATCTACCAACTTAGTAGTATCCTTTTCTGCTGCTTGAATATAATTGTATAGTATTGCTATTTTGGTATCAATACCAATATTTTCATTTGAAAAAGCTCGTTTTGAATAGTACTTATACTTTTCTTCTTCTCCTTGCTTTCTACTATAATCGGCCAAAGACATTAACGCTTTAACATTGTTTGTGTCTTTTTCTAAAATATTTTCATAAATAGAAATAGCTTTCTCTACTTGCTTATTTACTAAATGAAAAGATGCTAATTTATTTAAGTAGCTTAAGTTTGATGGGTGAGCTTCCGTCAATTTAACCAATTCATTTTCAGCTTCAACAATATTACTTTCTTTTAAATAAATCAAGTATTTTTCGTTTGTGATTTCTTCTTGTACTCCGATTTTTTGTTCTATTAAGTTATATAGTTTTATAGCTTCTTTGCTTTTATTTTGTTTCATTAAGAAAAATGCTTCACTATAATAATAATCAATTTTATTAGGATCTTCTGTTCGCAAAGCCTTGTAAACAGCTGCTGCTTTATCATGTTTTTTATTCACAGAATACAGTTCGGCACTTAATTCTCTATACCAGTTATTGGTAGCGTCTATTTTTAAAGCAGCTTCAATATTTTTTAAAGCAGAGGCGTAATTATTTTGACTATATTGAATTAAAGAAATTTCATAAAAAGCAGCATCATTTTTAGGATATAATTTTACAGATTGCTCAAATTGCTTTAAAGCCTCCGAATAATTTTCTTTGACTTTTTCTTTGAGTCCACTAAAAAATATTCTTTCCGCTTTTATTTTACTATCGGTAGAATAATTTACGCTTGTACTACTTTTTTTAGCAGGAGTACAAGCTTGTATTATTACTAATAACAAAGCTAGATATGTGAATCTTATATTTTTCATTTTAAAATAGTATAGTCTCCTAAACTTAAGTCTTCTGGTGTGTTTTGAATTTTAACAAATTTCCCCAACATTGCATTGGCTAAAACTTTATTTGAAATTTCTGAATTCTCTTGAATGATTGTATTCTTAATTACTGAATTATCAATTTCGGTACCTTCTCCTATAGAAACGTGCGGACCTATAACTGAATTGCTTATTTTAACATCTTTTCCAATAAAACAAGGTTCTATAATGATAGAATTATCAAAATCTTTACTAAAAGTGAAGTTTTCAAAGCTTTTATTTATTTCTAAAACTCTTTGGTTTGTATAAATACAAGCATCTTTATTTCCACAATCTAACCATTCTATTACTTCTCCTGGAACAAATTTTGCACCTTTTTGCTTTAAACTTTCTAAAGCATTTGTTAATTGATATTCACCTTTTTCTCGTATATCGTTATCTAAAAGATAGTCTATTTCCGTTTGTAAGTCTTCCCCACTTTTAAAATAGTAAATACCTATAATTGCTAAATCAGAAACAAAGTCTTTTGGTTTTTCTACAAAATCCGTTATCACATTGTTTTCATCTAATTTTACCACCCCAAAAGCAGAAGGGTCGTCAATTTTACTAACCCAAATTACGCCATCTTTAGAAGTATCAATTTTAAAATCTGTTTTAAATAAAGTATCCGCAAAAGCAACAATCACATTACCTTTTAAGCTTTCTTTAGCACAATAAATTGCATGAGCGGTTCCTTCTGGGCTGTCTTGGTAAGAAATAATTCCTTTTGTACCCATTGCTTTGGCTACTTCCATTAATTTTTCTTCTGTTTCTTTACCAAATTCTTCTCTTATGATAAAGTTTATTTCTTCAATTTCTCCAGAAACTGATTGTGCTAAATTTTCAACTAAACGTTGTACAATTGGTTTTCCAGCTATCTTTACCATCGGCTTTGGAACTTTTAAAGTATGTGGTCTCAATCTTGAACCCCAACCTGCCATAGGAATTATTATTCTCATTAATTAGTTTTTTTAGTACGCTTACAAAGATATATAAATCTATGTCTTTCGAAAGTAATTTGTATATCATCATTTTTCATTAACATAAATTAATCGTTCTTGAACTATAAATGATAACTTTGAGATATGTTAAACCCATTTTTTGATGAAGAAGGAATAGAAGCCGGACTAGATGAGGCCGGAAGAGGATGTTTAGCAGGGCCTGTTTGTGCTGCAGCGGTAATTTTACCAAAAGATTTTTATCATCCTTTATTGAATGATTCTAAACTTTTGACAGAAAAAAAGAGAGAATTATTACGTCCCATTATTGAAAAAGAAGCGCTCGCTTTTGCCGTAGTTATGGTAAATCACAAAAAAATAGATGCAATAAATATCTTGAATGCTTCCATTTTAGCTATGCAAAAAGCCGTAGACAAATTGAACGTTAAGCCTTCATTACTATTAATAGATGGTAACAGATTTAAACAACATAAAAAATACGAACACAAAACCATCATAAAAGGAGATAGTAAATTTGCGTCTATTGCCGCAGCTTCTGTACTAGCAAAGACTTACAGAGACGACTTAATGAAAAAACTACACAAAAAATATCCTCAGTATACCTGGAACAACAATAAAGGTTACCCAACAAAAGCACATAGAAAAGCAATCAAAGAAAACGGTATTACACCTTACCATAGATTAACTTTTCGCTTATTGGCAGAATAAATATTTTTTAGTATAACTTTGCACAAACAAAAAAATCAATAAAAATGAATGTACCTGAAAATTTATTATACACTAGTGATCATGAATGGGTGAAAGTTGATGGCGATATCGCTACTGTAGGAATTACAGATTTTGCTCAGAAAGAATTAGGAGATATAGTTTATGTAGAAGTTGAGTCTGTAGATGAGACTATTGCTCAAGGAGAAGAATTTGGCTCTATTGAGGCTGTAAAAACTGTTTCTGATTTATTTATGCCACTTTCTGGTGACATAATAGAATTTAACGAAAAACTAGAAGAAGATCCTGAGTTAGTAAATAAAGATGCTTACGGCGATGGTTGGATGGTAAAAATAAAATTAAACAATGCTGCTGAAGTAGCTGAATTAATGAATGCTAAAGCTTATACAGAATCAATTGATGCATAATATTTTATAAATGAATATACTGTAAAGCTCTCAGAATTTCTAAGGGCTTTTTTATTGTCTAATAATTACAGATTTACCAAATTCTATACTATGATATTTGTCATAAAAAAGTCATAAAAAATATTTTAGCTTTGCACTAATAAAGTTATTTTAAATACATAATTAAACATACCAAAATGAAAAAAGTATATTTATTACCCTTATTGGCTCTTACACTATTAATGTTTTCTTGTGCTGGCGACACTGAAAAAGTAACAGAAGAAGTTACTAAAGAGATAGAAATTGTTGAAGAAGAAATTGTTGAAGAGGTTGTTGAAGAGGTAAAAGAAGAAATTACTACTTTAACAAATGTTGGAATTGGTCCAATTACTGAATTGAAATTAGATGGTGATATTGACGAAGCTATCGCTAAAAAAGGAGAAGACTTGTATTCTTCTAAAGGTTGTACTTCTTGTCATAATCCTACTATGACAATTATTGGCCCTGCACCTGAAGGAATCTTTGAAAGAAGAAATCCAGCATGGGTTATGAATATGATTTTAAACCCTACTGAAATGTTAGCTGAAGACGAAGATGCTAAAGCATTATTAATAGAATACAATAATATTCCTATGACTCAAATAGAAATAACCCAAGAAGACGCTAGGGCTATTGTTGAATATTTCAGAACGATTTAATAAACTAATTTTTCTATCATAAAACCCCCAGACAAAATTTGGGTGAGTTTTTATGTTTTAAGCTATTCCTTTTATACTAAATCAATATTATAAAAAGAACCTTTGTTTTCTGTTCGTAAAGATGATTGGTTTACTATTATATAAGCAATAGATATAAGATTTCTTAGTTCACATAACTGAGGAGAAATTTTTGTTGTCGTATACAATTCTTCTGTTTCATGATAATGAATCTCTAATCTTCTTAGCGCTCTTTTCGTCCTTTCTTTAGAACGAACAATTCCCATATAATCACTCATTATTATTTGCAATTCTTTTCTAGAGTGCGTAATTAAAACCAACTCATCTGGGTCTGCAGTTCCTTTAATATTCCAACTTGGAACACCTTCATTTAATTCAATTTTAGCTAATTTTGTTGCTAAGTCTTCTGCACTTCTGTGAGCAAAAACAATTCCCTCTAATAAAGAATTTGACGCCAACCTATTTGCACCATGCAAACCAGTTCTTGAGGATTCCCCACAAGCATATAAATTAGTAATTGAACTATTTCCAAATTCATCGACTACTATACCACCACAAGTATAATGAGCAGCTGGCACTACCGGAATCCAATCTTTTTTTATATCAATTCCAATACTTTTACATTTCTTATAAATATTTGGGAAATGGTCTACAAAAACTTCTAAATCTAAATGAGAACAATCTAAATATACATGTTTCTCACCAGATTTATTTAATTCATCATCGATTGCTTTTGATACGATATCTCTAGAAGCTAATTCTCCTCTTTTGTCATAGTTAAAAACAAATCTATTTCCTTTACTATTTTTTATATACGCACCGAAACCTCTTACCGCTTCAGAAATTAAATAAGACGGACTAACATCTACTTGATATAATGATGTTGGGTGAAACTGTACAAATTCCATATCTTCTACTAAAGCTTTTGCTCTATAAGCCATCGCAATTCCATCTCCAGTAGCAATTATTGGATTGGTTGTATGGTCATAAGTTTGTCCTGCACCACCACTGGCCAACATAGTTACTTTTGCAAGTACTCTTATCGTTTTACCCGTATCTGTATTTAAAACATAAGCTCCGTAACAAGTATTTTTTCCGCCTAAAGTTATTTTTTTACCTAAATGATGATCTGTAATTAAATCTACGACAAATACATTTTCTCTAGTGGTAATATTTTGTAAGGATTTTGCTTTTTTTATTAAAGCCCGTTCAATCTCTAAACCAGTAATATCTTTATGGTGTAAAATTCTATGTGCAGAATGCCCGCCTTCTTTGGCCAGGTCATATTCACCATTATCCATTTTATCGAATTGAGTACCTAAATCTATCAATTCTTGCAAACGAGCAGGTGCTTCTTTGACTACAATTTCTACTATTTTCCTATTACTCAAACCATCTCCTGCAACAACAGTGTCTTCTATATGGCTTTCAAAAGAATCGTTATTGCTTAAAACGGTAGCTATACCGCCTTGTGCATATTTTGTATTGGTTTCTTGCAGTTCTGCTTTAGTTAAAAGGTAAATACTTCTTTCTGGAAATTTTTCAGCAGTCTTTATAGCAAAACTCAATCCTGCTATTCCAGATCCGATAACTAGAACATCTGTTTTAATCATGATTTTCTATTTAGAAATTTCTAACATTCTAGTTATTGGTAATAAAGCTCTTTCAGCAATACTTTCGTCTACTTCTACTTCTGGCGATTCATATTTTAAACAATTATACAATTTCTCCATTGTATTTAATTTCATGTATGGGCATTCTGAACAAGCACATGATACATTATTGTAAATAGGCGCGGCAATTAATTCTTTTCCTGGCGCTTCCTTTTTCATTTTGTGTAAAATACCTGCTTCTGTTGCTACAATAAATTTTTTGGCAGCACTTTCTTTTACATACTTTATTAAACCAGCAGTAGAACCAATATAGTCTGCTTTATCTAAAATTTGCATTTCAGATTCTGGATGAGCAATAAATTTTGCTTCTGGATGTTCTCTTTGTAACGCTTCAATTTTTTCTTTCGAAAATACTTCATGAACTATACAAGCACCATCCCAAAGCAGCATGTCTCTACCTGTTTTCTTTTGAATATATGCGCCTAAGTTTTTATCTGGTGCAAAAATAATTGACGTATCTTTAGGAATAGAATTTACAATTTTTTCAGCATTTGAAGAAGTACAAACGATATCGCTTAATGCTTTAATTTCTGCAGTACAGTTTATATAAGTTATAACCGTATGATTTGGATGAGCTTCTCTAAAAGGTTTAAACTCTTCTGTTGGAATAGATTCTGCCAATGAGCAACCTGCATTTAAATCTGGTAATAATACTTTTTTGTTTGGATTCAATATTTTAGCTGTTTCTGCCATAAAGTGTACTCCAGCAAAAATAATTATTTCTGCTTCTGTGCTAGCTGCAACTTGAGACAAGCCTAAACTATCACCAACATAATCTGCAATATCTTGAATGGCTTCATCTTGATAATAATGAGCTAAAATAATTGCATTTTTTTCTTTTTTTAATTTATTAATCTCTTTAACTAAATCAATATTGTCAGGAACTTTAACATCTAAAAATCCTATTTTTTTTAAATTCTGCTTTGCTACTTCCATTTGTGATTTTATTACGCTTTTTAAACAACAAATTTAGTCAATTCATTGTTGAAACTATGTTATTTACGTCTTTAAAACTAGTCTTATCTAATTACTAACATTCCTTCTTTCAATTTTTTATCAGCAGGTTTTTCTCCTAACCAAATACCAAAAAGTGCTTTTTTAAATTCAAAACCAGCTATTGTTGTTAAAAGCTTACCATTTTTCTTTACCAAAACACCCATTTTAGCTTTATAAGAAATATCAAATTTATTTCCAACAACTATCTCTTCTTTAAAAGCGGCTAGAAATGTTTTTATTTCCTCCTTAATTATTTCTGTTTGCCCGTTGGTAGATTTGTTAAAACCTTCCATAATTGCTTCTGTTAAATTCTTGCTAGAAATCATTTTGGAAGTTATTTCTAAATGAATAGACATACTTTCATCTTTAGCAATAATTGCATTAGCATCTGAAGAAGCTGTTTTTAAATACAAACCACCTACGTATAAATTGAACCATAACTTTTCTCTAAGCCCACCACCGTTTAAATTTAAAGTTTCCCCTTCAACGGTAACAGTAGCTGGTAAAGTAACGCCCTCTATGGTTTGTTGTGCCGAAACACTTGTAATAATCATACAAATCAACGCAATAATAATTCCTTTCATAAGTTTCATCTTAAATGTTTTTAGTTTACAGTAAGCTAATTTACAAAAACTATACTAAACTTAACTATAATACGACAAAACAAAGAAACACTTTAGGAAATAAATTCTAATGTGTTCTTTTGATAAAAATGACCTCCTTTAATAATTGATAATATAAAGTATTTGACTAAGTACAATATAAAACAAATTGATATTATCTATATTTGCATAAATTTTATCTATATGACACTTGTACAAATGGAGTATGTTATTGCTCTCGACACCCACAGACACTTTGTTAAAGCCTCAAAAAGTTGTTTTGTAACGCAGCCAACATTAACGATGCAGGTAAAGAAGCTAGAGGGCGAAATAGGTACATTGTTGTTTGACAGGGGTAAGAAACCACTCGAACCAACACAAATTGGGAAACAATTTATAGAAAAAGCCAGAGAAATATTAAGAGAGGTAATCCAAATGGAAGGAATTGTTTCTGAAGAGCGATTTTCTATTGAAGGAACTTTTACTATTGGTATCATACCTACATTAGCCCCCTATTTATTGCCTTTATTTTTACCTAAATTTGTTCAAAAAAATCCTAAAACCAAGCTAATTATTCAAGAATTGGAATCCTTAGAAATGATTAAAAGAATGAAAGAGGAAACTGTTGATGTAGGAATAATTGTTACGCCTTTATTAGAAAAAGCTATTCGAGAAATTCCATTGTTTTACGAACCTTTTTTGGCTTATTTGCCTGAGGGACATTCTTTACTGAATAAAGATAAAATTACTGCCAATGAGTTAAATGATGAAAATGCCCTTATTCTTTCAGAAGGCCATTGTTTTAGAAATCAAAGCCTTAAAATTTGTAATCAAAACTTAAAAGAAAATACGCTTGGGTTTGAATATCAGAGTGGCAGTATTGAAACTTTAAAAAGAATGGTAGAAAATGGACTAGGCTATACTTTAGTACCAGAATTATCTGTTTTAAAAGATGAAAAAAATCCAAACATAAAAAGGTTTCAAGCAATGGAGCCTGTACGGGAAGTAAGTATAGCTTGCCTTAAGAGTTTTGCAAAAGAACACTTAATCGAAATTTTAAGAGAAGCTATGTTAGATGAAATTCCTAAAAAATTTACTAAAAAAGAGGATAATATACGAGTAAGATGGAGATAATATTCTAATGTACCCCCATTAATTAAATCGTTCCCAAACGCCCATAAGCTCTCATCCACTTATCTGGTAATTCATCTTCCAGTGCCGTTTGATAATCTGAATAACTACAAGGTAAACATTTTACTTCGCCATCCATTTGTGGAATTTCCATCCACCAACGGTTGCTAAAAATACTTTTCCAAAATGTTATCTCATTGTCTGCACTTTCAAGCCTTACAATGTATTGCATAAAGTTTTTATCTTCCGCAGATGGATAGTCTGCTTTCCTTCCAGAAAACCCTTCAATAAAATACCATAAAATTTGACTCGCTTGTTTTGCTCCTTGCTTATTACTATCGAAATGAGGGTTTAATTCATATAAGCCAAAAGAGCTTAATTTATTACTAAACCCTGCAAAACGAGAAATTTGACAAGCTTCTTCCCCTGTAAAACCGTTTGGAGAAGTAATCGCATTTGCAGGACACTCAGAACTTCTAATGGCAGATAAGTCTAGGCTTAAAATATCTGCATCTCTTAAATATGGTTCTACTTCTATGATACTTTTCCTTACCTCTCCCAATCTTAAAGCTTGATGATGTAAAGATTCTAAAATATCGATAGACTTTGGACTATTGTAAAATATCTGATGTCCTAAATGAGTGCATTTATTTAAGAACATTGGGTCCTGGTTTATCACATGCCACAAAAAAGAAGAAGAATCAATGACTGGTGATTCTAAAATATCTATTTTTTCATCTACAACTACTATATCAACTGGATTTAATCTATTTTCATAAGCCATAAACTGCCCATACGTCAAATCATGACCTCCTCCAATTACGATTACCACAATATTTTGCTCGAACAAATATTTTAAAGTTTCTTTCAGTGCTATTTGAGAATCTTTGACAGTTTGTCCATTTTTAATATCTCCCAAATCAATGATAGCAGGCATGTCAAAATGAGTATATAATTGATATAACTCTGATCGGATATGGTTAACCCCCTTTCCACAACCACTATTATCGGTAGAGGATCTATCTTCTTCAATACCAACGATAGCTAATGTAAATTCTTCTATATCGAAACCGTTACCATCGTTAAATGAAACTTGTTTTCCTAATTGAAAACTAGTCCATTTTTTATTGGGATTTTGAATATCTTCTAAGGCAATAGGTTGTAAAAAGTCAAGCATTCTATTTTATTTAAGACTTGAAAGTACTCAATAGAAAATTTTTAAGCCGAAATAATAGAATTGGTTTCTAAATAACACAAGTTTATAGTCCCTTTTTTAAGACATCTTAAAAGTAAAAAATAGCTATTTTTAGCTGAACATTTTTGTTTAAGAACCAGCTAAAAAATTAATTTTAAAGACTTACCTTTACGTCTTTAAAATTAATTAAGATCCATACCAACCAGAATTAAAACTTTTAAAATGAGAGATTTACTAAACAAATACAAAGAGAAAAAACCATTAGTTATTTTTGAATGGAATGATTCAGAAACAGAAGCACAAGGATGGGTAGTTATAAATTCATTAAGAGGGGGTGCAGCTGGTGGTGGAACTAGAATGAGAAAAGGTTTGAATATGGAAGAAGTTAGATCTTTAGCAAAGGTTATGGAAATTAAATTTTCTGTTTCTGGTCCTGCAATAGGGGGTGCTAAATCTGGAATTAACTTTGACCCAAGCGACCCAAGAAAAGATGAAGTATTACAAAGATGGTATAATGCGGTAATTCCTTTATTAAAAAACTACTACGGTACTGGTGGAGATATGAATATTGATGAAGTAAAAGATGTAATTCCTATGACAGAAAACTTAGGTTTATGGCATCCACAAGAAGGAATTGTGAATGGTCACTTCAATCCTTCTTCTGCTCAAAAAATTCATAAAATTGGTCAATTGAGAACTGGCGTTTCTAAAAAAATTGAAGATGCTCGTTTTACACCTGATTTAGCTAATGACTATTTAGTAGCCGATTTAATTACTGGCTGGGGCGTAGCAAAATCTGTAGAACATTTTTATTCTATTTGGAAAAACACTGACCTAAAAGGTAAAAAAATGATTATTCAAGGTTGGGGAAATGTTGCCGCAACTTGTGCCTATTATTTAGCTAAATCTGGCGCAATATTAGTAGGTATTATAGACCAAGAAGGTGGTGTTATTAATCGAGATGGTTATTCTTTAGCCGAAGTAGAAAAATTATTAGCAGATAGAAATGTAAATAAATTAGTTTCAAAAGATATGATGTCTTTTGAGGAAGTCAATGCTAAAATTTGGGATATAGAATCTGATATTTTTATTCCGGCTGCTGCTTCTAAATTAGTAAGTCAAGACCAAATTGCTAGATTGATAAGTAAAGGTTGTGAAATGGTGTCTGCAGGAGCAAACGTTCCTTTTCAAGGAGATGATGTTTTCTTTGGAGATACAGCAGATTTTGCTGATCAACAATTAGCTTATGTTCCTGATTTTATTGCTAACTGTGGTATGGCTAGAACATTTGCTTACCTCATGGGCGAAAATGTAGAAATTACTGATGAAGCTATTTTTAACGACACGTCTAATAGAATAAAAGATGCATTAGAGAATGTTTACAAAAAAGAAACTTCTGATAAGAACATAGCAAAAACTGCACTTTCTATTGCCTTAACTAAACTAGCATCGTAACTAAAAGAGCACTTATTTAAATGAAACATATTTTAACCATATTAATATTAGGATTGTTTTTCCCTTTTCCTAATCAAATATTAGCAGAAAACAGCCATGATTCGATTTCACAAACGACTCATCAAGCTTATACTGCCGCTCAAAATACAACGAATCAAGGAAATGTTAAATCTGCTGAAACTTTGGATTCAAATGACCAAGGCAATCATGTAACTCATACTGAAGAAGTACATGAAGATGGCGCTCATGCTGTTCATGAAATGCCTGCAATGTGGTCGGTTATTCCTTTTATAGCTTTATTGTTAATGATTGCTACTGGACCATTGTTTTACGCACATTTTTGGCATAAATACTATCCGCATATTGCCTTTGTACTAGGTGCTGTTGTTGTTGCTTATTACCAATTTGTACTACATTCATCAGGCCATATTGTTCATTCATTCTTTGAATATTTTGCGTTTATTTCTTTGTTAACAGGGCTATTTGTAGCTTCTGGTGGTATCTTAATAAATATTGATAAAAAAGGTACGCCATTGACTAATGTTCTTTTATTAATCCTGGGAGCAGCTATTGCGAATGTAGTAGGAACAACTGGTGCGTCTATGTTATTGATTAGACCGTTTATGCGTTTAAACAAAGGAAGAATTAAAGCATATCATGTTATCTTTTTCATTTTTATGGTAAGTAATGTTGGTGGTAGTTTAACCCCAATTGGTGACCCCCCATTATTTTTAGGATTCTTAAAAGGAGTTCCTTTTATGTGGACCTTTACACATGTATGGCCTTATTGGTTCTTTGGAATTGGTTTATTAGCAGGAATCTTTTTTGTTATAGATTCTAGAAATAAAGAATTAGTAGAAGGTGAATACACTGGTAAAGTAAAAATTACTGGTGCTAAAAATGCTATCTTCTTAGCTATTATTATCGCTGCTGTATTTGTAGACCCAAATGTAATAGATATGCCAAGTTGGATGTATATTAGCTTTGATGATGGTACCCATGTTGCAAAACTATCATATATTAGAGAGGTTATTATGTTATTGACCGCATTGGCCGCATTTAAACTATCTAACAAAGAAGCTTTAAAGGGAAACGATTTTAACTTTGAACCTATTTTAGAAGTAGCCTTTTTGTTTGTAGGCATTTTTTTTACTATGATGCCCGCTTTACAACTTATAGGGTCTTTTGCTCAAACACAAGCAGGCCAAGATGTAATTACTAGTGATTCTTTATACTGGTTAACGGGTTCTCTTTCTGGAGTACTCGATAATGCGCCAACATATATGAATTTCTTTACCGCTGCATTGGGTAAAAGTGAAATGCTCGGTCAAGTAGATCAATTTGTAGCAACAACTTCAGATCCAAAATCTATTAATTATGGTTACTTATTAGCCATCTCAATTTCTTCTGTATTTTTTGGTGCTATGACATATATTGGCAACGCACCTAACTTTATGGTAAAAGCGATTGCCGAACAAAATGGCTTAGAAATGCCAGCTTTTGTTACTTATATAGTTAAGTATTCATTACCAATTTTATTACCTGTGCTATTCTTAACTTGGTTGTTTATGAAATTTATGATGTAATTCTAAATACTACAAAATATAAAAAGCTTGTAAATTTATATTTACAGGCTTTTTTGTTAATAATACCGACTTATATGGCAACTCAGAATCCTAATAAATAAGTTACAAACCTTAATCCGTAAATACATAATCTAATAATTTAAAACATAATCATAAAGTAAATTATCATAAATGTTTATTTTTTTTATATATCGTTTCATGTCAGAAGAAATATCATTACGTTGATAGTGGACATCTATTTTTTTATTTAAAACATAGTCCTCCACTTTATCAAGGGGCAATTCTAATAAATTATATATATCTATCATTTTTTTTGTTTTATGAATACCGACAATTAATTTTCTTTCATCAATTAATTTTTTAATCTTGTTAAGATCATTATTGGTTACCTTATAAGTAGAATTTATATCGTATCCGAGAAGAAATTTGGTTTGCATATCTGTAACTTGAGAGCAAAAATCTAAAAAACTCATTTTCATGATATGATTAAAATGATAATAAGCTGATATTACAGTGTTTGTAGGATTTCTTAGCAGAGTAAACATTTTCTTGTTTTCTTTGAAAATATTTAGCTCTGATATATTATTAGAAGGGTGATTGATTTTATGATATATAGCTACTTTTTTATTCATGTGTGGGTTATATATAACATTAAATTTAAAACTTACCCCTCCTGTTTTGGGGATGTGTATAAATAAATATTTTGGCTCAACCTTTTTGTTTTGCAAATATTTCATAAAAAATTTATGATGCCATTTTTCGCTACGCAAATATTTGATATCTAGTTTGTGACACCAATTATCTTGACACCTTTGTAACAAATACTTATTAGAGGTTTCATTTACTCTTATAGGCTTATTACTATTTCCCCTGTACAATACAAAATCTATTTTCATATATATATTTAATTCACCTATCTAAATGCTCGGAGGTTCTCTAAAAATAAATTATTTTATTTATCATATAAAATTTATATTTTATATAGCGCCTTTCTTATGGTAAAGCGCCCCCCTTCAAAGACATATTCATATATGAAAGCGCATAACATTGCTAAAAAACATACGGATTACACTGCGTTTGATCCTGCTTGCTTAAGAACTAAAATATTTCCTAGCCTTGATTGTAATTATTTAAGTAATACTATTTCTTCTGACTCTTAAAATACACTCTCAATTTAGCCATATCTCTCATAAAATCACTACTAACTATTTCATATCTTTCTATTTGTCTTCCTGTTCTTTCTGCTAGGTCGCTCAAAAGATTTGCTTCATTTTCTGGCTTAATATTCTCTATTTTTTCATAGTAAATGGTTTGATACGTATTATCGCCAATATTCCACTGCCTCTCTAACATGAAGATAATAAACATGATAAATGCATTGGTAAACAACAACTCAACATAACTTACCTTTTTAGTTGCCATGGCATTTATAACAGCTAAAGCAATAACTATAAACATATAAGTAATCTCTTTTACGGGTATTTGAGTGGTTCTATACCTTAAAATAGAGAAGATCGCAAATAAACCAAATGCAAATCCTACATCTAAATTCTTGTTCAAGAAAAGATTAATAATAAAAAAAATAATAGGACTCAGAACCATAAAAGTGAACAAGTACTCTCTATCTTTTCTAGTAGGCGAATAAATAAACCAAATAATTACGTAAGTAACAAATGTATTTAATCCTAAACGGACAACCAATTCCCAAAAATCGGGATCGTAAAATTTGATACCAAAAAATTTAAGGTTATCAATATCTAAAAGCATTAAATTATTTAATAATTCCATATAGCTACTGTTTTTGTTTTATAATTTTGTTTTTTCTAATAATTTATCAAGCATAAGCAATCTAGGTTTAAACCTATTTGTTTTCAATGTATCGTATAGTTTCGCCATACTAATACAGTACTTACTAAAACCTTTAGGATAAATCTTCTCTGATTTTAATACTAAATTAAAATCACATTGAGGTGAAAATTTTTCTTGTTTTATTTCTGCAATAACAATCCTTTTGAATTCAAATTCGTTCGTTTCATTGTTTGCCCTCAATGCTAAATCCAAGGTGCATCTGTCTTGCCAAGTTTTATGAACCAATGTAATTCTTTTAAAATCCATAAACAATTTAGCTGACAAAGCTTCTACTTTAACAGGCGATTTCTTATCCAAGAACTCGATAGATTCTTGATCAAACTCACTAAAAAGTTCTTTAATTACTTTTCGTTCTTTCTGTGTTCTGCTTTTATTCGATTTGAATTTTACCTCACAAAAAGATAAATCACTATCATCATATCTTCTATTTCTAATTTTATAACGGTTCATTTTTCCTCTTTGATGATTGTTATAAAAAATAAAATCATCTGTGTCAAAATAAACATTGCTATAAGACATTTGTCTTAAGCCGTCAATTTCTAGAATATTATAAAACTCGCTTAGCTTATTAAGAATACTTGGCAATTGATCTTCTGTAAAAACATATTTAGTGTCTTGCCGATTCATCAGACTAACCTTTCCCATGTCTTTTAAGAAAACAGGTGTAAAATCTTTGAGTATGTCTTTAATATTACCCAATGTTAGTTAATATACTTTTTGATAGTAATTGTTGGTGCCGTTACCATTTTACTTGCTGATGTAATATTAACTAACTCTACCATTGTTTCCGTTTCTCCTGGACAATTTTCTAAATGCAATAAACATTCTGAATAAGTATAAATAGTATAGTCTCCTTGATAAAGAAAGTCAAACTCATAGTTTCCATTATATGTTGTACGGGTATCGTCACCATAAACATCCCCATTTCCATAAATGATATACACTTTTTCATCTTGCGCCTCATAAGTCGTCAAAGTATCAAACGTAATTTCATTTATCAATTGAACAATTACTTTCCCTTTGATGGTTGCAGAGCCACCCTTTCCTTCTTTATTGCAAGCTATTAAAAAAATAGCAGAGATAAGTATTAATAATGTAGCTTGAATTATTTTCATTTTGTAATATTAATTTGCAATAAATTTACATTAATTTCTGCAAATAAAAAATAATACCTAAAGAAATATTGCTGATTTTACCTTTCTGTTTTCAAAAGGTTTAATTTTAATTTAATAATTACTTACGCTGGAGCATAATTTATTCAAATCAAACATTTCTAGCTATTAAATAATTACTTTTACTGGCCAATAAGAACAGAATGGTAAACGAACAGGAAGATAAATCAATAGAAAAATTAAGTACAGAACAAATCGAATTGTGCTTAGCTGTTTTACAAACTTTAAATTCAGATACAGACCAAATGTTTGCCATGCCAAAAGAAAAATTGGTTGAACTAACCAAGGCTGCAGGTTTATTTTCTAGACCACTCAAAGAGGAATTCAAAAGACGTAAAAAATCTGCTAAAAAAACAGCGCAGAAGAACAGTAGAAGGAACGACAAAAGTGCAAGAAACAATACAGGAATAAGAACAGCAAGAGATGCTTCAATTTTTGTAGCACCAAGTATGATTGCGCTTACTGGTAAAGAACCTGAGGAAGAAGAGGTTTTGGAATCGCCAAGAAATTGTTACGTATGTAAAACCGTTTTTACCAAACTGCATCACTTTTATGACACCATGTGTGCAGACTGTGGTGACTTAAATTATGCTAAAAGGTTTCAAACCGCTGACTTAACTGGCCAAGTTGCTTTGGTAACTGGTTCTAGATTAAAAATTGGTTATCACATAACACTTATTATGCTAAGAGCTGGAGCTACAGTAGTCGCTACAACTAGATTCCCCGTAGATTCAGCTATTCGATATGCTCAAGAACCCGATTTTTTAGAATGGGGAAACCGATTAAAAATTCATGGCTTAGATTTGAGACATATTCCTAGTGTAGAAATTTTCTGCAACTTTATAGAGCAACAATATGATCGACTAGATATTTTAATAAATAATGCGGCGCAAACAGTAAGACGTCCTTCTGGATTTTATCAACATTTGATGGTGAATGAAGAAAAACCTACAACAGAATTACCACAATTTGCGCAAACTTTATTACAAGACCACAATGCATGTTTAAATGAATTAAGTGTTTTAAGTGCTACCTTTTCGAAAGAAGAACAAGAAAACTTACCGATTAGTTGGCATGGAAAACAAATAGGCATTGGATTACATGCCTCAGCAAAATTATCACAAATCCCCTATAGTATTGATGATACTTTGCCAAGTCAAGAAGTTTTTCCAATAGGTGAATTAGATGCCGATTTACAACAAGTAGATTTAAGAAAAACAAATAGCTGGCGATTGAAGCTAGGAGAAATTCATACTAATGAAATGTTAGAAGTGCAATTGGTAAATTCTGTAGCCCCATTTGTTTTATGTAATCGATTAGCAAACTTGATGAAAAAAGATGAAACAGGCAAAAAACACATTATCAATGTTTCTGCGATGGAAGGAAAATTTCACCGATTTCACAAGCAAAGCAGACACCCACATACTAATATGGCAAAAGCGGCTTTGAACATGATGACACATACTGCTGCTGCCGACTTTGCAAAATATGGTATTTTTATGAATGCCGTTGACACTGGTTGGGTTACAGATGAAGACCCCGTTGAATTAGCAAAAGAGAAAGAAGAAGAACATGATTTTCAGCCACCGTTAGATATAGTTGATGGCGCTGCAAGAGTTTTAGATCCTTTATTTGATGGAATAACTACTGGAAAACACTGGTGTGGAAAATTCTTGAAAGATTACTTCCCTATTGATTGGTAAAAGTAAAGTAAATTGGAGATTTTACTGCCTTAGCATACTTATACGCTATAAAATCTTACTTAACCTTTCATATTAAAACATAAATTAAATAAAACAAAAGTTTTCTATTTAGAATTAGTCTAAATAAAAATAAAGAATTACATTTGCACTATTATTTAACAATTAAAATTTAAAACAATGAAAACTTTAAGCGTACTATTTTTAGGATTTATACTTTTACTTACTTCTTGTAAAAAAGAATCCGCTATTACTATTCCTACAACATACAACTTCTCAAATGTAAATTATGATGGGCAAACTGCTAGATTGGAAATGTTACAAGCAATGACTACTTATATGAAGACAGCAAATACTTCAGGGACTACAATTTCTGCGACAACATTGAAAGCGATGTTTGCTAATGAGGGCAATCCTTTTATAGAAGCTAGTTTAAACATTTCTGGAAAAGACATAAAATCGAAAACATTTGGTGCAGATGTGACGATGTTTGAAGATTATATGGAAGCATTAGGTACTTTATCAGGAACGACTGCTGTAGCTTCAGCAGGAACTGCTGGTATTGCAACTTCAGGCTCTAAAGCTTATTTGCTAAATGAAAACGGTGTTGAATACACACAATTAATAGAAAAAAGATTGATGGGTGCTTTATCTTACTACCAAATTTCAGAAAACTACACTAGAGATGCAAAAATTGGCATCGCAGTAGACAATGAAACTGTAGAAATAGGAAAGGGAACTGATATGGAACACCATTGGGATGAAGCTTTTGGATACATTGGCGCCAATAAAACTTTAGATGATGCTAATTACTCTTATCATGCAAAATATGCTGGAAAGGGAGAAGATGCTGGTTTAGAAACTAGAACTAACCTAATCAATGCATTTTTAGCTGGTAGAGCTGCAATTTCAACAAAGAATACAGATAGAAAAAATGAAGAAGCAATAAACGTAAGAAAATATATGGATGAAACAACGGTAACTACTGCTATCCATTATTTAAACGGAGCCAAAGAAAATTTAACTGATTATGCAATAAGCTGTCATGAACTTTCTGAAGCTTATGCATTTATTATTTCTTTAAAGTATAATGCTGATGCAAAAATTACTACTACAGAATTAGCTGAAGTTAAAGCGTTTTTAGAAAATAGCGCAGAAGAACCAGATTTTGCAAACATTACTGTAGCAAATATTAATAGTGCGATTGATAAATTAAGTACTGTTTACAGTTTAGATGCTGTAAAAGCAACATTATAGTAAACAATTTTATTTTTATGAGTAGTTTTGTGCTTTGTTAAAATAATGCTCAAAACTACTTTTTCAAAATTTTAAACCATGAAATATTTAATAATCTTTTTTAGTTTAGTTATGTCTTTCTTTTCTTGTGAAACAGACACTAGCAGCAATAAATATGAGACTTCTACAACCTTAAATAATATAGCAAATAACATTATTTTAGTTGGTTATCAAGAATTAACTACTAACACCACTTTACTAAAGGAAAGTGTGGAAGTGCTAAAAGACAACCTTACAGAAGAAAATTTAACCAATACACAAAATAATTTTTTAAACGCTTACAAAAGTTGGCAAAAAGTGAGCATGTTCGATTTTGGACCTGCCGTAGATGAAGCTCTAGCAACATTAAATATATACCCAACAAATGTAGATAATATTAACATAAACATTTCAGACGGAAACTACAACTTAGAAACAGCCTCAAATCAGTCTAATATTGGTTTTCCAGCAGTTGACTATTTACTTTTTAATGATAGTAAGACAAATATATTAGTTAAACTAGCAGACACAAACTACATCAACTACTTAGTAGCTGTTTCAGATCAGATAGCTACAAAATCAACTACTGTAAATAATAATTGGAAAAATAATTATAAAAGTACTTTTATAGCAGCAACAGCTATAGACGCCGGAAGCTCTATTAGTATTTTAGCCAATGCATTTATATTAGATTTTGAGAAAAATACTAGAGAAGCTAAAATTGGTATTCCTGCTGGTGTGAGAACGTTAAACGAAGCTATTCCAAACAAAGTAGAAGCTTTTTACAGTGGAAACTCTATTTTATTGGCCAAGGAGCAACTCTCCGCATTAAAAACGGTTTATGAAGGCGCTAGTTCTGAAAACTATAAAGGAATACTAATCAGTTTAGACAAAAAAAAATTAGCTGATAACATTAGCCAGCATTTAGTTAACATAGAAAATTCATTGAATACTTTAACCGATCCTTTTTCTGATATGTTAACTTCGGGCAACCAACCAGCCATAAGTACTTATGGCGAATACCAAAAATTATTACCATTACTGAAAGTAGATATGACTGCTGAACTTAGCTTATTAATTACTTACTCTGACGGTGATGGAGATTAATCTATTTGGTAACTCAAACTTTGAACTTGGCTTCTGCTATTTTTAAATAGTTTTTTACCTTATTGGCTTTTCTTAAAATTTAAAATTGAATGCGTTTTATCCTTTTCATAATATTTTTAAACCTTTTACTTTCTGTAAAAGCACAGAATATTAATGGTAAAATTCAAGATAAAAGCAATAACGGAATTTCAAAAGCACTCTTGTTTATTGAGAACAATGGCGTTTCTTTTTATGGAAATACAGATGGAGAATTCTCGATACAGGCTAAAGATCTTGGAACTATAAATTTAGTCATTTTTAAAGAAGGCTATAAAGAATACAGAATAAGTATTTCAAAACAAAATTTTACAGATTTTTTAAGTATTACACTACTCAAAATTGAACAGCAGATAAAAGAAGTAGCAATTGTTCGGAAGAAAAAAACACTTTTTGGTTATACTAGAATAAAATCTATAGAAGGCACAACAATATACTCGACTAAAAAAGCTGAAATTGTAGATATGGAAACAATTAATGCTAATATTGCAAATAATTCGTCTAGGCAAATTTTTTCAAAAGTTTCTGGTTTAAATATTTGGGAAAGTGATTGTTCTGGCCTGCAATTAGGTATCGGATCTAGAGGTTTGAGTCCCTCAAGAACATCAAATTTTAATGTGCGTCAAAACGGATATGATATAAGCGCAGATGCAATCGGTTATCCAGATGCTTATTATGCGCCACCTATGCAAGCTTTAAAAAGTATAGAAGTTGTAAAAGGAGCGGCTTCATTACAATACGGAACACAGTTTGGCGGACTAATAAATTTCAAGTATAAAGATGCACCAAAAGATAAAGAAATACAACTAAACTCCTCTTTAACTTATGGCACCAATAGGTATTTAAATACTTTTAATAGCTTATCGGGCACGGTAGACAAATTAAGTTATTATACTTTTTATCAGTACCGAAAAGGAGACTGTTGGCGTTGCAATTCAAATTTTGAATATCATTCGGCTTTTGCTAAGGTTAAATTCCAAGAGAATGAAAAGTTAAGTTTCAATCTAGAGTATTCTTATTTGGGTTATTTGGCACGTCAACCAGGTGGCTTAACAGATAATCTTTTTGAAGAAGACCCTCAACAATCTATCAGAAGTAGAAATTGGTTTAAGGTCTTTTGGAATTTATTGAATTTCAAGATGAACTACAAAATAAGTCCAAAAACAACTTTAGACATTTCACTTTTAGGGCAATATTCTGGTAGAGATGCTTCTGGGTTTTTAGGTAAAATAAGTAGAACAGATCCATTAATAGAAACAGATTTATTACAAGACACTTATACGAATTACATTGCTGAAGCGAGGTTGTTACAGAAATACAATTTGTTTGGCAGAAGAATTATTTTTGTTGGTGGGCTGAGATATATGCAAGGTATTACAAGCAAAAAACAAGGTGTAACTTCTAATGACAGCATTGCCAACTTTCAATATGTAAACCCACAAAACCTAGAAGGTTCAGATTTCTCATTTCCGAATAGAAATGTTTCTGTTTTTACGGAAAATGTATTTAACATTAGCGATAAATTTTCTATAACATTTGGTGCTAGATTGGAATACTTAAGTCAAAAGGCTAGTGGCTATTACCGCATAACAAATTTAGATTTTGCCGGTAATGTTTTGTTAGATACTTCTATTTATGAAACAAATAGTTTAGAAAGACTTTTCCCTTTTTTTGGTGGCGGCTTGAGTTACAAGTTTAATAACCAGATAGAAGTTTATTCAAATATTTCCCAAAACTATAGAGCGGTTGGTTATAATGATTTACGAATTACCAATCTTAATTTAATTATAGACGAAAACTTAGCAGATGAAAAAGGCTTTAATTTTGACCTTGGCGTAAAAGGAAATACTAAGAATGAATTATTTTTCTACGATGGGAATTTATTTATTCTAAAATACAATAACAAAATTGGTACTTACTTTACGACTATTCACGACCCCATATTAATCAATAGAGTTGTAAGATATCGATCTAATATTTCTTCCGCTATTAGTTATGGTGTAGAATTTTTTGCTCAAGCAGATATTTATAGACTTTTAGCTAGAAAAAAAGAAAATGCACCTATAAGTTTAGCTGTTTTTACAAACGTTTCTTTAATTAATGCCATTTATACAAGTTCTCAGCAAACCGCTTTCAATAAGAAAAAGGTTGAAGATGTACCACCATTTACTTTAAGAACAGGTATGGATTTTAAATGGAAAAATTTAAGCTTAGGGGCACAATTTTCTTATACTGAAAAACATTTTTCTGATGCTACCAATACTGTGTTTTCTGCAGATGCGACTGTTGGAATTATTCCTTCTTATTATACAGTAGATTTTAATGCTACTTATAAATGGGAAATCTTGAAATTACAGGTAGCTTTAAACAATGTTACAAACAATAAATACTTTACGCAAAGAGCAGATGGATATCCTGGACCAGGAATCTTACCTGCCGATGCTTTTAATGCAAATGTAACTTTAAGCCTTGAAATCTAAAATAGTTAAAAGGAGCTAAAAATTATAAAATGGATACTATTCTGTCAACATTACAAGATGCTTTTTTATTGACATTAAACTATTTTAATAGTCCAAACAAACGAATTTACTTTCTTTACATTCTTAGTTCATTAGTTATTGCTACGCTTGTCTTTTATAGTAAACCTAGAAAATATTCTATATTTCAATACTTTTTCAACAAGAAAATATGGTTAAGTCAATCGGCTTTTGTAGATTATGGTCTCCTTTTTTTTAACAGCCTAATTAAAATATTGTTTATAGGTCCTTTGCTAATCTTTAGTTTAAAAATAGCCTTTTACACCAATGAGTTTTTACTAAATTATTTCAATTATCCTAGTTTTTATTTTTCCAAAAAGGCCATGATTATAATCTATACTCTTACCGTTTTTATAGTGGTAGATTTGTTTAGTTACCTAGTTCATTTACTCCAACACAAAATTGCCTTTCTATGGCGATTTCATAAAGTACATCACGCTGCTACTAGTTTAAACCCAATTACACAATATAGAATTCACCCAGTAGGATTAATCATCAATAACTTAAAAGCCATTGTTGTAAATGGTTTATTAATTGGGATTTTTGACTTTTTAGCAGGTGGAAGGATTAGCGTTTATACATTCTTAAGCGTTAACGTACTTAATTTCTTATTTATGCTTTTAGGCGCTAACTTGAGGCATAGCCATGTAAAACTAAGCTATCCAAAATTTCTTGAAAATGTCTTCATCAGTCCATTTCAGCATCAAATTCATCATAGTGACAACAAAACTCATTTCGATAAAAATTTAGGTTCCAAATTAGCTATATGGGATTTACTATTTGGTACCTTGATAAAATCTAAAGAAGTAAATAAAATCAATTTTGGTATCGGAGAAGAAGGGAAAGACTATGACACTTTCTTAAAGAATTTAATTTCTCCTTTTATGTTTTGGAAATAACACTGACAAGTATTTTACTGATTACTAATTAGCGTATAGTTAAATTTTCTAAAGAGAAGCAATCCAAAATAAAAACATCATTAGAAATCATTTCTTTCGTTACCTTTGTAAACAACAAATAAACCTTGTTTATGATTCTAAATAAACCACTTATCGCCGCTGAAATCGCAAAAAGATTCGATGCAATACTTATTGGAAAATCAGATAATAAAATTACTAGTATAAACGAAATTCATAAAGTTAGAGAAGGTTCTATTACGTTTGTAGATCATTTAAAATACTACCAAAAAGTTTTAGATTCCGAAGCAACTATTATTATTATCAATAAAAAAGCAGATTGCCCAGAAGGGAAAACTTTGCTTGTTGTAAAAAATCCTTTTGAAGTTTATAACACTTTAGCATTAGAAGCAAGACCTTTTATTCCTGCTACGGCAAGTGTTTCTGAAACGGCAATTATTGGAGAAAATACAATCATTCAACCAAATGTCTTTATTGGTAACCATGTGAAAATTGGTAGAAATTGTATTATTCATGCCAATGTAACTATTTATGATTATACAGAAGTAGAAGATAATGTAATTATTCATTCAAATACTTCTTTGGGTGCAGATGCCTTTTATTACCATGGTAACATGGGCGCATATGACAAAATGCACACTATTGGAAAAGTAATCATAAAAGATGATGTAGAAATTGGCCCTGGCTGTACAATCGTTAGTGGAGTTTCTGGTTACACCCAAATTGGAAAAGGAACAAAAATTGATAGTCAAGTTCATATTGGACATGGAACCGTAGTTGGTAGTAATTGTCTTTTTGCTGCACAAGTAGCCATAGCTGGAAAAACATATATTGGCGACAATGTAATCCTTTACGGGAAAGTAGGTATTTCTAAAGATGTTATGATTGGTAAAAATACTATTGTCTTAGCTTCTTCAAACATTGATAAAACATTGGAAGGAAATAAAACTTATTTTGGCTCACCAGCTATTGATGCTAGAGATAAATGGAAAGAAATGGTTTATGTAAGAATGTTGCCAAAAGTATGGCATAAAATACTTTTTAAGGCTGAACCTAAATCGAATGGAGACAAAATAAATGATGATGAACTTTTAGCATAAAAGCTATTTTCCTACTATATAAAAACACACAAGCTAAAAACCCTAGACGAAAGAAATAACAGCTGAATAATCATTCCTGTTTTAAAGGATTTACTCTCCAGTAAAAAAATCTATTAAATCTGCCATATAAGTTCCTTCCCAACCTTGTTCCATATCGTTAAAATCTTCTGCTGGAATATTCGTATGCAACAATTCTAAAGAAGTTCCTTTCTTATGTGGATGTAGTTTAAAAGTAACAATAGATTTTTCTTCTTGCTCCCCAAAATACCATTCTTGTACAATTTCTCTATCTTTTACAAAAGAGATATTTTTACCACTAATACTACCATCCCACAATTCGAATTCAGTATCTGGCTTTTCTTCCATTATGGCCGTATAACCAGTCCATAGACTTAAAACTACTTCATTGGTTAATGCTTTGTAAACAATTTCTGGTTGTTCAGGTATGATGTAATATTTCTTAAATTCTTTCATTTAATATTAGATTTTTGGTAAGAATTACAATTCTGCTTTCAATATTTTATCAGTTCCCATAAAGTCTTGTAGTACTTCTGGTACTTTGATGTATCCGTCTTTTTGATTATTTTCCAATAAAGCAGCCATAATTCTTGGTAAAGCAATTGCACTACCATTCAATGTATGCGCTAAAGCTTTTTTACCATTTGTATCTTTATATCTTAAATTTAATCGGTTGGCTTGGTAGTTTTCAAAATTAGAAATAGAACTTACCTCTAACCACATTTTTTGTGCAGCAGAATAAACTTCTATATCGAATGTTAAAGCTGAAGTAAATGTTAAATCGCCACCACATAAACGCAACAATCTATAAGGCAATCCTAATTTTTTCACTAAAGATTCTACATAAGTAACCATTTCCTCTAAAGCTTCATAAGATTTTTTTGGATGCTCAATTCTTACAATTTCTATTTTCTCGAATTGATGCAATCTGTTCAATCCCTTTACGTCTTTTCCATAAGAACCCGCTTCTCGTCTAAAACAAAAAGAGTGTCCAGTCATTTTTACAGGAAAATCTGCTTCTTTCATCATTACATCTCTGTAAATGTTTGTAATAGGGACTTCTGCCGTTGGAATTAAAAACAAACCATCTACTGGCACTTCATACATTTGCCCTTCTTTATCGGGTAATTGGCCTGTTCCTCTTGCAGATTCTTCATTGACCATCATCGGCAAAATCAATTCTTCATAACCTGCATTAACAGCACTATTCAAAAAGAAATTAATTAAACTTCTCTGTAATTTTGCTCCTTGACCTTTGTAAACTGGGAAACCTGCTCCAGCTATTTTTACGCCTAGTTCAAAATCAAATAAATTATATTTTTTTCCCAATTTCCAATGTGGTTCTGCTCCGTCAAACAATATAGGAATTTCTCCTACTGTTTTTTCTATTTGGTTTTCTTCGTCAGAATTTCCAGGAGGAACGCTAGGATGTGGAATGTTAGGAATTTCTAATAATTTACTTTCTAACAATGTTTTATTTTTAGCTTGTTTTTCTTTTAAATTTGTAGCTTTTTCTTTTAAATTTGCCGTTTCTTGCTTTAAAATTGACGCTTCTTCTCTTTTACCTTCTTTAAATAAACTCCCTATTTCTTTAGCTAAACCATTCGATTTAGACAAAATAGCATCCAACGCTTGTTGAATATTTTTTCTTTCATCATCGGTAGCAATAATACTGTTTAGTTTAGCAGATAAGTCTTTTATGTTTCTAACTTTCAATAATTCTATTGCTTTCTCTAGGTTTTCTCTAAGGTAATTTACGCTTAACATATCAATTTCAATTTTTGCAAAGATAACTTAAAAATTATGTCCCGATAGCTATCGGTATATGAATTATTGTTGTCTCCTATTAAATTCCACTTAGTTTTGTTACAAATGGCATCACAATTTGAGAATACAGAGGTTTTTGGTTTATTTTGTTTTTGCTTTTCATTTAAGAAAAAGCTATCAAAATATTTAGTAAATTTGTGCTATGCAAAGAATGAACTTTTCCCAAAAACAAATGCAGAAATTGTCTCCTCAGCAAATTCAGTTAATGAAGTTGCTACAGGTTACTACTGCAAATTTGGAGCAACGCATAGAAGAGGAGCTGGAAATAAATCCAGCTTTAGAACAAGGGGAAGAAGAGGAAGAAAAAGAATTTGACGATATTGATAATAAAGAAACTAAAGAGGAAAGTTCTGAAGATGATGAATTTGATGTAGATGATTATTTTACAGATGATGAAATTCCTGACTATAAAACCTACAACAACAATCATAGTGCTGACGAAGAAGATAAAACCATTCCTATTGAAATGGGTATTTCATTTCATGAAAGTTTAATAAAGCAATTGGGTACAAAAAAGCTATCTAAAATAGATAGTAAAGTAGGTTTACAAATTGTAGGAAGTATAGATGATGATGGTTATTTACGTAGAGAAATTGCTAATATAGTCAACGATTTAGCCTTTAGTGCTAACATAATGGTAAATCAAGCAAAAATCATAGAAGTATTAGAAATTATTCAAGATTTTGACCCTTCTGGAGTTGGTGCTAGAGACTTAAAAGAGTGTTTATTAATGCAATTAAGAAAAAAAGATAGCAGTCCTCCCATACGATATGCGATTAGAATCTTAGCTGAAAATTTTGATTTATTCTCAAAGAAACATTACACAAAACTTAGAAAAACTTACAACTTAGAAGAAGATGAATTAAAATCTGTTGTAGATGAAATTCTAAAACTAAACCCGAAACCAGGTGGAGGATATTCTGGGGGAAGAAATGTAAAAGTTCATCAATATATTGTACCCGATTTTACGGTAAAAAACACCGATGGCGAACTAGAGTTACTTTTAAATATACGTAATGCACCAGATTTAAAGGTAAGCAGATCATTTAGAGATATGCTAGAAACATATAAAGCAACTAAAGAAGCTTCTAAACAACAACAAAAAGATGTTCAGTTTATCAAGCAAAAAATTGATGCGGCTAAATGGTTTATAGATGCTATTAGACAAAGGCAACAAACTTTAATGTTGGTAATGCGGGCTATTTTAGATAAGCAAAAAGCATTTTTTCTTACGGGAGACGAAACCAAATTACGCCCAATGATATTGAAAGATATTGCTGAAAAAGTAGATTTAGATATTTCTACAGTTTCTCGAGTAGCCAATTCAAAATATGTACAGACAGAATTTGGTATGAAATTATTGAAATTTTTCTTTTCAGAATCTATGACAAATTCAGATGGAGAGGAAGTTTCTACTAAAGAAATAAAATCTATTTTACAAGATATTATAAATGAAGAAGATAAAAAGAAACCTTTTTCAGATCAAAAACTGATGGAGATGCTTAAAATAGAAGGTTATCCAATAGCCCGAAGAACCGTTGCTAAATACCGTGAGCAATTAAGTATTCCTGTTGCACGATTAAGAAAAGAATTATAATAACCCTAAAGCTAATTGCTCAATGAAACTATTTTTTAAAATTATCTCTATTATTTTTCATCCTATTTTTATGCCTGTTTATTTGGCATTTTTAATAGTGGCTTATGTCCCTAACAACTTTCCAGAACTTTTTGGTAGAAAGTATAACATGCACATGATGATGATAGCCATTCTAATGGTTGGCTTTCCTTTGATTTCTTTAGCTATTATGAAAGGTTTGGGTATGCTCAACAATTTTACCATGAAAAACGTAAAAGAACGTTTTATTCCAATGATTGCAATTGCTACTTATTATTTATGGACGTTTATGATGTTTAAGCCTGATAGTAAAACGGCTTTTGCTACAGATCCTGTTCTTTCAAATATGATATTGGGATGTGTCGTGAGTATTTTTCTAGCTTTTTTCTTCAATTCTTTTTACAAAATTAGTTTACATGCTATTGCCGCAGGAGGCATGCTTAGTGTAATTATGAATATTATGCCCATCGCAAGCTATGATATGAAGTTTATGCTACTTGGTGGAATTGTATTGGTTGGATTAATTACAAGCGCTAGACTCTATTTAAAAGAACATACAAACAAAGAAGTTTATATGGGGTTTTTTGCTGGGTACTTTGCGCAATTCTTTGCGTATCAAATCTGGGGAAACTTAATTTATTAGACGATCAACTAGTCTAAATAATTCTTTGGTAATTTCAAAGTAATTACTTCACCTTCTTTTATCGTTAAAGACTTTGCTCTTAGCCAAGGATTTGCTACTTTCAACATTTTATAAGTTGTATTATGAGATTTAGCAAATTGTGCTAAATCTTCAATTGTGCTCCCCATATCAATATTTTCATACTCTAAAGGTTCGTACAAATCTTGCTCTTCTATATTTAAACCAAATTTCTTAGTGTTTTCAAATACTATTTTGTAAGCTAAAATTCTATACATGTATCTAGCTGTTTCTGTATTCAAATACAAATCATAATAATTGTCTACTAATTGTTCATTTAATCGTTTTTGTAAGCTTGGCATTCCCATATTGTAAGAAGCTGCTGCTAAAGCCCAAGAACCAAATTTTTTATTAGCTTCATTTAAATAATCACAAGCAACTTTTGTTGCTTTTTCTAAATGATACCTTTCATCAATTTCATCATTAACACTTAAACCATAAGATTTGCCAGTAGCTTTCATTATTTGCCACATACCACAAGCTCCTGCCGGAGATCTCACATTTCTTAATCCACTTTCAGCTACCGCTAAATATCTAAAATCTAAAGGAATTCCTTCTTCAACTAATATCTTATCTATTATCTCAAAGTATTTATTTGCCAATTTATAGTTCAACATTGTATTAGAATGCCAAAATGTATTTACCATCAATTCTTTATCGAATCGTTCTCTAACATCCAAATCGTTTAATGGAACTTTTTCACCAGCAAAAAAGACATCATCAGAAATTCTAACAGGATGAACTCTTTGTGGAGGTAACGCCTCTACTTTTTCAGTTGGTTTTACTGGAAGAATACTTGCATACGCCAAATTAGAATCTGTATTTCGCGTATCACTTGGTTGATAATATAAATACGCAGAAGCTGCTGAAACAGCAATAATTCCAAAAATTATTTTAATATTTTTCATCTTTACTTTTTAAATACTGGCAACATAGAACATGCTTCACCAAACATAATTGTTTTAACGACATCCTGTAATTTACATACCAAAGAAGTATAAACTAAAGGAGATAAGGTTTTTTCAGTACATCCTTTTACAATAACTCTTTGATTTTCGTAAACTGATAAATCTAATGCATCTATCGCCTTTAAAACGAATTGCTCTTCTACGTCATTACTAGAATTAGTAAAAATAACTAATTTAGCTATTGGGTTGATGTACGTTGTCAACAGCATATATGCCCATAAAGGAACAATTGCTGCATTACTACAATGAATATAAACGTACTTATCTTTCAAAGCAGAAAAATCATATTCTTTCAAACTTTGCCTAAAGTCTTTCTCTTTTAACAATAGTTCTTTAAATAAAAAGCCTTTAATATCAAAAGCTGCAGTATCTGCAGCTTTTGGAATATATGACTCTAGGTCTATTTTTACAATTGCCTTTAGCGCAACTTTATTTACAACTGGCATTTTTTTAAAATTAACTTATTTTAGAAAAAATTAAATCTATTATCTACAACATCCGCTTCCTTTCTTAAAGCATCACTCATTCTTGAAGAAACACTTGTTTTTAACTGTGTTTTTAAAGTTGATTTTAAAGTTGCTACAGAATTTTCATCTTCAGGAGCAGCGACTTTAGACGTAACAGAAATAACAAATACACCATCACTACCTTCGATAGCTTTAGAAACAGTATTTTCTGCTAAACCAAAAGATTCTCCAATAACTTTGTTTTCTTGAAAACCGCCAACATTTGCATTTATAAAAGATGCTGATTGAGATGTTTGAACAACTACATTATTTGCAGCAGCAATTACATTCAAATCAGATCCAAGCATTTTAGCTTTTAATATTTCAGCTTTTTTACTTTTAGCGGCTGCTACTTCTATTTGTAACCTATTGTTATCGTTAACTTGCATTAAACCTTTCTCATTATTGTTTGCAGCTAATACTACGTGATAAGCTTCGCCAATAGAAAACGGTGAAGAAACTTCTCCTTTCTTTGCATTAAACGCCCATTTAATTATTTGCCTAGCATTTCCATTTATCTTTTGAATTAAATTGGCATCTTTCGCAACACCAAAAGCATTGTTAATAATAGTAGTCTCTTCTGCTGCCTCAAATTTTTCTTGTGTATTGTTATTTCCAGAAAAAATACTTGCTGCTGCATAAATTTTTTCTTGCGTTTTAGTACTAGGTAAAATATCTTTTTTCAACGTAGCCACTTTTACAGCTAATTTTGTAGGGTTCGCCCTGTAAACTTCTACTATATGTAATCCAAATTCTGTGTTTACCTTTTTGATATCTCCTTCTTTCATATTGAAGAAAATTAAATCATTAAAAGGTTTAACCATTTGGTTTGGTTTAACCCAGTTTAATTCCCCACCAGTATTAGCATTTGAATTGTCGTCAGAAAACTGTGCAGTTAAAGAACTTAAAGTATAGCCTTCAGAATCTATTAAATTAAAAAGACTATCATACAGAGCATACTTAGAAGATGCATCTTCTTGAGTAGTTACTCCTTCTAAAGAAATTAATAAATGCCTAGCTTTTAATGAATCTGGAATCATTTTTTTATCTAACAACTTAGTTGCTACAAAAGAATTTGCAGCTTGATCAGGACCAAAAATAGCACCTAACTCAGATTTAAAAATAGCCTCAGTATATTGACTACTTAATTCATTGGCACCATAATAAGCTTCATCATAAGGAACATCTGAATATAAGCTGATAAATAAAGAATCACTTTTTACCGTTGGCCACTCACCTACTTTTTTAGCAATCCATTTAGAAGCATCCATTTTATCATTTTCAGAAGCTATAATTGGAAAACTAGCAAATTTGATATCTGCCGTTTCTTCTTGTTGATATTCTTTAGCATGTTTACTAACGAAATTCTTTAAATCTGCATCAGTAAGGTTTAAGCTAGAATCTGCAATTGCACTATAAGGAACTTTCACATATTGAAAGTTTACTTGCGCTTTTTGTGCAGTAAATTGATCTTTAGCCATAAAGCTTGGTACTGTTGTACTTCCCTCTACTAAAGAGTTGTATTTAGTAGTTAACCTTTCTTTTATAATAGCATTTTCAAAATTCTTCCAAGCTTTTCTTTTGGTCCCTGGCTCATCTGAAGGGTTATTCTCTAAATCTAAAGAATTAATATAGTTCGTGAAAGCATTTCTATCGAAATTACCTGTAGCATCTTTAAAAGAATTTTTAATTCCTGCATGTATGTTTTTTCCACCTAACATATCCAAAAACTCTTCATCACTTACTGCAATACCAGTTTCAGTATAAATTTTGTTTAATAGCTTCTCATTTACCATTTGGTCATAAGTACTATTTCTAATACCATTCATGTCAGCATCTGAAAGTATTTGCTGTTTAGTTTGTGTTCTATAGTTAGCTACATTATTGTTTAAGTTATCATTAAACACTTGATTACTAACTGCTTCTCCATTTACTATTGCCAAATCATCGCTTTGTTGAAAACTTCCTTGACCCCCATCTCCTTCAGTGCCCATTAATAGAAACGCGATTAACGAAATTACCATTATGCCTATAAGTAACCATGATCTTTCTCTTATTGAATTTATTGCTGCCATTTATTTAAATTTTTTATCTTAATTTTTTTACAAAATTTTCACAAATATACTGATTTCATTTAGTTTTTGACTTTTTTGGGTATAAAAAATTTAGAATTGAATTTTATCGTTTTAAGAAAGAAAAATACCCCTCTAAAAACCAGCTAATCCGATCATTTAAAGGATTCTTTTTATAGATTTTGAAAGGATTCAATAATCAACAAGTATTTTTTGTAATTTTACACTACCAAACATGATAAAAGCAGATACTATAGCAAAAATTAAAGATGAGGCAGATGTTGTTGAAGTCTTAGGCGATTTTATTTCTATGAAAAAGGCTGGCTCTAATTACAAAGCCAATTGTCCTTTTCACAATGAAAAAACACCCTCTTTTGTAATCTCTCCAGCTAAGGGAATTTACAAATGTTTTGGTTGTGGTAAAGCAGGAAATAGTCTGAGTTTCGTTATGGAACATGAAAACTTAAACTATGTTGAAGCTTTAAAATATTTAGCCAAGAAATACAATATTGAAATTGAAGAAGAAATTCAAACTGATTTCCAAAAACAACTGCAATCTGAAAAAGACAGTCTTTTTATTGTCAATGAATTTGCAAAAGATACTTATCTAAAAAATCTTTTAGACACAGATGAAGGAAAAAGTATTGGTTTAAGCTATTTTAAAGAAAGAGGATTTAATGAAGCCATTATTGAAAAATTTCAATTAGGCTATTCTTTAGAAAAAGGTTCTGCCTTTACAACTTTAGCTTTAAACAAAGGCTACAACTTAGACAATTTAAAAAAAGCTGGCTTAACTTCTAGAAAAGAAAATAGCAAATATGATTTTTTTAGAGGAAGGGTTATGTTTCCCATTCATTCTATCTCAGGAAAAGTATTAGGCTTTGGAGGTAGAATATTAAAAGATGACAAAAAACAAGCTAAATACGTAAACACTTCTGACTCTGATATTTACAACAAGAGTAAAGTTTTATACGGCATGCATTTCTCTAGAAATGAAATTCGTAAAAAAGAAGAAGTATTTTTAGTAGAAGGATATACCGATGTTATTTCCTTATTTCAATCAGGTATTAAAAATGTTGTCGCTTCTTCTGGTACTTCTTTAACAATAGATCAAGTAAAATTGATTAGAAGGTATACCGAAAATATTGTTTTACTTTTTGATGGTGATACTGCCGGAATTAAAGCCGCATTGAGGGGGGTAAATATTATTTTAGAAAATGGATTAAACGTAAAAGTTGTTTTACTACCAGAAAATCAAGATCCAGATTCTTATGTTCGAGAAGTTGGTGCAACAGCTTTTGAAGAATTTGTAAAAACCAATAAGAAAGATTTTATTCTTTTTAAGTTGAATCTTTTATTGAAAGATGCGCAAGACGACCCTATTAAAAAAGCAAATTTAATTCAAGATATTGTACAATCAATTTCTATTATTCCAGATGCGATTATCCGTTCAGTATATATTAAAGAATGTAGTACACTGCTGGGTGTTTCTGAATTGATTTTAGCAAGCGAGCTGAATAAAAAAAGAAAAAAAGGTAAACTAGACAAGCAGAAAGAACAGCAAAGAGAAAATAGAAAAGAAGAAAGATCTCCAGAAGGACAAAAATTGGTTCTTTCAGAAGAAATTGTAGAAGCAGGAATAAATATTGAACATTTTGAAAGAAATGTAATTAGAGTAATTATTGAGCATGGTTTTAGAAAATATGACGAAAAAATATTAGCAATAGATTATATAACAGAAAAGCTAACAGGTTTTGAGTTCACAAATAAACTATACCAAAAAGCCTTTATAAAAGCAAATAGTCTTAAAGAATCTAATACAGCTTTAACAGAAAACTTTTTTGCCAATATAGAAGATGAAACTATTTCAAACTTGGCTATTACCTTAATGACTTCTCCTTATGAAGAAAGTGAAAATTGGTACAAAAAATTTAAAATTCCAATTTCAAATATTGAGTTGACTTTTAAAAACGACATAGATACAGAATTGTATTATTTAAATTTTTGGAAAATAAAAGAAGCTGAACTTCAAATAATGGAAAAGTTGAAAGACAAAACCATCACAGAAGAAAACTTAATGAACCTACTCAAAATAAAACAGAAGCTTAACGAGAAAAAAGTTGCCCTAGCTAAAGAAAAAGGAATGACAATTACTAATAGTTAATTGTATTTCCTAATTAGTCATCTATACTTTTTATATATGTTTCAAAGAGGTGCAAAAATATTATACAAATAAGCTATCAAGATAATTGTTACTATAACAATCTTACCAAAAGCTCCCAGCAGGAATCCTAAGAAACTTCCAGCAGCAGAATTTAAAGCCATTTTATGACTATTCCCTGCATATTTTTCACCCAGATAAGCACCAGCGAATGGACCGATCAACAATAAAATAATTCCAAAACCTGAGGTCATAAAAGTTAATATTGCACCAAGAATCAAACCAATGGTACTTCCTCTAATCCCCGATTTTGAACCACCAAACTTTTTAGTTCCTAAAACAGGTAAAAAATAATCTAAAACAGCTAAACTCAATGCTAAAATAGTTAATGTAAACAAAACAATTGTAGAGAAAGGATTTACCGTAAAATGTACTAAATAAATCGCTATCAAAGCAATTGGCGGCCCAGGAAGTGAAGGCATTACGCTACCAATATAGCCGACACCAATAAATAGTATTCCTATAAAATATAGACCGTATTCTCCGCTATGATTTAAGATTTCTTGCATTATTAAGCTAAAGGTACTCATTCTTTTAAAATTGACCCATTTTCTTTATTTATAAGCTATAAACATTATAGCTGTTGATTGGTTTTTATGGTTTTAGCATGGTTTTAGCAATAAATAAAATAATTTAGCATTTTTAATATTAAAAAATCAAATTTCTTATGTTTTGGAGAGCTGTACACATATCATTAATTTTCATTTTCAGTATTGGCGTTTTTGGCTTTCAAAAGACTAGCTCTATTGAGCAAGAAGATAATTTAGTTTATGAAATTAATAAACGAAACTGGATTGATTCTGTTACTAATTCTTTAAGCTTAGAAGAAAAAGTAGCCCAATTTTTTATGGCCGCAGTATATACAAATAAAGATAATGCTCATAAACAAGAAATATATTCTTTAGTAAAAAATAATAAAATTGGTGGCTTAATCTTTTTTCAAGGACACCCTACAAAACAAGCACAATGGATAAATGATTACCAATATGCCAGTAATATTCCTCTAATGGTTTCTATAGATGGGGAATGGGGAATCAACATGCGCTTGGATAGTACAATTCGTTATCCCAGACAATTAACACTTGGCGCAATTCAAGATAATAATTTGATTTACAACATGGGTAAACGTATTGCGCAAGAATGTAAAGTAGTCGGTGTAAATATTAACCTGGCTCCGGTTATAGATGTCAATAACAACCCAAACAACCCAGTAATAAACGATAGAAGTTTTGGAGAAGATAAATATAATGTAGCCCAAAAAGGTTTGGCTTACATGAAAGGCATGCAAGATCAACAAATTATGGCTGTCGGTAAGCATTTTCCTGGCCATGGCGATACAGATGCAGATTCTCATAAAACACTTCCAGTTATTTTACATAAGCTAGATAGGTTAAAAGATATTGAATTTTATCCTTTCAAAAAATTATTTACTAATGGACTACAAGGGGTAATGGCCGCTCACTTACACATCCCAGCATTAGATGATAGAGAAAATAGAGCTGTTTCGTTATCTAAAAAAGTAACTACTCATTTACTGAGAGACAGTTTAGGTTTTAAAGGTTTAGTTTTTTCTGATGCTTTAAATATGAAAGGCGTTTCCGCTTTTTTTGCTCCAGGAGAAGTCGATAAAGAAGCTTTTTTAGCAGGAAATGATATTTTACTATTTTCTGAAGATATCAAAAAAGGAATTTCTTTAATTAAAAAATCCGTAGTAGATAAAGAAATTACTGAAGAATACATTAATACTCGATTAGCTAAAGTTTTAGAATACAAATATGAACTAGGTTTAAAGAAGAAACCTTTTATCTCAACTAAAAATATAAATAGTTATTTAGTGAACAAAGAAGGAAAAGCTATTCAAAAAGAACTTTTTGAAAAAGCTTTAACGGTAGTAGTCAATGAAGAAAGTTTAATTCCATTAAACAAAGATAGAAACATTAAAATTGCATCTCTTTCTATCGGAAAATCTGCAGTAGCTGACATGTTTAAAAAGATAAAAGGCTTTAGAGAAATTACCAACTTTAGCACTTCAACTTATTCTTTAGAAAAATTAGCAAAATTTGATCAAGTAATTATATCAGTTTATGGTATGAGTAGATATGCTAGTAAAAACTATGGTTTTTCTGAAACTGAATTGAACATTATTAAAGCCATCAATAAAAAGACGAAAGTTATTCTAGTACTTTTTGGTTCTCCGTATAGTTTAAAACATTTTAATGATTTTAAAAACATTATCGTTGCTTACGAAAAAAATAATATTACCGAAAATGCAGTAACTAACTTATTGATAAATTCTATTGGCTCTTTTGGGAAATTACCCGTTTCTGCGGGTATGTTTAAATTCGGTATGGGAGAAAACATTGAAGCTTCATCAAAATTGAAATATACTAGTCCAGAAGATTTATTTATTAATAAGATCTACCTTAAAAAAATAGATAGCATCATGAATTTTGCTATTAAAGATAAAGCAACTCCTGGAGGGCAAATACTCATTGCAAAAGATGGACAAGTATTTTATGATAAGGCTTTTGGAAATTTTGAGTATGAAAACAATCAATTAGTCAATAACAATTCTCTTTATGATGTAGCTTCTATTACTAAAATAATAGGTACTACACTTTCTGTTATGAAACTGTATGAAGACAAAGAAATTGATTTAGACAAAACTGTTAAAGATTATTTACCTGAATTTGACACTACGAAAGTCGGTGATATAACTATTCGTTCTATGTTACTTCACCAATCAGGTTTACCTGGTTGGATTCCCTTTTATGTTCGTTCTATCAAAGATTCTGTTTATGATAATTGGTACCAATCTAGCCCAAATACATCATTCTGTATTCCCGTTGCAGAAGACATGTATATGTGTACAGATTCTACAAAAATTATTTGGGATATTATTGGCAGGCAAGACGTAAAAGAAGAGCCTAAATATAGATATAGCGATATCGGTTTTTATTTATTGAAAATAATTATAGAAACAGTAAGTAAACAAAAAATTGAAGACTATGTAGATCAACAATTCTATCAACCCTTAGGATTGACACATACTACTTATTTACCCTTAAAAAAGTTTGATAAAAACAGAATAGTTCCCTCAGAGAATGATCAGTATTTTAGAAAACAAAAAGTTCAAGGTTATGTTCACGATATGGGCGCTGCAATGCTGGGCGGAGTAAGTGGTCATGCAGGTATTTTTTCTACCGCACAAGATTTATCAGTTATTCTACAAATGTTGTTGAACAAAGGAACTTATGGTAATATGAGATTATTTGACTCTGAAACAGTAGATTATTTTACGACTAGAAAACTAGAAGATAACAGAAGAGGTTTAGGTTTTGATAAGCCTGTTTTAGAAAGAGATGGCTCTGGACCAACATCTGATCTATGTTCATTAGAGACTTTTGGGCATTCTGGGTTTACAGGATGTGTTATGTGGGCAGACCCAACTTACGACTTAATTTATATTTTCTTATCAAATAGAACCTACCCTACAATGGATAACAGGAAATTGATAAAAGAAAACATTAGAACCAATATCCAAAATATGGTTTATCATAGTATTGGCGTAGATAGTTTAATAAATGATTAGCTTCTGTAAAAGTGCTAGTTTATTAAATTTTAGTATATTTATAGACTAACAAACTAAATTTCCATGAAAAAGTATTTATTTATTGTATTAATAAGCTTTATTAGTTCAACTATTTATTCTCAAGACACTTATGAAGATGTTTACAATGTATTTCAAAGTAAATGTATGCCCTGTCATAATTCAGCTAATCAAACTTCTTCTTTGAATCTAGAAGGTATTGGTACAAATACAGCTCAAAAAATGGCAGATGTTTATGCTAAACTATATAAACAAACGCCTGCAAATTCTGTTGCGACAGCCAACAAAAACTTTTTAATTTATCCTGGAGATCCCTACAAAAGTTTTTTATATCGAAAAATGGACCATGGTTTAACTGCTGGACTTCAGTTAGAAACAGGTGAAGGTGCTGCTATGCCAGTTTATGGTGGTAGTAGTGTGGCAGATAAAGAAATAGAATTGGTAAGACAATGGATTCTTTATGGTGCACAAGAAACTGGGGTGACTTTCGATAAAACATTAATGGAAGATTATTATGACAATGGCGGAATAGAATCTATAGTAAACCCACCAATGCCACCGGCACCAGGAGAAGGATTTCAAATTCACTTAGGTCCTTATTACATTGACGCAGGTGATGAAATTGAATATTTTTCTAAATATGATTTATTGCTTGATAGTGATTTAGAGATTTACAAAATTCAAACTGAAATGGGTTCTTTTTCACATCATTTTATTGTTTATAAATTTTCATCAACTTTTGGAAATGTAGATCCAAATTTAGTTCCTTACGGCATGCGCGAAGGGCAAGATTTTGATGGCAGAGAATTTGTATCGGTAGCTCAATATTCAAACACGCTAAACGTTCCTAATGGTGCTGCTTTTTTATGGCCTCAAGAATCTGTTTTAGATTTGAATACACACTACATCAATTACTCTAGCACACAAGTTCTAAAATGTGAAGTGTTTTATAATGTTTATACCCAAGCTAGTGGAACAGCCAATCAAGTAATGGAAGTAATCTTAGTTCCGAATATGAACATTCCTATTCCAAATGATAATGTTTCGGTTACTTTTCAAGATGTTTTTTCAATTCCTGCAGATATAGATATATTTGTTTGGGGTATAACGTCTCACACCCATGCTTATGGGAAAGATTTTAACATATTCAAAAGAACTTCTTTAGGTACTAGAGGAGAACAAATATATGATGCTGGTTGTGCCAATGGAATACCCGGTTGCAACTTAGAAGATTTTGATTATTCTCATTTACCTATTCGATTTTTTAGCCCTTTTGAAATTATTAACCTTCAAGACGGAATAGACTATGAAGCTACTTATGAAAATGATGGCCCTACTTCAGTAAATTGGGGATTTACTTCTTCAGATGAAATGATGATTTTTGTTGCATTTTATTTATTAGACACAACGGGGGTTGATATGGGTGAGCCACTTCCACCAGACACTACGGTAAATACAGCCATAAAAGATCAGACACCAATTGATGAATTAAAGGCATACCCAAACCCTACTGGAAATTTATTAAATTTTAAAATAGAACAAGGTGAAAGTTATACTTTAGTAATTTATGATATCAACGGGAGTAAAATACTTGATAAAATAGCTAACAAAGATGCTACATTTGATGTTTCAACCTGGACAAACGGTCTTTATTTCTACTTACTTAAAAAAGATGATAAATTTATTGCGCAAGGAAAGTTTTTGAAGAATTAGGTTTAAACCTGTTTTTCAGTGCTATTTTTTATAAATAAATATACTTCAAAGGAATTGACAGTGTTTTTTTACAAACCTCTCATCCATTCTTTTCTTAAAACTTCATTATGGTCTAAACCATGGTTTATTTGCTGTAAAAAGCTAGTTTTATCTTTTCCTAAAACCCCTTTTAATACTAAGTAGTTAGACGCATGATCACTTCTAAAAATAGTGGCGTTTAAATCTAAGTTTTCTATGAACGTTTTTAATTCGATTAATAATTCCATTTTATTCATTTCGATATAATCACCTTTGAATTCTTGCTTGTACTTTTCTACACCAAACGGAAAGCTTAACACCAATGTAGAAGCATAATCTGGCTGTGTTTCATTCAACAACTGTGCAGATTTCAAGGCATGTTGTTGTGTATGTTTTCGTCCACCTAAACCAGTTAAAACCATTACAGAAGATTTAATACCTGCTTCTTTCAATTTAAGCAACGCAGTTTTCGAACTTTCAAAAGTTTCTTTCTTAGTAATCAAATCCAATAATTCATCATCTCCAGACTCTATACCAATATACAGCATTTCAATACCTGCTACTTTTAGCTGTTTTAGCTCTTCAATACTTTTCTTATTAATATTACTGGGCAAGGCATAAGAAGAAATCCTTCTAACGTTTGGGAATACAGTGTTTACTTCCGTACAAATTTGCAATAGTTTTTTGGTAGACAATACAAATGCATCGCCATCTGCTAAAAACACTTTTTGTACTGGAATATTCAATTTAGCAACCGCCTGAATTTCTTTTTGAATATCTTCAAAACGTCTAGTCGTAAATTTTTTGGTTTTGTACATCTCGCAAAACGCACAATCATTATTACTGCAACCAATCGTAACTTGTAATATTAATGATTTAGCTTCACTTGGTGGTCTAAATAAGGGTTCTTGATAATTTATTGGAAACGACATTGTATAATTTTCTGTAAATTTACGCTATTAAATAAAACTATGAAAACAACTACCACAGAAAAAGAACTTCAAGGATTATTGGCACCTTTCAAAAAAGAAGGAAAAACCATTGGTTTTATACCTACAATGGGCGCTTTGCATTCGGGACATATTTCTTTAATCACGGCAGCTAAAAAAGAATGTGATATTGTTATTTGTAGCATTTTTGTAAACCCTACCCAGTTTGATAAACAAGAAGATTTAGTTAGTTACCCGATTACAATAGAAGCTGATTCTAAATTACTTTCTGATGCAGCTTGCGATTTTTTGATTATACCTTCTGTTCAAGAAGTTTACCCAACAGGAAAAGATGACTATGACGCACCAGCTATTGGTAGAATTGTAAACGTAATGGAAGGGAAGCATAGAAAAGGCCATTTTAATGGCGTAATGCAAGTTGTAGAAAGATTAATGAGAATGACTGCCGCTACGCATCTATACATGGGCTTGAAAGACTACCAACAATATTTAATTTGTTGGAAAATGGCAGAAGCCGTTGGCTTGGATATTGAAATGAGAGGCATGCCGACAGTAAGAGAAAAAGATGGCTTGGCAAAGAGTTCTAGAAATGTACGTTTAACAAAACAAGGAAGACAAACGGCTATTTGTATAAGTAAAAGACTTAAAAAATCGAAAACTTTATTACCTATAAATAATATTAAAAGATTGGAGAAAAAGGCAAAAGAATATTTCGACAAAGAACCAGGAATAGACTTAGAATACTTTGAAGTGGTAGACAGAGATACCCTTATGAAACCTATCGGAAATAACAAAAAAGACAATTTAATTGCTTTGATGGCAGCTTGGGTAGATGGTGTTCGGTTGATTGATAATATAGTCTTAAGTTGATATTGTTGCTAATTACTTGCTTTATATTTAAAGTTTTAAAATGTTAAAAAGTATCTTTTTGGATTTCAGATACAATAAGAGGGAAGAATCTGCCGTTTTAGAAGCAAATCAATTATTTTGATAACCCTATAAACCCACCTATGAAAACAAAATTTACTTTAGAACACTTATTTCTTTACCACTATAACGAGATGAATCTGATGGATTCTTTGGCTATAGAACATCTTATTGAAATAGATGAAACCTTTCGGAAAGAGAATTCCAAAATTGTAGCCATGATGGAATTATTAGATACCGAAAAAACAAAACCAAGTACTTCTAGTATTAAAATGATATTAGACTATGATAAGACCAGCTCTAGCGAAATGGCTTATTAATAAAATTGTATTTCATTCAATAGCTAACAACTAAATAGCAACTTTCTCCATTTTTTCACAAACTCTGATTTACATTATCGTTGTTATAAGATTAAAAGACAGTTACATGTCCTTTTAAAACACAAAAATAAATTATTAATAATACTTTAAATACTAAAATATAGCGGCTATTTGTTTTGTCATGGATTTGTAATTTTTACTTTTTAAAAATATTTAAACGCATTTTCACAATGTTTATATCGATATTTGCATTGGTAAAAATAGGTAATGAACATAGCAAAAGAAATCTTTATTTTAGGCAGGAAATATAATGCAACAAACAATGCATTAGATAAGCTTTTGAAAGAAAATGTACAAGCTTTTGAAGAAACTATAAATAATATAAACTCTTCAGAATTTGATAGTTTAATATGTTTATCTACCTGTAATAGGTTTGAAATAATTGGTAAAGGCGAATACAGCAAAATTTATACTATTTTAAAAAATAAGTTTCCCCTCTTTCTAGAACTTGAAGCTATATTTTATTTCAAAAAAGGAAATGATGCCATAGCTCATATTTTTAAAATGCCTAGTGGTTTAGATTCTAATATTCTAGGCGACGTTGAGATTTTAGGGCAATTTAAAAATGCCTGTAAAGCAGCAAAACAGCAAAAGAAAATTTGCTCCTACATGGAACGGTTGATAAACACAAGTTTGCAATCATCTAAAGAAATTAGAGACAAAACCAACATTACAAATGGAACTACCTCTTTATCTTATGCAGCCATTGAAATTATTAAGAATCGAAACATCTCTATAAACCACTCTATTTTATTGATAGGTTTAGGGAAATTTGGTAAAAGTATTGCAAAGAATATTAAAGAATATTTTCCTGAGAACCCCTTGAGTATAGTCAATAGGACTTTAGAAAAAAGTAAAGTTATTACGCAAGAATTAAACTGTCAATATTTTCTATTTGAAGACTTAGCTACAAATATTGATCAATACGATATTATAATATCTGCAATCGATAGTAATCTAAAACAAAATAGTGCTTTAACAAATTCCATTTCCCCCAAATTAATAATAGACCTTTCTGTGCCATCCTTTTTTGATAATACCATTTCAGAAAAAAAGAACATTGATTATATAGATATTTCTGAAGCATCTGTGATAATCAACAAAGCTTTATCTAACAGAACCGATAGCCTACCCAAAGCAAATATTATTATTGAAAAATATAAAAAGGAATTTACCGACTGGGTTATTATAAATCAAAAGTATTTAAAACATTGGAGAAATAAAATAAATTCTATTTCTCATGATTGTGAGCAATTTGAAAGTTTCCAAAAGATAGAGACTGAAAAAATTCTTAATAAAAGCATCGGAGAATATGTCGTTTACGTCAAAAAAAATAAAGACAAAAAATCAAAAGAAACTTTAATGTTGGATTTTGCTACTAAAAACATGGAAAACAACTGTTTAGTAAACAAATATTCCCATTTAAAAAACCCTGTTAACTGTAACAAATGTCAAGTCAAATACTCATAGGAACTCGCAAGAGTCCACTGGCACAGTGGCAAGCACAATATATTAGAAAACTACTTTCCAATATGGGGTATGAAACTAAAATAGTTTTAATAGAAAGTTCTGGAGATAAGGATTTATTAACACCTCTTTACGAAATAGGCATACAAGGTATTTTTACAAAATCATTAGATAATGCACTAATAAACAACCAGGTAGACATAGCCGTACATTCCCTAAAAGATGTACCTACTCGCTTAGCCAAAGGTTTAATATTGGCAGCTATTCCAAAAAGAGCAAATGCCTTAGATTTATTAGTTTTAAAAAATGATTACGACTTAAAACAAGATTATACAATAGCCACTAGCAGTTTAAGAAGAAAGGCACAGTGGCTACACAAGTACCCCAATCATTCTGTAGTAAACATTAGAGGCAACGTAAATTTACGTTTAGAAAAGTTAGAAAATAATCAAAACTGGGATGCCGCAATATTTGCCCAAATAGGGCTAGAAAGGTTAAAAATAAACCCTCCAAAAATAGAGCAATTAAACTGGATGTTACCAGCACCAGCACAAGGAGCACTTGGCGTTTTTTGTAGAAGTGACGATAAAGAAATGGAAGTGATTTGTGAGCAACTAAACGATCCAAATTCAAATTTAGAAGTAAGTATTGAAAGAACTATTCTAAGAGCTTGCCTAGGAGGCTGTACATTACCTTTAGGTGCTTTTGCAAAAATAGAGAATAATTTGCTTAGCATTGTGACAAACATTACAAGCGTAGATGGTAAACAGACTTCCAAAATAGAAGAATGTTTAGTAATAGATCATCCCGAAAAAATAGGAATAAAAATAGCTAAGAAACTATTAGAAAATGGAGGTCAAGAAATATTAGATACCATAAATAACGCTAAAAATGACTAAGCGAATTGGATCTACAAAAATTTTAAGTAGCAGCTCTAAAGCGTTAATAAAAGGAAAGTTAATCGATATTGATGATAGAGCCTTTGTTTCAATTCAATTAATCAAAAATATTGATTTTGACAAGACAACTAAAATAGAAACGCCTGTATTTACTAGTTCCAATGGAGTAAAAGGTTTTATGACCTTAGTCAAAGAAAAAAAAATAGCTATTACAAAAATAGCTTGCTATGCAATCGAAGGTAAAACATCTAAGACCGCTAAAGAATACGGTATACAAATAAAAAAAACTGCTTATTCTGCGACTAACTTAGCCAAAGAAATAAAAAAAAATAAAGAAACAAGTGTCATTCATTTTACTTCAAAATTTAGAAGAAAAGAACTTTATGAAGCATTAAAAAAAGAAAAAATAGCTATTGAACCCGTATTAGTTTACAACAAAACAAATACCCCATCTGAAATACAAGATATAGATGCTATGCTCTTTTTTAGTCCTTCTCAAATAGATTCATTTTTTAGTAAAAATAATTTAAACATAAATAAACCAGTATTCTGTATAGGACCCAGTACTGCTAAGCACATAAAAGAAAAAGGATATAAAAATATTATTATAGCCAAAGTACCTTCAGAAAAAGAATTGATAGCTATATTAATTGAATATTACAATAAATAAACCATGAAAAAAGAGCATTTATTTTTAAGAGCTTTAAAAGGCGAAAATGTAGAGAGAACACCAGTCTGGATGATGAGACAAGCAGGAAGATACTTACCAGAGTATATAAAAATTCGTGAAAAATATGATTTTTTTACAAGAGTAGAAACGCCTGAACTAGCAGCAGAAATAACAATACAACCTATAGATATTGTAGGTGTTGATGCAGCTATTTTATTTTCAGACATATTGGTTATTCCAAAAGCAATGGGTATGGAAGTACAGCTTTTAGAAAATATAGGACCCGTTTTACCTAGTCCTATTTTAACAGAAAAAGACATCGATAAACTTATTGATATAGACGATGCTTTAAATAATTTAACCCATGTGTTTGATGCAATTAAACTAACTAAAAGAGAATTGAAAGACAGAGTTCCTCTTATAGGTTTTGCTGGTGCACCTTTTACCCTTCTTTGCTATATGATTCAAGGAAAAGGAAGTAAAACATTTGACAAAGCAAAACAATTTTGTTTTTCACAACCAATACTAGCAGATAAATTACTTCAAAAAATTACAGATTTAACTATCCATTATTTAAAAACCCAAGTAACAAGTGGCGTAGATGCTATTCAAATTTTTGATAGCTGGAGTGGTCTATTATCACCACAAGATTTTAAAATATTTTCACAACCATACCTAACCCAAATCGCAGATGCTTTATATGGAGATAGTCCTGTTATCTTATTTCCAAAAGGAAGTTGGTATGCACTAGAAGGTCTTTCTAAAACAAAAATAAATGCATTAGGAATAGATTGGAGTCTTTCACCAAAATTGGCAAGAAAATTAACTGGAAAGAAGATGGTTTTACAAGGAAATTTTGACCCGTGTAAACTATTAATGCCTATACCAGCCATAGAAAAACAAGTGCACGAGATGTTAGAGGCTTTTGGACCACAAAACTATATAGCTAATTTAGGCCATGGAATACTACCAAACATTCCTGTTGAAAATGCTAAGGCTTTTGTTGATGCAGTTAAAAACTATAAGAGATAATGATTAGTTACAAAAAAGAGTTTATCGAATTTATTCATAATTTACAAGATGAAATTTGTGAAAGCATAGAAAACGAAGAAGAAAAAGAAAAATTTAAAGAAGATATTTGGGAAAGACCAGAAGGTGGTGGTGGTAAAACCCGAATAATAGAAAATGGCGCACTAATAGAAAAAGGAGGCGTAAATACCTCCATAGTTTTTGGTACACTTCCAGAAATAATGCAAAAACAATTCAAAGTAAAAGAAGGGGATTTTTTTGCCTGTGGTATTTCTTTAGTTTTACACCCAAACAATCCTTTTATTCCAACGGTACATGCCAATTATAGGTATTTTGAACTATATGACAACGATCACAAGCTGGTAGATATGTGGTTTGCAGGTGGTTCTGATTTAACACCTTATTATTATTATGAAGAAGATGCCATACATTTTCATCAAATAAACAAAAATACTTGCGATAAATTTGACGCGAAATTTTATCTAAAATATAAAAAATCTTGTGATAATTATTTTTACAATCAACATAGAGATGAGGCTAGAGGTATTGGTGGTTTATTTATTGATTATTTGCGCCCTACAAGTACACATTCAGAAAAATTTTGGTTCGATTTTATTAAAAGTGTTGGCAATGGGTTTTTAGCTTCTTACTTACCTATTGTTAAAAAAAGAAGAGAAAATAAATACACAAGAGAAAATAAAGATTGGCAAGAAATACGTAGAGGTAGATATGTAGAATTTAATTTAATACACGATAAAGGAACACTCTTTGGTTTAAAAACCAATGGCCGAATAGAATCTATACTTATGAGTTTACCACCAAGAGTACAATGGGTTTACAATTTTAAACCTGTAAAAGATAGTGCAGAAAGTAAAACACTTGATATTTTAAAAACACCCAAAGATTATAAACTAAATTAAGATGAAAATAAGACCAAGAATTTTAAGGAAATCTTCTACAATAAGAGCTTTGGTGCAAGAAACAAATATTAGTTGTTCAGATTTTATAGCTCCTTTATTTATAGTAGAAGGAAAAGAAATAACAGATGAAATTAACTCTTTACCTGGCTACTATAGGAGAAGTCTAGATCATACTCTTTTAGAGATTCAAGAACTTAAAAATTTGGGAATAAAAGCTTTTATCTTATTTGTGAAATGCGAAAATCATTTAAAAGATAATACAGGAAAAGAGGCTATAAATGAAAATGGGTTAATGCAAAGAAGTATTAGAACGATAAAAAAAAACCATCCAGAAATTGTGTTATTTTCAGACGTAGCGTTAGATCCCTATTCAAGTTTTGGGCATGATGGGATTGTTGAAAATAAAGAAATATTAAACGATGAAAGTATTGATATTTTAGCAGAAATGGCTTTAAGCCATGCCAAGGCAGGCGTAGATTTTGTAGCACCTAGCGACATGATGGATGGCAGGATAAAATCTATCAGGGAAAAATTAGAAAAAAACAAATTTCACAATGTAGGTATTCTTAGCTATAGTGTTAAATATGCTTCTTGTTTTTATGGACCTTTTAGAGATGCTTTAGGTTCTGCACCGGGTTTTGGTGATAAAAAACCCTACCAAATGAACCCTGCCAATAGAAAAGAAGCTATCAGAGAAACAAAATTAGATATTAAAGAAGGCGCCGATATAATAATGGTAAAACCTGCAATGGCATATTTAGATATTATAAGAGATGTAACTAATTATACCGATTTGCCAGTTTGCGCTTATCAAGTAAGTGGAGAGTATGCCATGATAAAAGCAGCAGCCAAGAATGGTTGGTTAAATGAAGAAGACGCAATGATAGAATCCCTAATTTCAATTAAAAGAGCTGGAGCCAGCTTAATAGTTAGTTACTTTGTAAAAGAAATAGCTTTAATGCTAAACAATAAATAAAAAACAAGTGAAAAATATAACTAAAAGTACAAATCTGTTTAGTAGAGCGTCAAAATATATTCCTGGAGGTGTAAATTCTCCTGTACGTTCTTTTGGGAGTGTAGGAGGAAACCCTATTTTTATAGAAAAAGCAAAAGGTGCTTATTTACATGATGAAGATGGAAATGCCTATATAGATCTAATTAATTCTTGGGGACCAATGATATTGGGACATAATCGAACCGAAGTCGTAGAAGCTATTAAAGACAGAACTGACCAAGCGATATCTTTTGGGACACCTACTCGTTATGAAGTGGAAATGGCCGAATTGATATGTGAAATAGCCAATATAGACATGATAAGATTGGTCTGTAGCGGCACTGAGGCCTGTATGAGTGCTATTAGACTGGCACGTGCCTATACGGGTAAAAATAAATTTATAAAATTTGACGGCTGTTACCATGGTCATTCAGATGCGTTTTTAGTAAGTGCAGGTAGTGGTGTAGCATCTTTAAATATAAAAAATGTTTCTGGTATAACTGCAGGTGCCATACAAGATACAATAGTTGCTCCATATAATAATTTAGAAGCATTAGAAACCATCTTAGAAAAACAAGCCAACGAAATAGCTGCTATTATAATAGAACCTGTAGCAGGAAACATGGGTTGTGTTTTACCTAAAGAAGGTTACTTAGAAGCTATAAAAGTATTATGTACTAAATACAACTGTTTACTTATTTTTGATGAAGTAATGACGGGTTTTAGATTAACTATTGGTGGAGTACAACAATTAAAAAATGTACAGCCAGATTTAGTTACTTATGGAAAAGTAATCGGTGGCGGATTACCTATTGGCGCTTTTGGTGGAAAAAAAGAAATAATGAAACAAATTGCACCTTCTGGATCGGTATACCAGGCAGGTACATTGAGTGGAAACCCTATCGCTATAAGCGCAGGCTATGCCAATCTAAAGATATTAAAAGATACGCCTGAGATATATGCCAACTTAGAAGAAAAAGCAATTTATCTAAAAGAAAATTTAACAGAAGTCTTCAATAAAAATGACATAAAACATTGCATAAACCAAATTGGTAGTATGATGAGTGTTCATTTCGGAGTAGATGAAGTCTATGATTTTGATTCATCAAAAAAATCTGATATAAATACATTCAATAAATATTTTCATCACCTTTTAGAAAATGGAATTCACTTACCACCATCCTCCTTTGAGTCTTGGTTTATTAGCGATGCTATTTCTTTAAAAGAATTAGATATTATTGTAAATGTTTCAGCATCATTTAAACTATAAGTAATGGCTAAAAAGATATTATTGTTAATGAATTTAGGTTCTCCTGAATCTACAAGCATAAAAGATATAAAAACTTACTTAAATGAGTTTTTAATGGATAAACGAGTTATTGATCTTCCCTATTTGTTACGCCTGTTTCTGGTAAAAGGAATTATTACTAGGTTTCGTGTAGTAAAAACAGCAGCAAAATATAAAACCATTTGGACTGAAAATGGCTCTCCATTAATACAAATCACTAAAGAACTGGTAGAAAAAATAGAAACAAATAGTGGTGTTACTAGCTATATGTGCATGCGCTATGGTTCGCCTTCTCCTGAGATTATATTAAAAAAAATAATTAAAGAAAATACAGACTTGGAAGAAGTAATTTTTCTTCCATTATATCCTCATTATGCATTAAGTAGTTATGAAACTGCGGTAGAATTTATAAAAGAAAGCTTCAAAAAAAATAAGTATTCCTTTAACTTAAATATAATAACCCCTTTTTATGACCACCAAGCATATATTCATGCCTTGGCTTCTACTATTAAGCCCTATACAGAAAAGGACTATGACTATATTTTATTTAGTTATCATGGTATTCCAGAAAGGCAGGTAAGAAAAACAGACCCAACAAAAAAGCATTGCTTAAATTCAGCAAATTGTTGCGACATAAAATCAGATGCACATAACTATTGTTATAAACATCAGGTTACTGAAACTACAAAACTCGTTGCAACACATTTAAAGATACCAAGAGGTAAATATTCCATTGCTTATCAATCAAGACTAGGCTTAGACAAATGGTTAACACCAAATTCTATAGATTTGTTTACCCAATTACCGAAGCAAGGTGTAAAAAACCTTTTAGTCGTTTGCCCTGCATTTGTAAGTGATTGCTTAGAAACTTTAGAAGAAATCCAAGAAGAAGGAAAAGAATTATTTTTAAACGCTGGAGGCGAAAAATTCACTTTAATTCCTTGCTTAAACACAAACAATTTATGGATAGAAGCCATAAAAGAAATAGCTTTAAAAAATTAACCTATGTTATTATATATCAAAGCATTACATATTATTTTTATAGTAACTTGGTTTAGTGCTATTTTTTATTTAGTTCGTTTATTTGTTTACAATAGAGAAGCACAAGATAAACAGGTCCTTGAAAAGCAAATTCTTAGCAAGCAGTTCAATATAATGATTCAACGTTTACTGTTTGGCATTGCTTGGCCTTCTGCTATTTTAACGCTTATATTAGGAATCACCTTATTATATCTTTATAACTCTTTTCCTGTTTGGCTTTTTATTAAAATGGGCTTTGTTTTTATTTTATTTATGTATCAACTCAGCTTACATAAAATTTACACCAATCAAAAAAAAAGTTTATTTAAATACAGCAGCACACAACTAAGACTTTGGAATGAAGTCCCTACCATCTTATTGTTTGCTATTATATTTTTAGTAGTCGTAAAACAAGGTATTAGTTTAGTCTATGGGTTTTTAGGGCTTATAACCTTAGCCTCTTTCATAATGGCAGGCATCAAAATTTATAAAAACTTTAGAAAAAGAGATTAATAAACTATTTTATTGGCTTTTTTAATAATTCAATTTACATTCGCTAAAAGATTATAATTCTAATCTTCTTTCTGCTATTGTTTCGTCATTCAAATACTCATCATAAGTTGTGTATTGTCTGTCTATCATTCCTTTTGGACTAAATTCTATTATTCTATTTACAATAGATTGTAAAAACTGATGATCTTGTGTAGATAAAATAACGTTTGCTTTCGTAGAAACTACGCCATTATTAAATGCTTGGATAGATTCCAAATCTAAATGGGCAGTAGGTTCGTTCAATAAAACAACATTTGCATTTTGCAACATCATTCTAGAAACCATACATCTTACTTTTTCTCCTCCAGAAAGTACTTTTACAGATTTTAAAGTTTCTTCTCCCGTAAATAACATTTTCCCTAAGAATCCCCTTACATAAGCCTCTTCTTTGTTCTCGCTATATTGTCTTAACCAATCGATTAAGCTATCATCATTTCCATCAAAAAACTGATGATTGTCGTGAGGTAAATAAGATTTAGAAGCTGTAGTTCCCCATTCTACTGCTCCGGTAGTTTGTGTTAAAGTTCCATCAATTATTTCAAAAAAAGCATCCATAGCTCTACTGTTTTTAGTCAGCATACCTACTTTTTCTCCTTTATCTAACATAAAAGACATATCTGCAAATAAGACTTCACCATCTGGCGTAGTATAAGACAAATCTGTAACTTGTAATACTTGATTTCCTAACTCTCTTTCTGTCAACATAAAAATAGCTGGATATTTTCTCATTGAAGGTTTCATTTCTTCAATATTAATTCTATCTAAGGCTTTCTTTCTACTGGTTGCTTGCTTAGATTTAGATGCATTGGCACTAAAACGAGCAATAAAATCTTTCAATTCTTTTACTTTCTCTTCTGCTTTCTTGTTTTTGTTAGAACGTTGAGATAATAACAACTGACTACTTTCATACCAGAAAGAATAGTTTCCTGTAAACAAGCTAATCTTACTGTAATCGATATCTACAACTTGCGTACAAACTGCATCTAAAAAGTGTCTATCGTGAGAAACAACGATTACTGTATTTTTATAATCTGCTAAGAAATCTTCTAACCAGGCAATAGTAGCTACATCCAAGTGATTGGTAGGCTCATCTAATAATAATAAATCTGGGTTACCAAAAATTGCTTGTGCTAATAATACTCTTACCTTTTCGTTTTCTGGTAAGGCGCCCATCATTACACTTTCTTTTTCTTTATGAACACCTAAGTTACTCAATAAAATAGAAGCGTCAGATTCAGCATTCCAACCGTCCATATCCGCAAATTCTGCTTCTAACTCTCCGGCTTTCAAACCATCTTCTTCTGTAAAAGGATCTTTTGCATAGATCTCATCTTTTGCTTTCATTATTTCAAACAATTGCCCATGCCCCATCATTACTGTTTCTAAAACAGTATGCTCGTCAAAAGCATTATGATTCTGACTTAAAACAGACATTCTTGCTCCTTTTTCTATTTCTACAGAACCAGAAGTAGGTACTTGTTCGCCCGAAAGAATTTTAATAAAAGTAGACTTACCAGCACCGTTAGCACCAATTACACCATAGCAATTTCCTTTAGTAAACTTCATATTTACTTCATCAAAAAGCACTCTTTTACCAAATTGTAATGAAAGATTATTTACTGATAGCATATTATTGACATTTTATGAGGCGCAAAGGTAGGGATTTATTTCTAGAAAGCCATAGAAGCTAGATGGCATAAATAATATTAAATGATGTGATTACTTAGTAGGGTTTATTAAAATTTAGTAAACTTGGTTTAGTAGACACTCTCAAATAAATTACTCTATGAAATAGAGAATGCTGGTCATAAGGTAGCCAACAACCTAAGAGGCGGACAAGGGTCTATTGGCAAAATAACCTTGCCTTGGCTAAAACATCATATAATTGGTGATAGTTGTTATTGTACTTTATTTCTAGACACCCCTTTTAGCTTCTAAATTTATGACAAATGTTGTTTGTCCAAAAACCATTGTACCTATTATTCCAATGACAAGTATAAGCACTGAAAGTATTTTTCTCAATCAGATATACCCTACCCCCTGTAGAGGAAGTATTAATATATCAGTTAAAAACATCGAAAAACAAACTAGCTATGAGATTTTATCTTTAGCTGGCGCGAAGATAGCTAGTGGTAATATATCAAATAAAATTACCCCAATTAATATTGAAAACTTATCTTCTGGAATATATATAATGAACTTAATAAAAACACAAAGTTCAGAAAAAATAAAATTCATTGTGATGTAAGCAAAAAAGAAACTGAAAAATATTCAGGAAAAAGTATTAATAAAAGGCTGGTAAAAATATTGGAATAATATATTGTTCTCTTAAAATAAATAAACAGTACTTTCGCTTTCTTAAAACAAAACAATGAAAACAAGACTTAAATTATTGGATAGATATTTAACCTTATGGATATTTCTAGCCATGGGAATAGGTGTTAGTTTAGGCTACTTGTTTCCTGGTATTAAAGATGTTAGCGAATCTCTTTCTGTAGGCTCTACTAATATTCCATTAGCTATTGGTTTAATTTTAATGATGTATCCTCCACTTGCAAAGGTAGATTATAGCTTGATTCCTTCTATCTTTAAAGACACAAAAGTAATGACTTTATCGTTAGTGTTGAATTGGATAGTTGGTCCAATCTTAATGTTTGTACTCGCCATTATTTTTCTAAGAGATGAACCAGGTTACATGTCTGGCGTTATTCTAATTGGACTCGCACGTTGTATTGCCATGGTTATTGTATGGAATGATTTAGGTGGAGGAAGTAGAGAATATGGAGCTACACTGATTGCTTTAAATAGTGTTTTTCAAGTAATTACTTATAGTTTTTATGCTTGGTTATTTATTAGTGTTTTACCTAAGTATTTTGGTATTAGAAGTTTCGATATAGAAATTTCCATGATAGAAGTTGCCAAAAGTGTCATGATTTATTTAGGCTTACCCTTTTTAATGGGTTATTTGAGTAGGAAAATTTTGGTGAAAAAGAAAGGAATCGACTGGTACAATCACAAATTCATTCCAAAAATTTCTCCTATCACCTTAATTGCATTATTAGCGACTATTGTATTGATGTTTAGCTTAAAAGGAGATTTAATTGTTGAAATACCTTTTGATGTGTTAAAAATTGCCGTTCCTTTAATCATCTATTTTATCATCATGTTTTTTACAAGTTTTTTTATTGGAAAAGCTATGAATATAGACTATAAGAAGAATGCATCTATTGCTTTTACCGCTACTGGAAACAATTTTGAATTAGCAATTGCCGTTTCTATTGCTATTTTTGGTATTAATTCTCAGCAAGCATTTACAGGCGTAATTGGCCCATTGGTTGAAGTTCCGGTTTTAATCTTATTAGTTAATGTATCACTTTGGTTAAAGAAGAAATTTTATTAATAGAAAATTATACAATGAGAATATTAATACTTTGTTCCGGAAATTCTTGTAGAAGCCAAATGGCAGAAGGCTTTTTAAAAGCTTTTGATAAAAACATGGAAGTTTTTTCTTCGGGAACAAAACCTAGCGCTAGCGTTCATCCAAATGCCGTAAAGGTAATGACTGAATTAGGTATAGATTTATCTAAAAACTACCCAAAATCTTTAGATCAGTTTTTAAATAAAGCGTTTGATTATGTGATAACTGTTTGTGGAGGCGCACAAGAAAGTTGCCCAAATTTTACTGGAGAAGTAAAAAATAAATTACATATAGGTTTTGAAGATCCAGATGCAGTAATAGGAACTGAAGAAGAAATTCTCTTTGAGTTTAGAAAAATAAGAGATCAAATACTTAGAGACTTTTTTGCTTTCTATCAAAAGGAAGTAAAATAGATGAAAAGAAGATGCCAGCACGCCTACAGAATTAGATGAATACTTCGAAAAGATTGTAATTTACCAAATATATAGGTCTTCGAGAATTATAGTTTTTTGAAAGCAACAATTCCATAAAAAATGTAATAAAAATCTCATTATAAAATTTGAGAGCAATAATATTTTGTTTTTTACATTTAGTAAGTATATATTTGAGAGCAAATAGCTTGTAAAGTAAGTTTTGAGTTTTAATAAACAAAGAATTTTAATAATCTTTTGGAAATTTTAATTCTTTCAGTATATTTGACATTCTGTGTTTGGAGAGGTGCAGGAGTGGCTGAACTGGCTCGCTTGGAAAGCGTGTAAACCTCACAAGGGTTTCAAGGGTTCGAATCCCTTTCTCTCCTCATTAAATTAAAATAAATATTAAACAATAAATAAAATCAACCTTAAGAAAAAATAAAAACTTAAATTATGAAAAAAGGAAAAATCATTATTGCTTCAGCTTTTATGTTTGCATTAATTTTAATGCCAACCGTTACTTTTGCAGCAGATGCAGTAGAAATTGTTAAAGAATCTTGGGATCAAGTATTATTAAACAAATTTATTGAAGGTGGTGCTGGCTTTATGAGTACCGTATTAATTGCTTTAATATTAGGATTAGCTTTTTGTATAGAAAGAATTATCGCTTTAAGTTTAGCTTCTACGAACACTAAAAAATTATTAAGTAGTGTAGAAGAAAATTTATCTTCAGGAAATGTAGCTGGTGCTTTAGAAGTTTGTAAAGCAAACAGAAGCCCTATTGCAAGTATTATGCACCAAGGTCTAGAAAGAGTAGAAGACGGAGTAGATGCAGTAGAAAAAGCAGTAGTTGCTTATGGTTCTGTAGAAATGGGCAGATTAGAAAAAGGATTAACTTGGATTTCTTTATTTATAGCACTAGCACCAATGTTAGGGTTTATGGGTACAGTAATCGGTATGATTGGTGCATTTGATGCTATTCAAGCAGCAGGTGACATTTCTCCAACAGTTGTAGCAGGTGGCATTAAAGTAGCACTTTTAACAACCGTATTTGGTTTAATAGCAGCAATTATTTTACAAATCTTTTACAACTATATTGTTTCTAGAATAGATAGTATTGTAAATGATATGGAAGGTGCTTCTATTACATTTGTAGATATGTTGATTCACAACAATATTGTTAAAAAATAAACACTGAAAATATGATTTTATTAGATATATATTCCACAGGATTGTGGATTACATACGCGCTAATAGCATTGGCTGTGGTGGGTATGATATTAGGAATTGGTTTAGCTATTTTTCAAAACTTGAAAGAAGGTGGAATGGTTGCTATTATTAGTACTGTTATTTTACTAGTGTTATTCGGAATAGGATATGCTATGAGTTCTAGTACTGTTCCTGCAGGTTTACAACAATATGTTGGCGAATCAGGATATCAATTATCTAGTGGTGGTTTGATAACTTTTTACATCATGGCTGCTATTGCTTCTATTTTAATGGTAACAGGTCTTGTGAAAGGTATTTTTGAAGGTAATTAAAAAATAATTATGGCAAGAAGTAAAAGAGGGTCAAAAGAAATTAATGCGAGTTCGATGGCAGATATTGCTTTCTTACTACTCATTTTCTTTCTAGTGACTACTACAATAGATCAAGACAAAGGTATCCTACATGGATTACCGCCTTGGACAGATATTCCACCACCAGACGTTAAATTGAAAGAGAAAAACGTTTTGGAAATTTTGGTAAACTCTGCAAATCAACTTTTAGTAGAAGGTGAATATATGGATGTTACTAGATTGAAAGATTTAACAATCAAACACATTAGCAATAATGGTAGATTACCTGAATTTTCGGTTAGTCCAAAAGATGCAATTATTTCATTGAAAAATGATAGAGGAACTTCTTATGATATTTATATTCAAATTCAAAATGAATTGAAAGCTGCTTATTCTGAATTAAGGAATAAAGAAACAGATAAAGTTTCTAGAGGCGAGTTTTTAACTTATGACGAATTGAAGAAATGTACTGATCCAATGGAAGGGCATAAAAGACAACAGAAATGTAAAGAATGGAAGACTATTGTAAAAGAAGCTATTCCAATGAAAATTTCTGAAGCGGAACCTGAAAACATAGGAGGAAAGTAATTATGGGAAGAATTAATAAAAAGAAAAAAGAAACACCAGAAATATCAACAGCATCTTTGCCAGATATTATCTTTATCTTATTATTCTTTTTTATGGTAACTACTGTAATGAGAAAAAGTGATTTAATGTTAGAGTCAAACACTCCTCAAGCGACAGAGTTAACTAAAATAAAATTTAAGCAAGCAACGGCTTATGTTTTTATTGGTGCACCAAAAAAAGAACATCAAGATAAATATGGTAATAAACCAAGAATTCAATTGGATGATGCAATCAGACCAGTAGAATCTGTTCAAAAATTTATAAAGGAAAAATATGCATTAGTTCCTTCAGGTCTTAAAGGACAATTTATTGTTTCTCTAAGAGTAGATAAAGAGGCAACTATGGGTATTGTTTCTGATGTAAAACAAGAATTAAGAAAAGCAGATGCTTTAAAAATTAACTATTCTACAAAAATTAGAATTGATCAATAATTTTTAAACGCAAACGTGTATATAAAGGCAATCAAATAATGATTGCCTTTTTTTATGTAATTAACTTATCTTTGAAATATCAAAACAATAAACAACATACTATCTTTCCCTTTTATAGTGCTTATAACGGTTTACCAATTAACCCTTTCTCCTTGGTTGCCTAGTAATTGTAGGTATAATCCAACTTGCTCACATTATAGCATAGAAGCATTACAAAAATACGGACTAATAAAAGGTTTTATACTGAGTATCAAAAGAATTGGCTCCTGCCATCCTTGGGGAGGAAGTGGATATGATCCTGTACCATAAATATTAAATAAAATTCTAACTATCTTTGCCTTATGACCAAAACAACAGCTGAAGGAATTAAAATGAAATCTTCTTTTTCTAAGGAAGATTTGAAAAATGTAAATCATATAGGTTTTGCAGCTGGAATTGCCCCTAATTTAAGAGGACCTTACAGTACAATGTATCTTTCTAGACCTTGGACTATCAGGCAATATGCAGGATTCTCTACAGCAGAAAAATCAAATGCTTTTTATAGAAGAAACTTAGCTGCTGGTCAAAAAGGGCTTTCTGTTGCTTTCGATTTAGCAACGCATAGAGGTTATGATTCCGACCATCCTAGAGTTACAGGCGATGTAGGAATGGCAGGTGTTGCCATAGATTCTATTTTAGACATGAAAATTTTGTTCGACCAAATTCCATTAGATGAAATGTCTGTTTCTATGACAATGAATGGCGCTGTATTACCTATAATGGCTTTTTACATAGTAGCAGCAGAAGAGCAAGGCGTAGATAAAAAATTGCTCTCTGGAACCATACAAAACGATATTTTGAAGGAATTTATGGTGAGAAATACTTACATCTACCCACCAAAAAAATCCATGAGAATCATTAGCGATATTTTTAAATATACCGCTAACGAAATGCCTAAGTTCAATTCTATTTCTATCAGTGGTTACCACATGCAAGAAGCAGGAGCAACAGCAGATATAGAATTAGCATATACATTAGCAGACGGCTTGCAATACTTAAAAGCTGGTGTTGAAGCAGGTTTAGATATAGATTCATTTGCACCAAGATTATCTTTCTTTTGGGCAATAGGCATGAATCATTTTATAGAAATTGCTAAAATGAGAGCGGCAAGAATACTTTGGGCGAAAATTGTAAAGCAATTTAATCCGAAAAATCCGAAATCGATGGTATTGAGAACACATTGTCAAACTTCTGGGTGGAGTTTAACAGAGCAAGATCCAATGAACAATGTCGCTAGAACAACTATTGAGGGATTATCAGCGGTTTTTGGTGGAACGCAATCATTGCATACCAATTCTTATGATGAAGCCATTGCTTTACCGACAGATGAATCTGCAAGAATTGCTAGAAATACACAAAAATATATTCAACAAGAAACAGATATTACCAAAGCAGTAGATCCTTGGGCTGGTTCTTATTATATAGAATACTTAACGAAACAACTAGCTGATAAAGCTTGGGCTTTAATAGAAGAAGTAGAAGGCTTAGGCGGTATGGCTACTGCAATAGATAGTGGTTTACCAAAAATACGAATTGAAGAAGCAGCTGCAAAAAAACAAGCAAGAATAGATAGTGGGCAAGATATAATAGTCGGTGTAAATAAATACAAATTAGAAAAAGAAGAACAGCTAGAAATTTTAGAAATAGATAATGATGCTGTTAGAGAATCACAAATAGCTAGAATTAAAAAATTAAAAGCAGCTAGAAATACTGAAGAAGTAGCGCTTGCAATCGAAAAAATAAGAATTTCAGCTAAAACAGATGAAGGAAATTTATTAGAATTAGCTGTAGATGCGGCTAGAAAAAGAGCTACATTAGGAGAAATTTCTGATGCTTTAGAATCTGAATTTGGAAGATATAAAGCAGTCATTAAATCTATAGCTGGCATATATTCAAATGAAATGAAACAAGACAAAACTTTTGAAAAAGCACAACAATTAGCAGATAAATTTGCTGAGCAAGATGGTAGAAGACCAAGAATATTAGTTGCCAAAATGGGACAAGATGGTCACGATAGAGGAGCAAAAGTAATTGCGACAAGTTTTGCCGATTTAGGTTTTGATGTAGACATAGGGCCCTTGTTTCAAACACCAAAAGAAGTTGCTATGCAATCCGCTATCAATGATGTACACATTTTGGGTGTGTCTAGTTTAGCTAACGGACACAAAGCGCTTATTCCACAAGTAATAGCAGAATTAGAAAAAATTGGAAGACCAGATATTTTAGTAGTAGCTGGTGGCGTAATCCCTCAACAAGATTATGCCTTCTTATTTGAAGCTGGGGTTGTTGCCGTATTTGGTCCTGGAACAAAAATTCCTGAAGCAGCCATTGAAATTTTGAATGTGATGCTAGCGGATTAATGCTTTTATAACAAAAATTATCTCCTACGCTACTTAGCTTTTCATATTACAAATGCTTTCTTTTGTTAAAAAAACATCATAGGCAATCTAAATCACTTTATATCGTCTAATAATTACTAATTTTAAATTAAACGATTCTGATGATTCAATTAAAAACACTAATATTGTTTTCCATTTTAATAATTAATAAATCAAACGTAATGAGCGCAACAAAAGATATTCAAACGGCTACTTTTGGGTCTGGTTGTTTTTGGTGTGTTGAAGCTATTTTTCAACAAGTAAAAGGAGTTTCAGCTGTAAAATCTGGCTATATGGGTGGTGATAATCCTAAGCCAACTTACAAGGAAGTTTGCAATGGAACTACTGGTTATGCAGAAGTAATTCAATTAGAATATGATAGGGAGCTTATTTCTTTTGATGAATTACTAGAAATTTTTTGGAAAACACACGATCCAACTACTTTAAACCAACAAGGAGCAGATAAAGGAACACAATATCGTTCCGCAATTTTTTATCATTCTGAAGAACAAAAAACAAAGGCTTTAGAATATAAAAAAGCTTTAAACGAAGCTAAAATTTGGGAAAATCCAATAGTTACAGAAATTACGAAAGCTGACGTTTTTTATGCTGCAGAAGCTTATCATCAAGATTATTATGAATCTAATAAAAATGGAAATTCCTATTGCAGTTTTGTCATTACTCCAAAAGTTGAGAAATTTAGAAAGCTATTTAAAGATAAAATAAAATAGAAAATACTTTATTAGTCCTTTAAACGTATTTTTGCAAAAAAAAATCATGAACAAAATTCAAGTTCCAAGGTATATAGAAATATTTACAGAAAGTACACCAAACCCAAGAACATTAAAATTTCTTTTCAATTTTATGTTATTACCGGATAGTATTTTAGAATGCACATCTATTGAGCAAACTAAAGATTCGATATTAGCTAAAGAATTGTTAACAAACGATAGTATTTCTTCTGTTTTTATTTCGAACAATTTTATTACGCTAACCAAATCTGAAACAACAGATAAAGAATGGTTTGAGTTAACGATAGAGTTAAAAGAATACTTTAAAACATTTTTCCAATCAGGTAAAGAGGCTATTAATCCAGACTACAAAGAAGAAACACCTGAAAGAACAGTTGTCAGCGATGAACATAATTCAGAAATAATCGAAAAAATAATAATGCTTTTAGATAAGTATGTTAAACCAGCGGTTGAAAAAGATGGTGGAAATATTGCTTTTAGAAGTTTTGAAAATGGGATTGTAAGTGTTCAACTACAAGGCTCGTGTAGTGGCTGTCCGTCATCTCTTATTACCTTAAAAAACGGAATTGAAGGATTACTTAAAAAAATGATTCCAGAAGTAGAAGAAGTTGTAGCTATAAACGATTAAATCAAAAAAGCGTATTTTTGTATATTAACCTTTACTAAATGAATAACTTTTGGCAAGATCTAGGCCTAAAAACCAAAATTTTTTTACAGCTAGCTTTAGCTATTTTTACTATATTTTTTGTATTTTATTTTATTCCAAAAGTAAATAATTTTAAGTATTCCTATGAGCAGGGGAAACCTTGGCAATATGAAGAACTTTATTCTCCTTATGATTTTGCGATCGTAAAACCAGAAAATGTTTTAAATCAAGAAAAAGAAGAAATTGTAAAATCATTAAAGCAATATTTTGTAGTTCAAGATTTTAAAAATGAGTCTTTGAGCAAGTTTACTAAGCTGTTTTATTCACGAGTACAACAGTTAGATCCTTTAGATGTTTTAAGAGCAAAAGAGCAAGGATTAGCTAAAAAAGGGAAGGAAATACTCCATAATATTTATTTAAAAGGAATCATTGCTATAAAAGGAAATCAATCTATCATGTTGGTTGAAAACAATGTGGCAAAAAATAAAACTGCATCAAACTTTTATACACTTACTACAGCCAAAGAACAAATAGCTTTAGAAGTTTTTAATAGTGAAGAAGAAAAGAACTTTTTAGTTCCCTTATTAAAAATGAGCTTGATAGAAAACATTGTTTTTGATGAAGAACTTAGTAATACTTTAAAAGAAAAAACACTTTCAGAAATTTCTACGACCAAAGGAATGGTTAAGAAAGATGAAAAGATAATTAGTAAAGGAGAAATAGTAAATCTATTAAGTTTTCTAAAACTAAAATCTTTTGAAAAAAAGCATTCAGAACAAATATTAGGGGAAAGTCAGTCAAATTATATGGCCATTGGGTATTTTTTATTAATAGGAATTCTTATTGCTATTTTGGTGCTATATTTATATATTTATCAAAGAGATATTTTTAGTCATTTTAGGCAGTTTTTACTTATCTTTTTATTGATTAATGTATTTGTTTTCTTAACTGCTTTTAGCTTAAAATTTGATGCTTTAATTTTGTATGTACTTCCATTTTCAATTGTTCCTATCGTATTACGAGCATTTTTTAAAAGAGAAACCGCTCTATATGTACATTTAACAATAATATTTTTAGCCGCTTTATTTGTACCAAAAGCATTTCATTTCGTATTTATACAGTTTATCGCAGGTGTTGCAGCTATTTATGGTAATAAGGATGTGAAATATTGGTCTCAATTTTTTAAAGCTATCGCATTCATTTTTGTAGCATATTTAATAAGTTATTTAGGTTTATCATTAGCAGAAAATGGTAATTTAGACTCTATAAAATTGCCTATAATTGGTTTATTAGCATTGAACGTTTTCTTAAGTTTCTTAGCTTATCCGCTTATCGTGTTTTTCGAAAAAATAATTGGTTTAATTACAGATATTTCTTTAGTAGAATATACAGATATCAATAAACCCCTTTTAAAAAGATTATCTCTTGAAGCCCCAGGAACTTTTCAGCATTCTTTACAAGTTTCTAACTTGGCAGAAGCAGCAGCTTCAGAAATTGGTGCAAATTCATTATTGGTAAAAGTAGGTGCGTTATATCATGATATTGGGAAAATGGTGCAATCTATTTATTTTATTGAAAACCAGTTTCCGGATGAAAATCCGCATTCTAAATTAAGCTACAAAGAAAGTGCAAAAATTATTATTGCACATGTTACAGATGGTGTTAAATTGGCAAATAAGAATGGAATTCCTCAACAAATTATTGAGTTTATTCAAACGCATCATGGAACTACCCGAGTTGAATATTTTTATAGAATGCATGCAAAAGTTCATAAGGAAGAAATAATTAATGACCAAACATTTAAATATCCTGGTCCTGCACCTTTTAGAAAAGAACATGCAATTTTAATGATGGCAGATTCTGTAGAAGCTGGTTCTAAAAGTTTAAAAAATCCTACACACGAATCTTTATGTGAATTAGTAGATGAAATAATAGATCATCAAAAGAAGAGAGGTCAATTCGACAATGTTCCTATTACTTTAAAGGAAATAACGCAATGTAAAGAAGTCTTTAAAAAAATGCTAGCAAGTATCTATCACATTCGAATAGAATATCCAAAACAATAATCTTACTATTTTTTTATTTAGAAAGATTCCAAATAAAAAACTACCTTTGTTCTTATGTTGTACGTTTCTGAAAAAGCAAAAGCTAAAATAATAGCAATTAAAGAGTCAAAAAATCAAGGAGAAGATTTCTTTGTAAGGGTAAGTGTAGAGGGCGGAGGTTGTTCTGGCTTGACTTACAAAATGGACTTTGATAATGAAATGAAAGGCGAAGATCAAGAATTTGAAGATAAAGGCATCCGAATAGTTACTGATTTATCTAGTTTTCTATATTTAGTAGATACTACTTTAGAATATTCTGCAGGTTTGAACGGAAAAGGGTTTCACTTTGTAAATCCAAATGCTTCCAGAACATGTAGTTGTGGAGAAAGCTTTTCAGTTTAATAATTACTTAAACTTTCTTATAGGTTTTTCTTTTTCAAAAATAATTTAGAAAATAGTATCATCGCTAAAAGAGCCAACACTATTAAAGAAACTATATACATTAAGTTATCTGCCAGTCTAATTTTTTTAATTAATTCTTCTTTGCTTAATTGCTTTAAATATTCATAATTCGGCTGATTTAGTTCTACTTGATTATAATAATTTAAAGATTCCTCATAATTCTCTAATTCATAAAAACAAAGCGCGATATACCATTTAGTATCTACATCATTAGGTTCTAAGCTTAAAGCTTTTTGAAAGTCTTTTAAAGCTAATTCGTCTTGATAATTGAAATAATAAGACAAGCCTCTATTGTAAAACAAAGAAGCAATAGAATCATCGATTTCAATAGCGGTACCGTAGTCTACTAGAGACTTTTTATAATTTTTATTACTATACAGTGAATTGGCTCTAGCCCAATAGTACTCAATATTTTCACTTAAGTTAATAGCACTAGTAAAATCAATTACTGCCCTGTCAAATTGTTTTAATTCTTGATAAGCTAACGCTCTATTATAATAAAACAAATCACTTTTTTTTAATTTAATTCCTTGATTATAATTTTCAATAGCCTCTTCATATTGTTTCAAAGAAAAATAGCATAACCCAATTGTGTTGTATGCTTTTTCATAGTCAGGATTTAATTCAATCGTTTTTTTAGAATCAAGTAAAGCTTTTTTTAGATCTCCTTGCTTACGGTAAGCTAAACTTCTGTTGTGCCAAGCCTCAAAATCTGTAGGGTCGTGTTTTAGTACAACAGTATAATCTTCAATAGCAGCTTCATTCATACCTAGTTTATAATAAGCTAACGCTCTATTAAAATGAGTGTTAGCATTATTATGACTTCTTCTATGCTTAGTATATAGATCTACTGCCTCTTGAAATTGACGATTTTCATACGCTTCTACTCCTAAATCAAAAGCAGTTTGACCGAAAACGGTGTTTAACACTATAAATGGAAGAATTAGTAGAAAAAATCTATTCATTATTAATTTAGGTTTATTTGGAAACGCAAATTAGTTAAAAATAAATAACTATATAGACTTTAATTTTATTCCTACAAAAAACGTTCTAGGCATATTTGGTCCATATATAAAATTACTATCTCTATTTTTGCCAATATCAAAGTTCGATTGATAAGCATTTAAGATGTTTTTTACCCCTCCAAAAAATTCAATATTTGAATCTAATTTTTTCAAATCTATGTTGTAAGAAATTTTCGTATTTAATTCTACAAAATCTTCTGTGGTAATAATTTCGTCTTCTATTTGGTTTGGTGCTCCAGCAAAATGTGCAACATCCATTTTCCCTGTGTAAACTGAATTGAAAGTTGCATTAAAACTTTTAAATGGCGTTAACGTTAATATCGTAAACCCATACAAATTTGGTGTACGCATAAACTTTTTTACAGCTGGTAATTCATCTATAATTTTTACTGCTTCTACATATTTACTTTCCTGATAAGTAAACCCTGTTTCTAATTGAATTTTTTTATTGTAGTTCGCTCTAAATTCAAGATTTCCACCATAAACGTTGGCTCCAGCACCATTTCTTTTTTCAAATAACTCTCCTTTTGAATCTTCTCCTAAAGGATATAAATAAAACGCATTATTAAGGGAAGTATAAAAACCTTCAGCTGTGAAACCAAAAATAAATTTTTCGTAAGGTTTGTCGAAATTTACGGATGCGCTTAGGCTATTTGATTTTTCTGGAATCAAATCGTCTGAAAGAGAAATTCTGGAAATTCCACCACCCGCAAATGCAATGTGTAAGTCTGAATCAAATGCTTGTGGTGCTCTAAACCCTGTACCCCAAGTTAATCTAAATTGTGTATTCCTTTTTAATTTGTAAAGAAGGGAAACTCTTGGGCTTGCTATTACATTTTCTACTAGATTGTGTTTATCTATTCTTACACCAGCAAGAAAGTTTAAAAATGGGAAAATTTCCCAATCACTTTGTGCAAAAGCACCAAAACTATGTGTAGTTTGGTTTATGGCATAATCATAAGCAGAAATCTCGTCCTCTACTTTATCATAAACATATTCTGCTCCAACGGTTATTAAATTTTGCCCTATCAAAAATTTCTGAAACTTATGGTTTACTTGTGTACCAACTTGAAAAGTATTTACATTTGACGTTCCATAAGGAGGGTTTGTTATGTGAGATAAAATCTCTTCTTCTTCATCTGGGAATATACCAGTATAATGTTTTCTACCTGTGTTTTGAGCTGCCAAATATGCAATAAATGATGATTTATCGCCATTAAAATTAATCTGGTAATCAATGTTTCCCATCAAAACGTTATGTGTTCTTTCTTCAGATTGTAATGCAAAATGTGCTACTTTGTCTGTTCTTTCACCACCGTATCTAAACTCATTCATATAACTAAGACTTAGCTCCAACTTTTGATTTTCTGTAGGTAAAAAGAATAAATTAGTTCCAATAGAACCGTTCAGTAACTGAGGCAATTCAGAAAAGTTATCATTATTCTCGTCATAGGCTTCTCTATTTCTATAATTAAAGAATATTGAAGCGCCTGCTTTTTTATTTTTAGTTAAAATTGATCCGTTGCCATTAAAGTTATGATCATTTGATTGACTGTTTATATTTTGGTAATTGTATTCAAAAGAATAGGCGTTTTTTTCAGGTATTTTAGTTATTACATTTACGGTTCCTCCAATAGCGCTCGAACCATAAAGTGCAGAACCTCCGCCTCTAACTACTTCTATTCTATCTATCATGTTTGCCGGAATTTGTTCTAACCCATATAATCCAGTAAGTGGACTAAAAATTGGTCTTCCGTTAATCAGTATTTGAGAATAGCCTCCACCTAAGCCATTCATTCTAAGTTGTGTGTAATTACAAGTTTGACAATCTACTTCAACTCTTAAACCTGTTTGAAATTTTAATCCTTCAGATAAGTTACAGGCCTGAGTGTTACTTAATGTTTTAGCATCTATAATATTTACAATTACTGGTGAGTTGGTTTGCCTTTTGAATGTTTTACTTCCTGTTATTACTATTTTGTCTACTTCAAACATTTCTTCTTTTAGAGAAATATTTTTTATTTGATCTTTTAAGCCCTTCTTTAGGTTAAAACTTACTCTTTGGTTTCTGAATCCCATCATAGATATTTCTAAGGTGTAAGTCGTTCCTTCTTTTATATTGTCAATCTTATAAAAACCTTTTTCATTGGTTAATGTGCCTTGTTTTGTTTCTTTTATGTGAACTGAAACAAATTCTACTGCTTGGCCTTTGCTAGTAATAACACCAGAAATTGAAGTGTTTTGACTGAATAAACTCAGTGATGAAAATAGGAATAAGTAAAGTACATTTAATTTCATTTCGTATATTTTTTGCAAAGATATAATATTTAGTTAAGACTAAAAATAAAAATAGATAAGACTAAAAATTAGTTTTATTTTTTCATTGGTTCAGTAGAGCCATCTGCTTTAAATCATTCTTTTATCAAAGTTTATTTATTATATTTGCATCACTAAAAAATAAGAATATGAACTTTGAATTATCAGAAGAACAGTTATCTGTACAACAAGCAGCAAGAGATTTCGCACAAAACGAATGTAAGCCAGGCGTAATAGAAAGAGATAGAAACATGACTCCTCCTGTAGAGTTAGTAAAAAAGATGGGTGAGCTTGGGTTTATGGGTATGATGACTAGTCCAGAATATGGCGGTGGAGGAATGGATGCCATTTCTTATGCTATTGCTATGGAAGAAATTTCTAAAGTTGATAGTTCTTGTTCTGTTGCTATGTCTGTAAATAACTCATTAATTTGTTACGGATTAGAAATGTTTGGAACAGAAGAACAAAAACAAAAATATTTAAAGCCTTTGGCATCAGGGGAAATTGTAGGTGCATTTTGTTTGTCAGAACCAGAAGCGGGTTCTGATGCTACAAGTCAGCAAACTTCAGCTATTGACAAAGGAGATCATTACTTAGTAAATGGAACTAAAAACTGGATTACAAACGGAAAACAAGCTTCTGTTTATCTAGTAATAGCTCAAACAGACAAAGAAAAAGGTCATAGAGGAATTAATGCTTTAATTATGGAACAAGACATGGAAGGTTTTGTAGTTGGAGCCAAAGAAGATAAATTAGGAATTAGAGCTTCAGATACACATACATTAATGTTTAATGATATAAAAGTACCTAAAGAAAATAGAATCGGAGAAGATGGTTTTGGATTTAAATTTGCTATGAAAACATTAGGTGGTGGTAGAATCGGTATTGCAGCTCAGGCGTTGGGTATTGCAGCAGGAGCTTATGAATTAGCATTAGCATATTCTAAAGTAAGAAAAGCGTTTGGTAAAGAAATTTCTCAACATCAAGCTATTGCTTTTAAATTAGCAGACATGGCTACTGAAATTGAAGCAGCAAGAATGTTGGTTTATAAAGCGGCATGGCTAAAAGATCAAGGGAAAGATTATAGTACCGCTTCGGCAATGGCAAAAGTGTTTGCTAGTGAAGTAGCTATGAAAACGACAGTTGAAGCCGTTCAAATACATGGTGGATATGGCTATGTTAAAGAATATCATGTAGAAAGATTAATGAGAGACGCAAAAATTACACAAATTTATGAAGGGACCTCTGAGGTTCAGCGAATTATAATATCTAGAGCTCTTTTAAAATAATTTTTAAGGAACTTTATTAAAATTTAGGGTTCAAGATTTTTATGCTTGGTCTTTTTTATTTAATTTTGGCATATAATTTGACTATATTAAACAAAAACAATGAAAACAATGAAAACAATGAAAACAATTTTATCAATCTTATTTGTAGCAATTTTTGCTGTACAAGGTATAGCTCAAAATTCAAACCTAACGGTCTTTTCTGAAGATGGACTTGCTTTTTATTTAATACTAAATGGAGTAAGACAAAATGAAAGCCCTGAAACAAACGTTCGTGTAGATGGATTAATGAATCCTTATTATTCAACAAAAATAATCTTTGCTGATGAAAGTAGACCAAATATCGAAAAGAAAATGACAATGGTTGTTGATGCAGATTCTAATAGAGGGGAAGTTACCTATAAAGTTAAAGCGAACAAAAAAGGACAACAAGTAATGAAGTACTTTTCATTTACTCCAGCAGCTCAAGTTTTACCCCCTTCCCAAAGCGTAGCGGTAGTAACTTATAACACAGCACCTATGCCTTCAATTAATTTTAACGCACAAGTGTCTGAAACTACAACTACAACTACTGGAACTACCACTAATTCTTCAATAGGTGCTACAGATAATGTAAATGTTGGAATAAGTGTTGGCGGAATGAGTATTGGTGCAAACATTAATGTAAATGACCACCCAGGACACAGCCATACTGGACACTCTCATGTCTCTCATACTACAACGACCACTACAACAAACGTTGTTAATAATATGCCAACTAAACCTGTAGTTGTTGAAGAGCCTACTTGTGCACCAATGGATAAAAGCACATTTCAATCTGCTCTTTCTTCTATAAAAGGACAAAGCTTTTCTGATTCTCAACTTTCTCAAGCTAAACAAATCACTACTTCTAATAAATGTTTTACTGCTTCTCAAATTAAAAGTATTACAGAAATATTTAGTTTTGAGGACGCAAAATTAGAATATGCAAAATTTGCTTATGATTATTGTTTAGATAGAAATAATTATTGGCAAATAAATGAAGTTTTTAATTTTAGTAGTACAACAGAAGAGTTAAACAATTTTGTTAAAAATAAATAAGACTACTAAGGTTAAATATTATTACGGTAAAAAAGATACATTATTTAAAGAGTTCGATTATAAATGATGCTATTTATTTCTCAAAGGGGTTCTTATGGAGAATTTTAAAACAATCAAATAAAACCAAATTATAAATCGTATTTTGAAGATGGCTTTAATTCAAAGTTGGTTTCAAAACCTTTCAAATAAATATCAGTTTTAGACATTTGACTAAGTGGTGTAAATACAGCTTCAGGGTTTTCTAAGAAAACAATCTTTTTTATTTTATTCTTAGAAGTATAAATCCACATTTTTGCAGATTTAGATTGATTACCTCCCATATAGTTATCTTGTTCATCTTTTCCAAAATAAAGACTTTCAGCATTTTTTACTACAAGCATTTTTTCTAATTTAGAACTCTTAAAGAAAGCAGTAATCTTTTTTCCTTTAATCTGGTCAAATAATTTCCCTTTAGATTGGCTTAGAATAAAAGCATTATTTATAAATTTTATTTGATCTACTTTTCCAGTTTTAATAAAGACAAAAACACTATCACTCTTCATTTCGCTGCCTTCGTTCCATAAAATAGGACTTTGAAACAATTGTAGTACAGAATCTGAATTATTGTAGAATAAGCTATCGCACACTGCTTGTAAGTCTGTTTTGAAAACACGTACTTTTTTGAAAGCTTTAAAACTTTTAATTAAATCATTTCTAGCAATGATTGTATCGCCTCTTAAAAACAAAGTGTCCTCTTCTATTATAGCGTTTAATATCGGTCTGTTATAAGAAAATATTTCTTTTTTATTTTCAAAATACTCAGCATCAGTTCCATTTAACCCAATTTTCATCTCGTCATCTTTCCATTTAAAAGATTTCATGACCTTGCCATATCCATTTTGCTTTTCGTAGTACAAACTATCTGCCCAAAGAGTTTGAGGGCTATTTAGAATCGTAGTATTCGCACCAAAAGTAGCAACTTGTTTTTTGGTATCATAAGTTCCATTATTACAAAGAATAGTGCTTTCTTCATTATAAATAGATGTATTACCAAAAAAATAAGTCACTTTAGTACTCGTATTAAACATTAAGGTATCAGAATCTAATGCATATTGCGGATCTTCAATATGTACATTATCGCTAAAATAGGCTTCAGTCGTATTGGAGTGATAATAGCCTTTTTTACTCGTAAGAATAGTCTCTCCATTTACTAAAGTTCCTTCATTTAAATAATAGCCAATACCCGAACTTTTTTCATAATAAAGAATGTCAGCAATTAAAATCATTTTAGAATCTGACAATACTGCGTCTCCTATTAGTTTTGCTTTTTGATTATTACCATCATAATCTAGTTTGTTGGAAGTTGCTTCTATACTATCACCATCCGTTATTTTAACGTGCCCAAACATTTTAACCAAATTTTCTTCTTTAAGTAAAAATGCGCTATCGCAGTAAAGTAAGGTGCTGTCTTGTTTAAGCTGTACATTCCCTACCAATTTTCTTATTGGCTGTCCTTTTTCATTAGTATAAAACTGTAATTTATCGGCATGAATTATTTGTACATCCCTTTTATTTAAGCTAGTATCTGCCTTAGAAGCCGAAGATACTTTACTTACTGAAAAATTATCTTTTTGAGCAAAAAGAGAAAGTTGCATAAGTAAGAAAAACAATAAAGTCATTTTACTTTTTACAGCGATAAAGGAATTTTTTAGAGCGTACATATTTTATTCATCATCAGACATGATAGGTCCTTCTTTGTCTTTTTTACCAAAAACAGAAATGTGAACATATCTCTTTGGGTGAAGACGTAAGTCTTTAAGTAATAAATTAAGGTTACCCATCGCTTTATCTAGTTTATTGTAAACTTCTTTATCATTCAATAAAGCACCAACAGTATTGTCAGAACTATTTACATTTGTAAGAATAGTATTTAAACTTTTTGTAGCTACTTCTAGGTTGGCTAAAGTTTGTTTAATCTCTATATCTTTAATGTTATTTGTTAGTGTTTCTATGTTATCTAATGATTTGCCTAAGCTCTCACTTTTAGCATCTAAAGCACCTGTAAAACTTTCTAAATTAGCTAAAGTCTTTCCTAATCCATTAATCTTAGCATTAAGCGATACACCTGTTTGACCATAGGTAGCTAATACTTTATTTAAGTTTTCTATCGTGTAATTTAAACTTTGCACGTTCTTTTGTTCAAAGTCAAATAGCTTATTAATGTTTTCTAAAGTAATAGTTAAATTGTCGGCAACAGGTACAATTTTATCGGTCAAGCCATCTATTAAACCAAGTTCTGTTGCCGTTTCTAAGAACATTCCTTCTTCTAAAATGGTTGTTTCCTTCTTATTTTTAACTATCTTAATAAGCATATCTCCCATTAAGCCGGTTCCTTCAGTTCCTAAAACAGCTTGCGTCCCTTTAGGTAAAGCAATGTTTTCATCAATATCTAAAGTAACTTTTATTCTGTCTAAATTTTCGCCTTCATTAATAAGGCTTATGTCAGAAACTTTACCAACTTGTACGCCATTTATTACTACTAAGTTAGACTTATATAAACCTTCCGTAGAATCAAAAATTACATAATAGGTTTTACTTGAGCTAAAAAGCCCTTTACTCATTAAAAAATTACTACCAAAAACAGCAATTAGTATTGATGTAATGATAAACAGGGCTACTTTTATTTCTTTAGACATAACATATATTATTGAATGAGCAAAGATATAAATTCTATTTTATTTTATAGCTAAAACTTTGTTAAAGTCTTCTTTTATGCTGTATCTTAACATACAAAAAAACGTTCAATTGTCATAATACGTTACTAGCCAACAAAATTAACAAACATTTACACTCATTTTAAATATTTTTATTTACATTTACCTTAAGTAATATAACAAAGCAAACAAAATGAAAAGATTATTTTTTATAGTGACAATACTTTTTGGACTTAATGTACAAGCCCAGTTAACGGTTGCAGAAGATTCAGTTTATGCTGTATATGATACCAATGAAGAAGATGTCGCTGTACACAACTTTCATCTCACTTCTACTCCAACAGCAACTGTAAAATGGATGCTTTTAGAAGTAGATGTTCCAACAAATTGGGAAAATGATGCGTTTATTTGTGACGCTATCAATTGTTATGATTCTACAACAAATAGTAATCAGTATGATTTGATAGACAATAAACAAAAAACATTAGATGTACACTTTTTAAATAACCAATTCGTTGGTGAAGGAAAAGTCAAATTATTGATTTGGGATGTAAATGATAGTATAAACACCGTTACAACTGTAACTTATGTAGCAAAAGTAGAAGCTCCTAGTGCTATACAAGCTGTCAACGAAATAGAAGTGTCTATTTTTCCTAATCCAGCTACTAAATTTGTAAACATCAATAATGTAGATATTTCGGTTATCAATAAAATAGAAATCTATAATGTTATTGGAAGAAAAGTTTTCGAAAGTAAAAATTTGTCTTCAGATAATAAAATAGATTTTAACGATTTTAATAAAGGAGTCTATATTTTAAAGTTGTTAGATGTTAACAATAACAACTATTATACTAAAAACATAATTAAAAAGTAATTCATTCACAAATTAAAACAAACAAAATGAAAAAAATTTTTACTCTTGCATTATTAGGTTTCGGCTTAGGTGCATATGCTCAATTACCAGTGTCGCAAACCGCTGAGAAAAAAAAAGTCGTATTAGAAGAATTTACTGGTAAAACATGTGGTTATTGTCCTGCAGGACATAAAATTGCAGATGAAATGAAAGCAGCAGATCCAGACAATGTATTTATCATAAATATTCATGCCGGAAGCTATGCATCAGGAACTCCAAACTATAGAACAACAGTTGGTCCTGCCTTAGCTAATTTATCTGAACTTGAAGGATATCCAGCTGGAACAATTAATAGAAAAAACTTTCCTGGATTTGAACAAACAGATAATACTAATACTCCAGTTTCTGGTATTACAGCAATGGGAAGAGGTAATTGGGCAGGAAGAGCTACGGCAATTAAAACAGAAGACGCATATGTAAACATTGCAGCTGAAGCAAGTGTTGATTTAAACACAAGATTATTAACTGTTGATGTTGAAGCATACTATACAGGAAATGCACCTACTACATCAAACTTTATTAATGTTGCCCTTACTCAAAGTGGAATTAAAGGCCCTCAATCAGGTGGTTCAAGTTTTTACCCAGAAATGATAGATGGTAATGGAGACTACACACATAACAAAATGGTAAGACATTTATTGACAGGACAGTGGGGAGATGAAATTACTACTGTTTCTACAGGAGATTTAGTTCAAGAAACATATACCTATACTTTACCTGCTACTATTGGTGATGTAGATGTAGATTTAACGAAACTTAATGTTGTAGTTTTTGTTGCTGAAACGCATCAAAATATTATTAATGGTAATGAAGCTACACCTTCTTTAACGGGTTTAACAGAAAACTTAGAAGCACAAGTTATGTCTGCAGTTACTCCAGAAACTTCTTGTTCTGCAAGTTTTGATCCTGAAGTGAATATCAGAAACTGGGGAAACACAACTATTACTTCTATGAAAATAGAATTTTCTGCCAATGATTTAGCTGCTCAAACTTTTGATTGGACAGGAAATTTATTAGGTGGTTTGACTGCAAATATTGTTTTACCTACTTTATCATATAACTCTCAATCATCTAACGATATTTTAATTAAAGTAATTGAAGTTAATGGTGGTGCTGATGATATTTTAACGAATAATGAAGTTACTGCTATTGTTTTAGAAGTTCCAGAATATCAGACGCAAACAATGACATTAGAATTTACTACTGATCAATATGCTTCTGAAACATCTTGGAAGTTATATAATGCAGCTGGTACTGTTGTTCAAGAAAATGGAGCTTTAGTAAATGCTACACTTTATACTGAAACATTAACTCTTACAGAAAATGATTGTTATACTTTTGAATTTATTGATTCTTATGGTGACGGACTTACTGGTTCTGGACCTGGAACAATTTCTTTAGATTTTGGTGGAACGAATGTGTTAGCTGGTTCTGGTTCATTTTCAAAAATTTCCACAGGCTTTGCTACTGTAGATGCTAATGGAAATGGTAACGGAAACCCAACGGACAATGTTGATACTACTGCTTCTGGAATTTTAGATGTTGAATTAGTATCAAACTTTAGTATATTCCCTAACCCAACTAAGGATATAGTTAATGTAATTATTAAAACTAATAATAATGTAGCTGTTCAAGTTGAATTGTTAGATGTTTTAGGAAGAACTGTACTTAATGCTGAATTAAACAATGGCGTTGCTTCTTTCAATGTTTCTAAATTGAATAAAGGAATTTACATTGTAAGTGCAACTTCTCAAGGAAAAGCAATAGCTACAACTTCTTTAGTTGTTAACTAATACAATTTAAAACTTAGTCTTAAATAAGTAATACCTATTTAAGTTATAAATAAAATAAAACAGCCAACAAAAAAATTTGTTGGCTGTTTTATTTTCTAAATTTTAGTTTCTTACTGCTATCTGTTTACGCTATTTACAATCCTTTTCCTCTGTCTTAAACGCTTATTATATAGTTTAAATAATTAGAGCTTCACTACGCTATTTATTTTGTAGCAAACGAAAGCTAAAAACAAACTAGACCAATGAACTATCGATAGGCGATTTTCTTATAAAGACAAAACCAATATCACTTGAATTAAGCCAATAATAAAGCCCAATGCAGCACCTACCCATTCTATAAAAGTTAACTCTTTTTCGATAATCGACATCATTATCGCTTCTAATTTTTCGGTAGAAAGATGCGTTACTTTCTGTGTGATAATTTGTTCCACATTAAAAATCTTATCTAAATCGTTTACTTGGTTAGCAATTAAAACAGGGGCTAAATGTTCTACTTCATCCAACATTTCGTTTTTTACTTTAGAACGCATATTAGGAGAAATAAATTTAGAAAGTAAGGGGAATTTTAAGGGGAATTTCACTTCAAAATAATTATCTAAAGTATCTTCAATTTTATCAATAATAGCACGAATATTGGTATCTGTAGCCAAGATTTCCTCAATATCTTTTGAAGAAAGTAAATCATTGGCGACCATACTTCCAACACTTTTTGCTATTTCAATTTGTCTTTTTGGAAAAATACCATGAAGTGTAATAAAGCCAATTTTAATCGGTTTCCTTGGGTGAAACAACATTTTTACGGCAATATAATTTGTGAACCAACCAATAGTAGCAGCTAAAAACGGCAATAGAAAAAGGGCCCAATTTACTACCATTTTATTTTATTCTTAGTTTGCGTAGAATCTTTAATACAAAAATAATACTAAAGCGACATAAATATTCAATTTTTTTGGATTATTAGTTTAATTCTTTTTAAATTTGCATTAATAAACAAAAATTTATGGCAAAAATTATAGGAATGTCTATCGCAATATTAAGTGGCTTAGCGTTATTAGGTCAATTATTTTTATATCAAAACTCTAGTGCTTATCTTAGATATAATCCAGCTGATAAGGTTATGGGATTAGCAGATGTTGGTTTAATTTTACCAGTTGTAATGACAAGTATATTTTTTGTTTTTGGGGTTTTATTATTCAAAGTATCTGTAGAACCAGAAAAATTCTAACAATCAAAGTAGTAATACTTACTAAATAGAAGAGATAGCTTATGCTGTCTCTTTTTTTTGTATAAAAAATTAATTATAGCTAAAATGAAAAATCTCTTGGTTATATTTGAGAAATGAAAAAGAAAACTATGCTATATCTTTTATTGATTTTTTCGCCAGCGGTATTATATGGTTTTTACGTAATTTTTATGCTTGGGTACGGAACCTTAACCGACTTTAAACCTGCAGAAAGAATTGAATTAAAGGAAACAAAAACTATTTCTAGACAATTAAATGATTCTATTGTCACTTTATTGAGTTGGAATATTGGTTATAGTTCATTAGGAAATAAAGCAGATTTTTTCTTAGATGGTGGAAAAAATATTCGCTCTCCAAAACCAGAATTTCAAAGATATTTAAATGGTATTAATAGGTTTTTAGCAACTCAAAAAGATAAAGATTTTATACTACTACAAGAAGTAGATGAACATTCTAAAAGAAGTTTTTTCACAAACGAATATGATTTATTCAGCAAAACGCTTAGCGACCATTCAGCTGTATTTACAGAGAATTTTAAAGTCAATTATATTCCTGTGCCCATGACATCTACTTCTCCTTTAGGAAAAGTAAAAAGCGGCTTAGCTACTTATTCAAAGTTTACAATTTCTGAAAATGTTCGCTTACAATATCCAGGAGAATACGAATGGCCAAAAAGGATTTTTCATCTTGATAGATGTTTGTTACTTTCTAGAGTTACTTTAGAAAATGGCAAAGAATTAGTGCTTATAAATTCACATAATTCTGCTTATGATGGTGGCAAACTAAAACCATTAGAAATGACGTATTTAAAGGCGCTCTTACTAGAAGAATATGAAAAAGGGAACTATGTAGTAGTAGGTGCCGATTGGAATCAGTGCCCACCAAATTTCGCATACGATACTTTTGCTAAAGGAAATGCAGATGACTATTTTCAATCAAACATTCCTGAAGATTTTTTACCAAAAGGATGGACTTGGTCTTATGATACTAAAACAGCTACTAATAGAAAATTATCTACGCCTTATCAAAAGGGAAAAACATTTACAACATTGATAGATTTTTATTTGGTATCTCCAAACGTACAAGTGCTAGAAGTAGAAACTATCGATTTAGATTTTGCTTTTTCAGATCATCAACCAGTAAGTTTAAAAATATCATTAAACTAAAACCAAATAGGCTATAATTAGCAAAACCAAAAAAGATCTAAATTCTTCCTGCTTCCTGAAAAATGTTTTATCTCTTTTTGTTCTTCTTTATTGGCAACCATAATAATGATTTGATACTGCTTATTTACACTAAAAACTTTCTGTATGTCTAACATTTTAATATCGTAAACGGTATGTCCAATTTTGTTAGGATTATTACAAGCCCATTCAAAATGAATGTTATTTTCAAGCAATAACCTAGCAAGGGTTTTTGCTTTTTTCCCGGCACCCCATAGAACTAATTTTTTTGTTGTATCAAGATCTAATTTTAAAAAATAATACAGCTTAATGTCTACAAATGAATTGTCAGAATAATTATCGTCATTTCTAGACGCTCGTTCTTGATGATCTCTCCAAATATGTAATTCTTCTTTTAAAGAAACAATAGGTGTTTTGTTTTTATAAAACCTAAAGGTTAAATCATAATCTTCTGGATAAGTTTCTGCGTGAAATGCCCCACACTTTTCGAATATTTCTCTACTTATCATCCAACAAGGAGAAGGAATGACACATTCTTTATAAATTTCAGTATAATGTGAATTGTTATCCACTAAGCCATTCAACCAATTTTGATAATACAAATAACCCGCTTTTAGCTCATTGTCAGAAATATATCTTACATAGCCCGTTATTAAAGAATTGGGGTTTTTTTGTAACGAATTACACATTAAAGCTAACTTATTATTAGGCATTATATCATCAGAATCCATTCTGGTAATATACTCGCCGGAAGAATTTTTATAGGCTAATTGCAAAGCTTTAATAATCCCTTTTCCCTCATTATCGAAAAAAGTAATTCGCTGTTCTTTAGCAGAAAATTCTTTTAAAATATTTCTAGTAGAATCTGTAGAATGATCATTTACAACTAACAACTCCCAATCTGTAAAATTTTGGTTTATTATCGAAGTTAAACATTCAGTAATATGCTTGTCAGCATTTTTTGTAGGCATGACTATAGAAACCACTTTACTATTTTTTTGCTAGAAATCTTTTAAGATAAAGTCAAAAACCCTAGAATATTTATCGTGAAATAAACCGCTAAAGTCATTGCGCCTGCATAGTCTTTTGCTAATCGTTGACCAATTAAAAGAAAAATTAAACTTAATGCAGAAAGTACTAAACTATAGAAAGCCATTTCTTGTGTCCCTGAAGTTGCTAGTTGAAAAACACCTATAAGCATTAAAATTCCTGTAGCTATTTCCATAAGTAAGATTTGCCCCAGTAATAAAGGAACCATGTTTTTCAATGGAGAATCTTTAAAGTGCTCTTTTATAAACCCTAAATTTCCATTCCAGTCTAAAATTTTATCCATGCCTGATTGTAAAAAAGTTACAATTAAGAAAAATAAGATTAATATAGTTTCAATATTTCCGGTTAATTCTTCCATTAGTTTAATATTTTATAGTTAGCAGCTTCATTTTTATTTGTAGAAACATTCATAATAAAAATTCCTTTTTGTCTTAAAGAAATTTCTAAAGTTTTAATACCAGTATGTAGTGTTTGTTCATGGTAGGCGATTCTTTTTCCAGACAAATCAAAAATAGAAATAAAGTATGTTTTGGGTTGTTTAACTATTGTTTCTATAACAACTTGATTGTTTAAAATTGGATTGTTTAAC
>CAWVRT010000005.1:0-76126 GCA_963932515.1 uncultured Chitinophagales bacterium
AGAGATATTTAAATTACTGACATTTAAATTTGTTACTACAGCAATATTTGAAGTATACACAGAGTCATCTAAAACATTATCGTAGCCTAAATCAATAAGTGCCTGTTCAAAATTATTATCGGGCACATAAGTCTTTTCCCCAAACCCAATCATAGGTATACATAGTAATATTAGTACTATTTTTTTCATGATTTATACTTTTTGGTTAATATTTACATAATCAATTCATGAATAATTAAATGTTCTCAACAATTATAAAAGACTATTGTTGTTTTACGAATAGAGTACTTTGCCATTTGTTTTCAATAAATACTTTTAATGTGTAAACGCCATTAGAAAGATTACTTACATCTATTTGTGTCTGTTTGCCTAAATTAGTTATTTCCGTTTTTACTGTTCTTCCAAAAAGGTCTATAATTTGAACTTGAGAAATTGTTTTCTCACTTTCTATAGTTACAAACTGTGCGCTTGGGTTTGGATAGATAGTGAATAATAATACTTCATGGAGTGTTGAAATTCCTAATACGCTTGTATCTACTGGTTCGTCAGTGAAATCTTCACAATCTTGTTGGTCAGTATGTTTTAAATTAGCAGAATTACAGTCTAATAAGTTATACAAAAATGTGCTCAAATGAGCTTCCGTAGTATCGTTATTGTTGCCGTTTAATGGTGGATGGTCAGATCCAGAATAAGTGTCTACGCTATTATAGATACCTAAATTATTTAAACGAGTTTCTAAATCTCCACTTCCATATAAATTTACAGGAGCTAATCCATTTAAGGGAGGTCCGTAATTATATAAAACAGTTTCGTCGCCAGTGGCATGACAAGAATAAAAAGGAACATCATTTGGATTGATATAACTTGTATCGCCAACAGCGCCAGCAAAGCTAAAAACACCAGAGACAGAAGAACAATATCCAGGATTTCCTGATTCACCTTCTAAGCTACCAATTTCAGTAGCCCAGCTTTGCCAAGATGTGTTTAATTTTGCTAAAGTATCTACATAAGCTAAATTAATTGCTAAAATACCTCCTGCAGAAGTTCCACCAATAAATATTTGATTTGGATCAATACCTAAACTATTTCCTTCATCTGCATTTTTTCTAAAATATCGGATGGCAGCTTTTCCATCTTGAACAGCACCAAACACAACTTTTACCATTTTCTCTTCATTTATTAAATCAAAAATACCAGTTGCTAATCTATAGTCTATAGATGCACAAACGTATCCTCTTTTGGCTAAAGTTGTAGCGAAAGAAACTAATTCTGGAGAAGTTCTACTACCACCGTAAAATGAACCTCCATGACAGAATATAACTACGGGTCTATCTACAGCAGAATCTCCCTGTGCTTGATAAATCTCCATTGCTAATACTTGCGTATTTCCAGCCATGTTTAAATTAGAACCAAATTCTACGGTTGTTATATCTACAGTAGAAAATATTTCTGTTTGGTATCTACCGGCACATTCTTGTGCAAATAAAGTAGTCCCAATAAATGTTAAGCAAAAAAATAATATCGATTTCATGTTAATTTATTTTGTTTAAAGATAAGTATTTATTTACAATTCTAAAAATTTATTTCACTAAATTTTTAATTTTTTGAATAGTTTCATAACTCAGCCAATTGTCTTCTGCGCCAACTTTTTGGTAAACAATATTTCCGTTTTTATTGATGATGTAATTTGTCGGGATAGCATGAATGTTAAAAGCTGAGAATTTTTCAGTTAGATGTAAATAGTCAAATTCGTAAGGAAATTTTTCTGAAAAAATTTTTTCTTTTTTTATGTCATAATCTGAAATAGCTAAAAAGACGAAATCTTCTTCTATTAGTTGCTCTTTTACAAACTGTAAAGCAGGCATTTCTTCCAGACAGTCTCTACACCAAGGTGCCCACATAGTTATAAAAATATTTTTGCCTGCATAATTTTGTAAGCTAGTTGGGTTTCCTTCTAAGTCTGTTAAAGTAAGAAGCTTAAATTGAATAGTAGGAGGAACTCGATATTTTTTATATGAAAATATTGAAATAGCAATTGCTATAATTACAACTGAAATAAATATTATTTTGTTTTTCATATTTTATTAGACAAGTAGTTTAGTATTTCCTTACTCGAATTGTCAAATGTAAAAATATAACTTCTTTTAGATTTGGATATGCTACATTTATTATTCTTTCTTGTAATGAATTATAAAGGTATTCGATTAGTAATTATTCTACAACTAACTTCCTTTTACTTTTAACGCCATTCATTCCAACAAAATAAATTCCTTTATTCAATTTAGAAATTTCAACTTTAGTATTTCCTTCAGATAAGGTTTGACTATGAACTATTTTACCTAAAACATCAACAATGTACAAATCTTTTGCAGCGCCTGTAAAAGAAACATTAACAACTTTGTTGGCAGGGTTTGGAAAAACATCAAATACCATATTTGCTTCTAAGTCATTTATGGCTAAAACATTATTTAATTTAAAAGATTTAGAATTATGACAACCGTTTGTTTTGTGAGTTAGACTTACAACATATGAAGTCCCTGGTTCTATATTAGAAATACTTCTTCCAGTTGATTGATCGCTCCAAAGAACATCATAATTAGCAATGTCATCATCGGCTACATTTACAGTATATGAATTGTTGTTTTCGTCATATTCAATAAAGATGGGAACCCCATGATTAAAATACGATTCTAAAAACTGTTTTCCACTAATTAAAGCAAATTGGAAACAACCTCCATGGTCATAGTTTCCCCAGTTTTCACCTTCAATGTGATTAGCTCCATTTGCATTCCAAACAGAATCTGCAATTACGCCATTTAAGTATGAAACTTGATCATCGCCAGTGCAATATATCAATTTCATAGGTGTTTCGGGTGTCCAATCTAAGAAATCGTTGTCTTGCAAGTCTTGTCTAAAAGGATGGTTTATGTCAGTGTTTATAACATTTAAAACTGAATCTTTTATCATATCAATAGGAGAAGGAGTACATAACGGATTGATAGTGCCAAAGCCATAATTGTGACCTATAATATGATAAGGCATTAAAGAGTCATAAGGAGATTTGAAAATATCACTAAATTCATTGTATAAGTTGCCATACATAGATTGGTAAGATAATATAACATATGGTAAATAACCAGGAGTTGCATAGGGTAAACCTGAATTCACCATTTCAAATTGTGCACCTGCCATATTGTATGGTCCAGACATTGGTACTGCTGCTGTTACATTAAATTCTTCAGAATACAATGTCTCAATATACTTAGCAACTGCTGCTGTCGCGAAACCTCCTTGAGAATAACCAAATAGAAATAATTGATTTCCTAAGTTTAAGCTTAATTCTGAATTTAAAGACTTAACAGACCTTAATAGGTTTATGGTAGAATGAGCTTGCGAATAGGCATGCATATAAGGATGTAGATCTACTGTTGAAGAACCAAGGCCAATATAATCAGAGGCACAAACTACACTCCCTTCTGAAGCAAAAAATAATGCGATATTCTTTTCTCCACTATTGTAAGAAGGAACGCCTAGTTTTCTAACTGTTGTACCATGTTGGTATGCAATTAAGGGGGCTTTACAAACTGTTCCTGCAGGGATAGCTAACAAGCCAGAAATTTCTGTCATACCGTTTTTATACTCTGTATTGTGAATTACTCTATATAGGTCTACGGGATATTCTGGTGTGATTAATGCATCAAAGCCTAAATTTGTAACTTTAGTTTGAAGTTCACTAATCGTAAAACTATCAATTTTTTCGTAAGAAATTAGTTGAGCGTTTATCTTAGTAAAAGCAATAAAAAGTAGGAATCCAAGGAGAAATAGATTTTTCATAATTGTTCGTTTTGTTCAAAAATAAACAATTATAACTGAAAAAGCAATGCAGTTAGATTTAAAATAAAATTTATTTTATCAAGAATTCTATAACATCCACATTGTCAGCATAATCCGATAATTCAGGTTTTTGAGCTTGACCAAAATTAAAGGATTTCCAGTAATTAGATACTTGACTTACTACACATTGAATATCATTTTCGTGCTTTGTTAAATAGTCAACAACTTCTGCTTCTTTTTTATAGAAACTGAAATTTACAGTCGCTAGTCTAGATTGCAAATGTTCCTCTTCTTTTAACATCACAAATTCATTGGCATAATGATCTGTTTGGTTCATCAATAAAAGAGTTCTAGTATAATCATAGTTGTCCATATACAATTTGTGTTGGTGTAAATGCACATAGTTTTTGAAGTGAGGAAACAATTTGGTAACATCATATCCTTCCGGTAAAAATAGTCTCGAAATATTTCTGCAACCGTGACCAAAAAACATAAAAATATCATCTGCTAAAGTTTCTAATTCTTCATCAGATTCTTTACCAGACAATATAGCTATTGAGTTTCTGTTGGTCCTTAGTAAGTTTGGAACTTCCTTAAAATAGAATTCAAAGTATCTATTGGTATTGTTACTTCCTGTTGCTATTACTTTATCATAGCCTTGCAATCTTTCTACAATTTCACATTCCCATAAAGGATCAATTTCTTTTAACTCTTTGATCATATATTTAGTAAGTGTTTCATCTTTTGATGATAATTTTAATTTGACTTTCACACCTAATACAAAACAAGTTACTATATCTTGAAAACCTACCAAAGGTAAATTACCAGCTAGAATTAAACCTATCGTTTGATTTTTATCAAAAGAAGAGAAGTCATAGTTCGATAACCATTTCTCCAACTTCTTTTTATTTAGAAAATTTTCTGTGATAGATTGTAAAGCAAAATTTATAAATTCTTGGGTAAACCACCTATTGCGTCTTTCGGCACTTATTTTTCTTTGTTTCAAAGATTCATTATCTGTTGAAATCAATTTTTTGCCTAATGCTTCTAATAAAGTTAACTTATTTTCTGTCATGCTACAAAAGTACTTTGTTTTTATTTATGTACAATACTTAGAACTATGTTAAATATTGAAAAGTTAATTATTGCATGCTCCTAGATTTTAAATTATCTTAGCAGAATAAAATTAATGTTATGCAAAAAAAGATAAGTGTTGCTATTCTTACCGGTGGAGAATCAGCTGAATTAGAAATTTCTTTGGCGAGCGCTAAAGTTGTGGCAGAAAATTTAAACAAAGATAAATACAGGGTTTTAACTGTTAACATTTCTACTATGCCTTGGTCTGTTTTCGAGCAAGGGAAATTGATTTCTACCATAGATTTGAATGATTTTTCTTTCTTACAGGGAACTAGTAATCACTTTTTTGACGTAGTATTTATGGCTATACATGGTACGCCTGCTGAAGATGGGAGAGTGCAAGGCTATTTTGATTTACTGAAGATTCCATACACATGCTCAAGTTCTTTGGCTTCTGCAATAACTTTTGATAAAGATATTTGTAAAAAATTATTGAAAGATGATGTTATTAAACAAGCTAAATCTATTTTATTAACCACTAAGAATAAAAATAATGTAGACATTGAAAGCGAATTGGTTTTACCTGTTTTTGTAAAGCCAAATAAAAATGGTTCTAGTTATGGGGCTTTTAAAGTAAGCGATAGAAAAGATTTATATCCAGCTATAAAAAGGGCTTTTGAGTTTGATGATGAAGTTTTGATAGAAGAATTTATTGATGGCAGAGAATTAGCTTGTGGTGTTATTGAAAAAAATGGTGAATTAATTGCATTACCAATTACTGAAATTATTTCTGAAAATGAATTTTTCGATTATGAAGCTAAATATTTAGGTAAATCTAAAGAAGTAACTCCCGCAGACATTCCAGATGAAATAAGAGATATTGCACAATTAAAAGCAAAAGAATTTTATAGAGAATTGAAACTAAAAGGAGCAATAAGAGTAGATTATTTCTTAAAAGGAGTAGAATTATATATGCTAGAAATAAATACCATTCCAGGTTTAAGTGCTGAAAGTATTTTGCCGCAAGAAGCGAAATCTCATGGTTTTACTTTGGAAGAATTTTTTGATATTATGATTATGGAGAGTTTGAATTAGTGAAAGGTAAATTGTCTTAAAATTCATCATTCATCATTACCCACCAATAGTACTCATGCTTTCACTAACTTTCCCTGCATTTTTTCTATTGTTTTCAGCAATAAAGCCATTTTGAGGTTTTTTGTCAATCAAATTTCTAAATAATTGTTTCAATTGTTCTTTACTGGCACCTTTTCTTAGTTGATCCCTTAGGTTGAAAGCGCCATCATCAAATAAGCATAGTTTCAAATCTCCAGTAGCAGTAATTCTTATTCTATTACATCCTCCGCAGATAGTTCTTGTAAAAGCAGGGATAATTCCAAAAGTACCTTTATGTCCTTTTATGCTATAGTTTTCTGAAGTAGAACTTTTAGGAGATGGTAAAGCTTCTATGTCTTGAAAATGAGTAGTAATTTCATGAAATATTTTATGCTTATCCCATACATCGGAAACTTCTCTTAAACCAGTACCGTTAAAAGGCATTTCTTCAATAAAACGAACAGAAATATCTTTATCTTTTGTCAGTGCTACAAAGTCTTTTAACTCATGCGTGTTTTGATTCGGTAAACAAACAATGTTCAATTTAGTTTTGAATTCATGTTCTTGTAATTCTTCAAATGTTTGCCAAACTCTATCAAATTGATTTCTTCTTGTAATCTTAAAAAAATTATTTTTATCTAAACTGTCAATACTTAAATTAATAGCCCCAATTTTTAGCTTTTTAAGCTGTTCGTAGTATTTGTAAATTAGTGTGCCGTTGGTGGTAATATTAATTTCTTCTATTCCTTCAATTTTGTTTAAGTTTTTTAAAAAATAAATAAAATCTTTTCGTACAAATGGTTCACCACCAGTTAATCGAATCTTATTAACGCCCAATTCAGCTAGCACGGTCACTAATTTTATCATTTCTTCATAATGTAATAAACTATCTTTCTCTTCATAATTTATTCCTTCGGCAGGCATACAATATTGGCAACGTAGGTTACATCTATCTGTAACAGCTAATCGTAAATAATTAATTTTTCTACCAAATTTATCTATTAACATTATTTATTAGGATTTGGAAATGAGTCTTTTTGTTGATCTTGAGTTTCTGCACAAGTATCTGAAGTGCATTTTAAATCTTTTTCTATTAAAATAGTAGGAGAACTGATATCGTTTTTCAAGCTTACTAAGTCTGTATTTATCCAATTAGTAGCGATGTTTTTCGGAATGCTTACTACAATTTTATTGTCTAAAAAATAGCAATGAATTGTTTCCTCATTGGAGTATTTAAGAGAATAGATTAGTTCATTTTCTCCAAATACTATTTTATCAGAAAATTTGCCTTCTTCTGCAAAAATAGTCAATTCAGATTTTTTCAATCTAAATCTTAATGAATTTCCTAAAATTCTAATTTTCATGCTTGTTTTTATAAGTAGTAAAGATATATTAATTAACTCTTTGTGATAGTGTAAAAACTTACTTTACAACATTTCAATTTTATTTCTACCTAACTTTATTAAACCATTAATTTCCATTTTTTTCAACAGTCTAGAAATAGCTTCTCTACTAGCATTTAAGTCGGTAGCTATATGTTGGTGTGTGGTATTTATAATGTTTGTATGTGAATTTTCACCTTTCAGTTTTAAATACTCAATTAATCTCTCATCCATTTTTTTGAAAGCCAAACTGTCTATTTTCGTTAACATTTCGTCTAATCTTACTTGGTATGATTTGAAAATAAAACTTCTCCAGGAAGCATATTTTTTAATCCAATCTTCTAGGTATTTAACTGGAATAGCAATGAAAGTAACATCTTCTTCTACTTCTGCACGAATACCGCTTAATCTATTTTGCATACAGCAAGTTAGCGACATACTACAAGTATCTCCCGAATTTATATAATACATAAAAAGTTCACTACCATCGGTGTTTTCTCTTAATATTTTAAGAGACCCCTTAGTAAGAATAGGAATCGTTTTTACATATTGGCCTATGTCAATCAGAATTTCTCTAGCTTTAGCAGTTTTTAAAACGCAAACAGTTTCAATTTCTTTTTGTAAAGCAGGTTCATAAAAATTTGAAATTGCTTCTAAATGGAGTGTATTAATTTTCATGAGTTAATAATATTAGGTTTAGGAGTTAAAGAATAAGAATTTTTAATCAATAAAATCTTTTAAATCACCCATTTTATCAGCCCTAATTCCTCTTGGAGTTTCTGTTACATTACAGGCTTCTATATTTGCATCATGCTCGAAAAACAAAATGTAATTTTTATCTAAAGCATCTTTTAAGAACACATCTTTTTCTCTAATAACAGTTAAAGGATGCAAATCATAACCCATAACCCAAGCTAATGGGATATGAGATGGCGAAGCAATTAAATCTGCCATATATACGATGGTTCTTCCCTTATAGTCTATAAAAGGAATAATCATTCCTTCCGTATGGCCGTTTGCTAAACCAAGTGTCAACTCAGGAATTATATTCGTATATTCATTTATAAATTCAAGTTTTCCTTCCTGTTCTATAAGTGCTATATTCTCCTTCAAAAAAGAAGCTTTTTCTCTAGGATTTGGTTTCATAGCAGTATTCCATTGTTCTTGTTCGCTCCAATAGGTGGCATTAGGAAATGTTAAAGTTAATTCGTCATTGGCATCTTTAGAAACTGCACCACCACAATGGTCAAAATGTAAGTGTGTTAATACAACATCTGTAATATCTTCAGGTTTAAAACCTGCCTTTGCCAAAGAAGGAATCATTCTTTCTGTTCCGTGTAAGTGAAAATTGTTAAAAAACTTTTCACTTTGTTTGTCTCCAACACCAGTATCTATCAATATTAGTTTATCATCTTTTTCTATTAAAAGGCAGCGCATAGCCCAAGTAACTCGATTCATTTCATCGGATTCTTGATGTTTGCTCCATAAAGTTTTTGGAACAACGCCATACATTGCACCACCATCTAATTTAAACAAACCAGTATCTATTACATGTAATTTCATTGCTGTGTTTTTAATGAATTATAAAAGTAGTTATTTCTATAAGATTAATTAATAATTAGCTTCTTTTGACCGATAGCTATTCCAGATTTATTGTAGACAATTAAAAAGTAAATTCCTTTATCAAAAGTTGAAACATCTAGTCTTGTAAATTGATGATTTGATTGTTGTGTAGTTGTCAAAACTTTACCTGAAATATCTATTAATTTAACTGCAAAATCTTCTGTGAATCCTGTTTTTATTTCTATGAAATTGTTTGCTGGGTTTGGAGAGATTTTAAAATCAGTATTATTTATTTCTTTTAAACTTGAAGCTATTTGACAGGCAACATTAATAGTTAAAGAGTCGGAAGCACAATTGTTTTTTGAAACGATAGTCAAAGAATGTTCTTGGTCATCATCACATTCTTTGAAAACACTAAAAGTATCAATTAGGTTTGAGCTGTAATTTGCAGAAAATATACTACTATCAATATAAATATAAACGGAGTCAGCATTTTTTAAAACAAAACTATAGTCAAAAGTAAAAGCGGATACTGTTTCTGTGTTATTCCTCCAATAATCTAATATTAAAGGTTGAGAAATAACTAGTTCATAATTCACATACAAATCACAAGGAGCTCCAATGGTCGTGTCGATAAAGTTGGTGTCGACATAAAACCAGTCGCCTAATATTTCAACGGAATCACAAAAATTAACAACGGAATCAATTATTTCTCCACCAATGCTTAAATTGTAGTTTGTTATTTCAGCACAAGATCCAACTATATTTATTGTATCAGCAAATTGTGTATTTGTAGAAAACCAATTACCTAAAACTTCTACAGAGTCACAAAATGCAATGCTTGAATCTATAACATCAAAACTTGTTGCAACAGTTTCAATACTCCAAGTAGATAAGCTATCCAATACAGTAGAAGATGCAATGTCTTGTAACCTATAAGCTGTTAAAGAATCTAATGTAGACCAATAAGTATTCCCTACAGAAGTTTTATGATACATACTACTATAAAACACACAAGCTGCTAAATAAGAACCATAAATACTAGGATGACTTTCATCAGGACTATATAAGTTAATTGCAGGAAAATCTTCACGTACCTTTTTCCAAGCAACGCCTACAGGAGCGCAATCTGCATTGTTTTCGACTGTCATTTCTAAATAGGATTCCCTTAGTCTTCCTTGCATTCCTTCATAGGTACAAAGAGGAGCGTAGTTTGCACAGTTGCTAGCATCTCCATTTTCTCTTCCCCAGGTCATAAAAAACATAGTTTTACTACAACTGTTATTTGATTTTATATAGTCATTTAAAATTACAGCATAAGGCTTTGTTTGAGCAGCTACTTGTCCAGGAGAAAAAGAGGGTTCCTGACTTTGAGCTTGCAGTACAACATAATCCCAATTAGCTGAACTTATTTTATTCAATGTTGTAGCGTTTGTTGCATGGTCATCTAATCTATAACCTCCAGGTGTATTTTGGTCATGAATTAAAATGTCTCCATTTGCAGTAGCTAAGTTTTCTATTAATTGAGGTAACCCACCATTATAATAAGTATAACTGTTACCTAAAAAAAGAGCTTTCTTAGTAGTTTGAGCATTAGAAGTTAAAAATAGACTTAAGGTAAGTAGTATTGATAATGTTTTCATAATTAATTTTTATTTTAAAGCAACAACTTTCAAAGCAGCTACCGCCAATTCTACGCCTTTGTTACCATGTTTACCGCCAGCTCTATCCAATGCTTGTTGGTAGGTGTTTGGTGTTAAAACACCAAATAAAAAAGGTTTCGAATGTTTTATAGTTAAATTTTGCAAGGCATTGGCTACAGACATATTAATATATTTATCGTGATCGGTATCTCCTTTAACAACACAACCAATCGCAATTATAGCATCTGGTTGAAACTTACTATTTAAAATGTCGCAAGCTGCAGGTAACTCAAAAGTGCCAGGTGCATACATAATATGTATATTTTCTTGTTGAACATTTTGTTCAGAAAAAGTTTGTAAGCAAGCTTCTGTTAAAGCGGTAGATATTTCATCATAATAGTCAGAAACTACTATACCAAATTTCATATTTGTTCCGTCTGGAAGACTGTCTTTATCGTGATCTGATAAGTTCTTTAAATTACTAGCCATTTATAATATTGTTATTTTTCTTGTTATTTTTTCTTTATTTACTTCAAAGCTTATGAAGTATAATCCTTTCGCCTGATTTGAAAAATCGTATTGATTTTTTTCATTGAATAAAATATCTTTAGCTGCAATAAGTTGGCCCATTGCGTTTTGAATTTCCATTTTAGCTATTCCAGCATTTTTATGAGTAAAAAGTATATTTACTAAATTAGAACTAGGGTTTGGGTAAATCTCTAGATTATGGTTCAATTGATTGTTCCCTTCTATACTCAAAACAGATTCTAAAGTTGTTCCAACATTAGTTGAACTAAAGTACAATCCAGTAGTTGCCATGTAGTAAATTATTTCTCCATTGATTATTATTTCTTCTACTGCTTCTTGTGTTGGAATGGCGGGAGGAGTCGGTGCATTTGTTTGCTCGTTTAATGCTTCACCAACCATAAAATCATAGTCTATTTTACGACCAAAATCTGGGTTAAAGTAAACTAACCTAGAATTTCCCGCAGTTCTTAATATTTCAAAATAACCTGAAGACTCTAAATTGTTTTGAGTATTGACCCACCAACTTAGTCCATCACCTCCTTCTTCATTGTTGAAAAATTCAGTATCTAAATCAAAAACTTCTAATTTGTAGCAGCCGTCTGCTAAAGTTACAGATTCAGTATTGATACTGCTAGCATTAAAAGTGTTTTCATCTAAAATAACTACACCGTTCGCTGCTGTTAGTTTATAACTGCTTTCTAAAGGTTTATTATTCGTTCTCATTTTAAAAGAAAGATTTCCGGTATCAAAAACTTTTGGTAATTCAAAAGAAGTTTCTTTTCTATCATTATGTTGAAATTGATCTACTAAGTGGTTCGGAAAACTTGTAACAGCATAAAATGCAGGGTTTGTTAAGTTTAAGCCAGACCAATCCATAATAGGTAAGCTTACTTCTTCAAATTCTCCATATTTTAAGTTTCCTATCCATTCATAATAAAAAGGAGAGCCACCAATAACGCCATATTCAATTTGACAATAAAACAAATCAGATTTCCCTAAATTTTTAATAATCACTTTCGGGTTTGTACAAATTGTAGTAGTATATCTTTCATAGTTATTAGGACTGCCAGTTGTGCTTATCGTTTTATGTTCACTATTTATATTTGGAGTAACTATTTTATCAATAGTAGCATCATACAATCTATTTATTTGTTCGTATTCAAACAAGTAAGCAGATAAAATATAAGAAGCGCCATTAGTAGGAGAGTAATCCTCAAAGTTTATATCTATATCAAAATTTCCAGAAGAAACATAGTTGGAATATTCAAACCAATGTTCTTCTACCGCATCTCCAGGACACCAATTTGCTCTATTGAAAATCCAAGTTCCTCCTTGTGGTGATAATGAATTTTCACTACAATCGTTTCTCCAAAGATCTTCTTCTTTAATAAGTGTATTATTTGCTAATGCACTATATTTTATTGGTGTAAATTCCCCATCTTGTCCATGACCAGAAACGATTACTCTTAAATCTGCATTGTTTGCGGTGACATTTACATTTTTAGAAGGTACAATGTCTTGTTCAAATTGTGTGGAGTTGTTGTAAGAACCTCCAGCATATATTTTTTGAATATTGGTGACTTTCCTAGTTGGTATTCCTTCTGTATAGATAAATTTCATATTGGCAGAAAATCCTCTTCCTGCTTGTGGCCAACCACTAAAAATTATTCTTATGGGCAGATTACCATGTAAAAGTGGTTCCATCATTGTAACATCATAAGACCATGTTTTATTCCAGGTTTCATCAAAGCCATAATCATTGCCACCCCAAGCATAATCCATATAATTTCCATAAGGTGTTATCATTCTTCCTAATTCGAACCAGTCTATTACGTCAAAAGGGGTATTCCAAACAGTATCTAAAACTAATGGTGTTTGAGTTACTGTATCAATACTTGCAATAGAGGAATCTATCTCACCTGTATATTCCCCAACAGACATTCTTACGGTGTAATCCCAGTGGCTGCAGCCACCAGTTGAACAACCTAAGGTAAAATCCATTGTTATATTTTGGTATTCTTTAGAATTGTCTGGAAGATTAGTAATTTCATCATAATTCCCATACCAAGTAATTTCGGTTGAATCATGTACATATACTATAGTCTGATCGCCAATAGCCCCCAAAACATGTATAGAAGAAAAAATTAAAAGAGAAAATATAAGTTTTTTGATTATTTCAAATTTTGTTTAAGCCTTAAAAATAAGATTTTTCGTTTAATCTTAAGATGCAAATTAGAAATACTTCCCAAAAGACCATATTTTTCTTGTTCTCAAATAATAATAAAAGGAAATAAGGCCATAGCATTAGCAAAATTGAAAGAAATAATTTTTACTAAAATTATTAGAGATTAAGCGTTTTTTCTTTGATATTTTATAAAAGAATAATCATAAGCGTTTTTCACATCTTTTTGATGATCTTCTCGCCAAATTTCTTCCCAAATTTTTTCGTCTATTGCTGGAAAAAAGGTGTTTGCTTCTGGAAATCTTTGGTAAACTTTGGTGATGTATAATTCTTTAGCATATTGTATAGTCGAATTATAAATACTGCCACCGCCAATAATAAATTTGTTAGTTGTCTTACATTTTTCAGCAATTTTAAATGCGTCTTCTATAGTGTGACATATGTAAACGCCTTCTTTTGCTACATATTCTTTATTTCTAGTGATTACTATATTCGTTCTATTGGGAAGTGGTCGAAATTTTTTAGGAATAGAATCATAAGTTTTTCTACCCATAATTACGTCTGCTCCTTGTGTGTTTTCTTTGAAAAAATTCATATCGGCAGGTAAATGCCAAAGTAAATCTTCTCCATCGCCAATTTCATTATTTTCACCAATAGCTACAATTATTTTATATGTTTGTTCTAGTTTCATAGATGTTTAATTATTGCTACCTAGTATGAAATTTTGAATATTGTCAAATATATCAGCGCCCCAAATGTAAATTGCTGCTAAGCCAAACAACCAAGCGATTCCTTTAAAGAGAAAAAACCAAAAGCCCATATAGGCAATTCTTTTGGACCATGAAATAGGGCATTTCTTTTCTGTTTTGTTCTTTTTTTCCATCTTTATAATTAGATTACAGTGCAAAGAAACAAATTTTTAAATAATTGCCAAACTAGTAAACTAAAAATAAAGTTAAATTTTTTAAAATTACGAGTAGTTGAATTACTATAAGTTTTTTTGTAATTCTTTAGTGGTTATTCCTGTACCATCATGTTTCCAGCCGGGTGGTTTCATAAGGTATAAAAAGCGACTTTTAAAGGAAATATTTTTTTGAGATAAATCTTTCCAAAGGTTTAGCCATTCAAAGGATGCTACATCCCAAATTTTATAAGATTCTAAGTTTTGGGTTAAACCAAACACAACTTTTTCATCTTCTAATTCTTTTTGAAAAGTCCCAAACATTCTATCCCAAATAATAAAAGTCCCTGCATGATTTTTATCTAAATAAATATCATTAGAACCATGGTGTACTCTGTGGTGAGAAGGTGTATTCATAAAAAATTCAAACCAAACGGGTAGTTTTTTAATCGTTTCAGTATGAATCCAATATTGGTAAATTAAAGAAATAGATTGCGCCATTAAAATCATAACAGGATGAAATCCTAAAAAAGGTAATCCTAAATAAAAGAAAATAGCTAAATATCGTCCAAACCATTCTTGCCTGAGCGCAGTACTTAAGTTGAATTTAACAGAAGAATGGTGTACGGAATGAGAAGCCCATAAAAACCTTACTTCATGCATCATTCTATGTTTCCAATAGAAAAAGAAATCATTGACGACCACTAATATTAAAAAAGACCACCAAACATTTGGGAAACTAAAAAATCTATAATTGTCATAAAGATATAAGAATACGCTTAAGTAAATTAACTTAGTAAGCAGGTCTATAACAATACTGCCAAGCCCCATGGTGATAGAAGAAATGGAGTCTTTTAAAATGTACAAATCTTTTTTTTGCTTGTAGTTTATGTATAATTCTAGTAGCATTAGGATGATAAAACCAGGAATGGCATAAATTATAAGGTCGATTTCTCCTTTCATGATACCAATGTAAGACATTTTAGATATTAATTTCTATCTTTGTTTCATAAAGTTTACCATGGAAGAGAAAAACACTATTTTAAAAAAGGTAAAAATGTCTTTAGACACTATGCGTCCTTATTTACAGAAAGATGGGGGAGATATAGAAATAGTAGGATTATCAGATGAAAATGTTTTAAGCTTGAAGTTTATTGGTAACTGTAGTTCATGTCTTCAAACGCCTATGACAAGTGCGAGTATTGAAGAGGCCATAAAAAACTATATTGCTGAAATCAAAGAAGTAATTTATATCGATTAATATTCTCTAATTACTTTATTTACTTAAGCCATATGACAAAAAAAGAACTTGTAGAACAAATTTTCAAGAAAAGAACATTTTTGTGTGTTGGCTTGGATACTGATTTGTCAAAAATACCTTCGTTTTTATTAAAATATAACGATCCAATTTTTGAGTTTAATAAAAGGATAATTGACGCAACGAAAGATCTTTGTGTAGCTTATAAACCTAATATTGCCTTTTACGAAAGTTTAGGCTCTAAGGGTTGGGATAGTTTACAAAAAACAATAGATTATATTCCTGATGATATTTTTACTATAGCAGACGCCAAAAGAGGAGACATCGGAAATACCTCCAGAATGTATGCTAAAACTTTTTTTGAAACTTATAATTTTGATTCAGTTACTATTGCACCATATATGGGAGCCGATAGCGTTACTCCTTTTCTAGAATTTAAAGATAAATGGGCTATTATTTTAGCTTTAACCTCTAATGAAAGTAGTCAAGACTTTCAGTTTGTGAAGGAAAATGGTACGTTTTTGTATGAAAAAGTTATTTCAAAGTCTTTAACTTGGGGTAATGAAGAAAATATAATGTTTGTAACAGGTGCTACACATCCTGAAAAATTTAAAGAATTACGAATATTAGCGCCAAATTCATTTTTTTTAGTGCCAGGAATTGGTGCACAAGGGGGAGATTTAGATGCAGTAGTTAAATTTGGAAGAAATAAGGATATGGGCTTATTAATTAATTCTTCTAGAGGAATTATTTATGCGGGAAATGGTTTTGATTTTGACATAAAAGCAAGAGATAAAGCCTTAGAACTAAAACAACAAATGGAAAATTACTTTTAAATAGAGTATTTATTTTTTATTGACTAAAAAATAATTTATCAATCTTGTATAGGAGTCTCTAGTTGTTCTTAAGAAATTTTTAGTTGTAATATTATGAAGGAAGATTTTGTACAATATATTTGGAGATACAGATTATTTAATTCGTTAAACCTTCAAACACATTCAGGTAAAAAGGTAGAGGTTGTTCAGCAAGGTCTTCAAAATTTTTCTTCAGGTCCAGATTTTACAAATGCAAAAATTAAAATTGATGGACAATTATGGGCCGGAAATGTTGAAATTCATTTAAATGTAAATGATTGGGAACTTCATCATCATTCTAAAGATGAAGCCTACAATAACGTAATTATTCATGTAGTTTATAATTTTTCAGATCAATTAATTACCGCACAGAATGGTAGAATATTAGAAACTATTTTTTTAAAGGATTTAGTTTTTTCTGAAACAGAAAACAACTACAATGCTTTAATGAATTCCAAACAGCGCTTTGTTCCTTGTGAAAACTTTTTAGCGAATAAGGAAGTCTCTACAATTAGTCTTTATGATAGTTTGATTACGGAACGTTTAGAAAGGAAAATAAGTGACATTGAAAAAGATATTGAACTTTGTTTGGGTGATTTAGATAAGGCATTTTTGATTAGTTTGTTTAAATATTTTGGCGCACCAAAAAACAAAGTAGCGTTTGAAGTTTTAGCGAAAAATATAGAACTAAAACATCTTATAAAACAAGCAGTTTCTGTAGAAAGTTTAGAAGCATTACTTTTTGGTTTGGCAGGGTTTTTAGATACGGAGATACCCTGTGAATACAAAAATAAACTAGAAAATGAATTTGTCTATCAAAAGAATTTATACAGAATAGATTCTCCGTTAAAAATAAGTCATTGGAAATTTGCAGCAGTTCGACCACCAAATTTTCCAACAATAAGAATTGCGCAACTAGCAGCAGTTTGTTTTAAAGAACAAAGATGGTTCTCTTATATTCAAAGTGAACAGGACGTAAAGTTGATTAGAGACAAATTAAAATGTAACGCATCTGAATATTGGCAAACGCATTATAATTTTAATATTGAATCTAAAAAATCTATAAAATCATTGACAGATTCATTTCTTGACAAAATTATGATAAATGTAATAGTGCCATTCTTGTTTTATTATGGTAAATTTGTACAAGATGAAGTTTATTTAGAAAGAGCTTTAGATATTTTATTAAACACAAAACCTGAAAAGAATAAGATAACTGAAGCTTGGCACAATATTGGTTTTTCTAATAGTAATGCTTTTGAATCTCAAGCGTTGATAGAATTAAAACAAAACTATTGTAACGAAAAAAGATGTTTGGAATGTAAAATAGGATACAAAATATTAAAGCATGAGTAATTTTAGATTTATTGTAGAAAACACCATTTTTGGCGTTTGTGTATATTTAGGAAGGAAAATGAATATTCCCTCTAAAAGTGTAAGATTATTCTTCATTTATTCTTCATTTTTCACTTTTGGTTCACCTATTATTATTTATTTTATAATTGCTTTTTGGGTAAAAATAAAAACTTTAATTAACGGAAAAAGAAATCCTGTTTGGGATCTATAATTTATGAGAATTTTATTTGTAAGCATATTGTTATTATTAGTAAACGTAAATTCTTTTTCTCAGGAAAATGAGAAGGAATTATCTTTGAATACAGATGCCGAAAAGGCGAAAATTCAAATAGTTAAGCTCCGAAATGAAGGAGCATTAGTCGTTAGGTTATTTTTGACTAAAAAGAAAATTGAGCTTTATAGAAAATACGGTAATGAAAAACTAGCTAATCAATTAAAAGCAAAATTAATGCTTGAGAATTCTTTGATAGCTACTGCCTTTGCCGATTCTACTTTTTCCTTTTGTCCGGTGTATTTAATAGATACTAAAGACTATGGCCGGGTAATTAATGGAGAAAAAAGTGGTTATTTTCTAAATAGTAACTTAGAAGTTGACTCTAGTATAACTATGAAAGAAAAATATTTTTTCTTTGTAGAAAGAGGGCCTGTCTACGATCAAGTAACTGCGGATAATAGTTTTACTCGGTCCGAAACTACTTCGGCACCAGTGCTTTCTGATGCGTTTGTTATTAAAGATTTAGACATGAATCAATTGGCCCATCCTTTCCCATTTTTTAAGAAAATATTTTTCTCAAATAATTTAAAGGCAAATATTGGATTTTATTTACCTACGAAAAATGATAATAAAGGAGGTGTTTGGTATTTTACGCCACCTATTTCTATATCGGAAAAGTTAGCTTTAAAAAATAAAAAAGACGAATATTTAACTAGTATAAAGCTTATCGAAAAGAAAACTAAATTAACGGAAATAGCACTAAACAGATTATCTAAAAATATTACTTTTTATTATAAAAGTGAATATGGGCTAAAAAAGACAGAATTAACATTGCCTTTTAATATTTACAGATTGAATGTCCTATTATATAATTTCTATTATCCAACAATTGCTAGAATTCAAAGGGGAAAAGAAAATGCCCTTAAAAAAAAAGACTAGAAGATTAGTGAGAAATGGAAGTGGTTTAATTTAAAAAAATAAAAAATCATTTAAATGCGCTAAATATTTTCCTTAAGTTTGTTTTTTAAATACAAAAAATGAGAATAATTGATTTAGGCAAAGAAGATTACCTTAAAGTTTGGGACTTTCAAAAAGAGTTGTATCATAAAGCTTTAGATCTTAAAAAAGAGAACCTTTCAGTAGAAAATACTTTAATTTTTTGTGAGCATCCACCAGTTTATACCTTAGGGAAAAGCGGGAATGAATCTAATTTACTTTTTAGTAAAGAATTACTTGGTGCAGAAGTTTATAGAATAGAAAGAGGTGGAGATATTACATTCCATGGTGAGGGGCAATTAGTTGGTTACCCAATTTTTGATTTAGATAGTTTAAATATTGGTATTAAAGATTTTGTGTTTGCTATAGAACAAGTAATAATAAATACAGTAGCTCATTTTGGAATAGAAGCAGCAAGAGATCCTAAAAATGCGGGTGTTTGGCTGGCTGTTGGAGAAAAAAATCAACGAAAAATTGCTGCTTTAGGTTTTAAAATCAGTAAGAAGATTTCTATGCATGGGTTTGCCTTAAATGTGAATACAGATTTAACTTGGTTTTCTAAAGTAGTTCCTTGTGGTTTAGTAGGTTTAGGAGTCACTTCTTTAGAAAAAGAATTGAAAAACAAACAAGATTTTCAGCAAGTTCAAGCAATTTTATTAGCAGAATTTAAAAAAGTATTTTCAATAGAATAATACTAATAAACTAAAACTTTTCCATCCATTTCTTGTGGAATTTCTATCCCCATTAATGATAGAATCGTAGGAGCCAAGTCAGCTAGTTTACCGTTCTTTAATTGATAGTTATTGTCTTTACTAATGTAAAATAACGGCACCATGTTTTTTGTATGAGCAGTGTTTACTGTCCCATTTTCATTTATCATAATATCTGAGTTTCCATGGTCTGCAGTTACTAAAATATCATAATCTTTTAGTAGCGCACTTTCCACTACTTCACCTACATATTTATCTACTGTTTCTACCGCTTTTACTGCCGCTTCAAAAATCCCTGTATGTCCTACCATATCCGAGTTGGCAAAATTTAATACAATAAAATCTGGATTATTTTCTTGTATCTCAGTAATAACCTTATCCTTTATTTCTAAGGCGCTCATTTCTGGTTGTAAATCATAAGTAGCAACTTTTGGTGAAGCAACTACTTTTCGCGTTTCTCCTGTAAACACTTTTTCCCTTCCTCCTGAGAAGAAAAAGGTAACGTGAGGGTATTTTTCAGTTTCGGCAATTCTTAACTGTGTTTTATTGCTTTTTTCTATTATTTCTCCTAAAGTATTTATTAAATTGTCTTTATTGAATAAAACAGGAACGTTCGTATAGGTATCTTTATACTTAGTCATGCTTACATAATATAAAGGAATTGTTTTCATTCCTTCTGCTGGCATATCTTGCTGTGTTAGTACTTCTGTAAGTTCTCTGCATCTATCTGTTCGGAAATTAAAACTTAAAACAGCATCACCTTCTTGAATAGTTGTTTTTTCATTTGAAACAATAGCTTTAGGTGTTATAAATTCATCACTTACATTATTTTTATAAGAAGCTAAAACGGCATCTAAAGCAGTATTAAATTGTTCTCCTTTAGCATTCACCATTAAATCATAAGCCAACTTCACTCTTTCCCAACGTTTGTCTCTATCCATAGCGTAATATCTACCAATAACAGACACTATTTTGCAAGAATAATTTTTCGTTTGTTCTTCAAAGTAATGTGCCATGTCTTTTCCCGAGTCTGGTGCACAATCTCTTCCATCTGTAAAAGCATGAATGTAAATTTTTTGTAGCCCAAAATTATGTGCATATTTACATAAAGCTATTAAGTGATCTATGTGTGAATGAACGCCACCATCAGAAAATAAACCCATTAAATGAAGTGCTTTATTGTTCTCTTTAGAATAAGTAAACAATTTTAAGAGCTCGGTATTGTTTATGAAAGTATCGTTTTTAATTTCATTATTAATATGCATGAAATCTTGAAAAACAATTCTTCCAGCTCCAATATTCATGTGGCCAACTTCAGAATTTCCCATTTGACCTTCTGGTAAACCTACTTTTTTGCCAAAAGTTATTAATTCAGAATTTGGGTATTGCTTATAGTATTTATCTACATTCGGAGTGTTAGCATTCGCAATAGCACTACGACTCTTGTCTATTTCTTTTCCCCAACCATCCATTATTATTAATAAAACTTTCTTATATTTAGCTTTCATAGATCATCCTTTAATTGAAATGTAATACAAAAGTAAGCTTAGATTTGTATTTTTGGCATAAAATTGGCTGTGATTATAAAAAAGAATGTTATGAAAGTATTAAGAAATATAAAACTACTTTTGCTAATTGCGTTTATTTCTGTTGGGTTAAACCTTTCGGCACAAGACTTTTCAGCTATCGCTGAAAGCTTAGGAAAAGGAGATGTAGTTAGTCTGTCTACTCATTTTGATAGTAACCCTGAGTTAACAATTCTAGAGAATGAAGCTATTTATAGTAAATCTCAAATAGAAACTATATTAAAAAATTTCTTTAGTAAGAATAAACCATTAGCCTATGACGCTATTCATTACGGAAATTCTGGGAATGGTGCATTTTTTCAAATTGGAAAGTTATCTACTTCAACGGCTATTTTTAGAACTTATTTATATGCTAAAAATATCAATGGTCAATTCTTAATTCAAGAATTTAGAATTGAAGATAATTAACAAAGAAAAAACCACCATGTAATATTCGTTTTCTATTACGCTGTCCATTCCAATCCTTTTTTCTTTGTAAAAAAATAATTCTATAAAATAATATCCGTAATTTCGTTTTATGAATACGGAACAATTTATTATATCGGCACTAAAAGAAGATTTTGAAGACCCCAAAGGATTAATTCCTAGTGGAGACCATACCACTATGGCAACAATTTCAGCGGATGCAGAAAATTCAGCCTATGCTGTTGCTAAAGAATCTGGCGTAATTGCAGGAGTAGAGTTGATTACACAAATTTTCGCAAAGATAGATAGTGATTTAATTTATGAACCTATCAAAAAAGATGGAGATAGGGTGAATATTGGCGATATTATTTTTACAGTAAAAGGAAAGTCTAGAAGTATTTTAAAAGCAGAAAGATTGGTTTTGAATTTTCTGCAAAGAATGAGTGGAATTGCTTCACTTACCTATAAATATGTAAAAGAATTAGAAGGAACCGATACTAAAATACTTGATACTAGAAAAACAACACCAAATTTAAGGAGTTTCGAAAAGTGGGCAGTAAAAATTGGTGGTGGTCAAAATCATAGATTTGGATTGTATGATATGATAATGATTAAAGATAACCATATTGATTTTTGTGGTGGAATTGAAAATGCAATAAAATCTACCAACACTTATTTAGTAGAAAATGAATTTGAGATTCCTATAGAAATAGAGACTAGATCGATTGAAGACGTAAAGAAGGTTTTAGCTATTGGGAATGTAACTAGAATAATGCTAGACAACTTTTCCGTCAAAGATGTTGAAAAAGCTGTCAAGCTAATAGATGGTAAGTTTGAAACAGAAGCTTCTGGTGGTATAACTTTAAAAGCACTTAGAGCTTATGCTGAAACAGGTGTAAACTATATATCTTCAGGCGCATTAACACATTCTTATAAAAGTTTAGATATAAGTCTGAAGGCAAACAAGTAATTAGATAGTATTACTTTAGCGCTTTTTCTAATTCATTTATTTCATTAGGCTTAGTAATTATAAGCTACTGTCTTCAAAACTAATATTTAGAATCTTTTACCAATAATTACATTCAATCTATCCTGTCCTTTTTGTAAAATTAAAATTATTTACTGTATACTAAGCTCTTAATGTCTAAATTCTAAAACAACATAAAAATAGTAGTTGATTAGTTGACTAGAATAGAGCGTGAATAGATATTAACTTTGCTTTATGAATAAATTTTTTGAATCAATAGCTAGAATGCCATGGTGGGTAAAAAATGTTTACTTTGTTATATCATTTGTTTTTTTTGTTTGGATGATTTTTTTTGATAGGAATAATGTATTAACTACTTATAATACGAATGAGAAACTAAATGATTTATTAGAACAAAAAATCTATTATGAAATAGAAATAGATAAAGTAAATAAATTAAAGCAAGAGCTTTTTTCTACAGATCAAAATATTGAGAAATTTGCTAGAGAAAATTATTTAATGAAAAAAGACAATGAAGACCTTTTTATAATTGTTGAAAACTAGAAAAATGAGTTTAGAAACTAGTACTGTATCTGCTATGAAAATAGCAATGAAAGAAAAAAATCAAGATGATTTAAGAGCTTTACGTGCCATTAAAGCAGCTGTTATGTTAGCTAAAACCGAAAAAGGTTTTTCTGGCGAGATGACAGAGGAAATAGAGATTGCTTTATTGCAAAAATTAATGAAACAAAGAAAAGACTCTTTAAAAATATTTTTAGAACAAGATAGAAATGACCTTGCAGATAAAGAAGAAAAAGAAATGAAAGTTATTCAAACTTTTTTACCGTCACAATTAAGTGAATCTGAGATAGAAACTGTACTAAAAGATATTATTCAAAAAACAGCAGCTAGTTCTATGAAAGATATGGGGAAAGTAATGGGAATGGCTGCTAGTATATTTGCTGGTAAAGCAGATAATAGTTTAGTTTCTAAAATTGTTAAATCATTATTATCTTAATTGTATGCTTATAGATATTATATTTTTATTAGTAATAGTTGCTGCTTTTTATTCGGGATTTAAGCAAGGAATAATTTATGCCGTTTTATCCTTTTTAGGAATTTTTATTGGGGTAATAGCTGCTTTAAATTTTTCTACCTTTGCAGGTATTTGGCTAGTTGAAAATTTCAATTTACCTCAAGTAATTGTGCCTGTTTTATCTTTTGTTGTTGTATTAATAGTAGTTATAGCTGCCATTAAATTGGTTGCTTTTTTAGCCAAAAAAATATTACAAACTATTTCTTTAAATTTTGTCAATAAGATTTCTGGCGGGCTCCTTTATGCCGTATTAGCATCTTTTATTTTTAGTGTGCTCTTTTCATTTATCAATCAATATGGTTTTTTGACAGAATCATTAAAAGCTGAATCTCAAGTTTTTCCTTATATTTCTACATTTGGACCAGTTATTTTTAAAACGATAAGTGATTTAATACCAGTTTTTAATGATATTTATAAAGATACTAACGAACTTTTTAAAAATGCAGCTTCTAGTTTATAGTTTTATTTACCTTTTTAGTAGTTTTACATTTCCAAATGGTGTTACTAATAGATAATTACGATTCTTTTACTTACAATTTATATGACTATATTTTGCAGCTGGGCTTAGCATGTTTAGTTGTGAGAAATGATGAAATGAATTTAGCGCAAATTAAAACCCTAGATTTTCATAGTATTGTAATCTCTCCTGGACCTGGGGTTCCCAAAAATGCTGGAATTACTAATTCTTTAATTCAAGAATATTATAATAAAAAACCAATTTTGGGTATTTGTTTGGGACATCAAGCCATCGGTGAATTTTTTGGTGCAAACTTAGTGAAGTCGAAAAACCCGATGCATGGAAAAACTTCTACTTTGCATTATAAGGAAAACCCATTGTTTTCTCAGGTTTCAGAACGTTTTGAGGTCATGCGTTATCATTCTTTAATATTGAAAGATTTAAAACACCCATTGAAAACAATTGCTAGTACTCATCTTGATGAAATTATGACTTTTGAACATACAGATTTACCTATCATTGGTATACAATTTCACCCAGAATCTATTCTAACAGAAAATGGATTACTTTTAATGAATAATTTTTTTGAAAAAATAGCTTTTATAAAAACTAATCAAATATGAAAATATATACAAAAACTGGAGATGACGGAACTACTGCACTTTATGGTGGTAAAAGATTAGCTAAATCCGATTTAAGAATTGATTCTTATGGAACTGTAGATGAGTTAAATGCTCATATTGGTTTGTTGAGAGATTTATCTACCATAGAAGACGATAAAGCGTTCTTATTAGAAATCCAAGATAAACTATTTACTTTGGGTTCTATTCTGGCATCAAACCCTGATAAAGAAAAACCTAAATCAATTCCTGATATATTAAAAAGTGATATTAAAAAGTTAGAAAATGAAATAGATGCAATCAATGAAATAATAGAACCGCTTCAATATTTCATTCTGCCAGGTGGACATGTTAATATTTCTCAATCTCATATAGCACGGTGTGTATGTAGAAGAACAGAAAGAATTTGTGTTGCTTTAAGTCAAATAGAAAAAGTTGATAGCTTGATTATTAAATACTTAAATAGATTATCTGATTATCTTTTTACCTATTCTAGAAAGTTGGCAAAGTTGTTGTCTGTTGATGAATTGAAATGGGAAGCTAAAATTTAAGTAAAAAAAACTGTTTGTTAAATTTTATTTATTAGCTTTGCACGCATTTTAGGAAATTAACAATTAAAAAATAAATTATGTTTTGGACATTAGAATTAGCAACGCAATTAGAAGAGGGGCCATGGCCTGCTGCTAAAGATGATTTAATAGATTTTGCTATTAGATCTGGTTGTTCTGTAGAAGTTATTGAAAACTTGCAAGAATTAGAAGATAATGATGAAATCTATGATAGTATTGAGGATATCTGGCCCGATTATCCAACTAAGGATGATTTTTTCTTTGATGAAGAAGAATATTAAACAATTTCAGACATAAAAAAACCAAACTTTAATAGTTTGGTTTTTTTATGATTTTTTTTAATACTACAATTCAAAAATATAGTAGTGAATTTCGGTATCTTTTAGAATGTTAAAATTGTGAGAAATTAACTTTAAACTGATCTTATTAGTTTCTGTAAGTAAATTAAAATTTCCTTTAGTGGTTTTAGGTTTAATTTCCATTAATTGTTCAAAATTTTTAAGAATTCTTTTAACCTTTATTCCTTTTAAATCTACATCAGGCATAATTATTTTTACTCCTTTTTGATTTTTACTCAATTTTATTTCTAAATAATAGGGATTTTCAGCTCTTTCTTCTTCATAATACATTTTTTTATTTTTAAAAGTTGCGCTTCCTTCATTTTTTTTATTTGGAGGAACTTGGCTGTAGATGTTAAAAATAAAACTTAGTAATACTATTATCGTTAATGTTTTTTTCATGATTGGTTTATTTTATAATTTTGTGTAAATATAATAATCTGTTGCTCTTTTTTTTAGTTATTTTAAAAAACTTATCGCATTTGGTCCTTCGCAAAATAATAAATCCAGAATGCTTAAGTTAGGAAAAAAGCCAATTTTTGAACTGAAAACTTGAATGTATTCTTTGTTTATGAATTCAACTTCTTTATTTTTTGGAATAAAAAAACTCCTTAAATCATCTATTTCCTTAATAGGTTTTTTGTAAAACTCTTCCGTTACAGAAAAGACTATATTTAAATTAAGCAACTTATTTATAGTTTTAAAAAGTTCAAGATTAAAATCGAATAAGTTTTCAAATTCAGTATTAAAAAATGGTTCAAAATAATCTTCATAAAATTCAAAATAAGGTGAACTTCTATAATTAGAAGTTAAAGTCTGCCAATGAATATGATGCCACCTATGTTCATAAGCTATTTTCACATTTTTGTAAAGTTGCTTTTTTGCTCTACCGTTTTTTATTTGTACAGATAAGTTTTGTAAACCATTAGGCCCTGAAACGATACATCTGTTTCTGAAACTTGCTTTTTCAAAGTATTCTTCTTTTTCAAATATAACTTCTTTGTATTCAAGTAGTTTTTGAAAATAAGCGATACTTCCGCAATATTGCAATTCTATTAATAATTTGTCTTTCATAATTAATCACAAATTTAATCTTTTATAATTCCATAATCATGAAACAATTTTTAACTTTTATAGTCAAATACTAACCAATTTTGTATGGAATTAAAATTATTTCTAGGGTGCAGCTTTTGCGTCTTGGTCTGTCTCCTTAGATTTAGCCAATTTTGTAGATTGTAAAAATCAATTAAGACCATTTTATAACAGAGTATCAAACAGGCTTTCCATCCATTATTGCTTTTTAATTAGATTTTTATAAAAAGATAAAGAGAGATTAATCTTTCTTATAAATCTTCCTTTTTTGGATATTAATTTCTTCATAAGGGCAATTTTTGCAACCACTAAAGCAACAAAATCCTCTATTCAGTAAATAAGCTTTAGTGAAAACCCACCAACCTTCTTCAGTAATGATATAATCTTTACCTTCTACTAACACTTCTTGGGTTCTCTTACTTCTTTTCATAAATTAATTTCAAAGTCCAAAATTAGTAAAATTCTATTTGATAATCTAAAACTATAACCGTCTTTTTGTGATGCTTGTTTTCCACCTGTTTGAAATGTTAATTTTGTTGTATTGAAATTGAACGACACCAAATTAATTATCAAACACAAAAGACTAAGCATAATAAACCTTTTTTACTTAAGAAAATTAATTCCAAATAATATTCTTTCAAAACCGTACCTTCGCAATTACAAGAATAAAAAATGAGTTTAGAAAAAGGTATTGCCAAAAGAAGTGGTTCAGTTTGTGAGTTATGTAGTTCTGAAGATAATTTATCAGTTTATGCCGTTCCACCGGTAAAAGAAAGAGTACAAGATAGATGTATTCATGTTTGTGGAATCTGTAACGGGCAATTAGCAGAATCTTCTAAAGTAGATGCGAACCACTGGAGATGTTTAAACGAGAGTATGTGGTCTGAAGTAGATGCCGTAAAAGTTGTAGCTTACAGAATGTTGCACCAAATAAAATCAGCAGGTTGGTCACAAGATTTAATAGATATGATGTACTTAGATGACGAAACTTTAGTTTGGGCAAAAGAAGGCGTTGTAGATGAAGATGCCCCAGTTCATAAAGATGCAAAGGGAAATGTGCTAGTAGCAGGAGATTCTGTTGTATTAACACAATCTTTAAACGTAAAAGGTTCTAGCTTAACAGCAAAGAAAGGAACGGTTGTGAAAAGAATTTCTTTAGTTCATGACAATGCAGAACAAATAGAAGGAAGAGTAGAAGGACAGCAAATAGTTATTTTAACAAAATTCGTAAGAAAAAACAGTTAGAATTACAGCTAATTAATTTTTGAAAAACAATGAACTTTCCATTATTTATAGCCAAAAAATTAGCCTTTAGTAAAGGGAAATCCTTTTCCAGGTTTATTATAAAAATTGCCATCGGAGCAGTGGCTTTGAGTATGGCGGTTATGATTATTTCTACTTCATTAATCAACGGTTTTCAGCAAACGATTAGTAATAAAGTTTTTGGTTTTTGGTCGCATATTATTGTGCAACCTTATGGTATGTTAGAAGATTTGAATGGGGAATCTATCAGTTCAAATAATGCGCTTTATCTAACTCCAGAAGAATTTACAGGGATAAAACATATTCAGAAAACGGCTTTAAAAGGTGGAATTATTCACGCCAAAGAAGATTTTGACGGTATTATCTTAAAAGGAGTTGGAAAAGATTTTGATTGGTCTGCTTTTGAAACTTATTTAAAAGAAGGTTCAATTTTTGAATCAACAGAAAACAAAAAGAACAAATCAATTTTGATTTCTCAAACAACAGCAGACAGATTGCAATTAGCAGTAGAGGATAAATTGATTATCAGTTTTTTTGATGAAAAATCTCAAGTAAGAAAAAGAAGTTTTATCGTTTCAGGAATCTTTAGCTCAGGTATTCAAGAGTTCGATAAACAATATGCTTTAATAGATATAGGCGTTATCCAATATTTAAACAATTGGGAAGCAGATGAAGTCGGTGGTTTTGAAGTTTTTGTAGCTGAAAATAAACTGTTTAATAGTAAACTAAAAACCTATTTCATCAAATTATTTGGTGCTTTGCTACCGAAAGAATTTTTACAAAATTGGGGAAGAGATCCACTACAAAAAATTGGAGACGAAATATACTTTGAAATAGATAGTGATTTAAAATCTCAAACCATCAGAGAAAATAGACCAGAATTATTTAATTGGTTAGAATTACAAACCATCAATGAAATTGTTATTCTAGGAATTATGCTATTGGTAGCAGCTTTCAATATGATAACCGCTTTATTAATTTTAATTTTAGAAAGAACCAATATGATTGGTATTCTAAAAGCATTAGGCGCAGGAAGTAAGCAACTGAAAAGTGTGTTTTTAATTAATGGTTCGTTCATTATTCTGACAGGAATATTATTAGGGAATTTTTTCGGAATAGGAATCTGTGTTTTACAAGATTTAACGCATTTTATTTCGTTGCCAGAAGAATCATATTACATCAGTTACGCTCCAATTAAAATTGATTGGTTGTGGGTATTGATTTTGAATATTTTTACATTATTTACCAGCGTATTGTTTTTGATTTTACCCGCTATTTTGGTAAGTAAAATTAAACCGATAAAAGCGATAAGATTCAGCTAATTTCTATGTTTACTTTCAATACGATAAACAAATATTCGGAAGGAAACTTTATGGACAAAGGGTCTAAATTTCTAACTTTCGCTTTTGAAGTTTATAATGAACCAGACATTAAAGCCGCTTTAAATAAAATTAAAGAATTACATCCAAAAGCAACACATCATTGCTACGCCTATAAGCTAGGAATGGATGATAATAATTACCGCGCAAATGATGATGGCGAACCTTCCGGAAGTGCAGGCAGACCAATCTTAGGACAAATTTATTCTAATGATTTAACGAATGTTTTAATTATTGTAGTTCGTTATTATGGAGGAACTAAATTAGGCGTTTCTGGTTTGATTAACGCTTACAAAAAAGGAGCGCAAGATGCTTTAAATAATGCAGAAATTGTGAATAAAGAACTGCAAGTTTATTTAGCGGTAGAAACAGATTATTTACAAGTAAATGATTTATTGAATTATCTAAAAAAGCAGAAAGTAGCTAATATGGAACAAGAATTTACTGAGATTTGTAAGTTAAGTTTTCAAATTAATAAATCAAAAATGACTGAAATTTGTACTTGGTTAGAAAATAAATCGTTTAAATTTACAGTAGATGAATAATTTGATAACATACCTAAAAAGTAATTTTTTAAACAAGCATCAAGTTGTTAGCGGGTTTAGTTTTTTTGTATGCTTATTGTGTACTATCTCTTTTGGAAAAACACATTCTCAAAATACTTTACAGAATCATTCTTTAATAGAAAACTACCAATTATCATCAGTAGCTGGAATAGAAAATTACCTAGAGAATAAATTTAATTTTAGCGCTAAGAACTTACAATTAGCGAAAACTTATGAAACAAAAAGTTTAATGGGAAAACATATCGATTTTACTTGCTTGTATAACAATATTCTGTTAAAAGGAGTATTTGTAAAAGTTCATGTAAACGAACAAAATCAAATTTTCTTCCTTCAAGAAAATCTTTCAGAATTAGAAAATTTTACGTTTGAAAATCTAACTTTCAATAAAGACATCATCTTAAGAAAGTTAAAAGAATCTTTTAAAGTTCAGGATATTCAAGAAGAGTATATATTAATAAATAATTCTTTTCAAAAATCATTTAGTGTAACACTTACCAATGAAAGAAAAGATATTTATTTACAGCGAAATTACACTTCAGAAACGGTATTTACCGAAAGAGATTTAAAGGTTCACTTTGCACCAGTAGATACGATCATTTATGGAAAAGTTTTTCAACCAGACCCATTGAGTTCTGCACATGAAATTTATGGAGGGAATTATCAAGATGCTTTTACAAAAGATACCAATATACTTATTCTTAAAAAATTCCCTAATATTGGTCAATTGCGTATTATAACAGATTCTGTTCCTTTTAGTTTGTATGGAAATAATTTTATGGTAAATGGAATAGATTTCCCTAATAGTTATTCTGGAGATACCGTTTATTATTATTTTGAAGATATTTATTTAAATGTAGAACAGGAAGTTTTGGGTTATAATGTGCTGCTGACAGATGATTTGGCTACTGTTAAAACTGAAATAAAAACGGAAGATTACGACTATGAAGAACTTAATGCCGAACAATATTATATGGAAGTTCTAGGAGATTTTTCTGCTGGTAAGTTTCATTTAAAGAACAATGTTTTTGAAATGAGTGAATTTAGTTTGCCGTTCATTGAGCCAACAAGTTCCATCACAAATAATTTCAGCTTTAACAGATCACACAGTAGTTTTGAAGATGTAAATGCCTTTTACCATCTAAATAATTACCATAATTATATAGAAGAATTAGGTTTTACAACACTAGCACCTCAAAAGATTCTCGTAGATGCTCATGGCAATAATGGCGCAGACAATTCTTATTTTGTCAATAGCCCATCGCCTAGATTAGTTTTTGGAGATGGAGGAGTAGATGATGCAGAAGATGCTGCTGTCGTTATTCATGAATATACACACGCACTAAGTGATTTTGCTTCGCCAGGCACTAATGTTGGTCAAGAACGTCAAGCATTAGATGAAGCATTAGGAGATTATTTTTCGGCTTCTTATAGTTCCGTTTATGGAAATTACAATAAAGGCTTAGTTTTTCCTTGGGACGGGCATAATGAATTTTGGAATGGAAGAATTTCTAATTCAGATTCAACTTATAACTCGCTCAATTTGAATAAGTCTATTTATTTTAATGCCGAAATCATGTCTTCAAGTTTAATGGATATTTTTGATAAAATAGGGAAGGAGATTACCGACAAACTAGTCTTAGAATCTATATTTTATAATGTTGCGAATAATTCATTTTTAGAGGTTTTCAATAATATCTTATTAATAGATAGTGTGCTTTTTGACAACGAGCATAAATGTGATATTTATGATGTTTTAGTTGCTAGAAAATTTAAAACAGGGTTTTGTTTAGGAAAATCTTTAGTATTCGACCCAGGATTTTATACTATAAATACTGATAAATTTTCCAATAATACGGACAATGCAGAATTTTTTATTGTAGAAGAAAATTTTGAAAAAATGAATGTTTGGATTTCTAATTCTATAGGAGAAATAGTTTTTAAGCAAACAAATATTTTAGAACCAAGATTAGAATTAAATCCAAAAGAATTTTCTAAAGGATATTATTATGTTAGAATTCAAACAAGCAACGAAAAGTATTTAACTAAGTTATTGAAATTGTAATAAAAAAGCAAATGACACAAATAGAACAAGAAATAATTGCAGACTTTGATTTATTTGATGATGCGATGGATAAATATGAGCATATTATAGATGAAGGCGCAGCAATGACAACATTAAACGAGCAGTATAAAAAAGATCATTATCTGGTAAAAGGTTGTCAATCTAAAGTATGGTTACATGCAGAGAAAAGAGTTGGATTAGTCTTTTATGAAGCAGACAGTAATACCGTAATAACAAAAGGAGTTATTTCATTGTTAGTTAAAGTTCTATCAGGAAATTCGCCACAATATATAATAGATCACGATTTGGGTTTTTTAGAAAAAATAGGCTTGAAAGAAATGTTAAGTTCTCAAAGAGCAAATGGATTACAATCTATGATTAATTTGATGAAAAACTATGCAGAAAAGTTCAATAACTAGGAATAAATTAAGACGAATTACAACTTTAAAAAAAAATAATTACCTTTGATTATCAAATTGAAACAAATGACATATACAAATCCTTTTGAACAACACGAAACGGAGACTTTAGTAGAAGATAAGTTCTCTAATAAACTGATTATTCATAATGATGATCATAATACTTTTGATTGGGTAGCGGATGCTTTAATAGATATCTGTAATCAAACGCTAGTCCAAGCTGAGCAATGTGCCATGATTATTCATACCAAAGGAAAGTATGCTGTAAAGGAAGGAGAATACAAAAAATTAAACCCTTTGAGAGAAGCAATAGTCGAAAGAGGAATTAACGCAACTATCGATTAATTAGCATCTATTCCCTTTTCTCCAAACTTATAAATTGAATGCCCATTTACCAATTGTCGAAAGACTTAATTTTCCCAAATCCATTACTTGCAGAAGACGGCATTATTGCTGTCGGTGGTGATTTATCACCCGAAAGGTTATTGTTAGCTTATAGAAGTGGAATTTTCCCATGGTATAATGAAGGTGAGCCAATCATTTGGCATGCGCCTAATCCCAGATTCGTATTAGTTCCCAATCAGTTACATATTTCAAAAACCTTAAAACGTTTAATTAAACAAGAGAAATATCATTACACCGTAAATCAAGATTTTGAAAAAGTCATTAGACATTGTCAACAAGTAAAGCGATATTTTCAGGACGGAACTTGGATTACCAACGATATGGAAAATGCTTATATTCAATTACATCAGTTGGGTTTCGCTCATTCTATAGAAGTTCGTAATAAGAATAATGAATTACTTGGTGGCTTATATGGTCTTCTGATAGGAAAAGTATTTTTCGGTGAATCAATGTTTTATTTAGAATCTAATACCTCAAAGCTTGCGTTTCATTACTTAATAGAAAATTACGATTTAGAATTGATAGACTGTCAAGTTTATACAGAACATTTAGAAAGTTTAGGCGCAGAAGAGATAGATGTTAATGACTTTTTAATGCTATTGAAAGAGTATATTTAGAGTAACGTATTTTTCTTATTTAAATTAATTCTAAATAAGCCTATTTTTTCTAAAAGAGTTTTATATTTGCATTCTCTTGAAAAACCTAACGGAAATATCTATTAATAAAGCTGTCGAAATACTTAGTTTTAAGCATCAGTTAGTTGCTCAGAAATTAATCACAATGGGTGTTATCCCAGGGCGAGAAATAGAAGTTTTAAGAAAATCACCATTTGGAGGCACATATTATATCAGAGTTTCCGATTTTTATTTTGCCATTAGAAAAGTAGAAGCAGCAGCTATAATTGTTAAAGATTAATTGAATGGCGAAGTCTAAAAAAATTAAAATTGCTTTAGTTGGAAATCCTAATTGTGGAAAAACCTCTGTATTTAATTTATTAACTGGCTTACATCAGAAAACAGGTAATTTTCCTGGTATAACTGTCGATAAGAAAATAGGTAATTTAAATTTAGGAGAAAATTATTCAGCAGAATTAATCGACTTACCAGGAACATACAGCTTATATCCAATTTCTAAAGATGAAAGAATAGTCGTTCAATCTTTATTACAAAAAAGTGATCCAAATTTTCCAGAATTAGTTATTTATATTGTAGATTCTACTCATTTAGAGAAAAATTTATTACTCTTTACGCAAATTAGAGACCTAGGAATTCCTATAGTAATGGCTTTAAATATGACAGATTTGTCAACAGCTAGAGGTTTAGAATTGAATGCAGTAAAACTGGCAAAAAAATTACATACTCCAGTAGTAAAGATAAGTGGTAGAACAGGAGAGGGTTTATTAGATTTGAAAGAATCAATCGTTAGTTTATATGAAAAACTACCTATCCGAGAAGAAAAAAAATGTGATTGCTTTTATAAATTAGGAGAAAAAGAAAAAGCAATTTCAACCGAATTTAAAGAAGTATTTCCTGAGTATAATGAATATCAACTTTTAATTATTGCGCATCATTATCAATGGTTGCCAATTTCTGAAGAAGAAAGAAAGAAAAGTAAAGAAATAGTAGAAAAAAACAATTTTGATGATTTAGATGCTCAAGTAAATGAAACCATGCAACGGTACTCAAATATTGCACCTATAGTTCTCAAAGTTTTAGACAATAAGAAAGGAAGTAATAAAGAATTTACAAATCAAATAGATAAAGTTTTAACGAACAACTTTTTTGGTATAATGATTTTCTTTGTTGTAATGGCTATCGTTTTTCAATCAATTTTTCAGTTAGCATCCTATCCGATGGATCTAATAGATCAGGCCATGGGTTTCTTGGTAAATATTACTAAAACAAATCTCCCAGAAAGTTGGTTTACCAATTTATTAACCGAAGGTGTAATTTCCGGTATCGGAGGAATTGTAATATTTATTCCTCAAATTGCTATATTATTTCTCTTTATTACCTTATTAGAAGAAGTAGGTTATTTAGCAAGAGTTGCTTATATGTTGGATAGAGTAATGCAAAAATTTGGCCTAAACGGCAGAAGTGTCATTGCGCTAATTTCTGGTGGAGCTTGTGCTATTCCTGCAATAATGAGTACAAGAACAATTAGTAATCCAAAAGAAAGATTAATAACAATTTTAGTTACTCCTTTTATTAGTTGTTCTGCAAGGATTCCTGTTTATGCAATATTAGTTGCTTTCGTAGTGCCTCCAACAAAAGTTTTAGGTTTTTTAAATATGCAAGGGCTAGTATTTATGGCTATGTATCTATTAGGTATTTTAGGCGCGTTAATATCTTCTTTTGTCTTAAATAAATTGATGGATAACACAGAACAAAGTTTCCTATTATTAGAACTGCCAGACTATAAGATGCCATTATTTAGAAATGTTTTTTATGCTGTTTGGGAAAAAGTAAGACAATTTGTTTTTGAAGCTGGAAAAGTAATATTGGTTATTTCCATTTTATTATGGTTCTTGGCTAGTTATGGACCACCAGAAAAAATGAATGCAGTTGATATAAATGCGATAGAATACGCCCAAGAAAATCAATTATCTTCAGCGCAAACAGAAGATTTAATTGCGTCAAAAAAACTAGAAGCTTCTTATATTGGTCATTTAGGTAAGTTTATAGAGCCTGCCATAGAACCATTAGGTTACGATTGGAAAATTGGTATTGCCTTAATAACCTCCTTTGCTGCAAGAGAAGTTTTTGTAGGAACAATGGCTACAATTTACAGTATTGGTAGTGAAGATGATCAAACGAGTATCCAACAAAAAATGCGTGCAGAGATAAATTCAGATACTGGCGGTCCAAGATTTACTATGGCTGTTTCACTTTCTTTGTTGATATTTTACGTTTTCGCTATGCAATGTATGGGTACACTAGCAGTGGTGTATCGAGAAACAAAAACTTGGAAGTATCCAATACTACAATTTGTATTTATGACTGGTTTAGCTTATGTTTCCAGTTTTATTGTCTATCAATTATTCAAATAAGTTTGCAATATTTTATTTAAATATTTCGTTCTATTATTCATGAAAGGTTTTTTCTTTATTAGTATATGTGCACTGGTTTTTGTAGATAGTATTTTAGCTCAAAATGGTAATATTTCCAATGAGTTGTTTTTTAGTGTCAAAAAACTGGATAGTACTATTAATTTAAATAACGTAGATTACGAATTAATTAATTTGGCTGTTTTACATTATACGAATGATCACCGGAAAAAAAAGCATAAAAAAAGCTTAATCTATAACAAAATACTTGAAAAAAGTGCGCTATTACATTCTTCAGAAATGGAAAAGTATAAATTTTTTAGTCATGTAAATAGGAGAAATAAAAAATTTAAAACTTTAGAAGATCGTGCTCAATCTGTTGGGTATAAATATTATAAAGGATTAGCAGAAAACTTGTATTATGGATACTTGGATTCACAGGATATTTCTACATATAACGAACTTGGGAAAACAATCACACAAGCCTTTATAGATTCAAAATCACACAATATAAATTTATTAGATAAAAATTTAGAAGAAATCGGACTAGCCTTAGTCTTTAAAAATAAGACAGAAGATGGTTTTTTGTACTACTACTTTACGCAAAGTTTTGGTACTAGATAATATTAATGCGAATGAGGCTCTTTGTTTGTACAAGTTTTAGGTGTTATTCTTAAATTGTAAAATTGTGCTCCAGCAATAACTACCCCAGAAATGATTTCTAGTAAAATACCTGAATTAGCATGGTTATGTGCTATGAAGTGTATATAGAAGGAAAGAACTATTCCCAAATAAAAAATAATTAGCGGTTTTATGTTTTTATGATGAGTAATGTATGCATGAATCAATGAATAAGAACCAAAGATTAGTACAGATAAAATAATGCCTACTTCTAGCCATTTATCTATTTCTAAAACAATGTCTAAAAATGGTAAAATTGCAATAATTATAGGAAAACTTATGCAGTGAATTAGACAAATAATAGAGAGCCAGTAACTATAAATTAAAATTTTATGATTGTTCATTGAAGGTTTATTAGTAATGTTTTAGATTGCAAAAATAATGATTATTTTAGTTAAAAATTATTATAAGTAAGAAATGTATTTATCTTTGGCATAATAAATTAAATTTAACAATCAAAATAAAATGAACATGAAGTCAAAATTACTTATAATTCTCTCATTACTTTGTTTTGGGCAATCTTATGCTCAATACTGTGCAGCTGGACCTTCTAGTGCATTTGATTCTAATGTTCAGAGTGTATCTTTAAATGGTGCAACTATGAACATTAATCATACAGGATGTCCAGGTATTACAGGTGCCCAAGATTTAACTGCGCAAATTGCGGATGTTTTGACTAACGCTTCTTATACAGTAGGGGTGCAATTTGGTACTTGTGGTGGTAACTATAGTGGTGCCGGTGAAGTATGGATAGATTGGAATTCAGATAATACATTTCAGCCTACAGAAAGTCTAGGAACTTGGACAGGTACACCACCAACGGTTTTAAGTTCTTTTAGTTTTATTGTGCCAGCTACGGCATTGCCAGGAGTAACGAGAATGAGAGTAATGCAAAGAGAAAGTGGTTCAATTCCATTAGACCCTTGTGGCACTTATTCATGGGGTTCAGTGATGGATTTTGGAATAAACATAGTGTCTGGCACACCAATTACTTGTCCTTCTCCTTCTGCATTAAGTGTTGCAAATGTAACAGCAACAACTGCAGACATAAGTTGGACTACTGGGGGTTCTCCAGTTTCGTATGTAGAATATGGGCCTACAGGTTTTACTCCTGGTACTACAAGTGCAGATTCTGCCTTTCTTACTTCTAGTAATTCTTTGACAATTACAGGTATAAGCTCTGCTACTAATTATGATTTTTATGTAAGAGACTTTTGTGCATTAGGAGATTCTTCTTTTAATATAGGCCCAGTGAGTTTTCTTACAACTGGTACTTGTGGAACATTTGTGCTCGAATTATATGATTCTTATGGTGACGGTTGGAATGGTGGAATGATTGACGTTTATGTTAACGGCTTACTACAATACCCAGGGTTAACAATTTTAACTGGAAATGGTCCTATTACATTTAGTATTCCTTTAAATATTGGTGATTTAGTATCAATAGATTACACGTCAGGGTCGTACTCTACTGAAAATGAATACACACTTTATGATGAAAATGGGAATGTAGCTGTTTTCGAAGGAGGGGCAGGTACTACGCCAAATAATTTCGGCCCACAGGAAGCTTGTTCAACATGTTCAGAGCCATCAAGTTTAAGTTCTACAGCAGCTACAGTGAATAGCGTATCTTTGGCATGGACAACAGGAGGTGCAACTACTTGGCTAGTAGAATATGGTTCGCCAGGATTTTCTCCAGGAAATGGTGATTCTATATTTTTAGTAACAGGTACATCTGCAATAGTTTCAGGATTAAGTGCCGCTACAAATTATGATTTTTATGTTCAAGATTTCTGTGGATTAGGAGATACCTCTACGAGTGAAGGACCTTTAAATCTTTCTACAGCTGGAACTTGTGGAACTTATGAACTTCAATTGATTGATTCTTATGGTGACGGTTGGAATGGTGGAATAATTGACGTTTATGTTAACGGCTTACTACAATACCCAGGGTTAACAATTTTAACTGGTCCTGGTCCTGTTACATTTAGTATTCCTTTAAATATTGGTGATTTAGTATCACTAGATTACACGTCAGGGTCGTTTGCTTCTGAAAATGAATACACACTTTATGATGAAAATGGTAGTGTAATTGTTTTCGAAGGGGGGGCAAATTCTACGCCAAATGATTTCGGCCCACAGGAAGCTTGTCAGACTTGTCCAAACCCATCAGCTCTTGGTGTTACTGCGATAACTTCTAATTCAGCTATAGTGAACTGGACAACAGGGGGTGCGTCTGTTTGGTTGTTAGAATATGGACCTGCTGGTTTTACCCCAGGCACAGGTACTCTTGTAGCATCTACGACTTTTAATTTAACAGGTTTAACGCCTAGTACTCTGTATGATGTTTATGTCGCAGATTTTTGCTTTGTAGACGATACCAGTAATTTTGTAGCTATTACATTTGGTACGGATTGTGATACTATTTTGGCACCTTACTACCAAACATTTGATTTCGCATTAACAGACCCTCATTGTTGGTCTTCTGCAGGTGTTGAACCTTGGTTATATAGAAATTCTTTAGCTGTAGGTACTCCTTCTCCATCTTATGGTGTTCAAAATTCTATAGATCATACTTCCGGCATCGGTAATTTTGCATGGATAGATGCTTCTGGCGGTATTAATACGAACGAATTAAATAGTCCAGTTATTGATTATTCTGGTTTAACTCAAGGTATTGTTGGATGTTGGGTGAAAAGTAACAATATAGATAATGATATAAAAAATCAAATTCAAATTGAAGGTTGGAATGGTTTAACTTGGGATTCTATTATTAATTATTCTGGTAATTTTGATGGATGGAGAAGAGTATATGCGAATATTCCTGCTTCATTGCCTACAACTACTATTTTTAGAATAGTTCAAATTGAAGATTTAGTAAATTCTGGTAATGCTTTTAATAACGATCTTTTAATTGATGATTTCTTTGTAGAAGAAGCACCAACATGTTACAATCCAACAAATTTAATGGATAGTATAATTTCCCCTACTTTAGTTGAACTTTCTTGGATTTCAGGTGGAGCAACTAATTGGATTATAGAATATGGTCCTATTGGATTTTCACCAGGAACTGGAACAGGAACTTTAGTTAATACTAATCAAAATCCTTATGTATTACCGATTAATTCAGGTCAAGATTATGATTGGTATGTACAAGATTCTTGTGGTCCTACAGATATCAGCTGGCATAGTTATGTTGAGAGCTTTAGTATGCCAGGTGAAGTAATTTGTGGAGATACAGTGATTAATTTTACTTATTGTCATCCAGACGAATCAGTTGAATTATTTACTTATCAATCTGATAATAGTACAAGTTTCTTACATTTAGTATTTAATGCGGGTATTTTAGGAAATTCTGTAGACTTTACAATTTATGATGGTCCAAACGATACATATCCTGTATTGTTTAGTTCAACTGGCGGTACTAATATGGCTACAATGGAATTTGTAACTTCAGGTCCATTTGTTGCATTCTCATACAATTCTGTTTTTGCTAATGGATGTACTACACCTTTAGATTTTGATATCAACTGTTGTGAAATTACTACGTTTGAACAAGTAGTTAATATTTGTGTTGATTCTACTTATACTTTACCTGATGGTATTATAGTTGATACTGAAGCAGTATATTATACGACAATACCTAATACTAAAGGTTGTGATAGCCTAATTGCTACAGTTATTAATATTTTAGAAGATAGTACTACAGTTACAGATATTATCTGTTCTGGTTCTTCTTATTTATTACCTGATGGGACAACAACATTTGCTCCAGGTAATTACCAAATGGTAGTTTCAAATTATTTAGGATGTGATAGTGCAATTGATATAACTTTAACCCTAGGACAACCTAGTTCTTCTAGTAGAAATGTTGCTATTTGTGATGGTGAAACTTATCAATTACCTAATGGTACGTTTGTTTCAACAGCTGGAGTTTACGATTTAAGCTATACAAATGCAGATGGTTGTGATAGTACTTATAGTGTTGATTTAACATTGTTATCACTTACTACGGATTCTGAAAATAAGTTAATCTGTCAGGGAGATTCATACACTTTATACGATGGGATAGTTGTAAACACTTCAGGGGTTTATACAAGTCAAACACTTAATTTAAATGGATGTACTCACACAATTACTACAACTTTAACTGTAGCAACGAGTTCTTTTGCTTCAGATACAATTGAAATCTGTGGTAATGAAACATATACTTTGTTAAATGGTGATGTTGTAGATGAGGCAGGTGAATACAACGTAAATGTTGCAAATGTTTTTGACTGTGATAGTATTGTAACAGTTTATGTTTCTAAATGTATCGCTTCTGGTATTACTGGTGAAGAAGGAAATGCTGTAGCTTCAATTTTTCCGAATCCTTCTAATAGTTTTATTAATGTTTCTTTCAATACGGAAGTCGTTAATAATAAGCTTGATGTTAAGGTGATGAATGCTTTAGGTCAAGAAATTGCTTTGTTCGAAAATATTTTGGAGACTAGTTTAATTATTAATGTAAGTAATTATTCAAATGGAATGTATTACTTAGTAGTTAATGATAACTTGAATACATCTATTAGGAAATTTATAGTATCTAAATAAAGTACTAATTAAATTATATAAAAGCCCTTTATTTTTAAAGGGCTTTTTTTTAAATAAAAAATATGAAAAATAATAACATAAAATTTTTAGTGCTTGATGTTGATGGCACATTAACCGATGGAGGGATTTATATAAGTGAATCTGGTGAAGAAATGAAGAAATTCAACACTAAAGATGGTAGAGGAATTATAGAGTTAATGAAGGCTGGTATTGAAGTAGGTTTTATAAGTGCGGCTGTTAGTAGTAAAATTGTTAAGCAAAGGGCTTCTATGCTTAAAGTTAAGTATTTTTACTCTGGTGGTGCCGATAAAGTACAAGTGTTAAGCCAATGGCTAGATGAAATGGATTTATCTTTTAGTGAAGTTGCATTTATTGGAGATGATATTAATGATGCTAAAATAATGGATAGAGTAGGACTTTCTGCTGCTCCTGCTGATGCTTTAGGTGAACTAAAAAATATTGCTAATATAATTCTAGAAAAAAAAGGTGGACAAGGTTGTGTTAGAGAATTTATTGATAGAGTATTCTCTGATAGATTTATTTAGAAAGACTACTTTAAAATGAAATATTAAATTGAAAAGCTTACTATAATAAAGTAGGCTTTTTTATTGTATAGCGTTATACTCAAAACTAATAGTGCCTCTTTCACCTGTGTCCTTATCTATAAAGCTTTTAAATTTCATTTTGTAAAAAATGCTATTTCCGTCTTTAATAATATAATAATTATTCTCTCTTGGCTCATAACGACTGGTTTCTAAATCATAAAATTTCCAATCATATCCAATTACATTTAGTTGGTTAGAGAGATTAGTTTCATTGATGTTCTCTGAAGTTGTAGTTTCAAAATTTTCGTCTTGTACTCTATACGCTTTATTTGTATAAGGGTTTAATATTACGCCTGTTATAGAGTAATCAAGTATAGTATCTGTAAAATAAATAGCTATATCTGTTGATCTAGTAAATAATAAATCCCAAGTATTTTTGTCTGGTTCTACACTAACAACTTCGCCTGCATTATTAAAGGAAAAATATACAAAATTTAAGGTTTCATCTTTAGGAATAATAGATTGATGTTCTTCTGTACCATCTAAATTGGCAAAACGAATGTGATAATGGTTGTTGTAGAAATAGTCAACAACTATTTTTTTGTAGCCTAGATCTATGCTCAGTGCATTTGTGCCGAGCATTAAAACATACACATTTTTATTTGTAAACAAGGTGTCTGTTGTGCTATTCTCTTCAAAAGTTATATTTAAAGCTAACTCATTAATATCTCCTTTTGGGTCATCTACGATTGAAATCCAGGTGTCATCAAAGCTTAAAACATCTTCAAAGTCACTGGTGTTTGTTCTAAATGCTTTCATATTTGCCGCATCATTTAGTTTTACATAATGACCATCGCCTTGCGCGTAGAATTTCAAGTCCCAGATAGTCCACTTGTTACTACTAACAATACTTGTGTCGGATAAGTTGTAAAAGTGTTGCATACTATAATCACTTTCCAATTTAATAGATTTATATTCAATTTCGTTAGGAGCTCTTTTATCTTCTTCTTTAAAACAAGAACTTAAGCTAAGCGTTAGTAAGACTATGTAAAATAGATATTTCATAACTAGTATTTTAATTTTAAACCAACAAAAAAGCTTCTTCCAGTAGAAATTTGAGAGCCAGAACTAGTAGAATGTGAGCCACCAGAACTGAAACCTTCATTAATAGAAGTGACATTTAAAATATTTTTAACACCAGCAGTAATTTTAATTCTTTTTTTCCAAAATGTTTTACTTGTCGTAAAGTCTAATAAGTCATAAGTTTCTAGTTTAACAGCTTTTGTGTCTCCATTAGAATCTATATTGTAGTCATAAGAACTTCCTGTTAATTTGTTGAATGCAGAAAGGGTTAAACCCCATTTTGTAAAAGTATAATTCAAATTTAATTTAAAAGCAGGCTTGAAAAAGAAGTCATCAAGATCCTCTTCTTCATCTTTTTCTCTATTATAGGTTCCAATATAAGAAAAGCCAGTATTCATACTAAAACGCTTCACTCTATACGCTAAATCAAATTGTGCGCCTAAAGTTTGATATTTATAAGCATTTACATAAGTATACTCAGTATCATCTGTGCCTTCTTTTTGGCTTAAAAATATCCCATTATATTTATGATTAAAAAATGCATTAACTTTTAACTTATAAGTGTGTACTTTAATTGTATGAGCATATTCTATACTAGTCGATACATTATGAGAGCGTTCAGCTTTTAAGTCTTCATTCCCTCTAATATTGTGATTGATGTTTTGGAAACTTAAGTACATTTCTTTTAAGTTTGGCGCTCTATATCCCATGCCGTAACTCAATCTATAAATAACTTTCTTAGAGATATCATATTTTATAGTAGCAGATAAAGTAGGTGTTGTTGTAAATTTTGAATTGAAACCATAACGTACAGCAGGTTGAATACTTAATTTTTCATTTGGCTTATAGGTGAAAGATGCAAAAGCGGCAATATCAGTCATGACAATAGCATTATTATTTTCATCTTTTAACCTTCCCCCTTTACCTGTAGCCACATTCAAATCATAGCCTAGTTGAAAATTTATTTTACTTTCTTTAGGATTGTAAGCTATGAAAGTTCTAGAAGCAAATTGTTGAAGCGTAGTTGTATCTTGAAAAGTACTAAAAGCTGTATTGTCTTTTAGTGTACTAGATAATGTCGCTAGATCTTTTGTGTAGGTATTTTTTATTCGTCTATAATTGTTGTATGAATTGGTAGATTGTAAATGATAATTAGTCTTATAAGTTCCATTCAAAATATAAGCAGCATCTATTTTTCTAGTTTTAAACCATTGATCGTCTGCAATAGTAAAAGGACCATTTTGATCTTTTCTATCTAACATTCTGTCATCAAAAAATGATAATTTGAATCTATTAAACCAATCATTTTTTGTTCTGTAAACATATGAGAGGTCGGCAAAATATACTTCTTTAGGATCCCAACTTAAATCTCTGTCATACTTGCCATCATTCCACCCTTTAAAAAAGTATCTACCACCACCTAATTGTAAGAAATGATTTTTAACTTTTAAACCAGCGGTAGCATTTACATTGTAATTCCCAACAGATTCATAGTAGCCATTTACTTCGCTTTCAATTTTATTCTGTTGAGTTTTTTTAGTGATTAAATTAATTACACCTGCTAAAGCATTTGAACCATAAATAACAGAAAGAGGTCCTTCAACGATTTCAACTCTTTCTATGTTATTCATATTTATTTGACTTAAATCTAGTTCTCCATCAAGTCTTCCAATAAGTGGTACGCCATCTATCATTACTTTTACATTGGCACCACTTAAGCCTTGTAAGTTTATAGTAGAACCTAAAACACTATGTTTTATTTCAATGTTCATGTTGTTTATTAAAGCATCTCCTAAATTATACGCTGCTTTATTTTCAATTTCTTCTTTACTTATTACTTCTATTTTATAGATGCTTTCTTTGGTAGAAGATTCTCTAGAAGATGCAGTAACTACGACCTCTTCAATTTCTTTTTCATATGGAAAAACATATAATGATTTTAGTTTTCCTACAATAAAATCTTTGTAAAGGCTTTGGTAACCTACATAAGAAATAAGAATAGAAATTTCATTCTCAAAATGAGTTGGAATTTCAAATTCTCCAAATTCATTGCTTGTAGTATTAAAATTTTTATTACCACTATTTGTTAAGCGAATGGTAGCATACGGTAAGACATCTAAAGTCTTAGCATCATAAACCCTTAACAAATTTTGAGCCTTTATCGAAAATACGAAAAGGCTCAAAATCAATAATAATATATATTTCTTATTAGATTGTAGCATGTTATTTTGCTACGTTCAATTTTAAAGTTTGTGTTTTAGTTCCATTTTGAATTTTTACTAAATAAATTCCTTGATGAAAATCTTTTACATCAATATTAACGGTACTTAATCCTTGGTTTATTGCTAAGCGTTCATTATAAACTTGTTTTCCAACGATATTGTAAATACTAATTTCTGATTGGTGCTGAGCATCTGCATCAAATAGAATATGTGCTATATTGTTTGTTGGGTTTGGGTAGATAGAAAAAGCATTAATTGTTCCTTCTTCATTTATTGAAGTAGGTTCTGTAGTTATTAATTCTTTGCTGAAAACTGTTTTACCTGTAGATTCTCCATCAAATCTTGTAAAAATTAATTTATAAATATCGCCATCATTTTGTTTTACAAAATAAGTCCTATTTGTTACCACCTCAAAAGTGAAATTAGTCATATTGAAAGTCTTCCAATCTGAACCTATGTCATTAGTTGCAGTTCCAAATGTCCCACCTGTATGCGAAGAAGTACTAGTAGATTGACTATCAATTTGTAAAACTTCAACACCCTTATTTACCAACACGCCTGTAGTTGTATGAAATATTGCTGGGTTATAGTATTTTGTGAAAAGCATATCCCAATCTGTATTAACAGGTTCTCTATTCATAATAGATTCATTATCTATATTAAAGAAAGCAAAATTTCGATCATTTAAATCTGTAGCTTGATAAACTAATGTATCGTTAGCACTATTGTCTAAAGGAGCATATCTAAAGTGATAAGCACCATTGTCTTTTTTTAGAACCATTGTTTTGTAATAAATACCTGCTAAAGATTTTAAGATATAAACTTTATCTCCATCTACTATATGAGAAACAGCATTGTAAGTTCCCCAACCATAATTTGGATGTCCAGTAGCTCCTGATTCATAAGCACTGTGATCCCAATCTTGGTAATCGTTATATAGTTTTGTCCAATCGTTAGCTAGCCCTACTGTGTCTGTAAAACTTAAAGTTCCAAAATCTGCAATGTCTGTAGCAGTCTTGTATAATTCAACATCTCTTCCATCATTTATCATAATGGCAGAAGTTTGAGCACCTGTAGAAAATGCTATCGTCCACTCAGTGTTTGAAACTGCAGGATGACTGCCTGTTTCTAAGTTGTAATAGATGTCTAAAGCATATCCGCCTGTCATATCTATACTGTCATTAATTTGAGAAAATAAGCTATTTAAACTTAGTGCTAAAAGCGTAATGGTAATAATTGTTTTGTTCATAATTTTTTATTTTATATTTATGGTGTAAAATTAGGCTTAATGAACTAGTTTTTTTTGATGTTTGGCTTTAAAATTGTCATTGAATTGTCATAATATTTTAAAGTGCTTGAATTCTTTACTATGCTATGTTTTATTAACTAATTAAAAAATATTAAAGGGTAGCTTTTATTATCGTTTCAACTGTAGCTAAAGATTTTAATGATAAGTTCTTAATTGTTTGTGTTAATTTAGAGGATTATTTCTATAAATCGTTATAATAACATTACAAACAATTAAATTATGAAAAATACATTTATACCCTTGATCTTGGTCTTGTTATTATTTAGTGCTTGTTTAAAAGATGAAGTAACGAATCAACCAGGGAAAGCTCCAGTCTATCTTTTGGAAGAAGCTTTTCAAGAAGTAAAATCAAACGCGCCACAATCTTTTGTGAAAGTTGGTAAGATTTTTAAAATTAATAACAAAATTTATATTTCAGATATTGGTTCTGGCGTCCATGTAATTGATAACACAATAACGTCAATGCCGGTAAAAGAAGCATTTATTAGTATTTTTGGCAATCGAGATATAGCTGTTAAAGGAAATACTATGTATGCTGATAATTCTAAAGATTTATTAGCAATAGATATTTCAGATTTACAAAATGTAAGTGTGTCTAAACGAATAAAAAATGTTTATGAAGATAATAATCAACTTTTCCCACCGCAATATTCTGGCTATTTTGAATGTGTAGATGATTCAAAAGGATTTGTTGTAGACTGGATAGATACCTATTTGGAAAATCCTGAGTGTCAAAGATAATTGATTAATTAAAAAAGAAGAAAATGAAATTGAATATAAAAGTTGCTTTATTGAACTTGGTATTATTTGTACTATTGTTTAGTTGTACTAAGGATAGTTCAAGTACTACTTTTAATCCCAGTACTGGGAAAAGTGGGTCTACTGCGAGAATGATTGTTGTTGGAGATTATATGTATGTTGTCGACAATCAAAATTTAAAAACCTTTGATATCAGTACACCTAATAATCCAATTAGTAGAAGTTCTATAGAAGTTGGTTTTGGAATAGAAACTATATTTCCTTTTGCCAACTATTTATTTATTGGCAGTACTGATGGAATGTATATTTATAATATTAACAACCCTGCAATACCAGTTTTAGCTTCTACTGGAAGGGTAGATCATTTTAGATCTTGTGACCCTGTAGTGGCTAACAGTAATTATGCATACGTTACATTAAACACTTTAAATACCGAGTGTGGAAATTCTATAATCGTAAATGAATTACAAATTGTTGATATACACGATGTTTTACATCCTCAAGTGATTAATCAAATGCAGCTTTTAGGCCCCAAAGGCTTAGGTTTGGCGGGAAGTAATTTATTCATTTGCGACAAAGATTTAGGCGTTTTGGTATTTGATTTAACGGATCCGGAAATTCCTTCTATTATAGATACTTTAACAGGTTTTACAGCAAATGATTTAATTCCGGACAATGGTAATTTATTAGTAGTTTGTAACGATGGATTACGACAATTTGATTATTCAAACATCAATAATATTTCTTTAACTTCATATTTAGACATCAATGATTAAGAATTATATAATGATTCTACTTAGCACTATTTATTTTACGAGTACTTTCGCTCAAGAAGAAAATTTCAGCAATGATGTTCATTTTCAGACTATAGATTTTGAATATGAGCGACCTAAAATTATTTTTAAACTAGCATTATTAAGTCAATTAGATTTTAATAGTCCTTCGCTACAATTCGGTTTAGAGTTTAAAATAGCTAAATGGCTTGGTCTGCATCAAGAGCTCGGTTATGTAAATAACTGGTTAAACCCTTTTTACACCATTATAGATCATAATATTTCTGCACGAGTAAAAATAAAAAATGGTATTAAATATATTATTGAACCCAGGTTTTATCCTTTTATTTCTGATCATGTTTTTACCCGTAGATTATTTTTTGCACCTTCTTTTGATTTTCGATATGTAGATATAAAAAGAGAAGACTGGGTAACTAGAAAACAAGCATTTCAACAGAAAATGAAATATAACGTAACTCGTATGGCTTATGGTATTAATGCAAAATTTGGGATGACTACAAGTATTAAAAGAAAATTACCAATAGAAGTTGCCATCGGACTTGGTGTAAGATATGTTACCCTAAAAAATACACTTCCTGCAGATGCGGAAATTTCTCAAACTTCAAATAACTTTTTCTTTTCAAGAGCTAGGATGGAAGGAGATTCTTGGCATCCTTCCTTTTATTTTGGGATGTTACTCCATTTGGTAAGTAGTAAAAAGAAATAAATTACTTGGCATTCACTTCTGCTAAAGCTTGCTTTATAGTCTCGTTGTCTGGTAGTAATTTCAATGCCGTATGGTAATGTATTTTTGCGTTAGGGATATCTCCAATTCTTTCCGCTATTTGCCCCATCATGAAAATAGCATCAACATGATCAATTTTTATATTAGCAGCAACTTTGAAATGTTTGTAGGATTTTTGTAATGAATCTTGTTCCATTAAGCAGTATGCTATATTGTAAAATGCTTGATAATCTTTATTGTCATTCCTTATCATTTGAATGTAAGTCTGTTTAGCTTTATTAAAAGCTTGTTGTTGTTGATAATGATAAGCTTTTGCATATAAAGCTTCTCTACTTTGATTTTCTAATTTTAAAGCATTATTAAAGTAGCTAATGGCTAAGTCATCATTCTTTTCAGAAAACAATAATCCTAATTGCATATAGGCATTATAGTGTGTTGGGTCTTGTTCTATACATGTTTGAAAATTTGATATTGCTTTGGTCTTATAGTCTGAGTTTTTTAATATAAGTCCTTTAAAAAAGTAAGCATCGGCATTGTTTTTATTTATCTTTAATAAGTCATTTACCAATATGGTAGCTTTTTTATAATCTTTCATATAAAAATTATATTCTGTAGCGCGTAAAAACAACTCTTCATTATTTTTGCAATTCTGTAAACCATCATTTATCAAGTCTATTGCTTCTTGCCCTTGAGACATAGCAATATAAACTTCCCCACCATGTAAGTAATATTTTGGATTGGTCTTTTCTAATTTTATGGCTGTTAAAATATCTACAAGTGCTTTTGGTTGAAAATCTGTTTCATAATAATAAAGAGATCTGTTGTAAAAAAGTTCTGAATTGTTATGGTTTGCTTCAATTAAGCTATCTAATAAGAATGTTTTTGATTTAATAATGGGTGTGTGCGTATCAGCGGGTGTTTCGTCTTTCGTTTTTGCAACTTGCTCAGTACAAGAAAAAGATAAAACAATAATAATAACGAATAAATAGATAAAATTACTTTTTGTCATTTTGCAAAGGTATTTAATTTTTTAAAGAAAAAATAGATAGGAATGGTATGTCTATTTTCAGGTTTCAATAGTTTTGTTTAAAAGTACAATCTTTAGCAATAGCTAAAGTGTTTTCGGCTTTCATATTGGGTATAAGTACTTCCTTTTATTCAAATACTTTTAAAAAGAAGCCTTCATAGTTTTAAAATAAAACTTGTCTTGGTCAAATGTTACTTTCTCTTTTTTCTTCTTTTTTACTTTCAATACTTTTAATTGATTAGCACCTTCTAATCGATATTCCTTTTCACCAACTTTTATAATTACTGGCATGTAGAAATCGTTAACGTCAGTAAGCCATTTATAGCTAATTATATAGTTATTGCCTTTCTCTTTTTTTACGGAATAATATAGCTGTGGAATATTAGGATAATCTAAGTATTGAAGAAATAATGACGTAAAATTTTGATGCGTCTTTTTATTAAAAAAGGCAATAATGTCATTTGTATTTATCGTCTTGTAGGCAAATTCTTTAGTCGTCATTTCTTTAATCACGCTAAACCATAATTCATCATTGTTTATGATATGTCTTATCGTATTTAAGAATAGCATGCCTTTATTATACATATCGCCATCACCTTCTTCATTCACCAAATATTTCCCTAATATTTTATGTTTGTTTTCAATAGTTGGTTTCTTGGCATTTATATACGCTAATGATTTTTTATAGCCAAATAAATCTTCTACATATAAAGCTTCAGAATAAGTACAAAAACTTTCATGTATCCATAAGTCTGCAATATCACCACAACTTATTAAGTTTCCCCAGTATTCATGACCGCTTTCATGAATAATAATATAATCAAAATCTAAACCTATTCTAGAAAAATCATAGCCATTATAACCCGTTTTATAGTTGTTTCCATAAGCAATAGCTGTTTGGTGTTCCATGCCTAAATAAGGTGTTTCTACTAGTTTGTAATTGTCGTTCCAAAAAGGAAATTTACCAAAATATCTCTCATGAGCAGCCATCATAGGTTTTACTTGTTCAAATTGCCGCTTTGCTTTTTCCAAGTTATAAGGCATTACCCAATAATCTAAAATTAATTTGGCACTATCCTCAATAGAATAGTATTCATCCTGAAAATTCACATATTTACCAATATTCAAAGTTACATTGTAGTTGTTTATTGGGTAAGAAACCTTCCAAGTCATAGTTCTTTTACCAAGATAAACAGTATCCTGTTCTAAAACCCCATTCCCTATAAATTGTAAATTTTCAGGAACGGTACAGCTTACACGCATACTATCTGGCTCGTCAGATAAATGATCTTTATTTGGCCACCAAAGACTTGCTCCAATTCCTTCACAGCTTACAGCTATCCAATCGTTTCCTTTTTCATCTTTTTTCCAAGAAAAACCACCATCCCAAGGAGCATTTTTTGCAACGATAGGTTTACCATTATAAAATATTTCTATCATTTCTTGCGAACCAACAAGAAGCTCTTCCCGAAACTCTACAAACACCGCATTAAATTCTCTGTGAAAACTAAGCTCTTTGCCTTTAAAAATAATTCGATCAATTTGCATATTTTCAAATAAATCAATTTGTAAGGTGCGAAAATTTTCAATAGTAGTAAAAAACATCTTATTACTACCAGAAATCGCTCTAGGTTCAATAGCTAAATCAATATTTAATTCATAATAATTAACATCAAAACAAGTTCTTTCAGGTCTTAAAGCACCTCTTAAAGTATCTGCTTTGGTGAATTTCTGTTTAGCACCGTCTAGTAATTGTGCTTCTAGTTGAAAGCTTAAAATAAGTAGTAAAATTGATAAGTAAATTCTCATAAAGCTTGTTTGTTATTATACGACAAAAGTAATTTTTTGTTTTGGAAAAAATATCATAAACAAAGAAATAAAGCATTTTTACTTTATAATATTATCTTTGTCAAAGTAAATTAAAATAAAAACCATAGTTCATGTTTCATAAATTTATATTAGTTCTATTCTTGTTTGTCATTCAATTAACTTTAATTCAAGCTCAAAAGCCTTTTGAACCAGCAAGTTGTTATCAAACAAAGTCAAAAATGTCTTCTTTAGCAAAGACAACGATAAATGATAATAGAGGCGATTTTATAAATATTTTAAACTATAACATTGACTTAGATATTTCCAATTTCTCTAGCAAAGAATTAAGTGGTAATACACAAGTTAGATTCAAAGCTTTAACAGTCGGAATCACTTCCATAGAACTAGATTTATTAATTTTAGCGATAGATTCTATTACTTATATGGATAGTAAAATAACTAGTTATACTTACAATGATTCGCTAATTCATATTGACTTCCCTACTGTTTTAGTTAAAAATAATGACTACAGAGTTAAGGTTTTTTACAATGGCGCGCCTATACAAACTTCAGGTGATTGGGGCGGTTTCTTTTGGGGGAATACTTATGCTTATAATGTGGGGGTTAGTTTTACGGAAGATGTTCATAATTTTGGTAAAGCCTGGTTTCCTTGTTTCGATAATTTCACAGAAAGATCTACCTATGATTTTTCAATAAAAACACAAGGTACTCACAAAGCATTCTGTAATGGGTTGTTAACGAATGAAATATTAAATGGAGACGGTACTAAAACTTGGAAATGGAAATTAAATCAAGAAATTCCTACTTATTTGGCTTCAGTTGCAGTAGCAAACTATGCAACAGTTTTTGATACTTATTCTGGCTCAAGCTCGATACCTATCCAATTAGCGGCTAGATATCAAGATACTATAAATTTAAAAAATTCTTTTATTCACTTGAAAGACGCCATGAGTTCTTATGAAGATAAGTTTGGTAAATATCGTTTTGATAGAATTGGTTATTGTGTTACCGATTTTTCCGCAGGAGCTATGGAGCATGCTACAAATATTACATATATGGCATACGCTGTAGATGGTACAACCGCATGGGAAACTTTAATGGCACATGAGTTATCTCACCATTGGTGGGGAAATAATACAACTTGCGAAACGGCAGAAGACATGTGGTTAAATGAAGGATTTGCCTCTTTTTCAGAAGCTATTTTTACAGAATCTGTATACGGAACTGCAGCTTATAAAAATTATTCTAGAGCAAACCATGATGAAGTTTTAAGAAGAGTACATGTAAAAGATGGAGAATATTTACCTGTAGCAGGAATTCCTTCTCATCAAACTTATAGTAGTACCGTTTATGATAAAGGAGCAGACATGGTACATACTTTAAGAGGAATCTTGGGTGACGATTTATTTTTTACTGCTTTAATTAATTTTCAAGAAGAAAAACAGTTTTCTGCAATTACAACTGATATGTTTCAGGAATATCTTTCACAATATGCTAATTTGAATTTAACAAGTTTTTTTAATACATGGATAAAAGAACCTGGTTTTCACCATTATAGTATAGCCCATTTTGAAAAAGAAACGAATGAAAATGTAACAAGCGTACAAGGAACTTTAAAACAAAAACTTTGGGAAACAGATGCTTATACAGATTTTTTACCGCTTGAAATCACCTTTTTTGATGCAGACTGGAATCGTGTAAATGAGACTATTTTTGTGTATGGCGAATGTTCAGAATTTCAATTCAACCTAGATTTCGACCCAGTTTTTTGGGCAATAGATTTAGAAGAAAAAATACAAGATGCAACGGTAGATAAGTATGAAATAATTAAAGCAACTGGCGTAAAAAACTTCGGATTTGCCCGTTTAGAATTAGATGTTCAAAATATTACAGATTCTGCATTAGTTCGAGTAACACACCACTTCATTAAGCCAGACCCAATGGAAGATAAAACGACTTCTTATCATTTGTCTCCAAATAGATACTGGTCTGTTGCTGGAATTTTTCCAACAGATTTTAATACAAACGCTAAGTTTTTATTTGATGGAACGCTAAGTACAACTACTGGTTTTTTAGATAATGAATTTATAGATGTTTCTGAAGACAGTTTAGTGTTAATGTTTAGAGAAAATGCAAGTCAAGACTGGATACTTGTAGATAGTTTTGTGTTAAGCACCCAAGGAAGCACTACTAATAAAAAAGGATTTATTAGCGTTTTTAATCTTGAAAAAGGAGATTATGTTTTAGCAAAAAAAGACCTAAGTAAAGCACAAGATTTAGCAACAAAACCGGAATGTGTTTATACTAGTATAGATAACTTAGAAAGCTTAGAAAAAGTAATAAATATTTATCCTGTCCCTTCTAAAAATTATTTAAATATTGAATTTTTAACCACTGATTTAGGAATAAAACAACTTAAGGTATTTAATATACTTGGTAAAGAAATCAAAAAATTTGAGATAAACCAAAGTGAAAAATTAAAAACAATTAGCACTATTGATTGGCCAAAAGGAGCGTATATTATTAGTTTTAGAAATGAAACCAATAAAAATATTTTCTCTAAGAAAATTGTTGTTAAGTAGAATTCCTTGAAAAGAAAACGATGGGCACTTTTCCGATAGTTTTCTGCTAAATATTTTCAGTTGTAAATATTTCATTCAAAGAGTACTTTCAGTTATCTTTGCCCAATAATTAAATCAAATTCTAATAAAATGAAAAATATATCAGTAATAGGAGCAGGAACAATGGGCAATGGAATTGCGCATGTATTTGCAATGAGTGGCTTTCAAGTAAACTTAATAGATATTTCTCAAGATGCTTTAGATAGAGCGCTAGTAACAATTTCTAATAATTTAGACAGAATGCTTAGTAAAGGAAAAATTTCTGAACAAGAAAAATCAGAAACCTTGGCCAATCTTACAACTTATACAAACCTTTCAGAAGGTGTTAAAAATGCTGATTTAGCGGTTGAAGCGGCTACAGAAAATTTAGAGTTAAAATTGAAAATTTTCAAGCAAATAGATGAAAACACAAGTGATGATACTATTTTGGCAACAAACACTTCTTCTATTTCAATTACAAAAATTGCTTCAGTTACAAAAAATCCCGATAAAGTAATCGGTATGCATTTTATGAATCCTGTACCAGTAATGAAATTGATAGAAATAATCAATGGATATTCTACTTCAAAAGCAACGTCAGAAACAATAATTGCCTTATCTAAAAAAATTGGAAAAATTCCAGTTCCAGCTAATGATTATCCAGGTTTTGTAGCAAATAGAATTTTAATTCCAATGATTAATGAAGCTATTATTTCATTGCATGAAGGAGTTGCTGGTGTCGCTGAAATTGATAATGTTATGAAATTAGGAATGGCGCATCCAATGGGTCCATTACAATTAGCAGATTTTATTGGTTTAGATGTTTGTTTAGCTATTGCTAATGTTTTGTTTGAAGGTTTTGGTAATCCAAAATATGCACCTTGCCCTTTATTAGTTAACATGGTAACGGCAGGCTATCTTGGTAGAAAATCTGGCGAAGGATTCTACAAATATACCAAAGGAAGTAAAGATTTAGTTGTTTCCGAAATGTTCCAATAAAATTTTATTCTTTTTACAATTCCGAGAATTTTTTCTTTTTATTCAAAAAATATTGAAATACAATACTTTTAGGGTGAGAACCTTTTAGTTCAAAAAATTTCTTTTTATTTGGAATCATTTTTCTCTTTTTTAATAAAGAAGGAATCCATAAGTAAAATGAAAAGTGTGCTTTGATAATGGCCAAGGTTTCTTTAAACGCTCCTTTGGTCATAGCTTGAATTCCTGCTATACCATCTAGTATTAATCTTTGAAAAACAACAATAATATTATTGGGGAAAGGAAGATTTTTAAACAATAAAGCTAAGTTGTTTCTAAAGTTTAAATAGGTTTTTCTTGGGTTTCCTTGTGCGAGCGTTCCGCCACCAACATGATAAACAACCGCCGAAGGAAATACTTTTATTTTATAAGATAAATGCTGTAACTGCCAGCAGAAATCAATTTCTTCCATGTGCGCAAAAAAGTCTTCATCTAAGCCACCTATTTTTTTGTATAAATCTGCTCTAACCATTAAACAGGCACCTGTAGCCCAAAAAACTTCCATAGGCTCATTGTATTGTTTTACATCTTCCTCAGTAGTAAAAAACACCCTTCCTCTACAAAATGGATACCCATACTTATCTATAAAACCACCAGAAGCACCAGCATATTCAAAACTTTTCTTATCGTTGTAGGCTAAAATTTTGGGTTGGCAAGCTCCCAAATTTTCATCTTTATCCATTTCTAGCGTTAAAATGTCTAACCATTTCGGACTTACTTCAATATCGCTATTCAAAAGAACAAAATATTTTGCAGCCACCTGTTTTAATGCACGATTATAACCACCTGTAAAACCATAATTCTTATCAAGTGCTATAATGCTTATTTTAGGATGCCTTTCCTTTAAAAATGCAATAGAATCATCCGTAGAACCATTGTCTGCAACTATTATTTCATAGTCTTCATGGCTTGTATGTTCTTCTACAGATGGTAAAAATTTTTCTAGCCAATTTTTTCCATTCCAATTTAATATAACAACTGCAACTTTTTTCACAGTGTAAATATAATAATATTCTACAGGGAAGGTTTAGAAGCTTTAATTTTTTAAATGTGCAATAATTTTATAAAAAAAATGAATAATTCAATTTTTTGGAACTATTTTTGAATTCTATAAAAAAATAGAACAATGAAAACAAATATTTTAATATTATTTATACTTACATCATTCGGGGCTTTTGCGCAAAAAAATGTAGAAGTTATATCGATGGGGTTTTACAATTTGGAAAATTTATTTGATACTATTCAAGATCCCGAGATAAATGATGAAGATTTTTTACCTACAGGTAAATTGAGATACAATTCGGAAGTTTACAATAGTAAATTAAATAATTTATCAGATGTTATTTCTCAGATAGGAACAGAAATTACGCCAGACGGAGTAGCAATTTTAGGCGTTTGCGAAATAGAAAATAAATCTGTTTTAGTCGATTTAGTAAACCATAAAAACATTAAAGCTAGAGACTATCAAATAGTTCATTACGATTCGCCCGATGAAAGAGGGATTGATGTAGCACTGTTGTATAATCCAAAATACTTTAAAGTCTTAGATAGTAAAAACCTTTATATTCAATTACCAGATAGAGACGGTACTACAAATTTTACAAGAGATGTACTTTGGGTAAAAGGAGTATTGTTAGGAGAAACTGTACATGTTTTTGTAAATCACTGGCCATCTAGAAGTGGTGGAGAAGCTAAGTCGTCTCCATTAAGAGAATTGGCTGCAGCAGTAGCTAAAAATAAAATAGATGAAATTATAGCAGAAGATCAAAATGCTAAAATCATTTTAATGGGAGATTTAAATGACGACCCAGTAAATAACAGTGTCAAAAAAGTCTTAGGCGCAAAAGGAGATATTGACAAAGTCGCAAAAGGAGAAATGTATAATCCTTGGATGGCTATGTATAAAAATGGTTTCGGAACATTAGCCTATAGAGATGCTTGGAATCTTTTTGATCAAATAATTATTTCTTCGGCTATCGCAGATGAAAACGCAGAAGGTTTCCGTTTTTATAAAGCTAAAATATTCAACAAGTCATTTTTATATTCTCAAGAAGGTAGATTTAAAGGCTACCCAAAGAGAACATACTCTTTTGGAAAATTTATCGGTGGTTATTCAGATCACTTACCTACTTTTATCTATTTAGTTAGGCCGTCTAAATAAAATTTTGCTCTAATAATTTAATTACTTAGTCTCAAAAATAGTACCATAACATTTTCTAAGCTTATGCGTGCATTTAGAAGCAAAAATTAATCGTTAAAAATTTATTTAAATATTTTTGATAACAATAGTAAGCGACATGTGTTGGACTATTCCAGTGAATATATTTGATATTCAATAAGACAAAAACAATCTAGTTCAGAATAGCTTTAAGTAGAAGTCATATAACTACCTAGCTACAACCAATTTGCAATCTCCAATTCTTTCAGCTAAGATAAAGCTGCTTTGAGAAAGCGATTCATTTTAATGCTCCAAAATATTAGTGCTTCTATACTATATAGTATAGGTAGAAATAAATAAGATTTTCTTCTTTAGAAAACACTACTCAATTTGCACCAGCAAACGATTTTATCTTGTTGACTATAGATAAAGATGCACCTTGTGTAAAAGTATTAATATTAATAATGAATCGCAGCTAATAAATCATTCAAATGGTCGTAAACTAAGTCTTTGTAAAATAAAGCAACAAAACGTCCATTAAACTAGGCATTTTCTTTGTTTTGTAAGGGGGATATGCTCTTTTATGACACCCCTAATAAAATTTATAGTAGTTTTTAGTGTATTTCTATAATTAATACTAGTTTTTTATACACTTTTTTATACGTTTTTCGAATTATTGTTAATAACATGCTTTAAAATAGATTTATTTATTCAATATTGTTTGGTTTTGTAAAAAAGTTTATTATATTTGCCTGATACAATTATTTTAAAACTAAACAAATAACGATGAATAAAATACTACTATTTCTAATTATGACTCTTCTAAGTCTAGGTGTAAATGCACAGTGTGATTACACTATAACATTAAACGATACCTATGGCGACGGATGGAATGGCAACACGCTAGATGTGACTGTGGCGGGTGTTCTTACTCAACTTACGGTTGCTAGTGGATCTGGTGGAGTTCCAGTTACTATATCTTCATTTTCAGGAGATTCTGTAACTTTTGCTCATTCGGGTACTAGTTATCCAGCTGAAAACTTTTTCACCATTGTAGCACCTGATGGAACATCATTATATGATGTAGCTGCTGGGGGAGCTTCTGGTTGGTCTGGTTCAGATGTATCAAACTCTACATGTCTACAATGTAATTACACAATTACCGGTTCAGATCAATACGATGATGGCTGGGATGGAGGTAGTATTGACATAGATGTTGATGGAACAGTGACTAACTATGCTCATGCAGCTGGTGCGAATGGAACATCATTCTCGTTACCTTCTCTTACAGGTGATGCTGTTACTTTTACATGGAATGCTGGATCTTATGATTCAGAAGTAACCTTTGACATTTTAGCTCCTAACGGAACATCTTTAGGGTCTTTTGGACCATCTCCAACAGTTGGATTGCTTTTTTCAGACGTTTCAAACTCTGTATGTGCTCCGCCTGCATGTGATTACACTATAACATTAAGCGATGACTATGGCGATGGATGGAATGGCAACACGCTAGATGTGACTGTGGCAGGTGTTCTTACTCAACTTACGGTTGCTAGTGGATATGGTGGAGTTCCAGTTACTATATCTTCATTTTCAGGAGATGCTGTAACTTTTGCTCATTCGGGTAGTAGTTATCCAGATGAAAACTTTTTCACCATTGTAGCACCTGATGGAACATTATTATATGATGTAGCTGCTGGGGGAGCTGCTTCTGGTTGGTCTGGTTCAGATGTATCAAACTCTAATTGTGCACCTCCTGCATGTTCAGTTCCTACAGATGTACTTGCAACAAATATTACAGCAACAGATGCTGAATTAAATTATTTGCCAGGAGCAGGTTCTGCTGTTACTGCCTATAATTTTGAAGTTCAACTAGCGGGTGATCCTCAAGGAACAGTTCCTAGTGTATATGCTGGAACTAATACAGGTACTACACACTATTTAACAAGTTTAACTGCAAATACAACTTATGACTATTATATACAGTCAGATTGTTCTGCAGATCTTAGTTCTTGGACCTCTCATACTTTTACAACACTTTGTGGTATTTCTTCGTTACCTTGGAATGAAGGTTTTGACAATGGTGGGGCTATCCCAGGTTGTTGGACTATGGCAGGTGGTGAGAACTGGGTGTTTTCTAACACCACAGGTTCTAACCATATAGGTAATTACGGAACATTAACTGGAAACACTACTACTGGCGGATATTTTGCTTGGGTTGATGCTTCTGGATCACAATCTCCTGCGACTTTAACAAGTCCTTCTGTAGAAGTAGGTTCTTTAATTACTCCTCAGCTTTCGTTTTTCGAGAATAGTGATAATGAAGGTGGTGATAATTCTCAATTAGATGTTGAGGTTTGGGACGGAAGTGCTTGGAATAGTATGGCAACATACAATACAAATACAGCAGGATGGGAAGAAAGAGTAATTCCATTAGTAGGATTAACTTTTACTGGCCCTGCTCAAGTTCGTTTTACTTTCTCTGAGCCAGTTTCAGGTGCTTATGTTGATGATATTGCTATTGATGATGTTTCTTTTGAAGAAGCACCTGCTTGTGTAGCACCAACAACATTAGCAGCTAATAGCATCACAGCTACTACTGCTGATTTAACTTGGGTTGATGCTGCAGCAAGTGGTTTATCTAATGTTGAATACGGTGTTACCGGATTTACACAAGGTAGTGGTATTATGATAACAGGAACAGCAAACACAACAGAATCTATTTCTGTATTATCTGCTCAAACTACTTATCAATTCTACGTACAATCTAACTGTGGTACTGACCAAAGTGCTTGGGCTGGACCTTTTCCATTTACAACACTTTGTGATGCAGTTTCTTCTTTTCCTTATACAGAAAATTTTGACGGTTCTTTAACTGCAGGTGTATGGGATTGTTGGACGGTAATCAATAACGATGGTGGAAACACATGGTCTCAAGCTAGTAATTATATTACACCAAATTCTGGTGCATATACTGCTCATGGTATGGGGAATAACGATGATTACTTAATTTCGCCTGCATTGGCTGTTGGCGCAACACCACTAAGAGCAAAGTTTTGGGATGTAGTAGAATCTGCATCTTACAACAATACCTATACGGTTAAGGTTTCTACAACAGGAACAGCAATGGCTGATTTTACAGATGTACTTTCTACATTTGACTGTACAAATACTTCTCTTGTAGAGCATATTGTTGATTTATCAGCATATTCGAATCAAACTATTTATGTAGCTTTTCACCAAACATATTCGGCTGCTACTTATTATGGATTTGGAATTGATGATTTTACTGTTGAAGAGGTTCCTGCTTGTGAAGCTCCTTCAGGCTTAAATACAACATTAATTAAAGCAACAAGTGCTAACTTAACTTGGGTTGCTTCAGCATCACCAGTAGCATCATACAATTGGGAAGTTCAATTAGCAGGTGATCCTCAAGGAACTGTTACTACTTTACCAAGTGGAACTGGAGTGTCTGGTCTTTTGGTAGGTACAGGAGCCGTTTTAACTTCAAATACAGCTTATGACTTTTTTGTACAAACAAATTGTGGTTCAACTACAAGTGCTTGGTTTGGTCCAGGTTCTTTTACTACATCATGCTCAGCTGCTAACTCGGTAGAGTTTTCACTTACTACGGGAAGTTATGGAGGTGAAGTTTCTTGGGAACTAGTAGACGCATCTTTAAATGTAGTAGCAAGTGGTAGTGGTTATGGTAACTATACTACATATGCTAGTACACTTTGTTTAACACCAGATTCAGTATATACTTTCAATGCATATGATTCTTATGGTGATAGTTGGAATGGTGGAACTTACGAGATTGGTTTGTGTAACGGAGCAACAATATTTGCTAATAATGGTGGAGGTACTCCAGACAATGGAGCTGCAGGTTCAGGTTTAGAATCTTCTGAATCATTTACCTTTATTGCTCCTTTAGCAGAAGATATAACTATATCTTCAATTTCTTCACCTGCAAGCGCTTGTGTTTTAACTGCTACAGAGGCTGTTACAGTAGAATTTACTAATGTTGGCGCAAATGAAACAACAGGACCAGTTGTCTATCAAGTTTTTGTAAATGGTAATCTTGAATTTACTGATTATTATACCCCAACTCTTTATCCTTGTAATGCTGTTACGGTAACATCTGTAACGTCAGGTCAAGTACTAGATTTATCTATACCAGGTTCGTATGATATTGAAGTAGTTAATATTTATCCTTATGATATGAATAGTGCAAATGATACAATAAGAACAACTATTGTAAGTATTCCTACAGTAAATAATTTCCCATACACTCAAGATTTTGAGGGTACAGGAGGTGGTTGGACATCGGGAACTACAGGTGGTATCGCTAATTCTTGGGAACATGGATCTCCTACTGGAACTATTATTTCTGCAGCTGGACAAGGTTCAGAAGCTTGGGTAACAAATTTAGATGGAGACTTTTCTAATGATGAGCTTTCTTATTTAATATCTCCTTGTATGGATCTTACAGGTGTTCCAACACCTAGAATGAGTTTTGGATATATTTTTGCAGGTGGAAACTTTAGTGATGATCTTGCTATAGAAGGTTCTATAGATGGTGGATTAACATGGGCTACAATGAGCTCTTACACTTCAGATCAAGCAACTTGGACTACAGATGATATCTCTTTAGATATTTTAGCTAACGAGTCAGATGTTAGAATTCGTTTATTCTTTGGATCTAACTGGAACACTGTTTCTGAAGGTTTTGGATTTGATAATGTTGAGATTTATAATCAACCTTGTGCATTTCCTGCATCAAATCAATCAGTTTCTAATATTACAGCATATGCTGCTACTTTATCTTTTACCGCAGGTGGAGATGATCCTGCCGCTAATGGACCTAGTATGCTTGAATACGGTTTATCAGGATTTACGCCTGGTTTAGTGAGTGGTCAAGCATTAGGAACAGATACTTTTTCAGTTCTTTCTGGTTTACTTGCTGCTACTACTTATGATTGGTATGTATTAGCAACTTGTGTAGCGGGTGATAGTAGTGTATGGACTGGACCAAATAGTTTTACGACTATGGTTAGTTGTCCAGCACCTTCAGGTTTAATGTTAGATGGTGTTACAGCAATATCAGCTGATGTATCTTGGTCTACGACTAATGCTACAAATTATATTTTAGAATATGGACTTGACGGTTTTACACCAGGAGATGGAACAGGAGTTATAGTTTCAGCTACTGATACTTTTGCATCTGTTACTGGTTTAACTATATCTACTACTTATGATTGGTATGTTAGAGCTTATTGTTCTGCTGGAGACACAAGTTTTTATGCAAATTCTTCTTTCTTTACTGGATATTGTATTCCTACTTACTCTAGTGGTACTTTGTATGGAGATTTAATCTCTGAAGTTTCTATAACAGGAACTACATTATTGAATAATACAGGGTCTACTAATGGTACTCCTGCTTATACTTATTATAATGGTGGTGGTACTGAAACTGGCGATTTAAGTGCTGGAACTTCTTATGACGTTGTTGTAACTTCAGGTAGTTATCCTGGTGGTCAAAATTTCACAGCTTGGATAGATTTTAATGATAATTTAATATTTGAAGAGTCTGAAAGAATTGGATCTACTAGTGCACAAACTACTCTATCTTATCAGGTAGCAACTTTTACTATTACATTACCATGTGATCCATCTGTTGGAGTTCATAGAATGAGAGTTAGAGATGTCTGGAATGCTGCAGGAAGTACACTTGACCCATGTTCAAATTATGGGTATGGTGAAACTGAAGATTATGATGTTAATGTATTAGCACCACCTCCTTGTCCTCAGATCTTATCATTGGCTGCAGATTCTATTTCTTCTGATTATGCAGAAATAACTTGGATGATGGGTTGTAGTGAAGGACTATGGGATATTGAAGTAGGTACTAATTCTGTACCATCAAGTATCGCTAATTCTTCTGTTACTAGTACAACTTATAATGCGACTAGTTTATTAGAAGGTACACAATATTATGCTCACGTTAGAGCTGATTGTACTGCAGATGGAGTATCTGTTTGGAATACGATTACTTTTACAACTACTACTTATTGTGAAATTCCAGGGTCTTTATCAGCAACAAATATTACTGTTGATTCTGCAGATTTATCTTGGACAGAAATGGGTGAAGCTACTACTTGGGATATTATGTATGGTTTAGCCTCATTTGATACTACAGGAACAATTCCAACAGTTTCAGGTTTATCATCTCCTTCTTATGTATTATCAGGATTAACTGATGATACATCATATGAGTTTTATGTTGTAGGTGCAGGTTGTAATACTTGGGCTGGTCCGTATAGTTTTTCTACACTTGAACCACCACCAGCAAACGATGACTGTGAAAATGCAGTAGCTTTAACTGTAAATGCTGATGATAATTGTGGTATTGTTACTGCAGGATCAACATATTTGGCTACAGCTTCAGCTCAAGCTGATGATGTAACAGGAACACCAAATAATGATGTTTGGTATAGTTTTGTTGCTGTTGAAACAGCGCATCAAGTATCATTAACAAATGTAACTGCTATTCCATCTTGGTCTTCATCAGATATGGGTATTGGTGTATATGATGGATCTGGATCTTGTTCTTCATTAGTATTCTTTGATGATAGTGATCCTAATTATTTAGAATTAACAGGATTAACACCAAATGCTACTTACTATGTAAGAGTTTATGGTTGGTATGGTACAAACCAAGCTAATTTTGATATTTGTATCGGAACAATACCTCCACCACCAGTAAATGATGATTGCACAAATGCAATTACATTAACTTGTGGAGATGTTGCTACTGAAAATACTACTTATGCATTATCTGATGCTGCTACAGGTTATTGTAGTGCAGGAACTGGATCTACTCCTGGAATAGGCGTATGGTATAAGTTTGTAGGAACGGGTGAAGATGTTCAAGTGTCACTTTGTGGTTCTGATTTTGATACCAAATTACATCTTTATGAAGCTACAGGTGGTACTTGTGGAACACTTACTTGTTTAGATAGTAATGATGATGGGTCATTATGTTCAGCTAATCAATCAGCACTTACTTTTACTTCTACAATAGGGGCTACATATTATATATTAGCAAATGGATGGAGTGCGTCTGTAGGTAATTTAGAAATTGCTATTACATGTATTCCTGCAGGATCGATTACTTGGAATGGTACTACTAATGACTATAACACGGCTTCTAACTGGTCTAGTGGTGCAGTACCAACTTGTAGTGAATCAATATTTATTCCTTTAACAGCAAACAACCCAATGATTACTGGTTTATTTGAATGTGATAATTTCGGAACAGCTGCTAGTGTTAACCCATCAGTTACTATATCGGGAACTTTAAGTATTTGTGGTAATGTTTCGTTATCAACGGGTACCAACATTTCTGGAGATGGTGCTATGGTGTTGTTAGGTAGCAATACTTCAGGTTCAGGTTTGTTTGATGTAGCAGGTAATGCAAGTATAGCATGCTTAAGTGTTCAGTCTGATTATACTGCTACGGGTAGTTTAAATATCAGTACTGTACTAGCATTAGATGGTGGTAATTTTGATGCTACTAATGCAACAGTTACTTTGGAATCAGGAGTTGGATTTACAGCTTATTTTGATGATTTCTCTTCTTTAGCTGGTGGTAATTATACTGGTAACATGACTTCAGAGCAATTAATTTCTAATGGTCCTGGTGAAGATCAACATTTTGTTACTTCTCCTATGAACAATTCGCCTATGTCAGAATTAGGTGATGATGTTTCTGCTTTTGGAATTAATGGCCTTTATGGTACGGATGGTGTTGCTGTTACAGTTGATGACTGTACTGCTCCTTCACTTGTAGAGACTTCTAATTATGGAAACGTATTTGAATATGATGAGTCTCTTGTTGTTGGTTGTGAATTAGACGGATGGGTAGTTCGTTCTGCAGGAACCATGCAAAATGGTAGAGGTTATTCTGCTTATTTAAGTTCAGGTTCAACGATAGATTTCACTGGAACGCCAGTAACTGGAACTGTAGGTTCAGCTAGTTTATCTAACACAACTACAGGTATTGGAACTGGAGGGTGGCATTTATTAGGAAACCCTTATCCTTCTCCTATGAATGTAGATGCTGTAACTAGTAATGCTGGCTTAACTTCTCCGCAATATTTTGTAAATGCGGGTGTATATACTGGATCTTACCAGCCTTATGCTCCATCTCAAACAGTTGCTATTGGTCAAGGTTTTGTGGCTCAATCTAATGGTTCAGCAAGTTTTAATTCTTCTAATACAGATAGAGTAGCTTCAAGTAACCCAGTTTGGTATAGTGTTGAAGATTGGTTTACTTCTAAATTAGAAATAGAAGTATTAGCTAACGGATTTGGTGATAGAACTGTTCTTTATTATTCTGAAGATAACACTGCAGCATTTGATGTTAGAGGTGATTGTGTTAAGAAAATGAGTAATATTGGTCAACCTACTATTTATACTAGTCTTGGTAATCAAGAATTAAGTATGAACGGTAAGTCATTAGTTCAGATTGGTGAATCTGTACCAATGGGTGTTAAGCCAGGTGCTGATGGTACATTTACTTTATCTTTCACAGGTATAGAGACATTTGAAGAAATGACTACTATTTATGTAGAAGATAAATTATTAGGTATTTTCCATAACATTGAAAACGGTGATTATGATTATACTTCAGTTGAGACAGATAATAGTGATAGATTTGAAATTCACTTTGTTTTACCAGTTGAATTGACTATCACTAATATGGATTGTCAAGGTAACTTAGGTAGTATCTCATTAGAATCTACTATTGGAACTGCTGATAGAGACTTTGTATTATCTACTAGTACTAATGTTTTAGCTTCTAATCAATTGGTTAACTTAAACGAACAAGTTACTGCTGGAAATTACATTTTAAGTGTTAATGATGCATTTGGTGGAAACCAAGTTTATAATGTAGAAATAACTCAAGCAGATGTAATTGTTGCTGATCTTAATGTTTCTTCATTAAATGTTGAAGTTGGAGAAGTTGTAAACTTCAATAGCTTAACATTAAATGCAACAGATGTTGAATGGTCAATTGATGGGTCTACTATTAGCGGTGTAAGTAATGCTACTTATTCTTTTAATGAAGTAGGAATTTACCCAGTTGTATTACATGTTTCTAATGAAGAGTGTGATGATACTAAAACGGTAATGATTGAAGTAACTAATAAAACTACTTCTATTGTTTATGTAGATGACAATCAATCTATCAAAGTTTATTCAGTAGGTACTGAGTTAGTATTAGAATTCATTAATTCTAATAATTCAACTGCTATCTTAAATGTTGAAAATGTTATAGGACAAAGAGTTTATAACGGAGTAGTTACTACAGAAGGAACTCAAAGAGTTAACATCTCTGATGTTAAAACTGGGTATTATTTTGTAAGCTTAAACATTGAAGGTACTAACGTATCAACTAAAGTATTATTAACTAAATAAATAAATAAAGGATTTAAAGCTAATAATACTTGGTTATTAGCTTTATCTTCTTATATTTGTTTTGTAAAACTTAAAAAAATGAAAAACAATAACTCAAATAAAACAAAATTATATATTTATTCAGTACTAGTTTTTGCTTTAATAATGGTTAGTGCCGTTACTTTTGCTCAGGCTGCTCCACCACCACCGCCACCACCGCCACCTGGTGTGCCTTTTGGTCCCATTGAAATCCTTTTGGTAGGATTAGCTGGTTATGGTGCTAAAAAATATTATGATAAAAAGAAATAAATTTAAGATAATTATAAAAACGCTTTCAGAAATGAAAGCGTTTTTTTTTGCTCTTTTTTAAATTGTGATAAATATCTAACAACAATTGATTGAATACATTTATCTTTGTTTTCAAAATGATTAATTATGGCATATAATCCTTCTTCAATAGAATCAAAGTGGCAAGCAAATTGGGAAAAAGATGAAGTTTATAAAGTACAATTAGACAAGTCTAAACCTAAATATTATGCATTAGATATGTTCCCTTATCCATCTGGGGCAGGCTTACATGTTGGGCATCCTTTAGGTTATATAGCTTCAGATATATTTTGTAGATACAAAAGACTCAAAGGTTTTAATGTTTTGCATCCAATGGGCTTCGATGCTTTTGGTCTGCCTGCAGAGCAATATGCAATTCAAATTGGAAAACACCCAGCTGAAATAGCAGATCAAAATATAATTACTTATAAAAAGCAGTTAAAAAATTTAGCGCTATCGTTTGATTGGTCTAGAGAAGTAAAAACTTCTGATCCAAAATATTATAAGTGGACGCAATGGATTTTTATTGCATTGTTTAATCATACTTATTGTACTGCAGATGATAAAGCACAACCAATTGAGGAATTAATAGCACAATTTGCAAAAGAGGGAAATCTAAAGACAAGTGCTTTTACAGATTATACAGAATCTTTTACTGCAGAAGAATGGAAAGACTTTAAGGAAAAAGAACAAGCGGATATTCTAATGCACTACAGGCTCGCATTCAAAAAAGAAAGCTTTGTAAATTGGTGTGAGGAACTAGGAACGGTTTTAGCCAATGATGAAATCGTTAATGGCGTTTCTGAAAGAGGTGGGTTTTCTGTAATCCAAAAGCCTATGTTACAATGGTCTTTAAGAATTACAGCCTATGCACAAAGGTTATTAGACGGCTTAACAAATTTAGATTGGCCTTCATCTTTGATAGCTCAACAACAAAATTGGATTGGTCGAAGTCAAGGAGCGCAAGTATTTTTTGATTTGAAAGATAATAGCAATAAGCTAGAAGTTTTTACAACAAGACCTGATACAATTTTTGGTGTAAGCTTTATGGTAATAGCCCCAGAACATGATTATGTTAATCAATTAACGACTACAGAGAATAAAGAAGCTATAATAGAATACGTAAAAAAAGCCGTTAGTAAATCAGCTATTGAAAGACAATCAGAAAAAGAAGTTTCTGGTATTTTTACAGGTTCATATGCTATTCATCCGTTTACTGGAAATGAAATTCCAATATATATTAGTGAATATGTTTTAGTGGATTATGGAACAGGCGCTATAATGGCTGTACCAAGTGATGATGAAAGAGATGCTGCTTTTGCAGAAAAATTCGATATTGAAATTTTTGAAATTTACGATAAAGAAAGAATAGATGAAAATGGTAAAGCATTAAATCCGATTGCTATTGGGTCTGAATTTTTGAATGGTTTAGAAGCTGAAGAAGCTATTGCTTTAATGATAGATCATTTAGAAGAAATGAATATTGGAACAGGGCAAATAAATTATCGTTTAAGAGATGCTAATTTTAGTCGTCAAAGATATTGGGGAGAACCTTTCCCTATATATTATGAAAATGGAATTGCCAAAACATTACCGTTTTCTGAATTGCCACTAGAATTACCAGAAATGGATGATATTAGACCACAAAATGGTCAAGCGCCCTTGTCTAAAGCAAAAGATTGGAATTATAAAGGCTTTCCTTTAGAAACAGATACTATGCCTGGTAATGCAGGTTCTTCTTGGTATTTCTTAAGATATATGGATGCAGAAAATGACAATTATTTTGTTGGGGAAGAAGCATTAGCATATTGGAATGATATAGATTTTTATTGCGGAGGAGCAGAACATGCTGTTGGTCATTTATTATATGCTCGTTTTTGGCATAAGTTTTTGTTTGATATGGGAAAAGTTCCCACTAACGAACCTTTTAAGAAATTGTTTAATCAAGGAATGATACAAGGTCGTTCAAATTTTGTATATAGAATAAACGGAACGAATACTTTTGTTTCTAAGGGCTTAAAGAAAGGAAATAAAGTTGATAAATTACATGTAGATGTAAATATTGTTGAAAATGATATTTTAGATATAGAAGCTTTTAAGAATTGGCTTCCGGAGTATAAAAATGCAGAATTTGATTTAGAAGATGGAAAATACCATTGTGGTTTTGAAGTAGAAAAAATGTCTAAATCAAAATATAATGTAATCAACCCTGATGATGTAATTACTAAATATGGTACGGATACTTTCAGAATGTTTGAAATGTTTTTAGGTCCGATAGAAGCTTCAAAACCTTGGAATACCCAGGGAATTGATGGCGTTTCTAAATTTTTAAGAAAATTTTGGAATTTGTTTTTTGATGCAGAAGACAACTTTATTGTTACGGAAGAAAAAGCAACGGAAGGTGAATTGAAAACTTTACATACTTGCATCAAAAAAGTAAATGAGGATATTGAAAAATATTCATTCAATACGTGTATTTCTGCCTTTATGATAGCAACGAATGAATTAACTGCTGCCAAATGTCATAAGGAAGAAATTTTAGTAGCTTTAGTAAAATTAATTTCACCATTTGCGCCACATATTGCTGAAGAACTATGGCATAAATTAGGTAATGAAACAACAATAGTTGTGGATGTTGAATATCCTAAATTTGAAGAAAAGTATTTAGTAAAATCTGCTGTTTTATATCCTGTTTCTATCAATGGAAAAATGCGTGTAAAAATAGAATTACCAGTTGGAATTAGTCAAGATGATGCTAAAAGAGAAGTTTTAGCGAATGAAATAGTACAAAAATGGGTAGAAGATAAGCCGCTTAAAAAGTTTATTTTCGTACCAAATAGAATAGTAAATATAGTTTGTTAGAATGATTTTTATAAAAAATAAGAGTTTAAACGATAATAAATATGGGAGTTTTTAGTAAAGAAAGTGAATTGAACGAGAAAAAAGTTTTAAAAGCATTAAGTAATGTAATGGATCCAGATTTAAATAAGGATTTGGTTAGCTTAGGAATGATTCAAGATGTTGTAATTAAAGGGAAAGATGAGTTGTCTTTTACTGTAATGTTAACCACTCCGGCTTGTCCTTTGAAAGCAAAAATTGAAAAAGATTGTAGAGATGCACTAGAAAACACTTTTGGTAAAGATTTGAAAGTAAACATTAAAATGGATGCCAATGTTTCTAGTCAGAGAATGTCAGATGTGAATGTGCTACCTAGTGTAAGAAATATTTTATGTATTGCTTCTGGTAAAGGAGGTGTTGGAAAATCTACTGTTGCAGTAAATTTGGCTTTAGCTCTGGCAAAAACAGGTGCAAGGGTAGGGATATTAGATGCCGATATTTTTGGTCCTTCAATACCGTTAATGCTTGGAATTCAAAAAGGAACTAGACCAGAAATTAGACAAATAAAAGATAAACATTATATCGTGCCATTAGAAGCTCATGGAATAAAAGTAGTTTCTATTGGTTTAGTTGTAGATGAACGCCAAGCAGTAGTTTGGAGAGGAGCTATGGTGCACAAAGCATTAACGCAGTTTGTTACAGATGTAATTTGGGGTAAGCTAGATTATTTAATGATTGATATGCCTCCAGGAACTGGAGATGTTCAGTTAACAATGGCTCAAGCTGTTCCGTTGACAGGCTCAGTAATAGTTACTACGCCACAAGAAGTTGCTTTGGCAGATGCCAGGAAAGCAATTGCTATGTTTAATTTACCAAATATAAATGTGCCGGTATTGGGTGTTGTAGAAAATATGTCTTTCTTCAGTCCTCCAGATATGCCAGAGAAAAAGTATTATATTTTTGGTAAAGATGGTGGAAAAGAAATGGCAAAAGAATACGAAATTCCTTTTGTTGGAGAAATCCCATTGGTAGAAAAAGTTCGTGAAGGGGGAGATCAAGGAAATCCGATTATGATACAAGAAGAATCTGCCACTTCAAAAGCATTTGCAATCATTGCTTCTAAAATTGCACAAAATGTAGCTATTGAAAATGCAAAGGTAAAAACTACAAAGGAAGAACAGGTTTCTCATGCACCAAAAATTTCTAGCCCTAATCCAAAAATACAAACAAACAAGTTGCCAGAAATTGGATAATTTGTTGTGTTAGTTTGAGCTGATATATTTAAGTAGTAGTTTAATTAAAGTCAAGTAAATACCTATCGACAAGGGAGTTCTTATTGTTTTTTATTGAGTTAGTCAAAGAAGAAATTTCTTTTCAATAAGTACTAAAATACTTATTTTTTCCAATCCTTATATGGATTATTTACTAAAAACGAATTGTAATATCTCTTTTCGAAAGTTACTTCCTCACCAATCCAAGATGGTTTTTCAAAATATTGATCTTCACTTTTAAGTTCTATCTCTGCAAATTTTAAACCTTCATTTTCTCCTTCAAAAATGTCTATTTCCCATTTTAAATTGCCTTTTTTTGCAATAAATCTAGTTTTTTGAATTAAAGGTTTTCTACAAAGGTTAAAAAGTTCTAAAGCATCATTTACAGGAATTTCATATTCAAATTCTACCCTACTAATACCTAGAGTTTTACCTTTAATTGTTAGAAATGCTTTTTCTCCATAGACTCTCACTCGGGTTGTGCTATCTTCGCTTGAACATAAATAACCTTGCATGATTTTCTTACCAGTATCAGCTTCTTGTTGCCAGTCATTACTTTTTAATAAAAATTTTCTTTCAATTTCTTTCCCCATTCCTCAAAATTAACATTTTTTTCTCTTTAGCTAAGATGTTTTTCTATAGCTTTAAAATATGAATTCCTTCATTGGAGCCATATTAATAGTCAATTTCCAAATAGATAGCTTATTTAAAAAGTTTTTCAAAAACCCATACTGGGCCAATCAATAAAAATTGTAAATCTTTAAAAAAACTAGGTTTCTTTCCTTCCACTTTGTGACCATAAAATTGACCAATCCACGCGACTATAAAAATGATAATATTTGTCTTGAGTAAAGGTAAAATCATTGCTAAGTAGTAATTTCCAACCAAACATAATAACGTAAACAGAAGCATTTTAGTAAATATTTTTATGGATAATCTTGCATAAAAAAAATGTACTAAAACAAAAATCAAAGTTGCTAAACTGGTAAAAATTGGATTTTGAAATTCTAATTCCAATAAAGAACCAATGTTTACAGTCATTAAAATACCAACAATAGAAAAATAAATAGCAGGAACACAAATGGTATGAATGTTAATATTCGTTTCGTTTTGATGACTTTCGGCATATTCGGATAACCATTGATTTGCTGTTTTCATAATTGTTTTAATTGATTATTAATTGATGCTTTTCTACAGAATTATTATCTGAAACTACGATAGTGAAAATTCCAGCGCTTAATGCTGATTTATTTATAACTAAATTCTTCTGCGTATGTTTAGAAAAAACTTTTTGACCTACACTGTTAAAAATAGTAATCTGTTTTGGAGACTCAACCTCAATAGTAAAGTTCGAATTGGTAGGATTTGGATAAATCGTTGTTAAATAAGCTACATTTTGTATTGCTGTTGCACCACCAATAAATAAATCATAGGTTGTAGCCGCAAATTGGGGTATGTCAAATGCAGTTGATGGGAATAACACAGTACTAAATATAGGATCTATGATTGCTGGTATCTGAATATTAATAGTCATATTTACAGGAACTGAAAAAGTTCCTGCAACAGTAGGAACACCACTCAACCGAATACAGCCATCAACAGCAGAAGGGTACTGACAAGTTGAAATATTACATTGAGAGCTAATCCCATTTGGTAATCCTTGTACATCAAAAGTTACATGGTTTATATCTGCCGTCATTGTTGTGCTAATGCCAGCCAAATTCATGGCGTCTACTACCGCTGTTGAAAGTAAAAAACCTACATCCAATAGAGTATCTTCTAAAACCACCAATGTTAGGGTTTGATCGTAATTAGATCCAATATTACCATCTACAATTCCTAAAGGTAATGGGAAGTTAGGAATTTCAATTTCAGGTGGATACACTCCTGGAAAACCTAAAGAAGTATAAATAAAATTTGGACTACATTGGGAGAATCCTTGCGTAAAAAATAGGAAGGTTAAACTGAGGAATAATAATATTTTTTTCATAATTGTATAATTTATAGATTTTTTTTCACCATAAATTTAACAAATAAAATTTATCAATACCTCTTAAGTTTACATTAATAATTTAATTTTTATTAAAACGTATTTGTACTTTTTGTTTAAAGATTTAAATAAGATAATAAAACTTAGTCCGAAATCTATAATTATATTTGCATAACATGAACCTGAAGTCAAAAGTAATTAGCCCTTTAGCAAAATTAATGAGTAAGTTAAATTTTACTGCTCAAAACAATGCTGTTAATGTTCAAAAAAAGATATTAAAGAGTTTAATTGCTAAAGCTAAAGCGACTCATTTTGGGAAAGATCATTCTTTTGCCGATATTACAGATTATAAAAGTTTTACAACACAAGTACCGGTAAGAGATTATGAAAAGCTAAAAATTTATATAGATAGAATAGTAGCTGGAGAAGTAGATGTTTGCTGGAAGGGGAAACCAAATTATTTTGCTAAAACTTCAGGAACTACTTCTGGCGCTAAGTTTATTCCTATTACCAAAGATTCTATAAATCACCATATTATTGCGGCAAGAAATGTACTGTTTGATTATGTTACAGAAACAGGAAAAAGTGACTTTTTTGATAGGAAAATGATTTTTTTACAAGGAAGTCCTGTGCTAACAGATACCAATGGGATAAATACAGGTAGACTGTCTGGTTTGGTTTACAACCATGTACCGAAATGGCTGGTTGCCAATAGAAAACCTACTTACGAAACGAATTGCATTACAGATTGGGAAGCAAAAGTGGATGCAATTGTAGAGGAAACGTATCAAGAAGATATGAGTTTAATCAGTGGTATTCCACCTTGGTGTATTATGTACTTTGAAAAATTGATAGAAAAAACAGGAAAAAAGACCATTCAAGAAATTTTTCCGAATTTTAAATTATTTATTTATGGTGGTTTAAATTATGAACCTTATCGCGAAAAAATTGAAAATTTAATTGGATTCAATATCGATACCATTGAAACTTTTCCTGCTTCTGAAGGGTTTTTTGCTTACCAAAACAAGCAAAAGGATAAAGGATTATTACTAAATATTAATGCAGGTATTTTTTATGAATTTATTAGAGTAGAAGACTTCCATACAGAAACACCTAAAAGAATCTATTTGGAAGAGGTCGTATTAGACATAAACTATGTTTTAATTGTTTCTACAAATGCAGGTCTTTGGGCTTACAATACTGGCGATACCATAAAATTTACTTCTTTAAACCCTTATAAAATCATTGTTTCTGGAAGAATAAAACATTTTATTTCTGCCTTTGGTGAACACGTAATAGCAGAAGAAGTAGAGTTTGTTATCAGTAAAATGGCTAAGACGTTCAATTTAATTATAGAAGAGTTTTCTGTTGCGCCTTTTGTCGCTAAAAACAAAGAAGATTCTTCTTATCATGAATGGTTTATTGAATTTTCAAATGATCATATTGACTCAGTAAAAATTGCCAATAATATCGATAAATCTTTACAAGCTAAAAACGTTTATTACAAAGATTTACGAGAAGGAAATTTATTATCCTTACCAAAAATTAGCCTAATTAAAAAAGGAGGCTTTAAAGAATATCAATTGTCAAAAGGTAAATTAGGCGGTCAGAATAAAGTAGTTCATTTATCTAACGATAGGATTCTAGCAGATGATTTATTGGCGTATGTTTTCAATAAATAGTATTTGCTGTAATAGTTTCAACGAATTTTAAGATAAGGCTAAAATACTTCATAAAATGGATCTACAGCTTTATTATAGCTAAGAGACCTGTCAGAAAACGTCTTGTAACATTTTTAAAATAAATCTAAATAATGTATATTTACGGCCTATCTAAAGATGGAAATTATGGAAGACAATAAAATACTAAATTATATTAAAGATGTATTAGGAAATATGCCAACTGATTGGCTGAGTATTACAACCCATCGGCTAGATATTTATGATGAAAAATTGGCAAAAACTCAATTTTTAGAAACAATTGAAAGATTGTTTAATGAAAATAATTCTGAATTAGCTGCACTAAATAATTTACCCACTGCTTATGACTATATTCGATTAGGGCATCCATTGTCTTGTCTGCTAGAGTGGGGGATTGCTAAGCTACATCAGTTAAAGTCAAAAAATGTAATAAGTTTTTCATCAAAGACGGTTCCTATTTTGGCAATCTTAAGAAAAAATTTATTAGAGAATAAAAATACCCAAATTATTTATACGGGTGAATTACCAGCGTTTTTTGACACAGAGGTAGTAAAAAATATTTATGCTTATAAATTTGAGTTGAAAAAAGTTGAGAAAGCAGAAGATATTTCTGCGTTTAACGGAAGTACAATTTTTATTTCACAACAAGATGAAATTTATAATTTTGCTTTCCCCAATCCATTAGCAATCAGAATTGACTTTTACATCAATTTGCATGCTGACCTTGGAAGTATTTTATTAGTAAATGGAAAACAAAATGAAAGTTATATCTCAGATATTCAGCATGTGCGAAGAAGAGAAACAATTGCCATGACGCCAGCTAATGCGCTTACTGCCCTAAGAACTTTAATAGCGCAACCTTCTTTAGATAATAAGAATAATAATATAGCTGTCAACAAAACAAGTGTCTTAAATTCAATTAATAAGATTACAGGCACAACTACAAAGGCCCTAGTCGCTTCTAGTGGACTGTCTATTCAATATGCCATTTTAATGGGACTAGTTCAGAATGCACTAGAAAACCATCAAGGAAAGGCTATCAAAATTATTGTTCCTCCAAATTGTTATGGTGGAACAAATGATCAAGCAAGACGAGTTGCTGCTTGTATTAACAATGTAGAAGTGATGGATTTACCAGTGGATGGTGATAACGATATGGTTCAGAGTATTGATATCATTTTAGCTAAAATTGCTAAAGAAGATGCTATTCCTTATATAATTGCTGAAATACCAACAAACCCTAGAGTTGAAGTTCCTAATCTTATACAATTAAAAGCTGTTTTAAGTAAAGTGCGTA
>CAWVRT010000006.1:0-73979 GCA_963932515.1 uncultured Chitinophagales bacterium
GTAATAGATATTCCGATTGAAAATGGAGTCATTGCAGGACCTTGGTTTTTCTTAAATAATTCGGTAACACTATAAAAGGCAATGATATTGAATCCACCATAACCTATACGAAGAGTCGGGCCACCTTTAAATAAAGCGACATCTCTATATCCTTTGGTCTTAACTTTTTTAAAGTATCCATTATCTCTATTCGTCTCCTTATTTACAGCTACTAGTCTTACAGAAGATCTAAACCCAAGCGCAAGCTTGAATACATTTCCTTTTTCAGAAGGCTTACCAAAAAAACGAAGTTCTACACGCAATATAAGAACATTCATTCTTAGGAAAATTTTAACCTTTTCAAATAACTAAAATATCATTATCTTTGTCAGCTGAATAAAAAATTTCGGCAGGTGTCGAAACGTATAAATCAAGATAAAATATGTTTGAAAATTTACAAGAGAAACTAGAAGGAGCTTTTAAAAGCTTTAAAGGTCAAGGAAAAATAACTGAATTAAATATTTCGAGTTCTCTAAAAGATATTCGTAGAGCTTTGGTAGATGCCGATGTTAACTATAAAATTGCAAAAGAGTTTACCACAAAAATAAAAGACCAAGCAATAGGAAAAGGTGTATTAAATTCATTTTCTCCAGGTCAGTTAATGACAAAAATTGTAAAAGATGAGTTGACTATTTTAATGGGTGGCGAAACAGCAGCTTTTGATATTAAAGGAAATCCTGCGATTGTATTAATTGCTGGTTTACAAGGTTCTGGTAAAACAACTTTTACACATAAATTGGCTCATTGGTTAAAAACTCAAAAAGGGAAAAACCCAATGATGGTTGGTGGTGATGTTTATAGACCTGCTGCCATAGAGCAGTTGAAAACATTGGGAGAATCAATAGGCGTTCACGTTTATGCTGAACAAGAAAACAAAAGCCCAATAGCTATTTCTATTAATGCGGTAGAGTATGCAAAGCAAAATGGTTATAATGTTGTTATATTAGATACGGCTGGTCGTTTAGCAGTAGATGAGGATATGATGAAAGAGATTGAAGGCGTTAAAAAAGCTGTAAATCCTAATGAGACTTTATTTGTAGTTGATGCTATGACTGGTCAAGATGCTGTAAACACAGCGAAAGCCTTTAATGACAGAATTAATTTTGATGGTGTTGTATTAACCAAATTAGATGGTGATACTAGAGGTGGTGCTGCTTTATCTATTCGTTACACCGTAGAAAAACCGATTAAATTTGTTTCTACTGGTGAGAAAGTAGATACTTTAGATGTTTTTCATCCAGAAAGAATGGCCCAACGTATTTTGGGAATGGGAGATATTACATCTTTTGTAGAAAGAGCACAAATGCAGTTTGATGAAAAGAATGCTGCTGAATTACAAAAGAAAATTGCTAAAAATCAATTTACCTTTAATGATTTCCTGACGCAATTGAACCAAATTAAGAAAATGGGGAACATCAAGGATCTTTTAGGAATGATTCCAGGAATGGGAAAAGCTTTGAAAGATATCGATATTTCTGATGATGCTTTTGTAAAAGTGGAAGCAATTATATATTCTATGACCCCTTATGAAAGAGAAAATCCAAAATCTATGGATGGCTCTAGAAGAAAAAGAATAGCTGGCGGTAGCGGAAATAGTGTGCAGGAAGTAAATCAATTCTTGAAGCAGTTTGAACAAATGCGTAAAATGATGAAAAAAATGCAAGGAATGGGTTCTGCTGGAAAGATGATGCAAGGAATGATGGGGAAATAGTTAGCTTTTAGCTGCTGGCAACTGGCTGTGTAATACTACGTATTGTTTGACGTTAGCATGCTACTAAATCCCTAGTGAATACAATATATTTAAAAATGGCATAAAAATTTCATTGTAAAAATAAATTACCTTATAAATGTTTTATAAATTCTTTGTTTTAGCTTATAGTTTTTTCTTTATTACAAGTGTTCAAAGTCAAACTTTTGAGAATACCGAACTTTGCCAAAAGGCTTACAAAAACATTATTGCGCTAAAACTAGATAGTGGTTTACATTATCTAAAAGCAGAAAAATTAGTGAATCCTTCTAATAATTATGTTGCTTATCTAAAAAATTATATCGATTTTTTGGTAGTTTTTACTTCTGGTGACATGACTCATTATGAAGAAAAGGTGAAAGCCAATTTTTATCAGCGAATAGATTTAATTCAAAATTCTGAAACAGAAAATAGTCGATACTTCTTGTATATTCAAGCAGAAATTTATTTGCATTCGGCTATTTTATCCGTAATGAATAAAGATTATTTTGTGGCAGTAACTCATTTGCGAAAAGCATTAAAAAAGCTGGAGCAAAATGTCGTAAAATTCCCAAAATTTAAAGAAAATAAGAAATCCCTAGGTTTATTATATAGTATTTTAGGTTCTGTGCCAGATAATTTAAAAACAGGCTTAGCAGTAATTGGTTTAAATGGCGACATTAACAAAGGAATGAGTTGGTTAAAAGAATTGAGTTCAGATACTACTTTTATAAACCAACACGAAACGGCTACAATATACGCTTTCATGCTTTTTCATTTAAACAATGAAAAAGAACAAGCTTGGCAAGTTTTAAAAGAAAATAATTTCTTTGGTAGTCAAAACTTAATGGACAAATATTCTATTGCTCATATTGGCATTTATGGTTATCATAATGAGGAAGCTTTAATGGTTTTAGACTCGATAAATATAGATTCTAACTATATTGACTTCCCGATGATTAACTACTTAACGGGCATAGCAAAAACTTATCGCCAAGATGATGATGCTAATTTTTATTTTAAAAAATTTATTGGCAACTACAAGGGAATTGATTACTTAAAATCTACTTACCAGAAAATGGCTTGGAACGAGCTGATTAAAGGAAATGACGAATTGTATTTCAACTACATAAAGCAGCTAGAACAACATGGTAGAAAATTGATAGATGCAGATAAGCAGGCAGCTAAGGAAAAAGATTTATTGGTACCACCTGATATTGTTTTGTTACAAGCTAGATTATTGTCGGATGGAAAATACACAGAAGAAGCAAGAGCTATTCTGGAGCAATACACACAAGATGATTTTTTGATGCCCAAAAACAAAATGGAATATCAATATAGATTAGGTAGAATTTATCAAAAAGAAGATAAATTAGATAGCGCCATCTTCTATTTTCAAAAAACCTTAGATATTGATAATCAAGTGGAAGCTTATTTTACTGCAAATGCCTGTTATTTGATTGGTTATATTTATGAGCAAAAGAAAGAAAAAGATACTGCCTTAACCTACTATCAAAAAAGCTATAAGATGAATGGTTATGAGTATGATAACAGTATTAAGCAAAAGGCTAAAGCTGGTATTAATCGATTGAATAAGAATTTGTGGTAGTTGCTTGAGTAAATAATGTTGTTCTTTCGCTTTCTTTTGTCTTGATACAAAAGAAACAAAACTTCCTTGTAACTACAACAATTCAGATAAACCAATAACAGATTGCTTTTTCGTCCCTCATCGCAATGACAGATAAACTACGATTTGAATAATTCTATTACTGTTATTTCTGGTTTGATTCCTACTCTACCGGGGAAACCTAAAAAGCCAAACCCTCTATTTACATAAATATAGTTTTTTGCTTCTTGATATAATCCGCCCCATCTTTTGTAAGGATATTTTGCTGGACTCCATTTAAAATTAATATACGGAATTTCTATTCCCAATTGCATCCCATGTGTATGACCAGAAAAAGTTAATTCGATATTCTTTTTGTTTAAAACTTGTTCTTCCCATAACGAAGGGTCATGAGATAATAATAAAGTGAAATCGTCTTCTTTCAATCCTTTTAAGGTCTTTTCTAAATCACCTACTCTATGGAAATATTTTCCCCAGTTATGCATTCCTGCAATGGCAATTTTTTCGTTATTCTCTTCTAAATAGAAATTTTCATCTTCCAATAGTTTGAATCCCATTTCTTGATGAATCTCTCTTAATCTATTAATACTTTGCTGCTTCTCTTCTTTCGTATACGGACCGTAATCTGCATAATCGTGATTTCCGAAAATAGAATACTTTCCTTTTTTAGCTTTCAATTTTGAGAAAATTTCTATCCAAGGTTCGGCTTCATCTGAATGAACATTTACCATATCTCCTGTAAAGAAAAGAAGGTCTGCTTCTTGCTCATTGATTAAATCAATGGCTTTTTCTATCTCTTCAAAATCATTAACAAATGAACCTAAATGCAGATCTGAAATTTGAACAATTTTTAAACCTGAAAAAGCTTCCGGTAGATTATTAAAAGAAATTTTTTCTCTCATTACTTTAAAAGCATACTTTCCTTTGGTTATACCATAAGAAAATGAACCTAACAATAACACAGCAGCTCCTGCTCCTATTTGTGTTAAGAATTTTCCTCTTGAAATTGCATTTGCTTCAGTACTTTGAACTTTTGCTCCTAGAAAATTAACCGCATTTCTTCCTCCCCAAAACAAATCGTCTAAAAGGTGAAAAAATATAAACCCTAGCTTCACAACGAATATTGTTGCGATTACACCAGACCAAAAACGCAGGCTTTCAGGGTTTTCTGATTGAATGGTTCTGTAGCCACTAATTAATCTGTACAATTGATAATAAACTAATAGGTTTATTATCCAATACATTGCCGACAAGCTCCATTTAACGGTGTTATTATATGAGCTTATCAATAAAGAAAATCCTTTAAAGAAATACATATCTACTAACAAAAGAATAAATGCTATTATTAAAAATCTGGACATTAAAATTATTTTAATGCAAAAATAGAACTAAAGAATCTGAAATAATTATTAGATTAAGTATAAGTAGTATTCTTAACAATCTTTAGCTAAAACGGAAAAATGAAACCCAACAAAAGACTACCTAACCTTACGAATCAAACCAGTTAAGACCTTTCCAGGTCCAACTTCTACAAAAGTATCAAAACCTTCTGCTTTCATTTTTTGGATTGACTGCGTCCATTTTACCGGAGAAGTTAACTGAGCTATTAAGTTTACTTTCATAACAGCTATATCAGTGACAGCATCTGCTATTACATTTTGATAGATTGGGCAAATAGGCTCATTAAAAATAGTTTCTTCAATTGAATTTGCTAAATCTTCTCTAGCAGAATCCATCAAAGGTGAATGAAAAGCTCCATTTACGTTTAATTTTATCACTTTTAAAGCACCAGCAACTGTCATTCTTTGCATTGCTTCATCTACTGCTTTATCTGTACCAGAAATTACTACCTGACCTATTGTATTATAATTTGCAGGAACAACGATTTCACCTAAATCTGCAGAAACTTCTTTACAAATTTGTTCGATTTTTTCATCATCAAACCTTAAGATTGCAGCCATTGCACTTACTTGATCATTACAAGCTTTTTGCATTGCAGTAGCTCTAGCATGTACTAATCTTAAACCATCTTCAAAACTTAGAACACCTGCAGCTGTTAATGCGGAGAACTCCCCTAAAGAGTGACCTGCTAAAGCATCTGGTTCAAAATCTTCTAAAGTAAAAGCCGCAATAACAGAATGTATGAATATAGCTGGTTGCGTAATACTAGTTTGTTTCAACTCTTCATCTGTTCCTTCAAACATGATTTGAGTAATATCAAAACCTAATACATCATTAGCTGTTTCAAATAATAGTTTAGCAGCTTCACTTGATTCATATAAATCTTTTCCCATTCCTGAAAATTGACTTCCTTGCCCTGGAAATACGTATGCCTTTTTACTCATTACTTTAGTTTTATCGTTAACTAGTTTTTAGTTATTCTGATTTATCATTTTCGAACAACAGTCAGCTGTTATCCAATATTCATCTTAAATTTAGTTTAAATCTGAAGAAATTAATTTAACGAATTCACTTCTTGTTCTATGGTTTTCAAATTCGCCTCTAAATGCGGAAGTTGTTGTAGAAGAATTTTGTTTTTCTACTCCTCTCATCATCATACACATATGACTTGCTTCTATCACTACAGCTACACCTAATGGTTCTAACACCTTTTCTATTACGTCTAAAATTTCAACCGTTAGTCTTTCTTGTACTTGTAATCTTCTAGCAAAAACATCTACAATTCTTGGAATTTTACTCAATCCTACAATTTTCCCATTTGGAATATAAGCAATATGTGCTTTTCCAAAAAATGGTAACATATGGTGCTCACAAAGTGAATACAATTCGATATTCTTTATAATTACCATTTCGCTTCCTTCCTCATGAAACATAGCCCCTCTTAGAATTGCTTCAGGATCTAAATCATAACCATGCGTTAAAAACTGCATTGCTTTAGATGCTCTTTCTGGAGTTTTTAATAAACCTTCACGACCTACATCTTCACCAATATTCTTCAAAATTTCTTTATATGTTTTAGCTGTTTCCTCTACTATCTTAGTATCGAAAACTTCTTGTTTTTTATATCTCATTTTTTATTCTTTTGTTGTTAACCTTCCCAAATAAAAAAATAATGCTTTCCATTTGGAATTAACTAATAAAATTGTCTTTAGAGAGACAAAAATACGGAATTATAACAACATCTATAGATAAAACTTGTTGACACTTCACCTCTTTTACCATTTTTCAAACAAATGTATTAGTATAAGTTTTGCAAACCCTTTCCTTTTGAGATAAATACCTAAGGAAAAAGACAGAGGACAAGCCTGAAATAACCTTCTCTACCAAAGGAAAAACAACAAAATGTAAAAAGTAATAAAGCTTTACTAGCTTACTTTAAAGAATACTTCAAACTAAACATAAAATTTCTTTCAGGCATAGGAACAAGGTTTGTTTCCGTATATTCTGCATCTAATATATTATTTATTACTGCAGAAAATTCTACTTGTTTGATCTTGAAACTGATTTTTCCGTCTAACACAGTGTAAGATGTTCCATCTACTCTATTTACATATTTATAACTTACAAAATGGCGAATATTTTCCATAAAAGAAAAGACTACACTACCTGTTACGTGATGTTTTGCAGAGTTTAAAATATATCTAGAAAAAGTTGCTTCAAGTCCTTTAATATCATCATGCATAAAGTTATAAGCTAACTGAACCCTTTGGTTTTGTTTTAACAATTTAAATGCATAAACGACATTAGTTTCAAAACCTAAAGTATTTACACTTCTAATGTTATTGGCTACAAATTTATCTGGTGCATTTTCTTTAGTGAAATCTATTAAATTTTGCGCAGATCTATTAAACCCTACTAATGTAAATTCAAACTTTTTGTGGTTTAAAACAAATCCTAATTCTTCTGCTAGAGCAGTTTCAGGTTTTAAGCCTGCATTTCCTAAAGTAGTTGGACTATTGTAGTACAAATCTGTATAAGTTGGAATTCTATAGGTATAACCTATGTTTCCATAGACTCTCATCATATCATTTATCTTATACCCAATATCTAAACCTGGAAAAGCATTAAATTTGAAATCTGTAAAATAACTCAACGCTACACCTGGTGTAATATTCAGTTTATTTTTAAATAAATCTATTCTATGTTCTAAAAACATATTGGCAGTAAATCTTTGTCTTTCTCCTAAGTTATTACTTGAAAGATATGTTTCCGCAAAATCTACACCACCACCAGTAGTACCAATTTTTGATTTTACTTTTAAATTTAATGCTGCTCCAATTTTATTACTAATATGGAAATTTTCATAATAGCTTGGATTTTCCCTTAAAAAGAAATAATTGTCTTGGTTTCTTTTCCAATACATTTGTGGTCTAAAAGTCCAATTTCCTTTTTTTATTTTAGTTGACACACCTATTAAACTTGCTTGTGTTTCTTCATACTGATCAACATAGTTTGGACTTGCATAAAACCCGTTTGCACCAAACTTTCTTTCACTAAATGTTGCTAAAATATTAATTGGGTTTTGTTTTGTTTTAATACTCGTTTTTAATAAAAAATTATCATTATCAAAATCTGTATTAAAACGATAGCCTTCAGAATAATTTTTAGCATAATGCGCTTGAAAAGAAATCGGTTTTAAATCTAACACACCAGTAATTTCTCCATTTAACCTTCCAAAAGAACCAATTCCACCTTTAATTGTAATATTAGATTCTACATTCTCTTTAGTTACAATATTAATAGCTCCAGTAAATGCATTCTGCCCGTAAATTCTAGCAGCAGGACCTTTTATAATTTCTATTCTTTCAATATTTTCTAATGAAAGCATAATATTCATAGTGTGATGACCAGTTTGTGGGTCAGCTGTGTTAATACCGTCTATCAATACCAATACTTGATCAAAGCTTCCTCCTCTGATATAAACATCCGATTGCATGCCTTCTAAGCCTCTTCTTCTAATATCTACACCAGCTACTTGTTGCAATAAATCGGCAACATTAGATGCTGAACTGTTTTTAATGTCTTCTTGAGAAATTAATGAAATCGTATGGGTCGTTTTTGAAAAAGGTAAATCTATTCTAGATGACTCAATAACTGTCTCGGGTACTTCTTGTTCTGTTTGAGCTATAATTGTTTGACTAAAAGTTATCAAAATTAAGCTTAATAAAAATTTATTCATGTTAGTTAGATTTTGTTTTAAAGACGCAAACCTAATTAAATAAGTTTAAGTGTAACCCTTTTTATTTGATAAATAACACACACTAATAAAATATTTGCTTATTATTCTATTCACTAGAAAACATAGCTATCTGCTATCAACTACAAAAAATTTAGTTAGTTTTCTAAAAACTTGAAAAATAAAATCTCTTTAACTGATTTAAACAAATGACAAAATAAATTGCCAAAAAATATAAAATGATAGTTCCGTCTACCAAAAAAGTATACCATAGTTCATCTTTTCGTTCGTCTAATTTTAAATTTAAGTACATTGCAGTAAAATAAACAAGTATTGCAGGTATTAAAAATTTGCCGTTTATTAATATAGCCGCAGATAAACCAACAAACAAGAATCCGTTACTTATCAATTTTGTTTTGTTGATACCAAACTTCATAACAAGTGTTTTTAGACCATCTGACTTATCTGCTACCATATCCTTGATATCATAAGGAATTGTAATTCCAAGAATAAAGAAGAATTTTTCTATAGAAAGGTAAAATAAATCAATTAGGGTAACATTGTTTTCCAATAATGGTAAAATAGTTGTTAATAAAACCCACACTACAGCAACTGTTATAGATTTAAATAACCAAAATTTTCTTAAATTAAAAGAACTTTTAGTGTTTATAGCAAAAGGACCTACATATAATATAGTAAGTACCCCAGCCAAAAGTATTATTGACAAAAATGATTTGTCGATAAAATAAAAACTTATTAAACTCGCAATTAACGATAAGAAAATAAATATTTTGGTATACTGGTGGTTTTTAATATACCAATGTTTATGATTACTGTCTTTGCCTAAAATTCTAAACAGGTTGTAAACAAACAGTGTAGAAAAGAAAAGAAAAAAAGCAGTTGAATTAAGTTTTACGTTTAGGCCAATTTGCAACAAACTTAACTCATAAAAGCATACAGTTGCTAAAGCTATCCAAATATTAGAATTGACTAAAAACCGAATAGTATTTATAAATATGTTTTTCAAAATGAAGTTTATTTAACCTAAAGCCACATCTAAACTCATCATAACAATAAATCCAATAATCAAACCCATGGTGGCATAATCGGTATATTTATCTTGCTGTGTTTCAGGAATAACTTCTTCTACAACTACAAATATCATTGCCCCTGCAGCATAAGCCAATGCGTAAGGCAAAATTGGTTTAAAAGTAACTACCGCCAACGCACCGACAACAGCTGCAATAGGTTCTACAATAGCTGACATTTGACCATACCAAAAACTTTTAAAACGACTCAAACCCTGTCTTCTCAATGGCATTGATACGGCAAATCCTTCTGGGAAATTTTGTAAACCAATCCCTATAGCTAAAGCTACTGCACCACCAATAGTTGCACCTTCATACCCAGCAGCAACACCACCAAAAAGAACACCAACAGCTAGTCCTTCAGGAATGTTATGTAAAGTAATTGCCAATACCAATAAAGTCGTTTTATGCCAAGGAGTTTTAATTCCTTCTGCTTCCTTAAAATTGATATGCATGTGTGGTAAAAATTTATCTAAAGCAAATAGAGAAATTGCCCCTAAAAAGAAACCTATTGCCGCCGGCATTACTTTTACAAAGCCTTCCCCTGGGCTCATTTCAATACAGGGCGCTAATAAACTCCAGAAACTTGCAGCAATCATTACTCCACCGGTAAAACCTAACATGGTATCTAATACCATTCGGTTCATTCCTTTAAAAAAGAATACTAAGGAAGCCCCTAAAGCTGTAACTCCCCAAGTGAAAAGCGTAGCATATAATGCCGCCAACACAGGATCTATTGTTTCGAAATAGGCTATTATTTGATCTATCATTTTAATTTATTTTAGCTATAATCAGATTGTTTGCTATTTGATTGGAAATATTAATTTCTATATTATTAATTTCTATAATTAAAGAATTATCAAATTCTTCTTTATTTATTATGGTAATAATACTGCCTAAGCTAATCTTTAATTTTTCTAAATATTTTAGAAAGCTATTAGAAGAATCTTTTACGCCTACTACTTTACAAATCGTTTTTAAGGGAATATTTGAAAGTACTAAAGTGTGACGTAACGACACTTTACCATCTTTATCTGGAATAGGGTCTCCATGTGGATCGTGTGTTGGGAAATCTAAAAAAGCATCTAATCGGTTGACCAATTCTTCTGATTTAATATGTTCTAATTGCTCGGCAACATCATGTACTTCATCCCATTTGAAATTTAGTTTTTCAACCATAAAAAATTCCCACAATCTATGTTTTCGCACAATTGAAAGTGCTATACTTTTACCTTTTTTGGTTACAGAAACTCCTTTATATTTTTGATAATTAACTAAATCCTTTTGAGCTAACTTCTTTAACATATCTGTAACAGAAGAAGCTTTGGTTTCTAACTTTTCTGCGATCAAATTCGTGTTGATGATCGATTCATTCAAATCTAACTCTAAACGATATATTGCTTTTAAATAATTTTCTTCTGATTGACTAAACATGTACAACTTTTATACAAAGATAATATTATTTTTAGACAAGACTAAAAAATATTTTTACATTCTTAAATTGATGTGTAATATGAGTAGGCCTCACTGGGTTTAAAAAACCATTTTATATAAGAGAAGAATTAGTGCTGAGTTTTGAACGAAAAACCTACTGATACCTCAAAGCATCTACAGGATTCATTTTACTTGCTTTTAAAGCAGGAAAAACACCGGCACTAAGACCAATAAGCGTACTAAATATTAAGCCAGAAACTACCCAAAAAAAAGGAAATACAAAGCCGGAACCCAGAAAGAAAGAGAGTGAATTTCCTAACAATACCCCCAGAACAATCCCAACTAAAGCACCAAAAATACAGAGTAAAACAGCTTCACTCAAAAACTGATTAAAAATAGTTCTACTCGTAGCTCCTAAAGATTTAGACAAGCCAATTTCTCTGGTTCTTTCATTTACTGATACCAACATAATATTCATCAATCCTACACCCGCTCCTGTTAATGTTAATATACCAATAATTACCGTTGCAATACTAATATATGACATTTGAGAAATTAAAGTGTTGGCTAACTTATCGCTTTTTGCCACAGAAAAATCAGTCGCTTCTAATGCGCCTAATCTTCTGATAGAACGAAAAATTCCAATAGCCTCATCTATAGCCCAATCAACTTTATCAATATCGAAAACAGCTACTAAAATATCAAAACTGGCTTTACTTAAATCAAATTCTCTTTTAGCATTAACATAGGGAATTAAAGCAAAATTATCATTTTTCCCTGCGGTAGAACCTTTAGACTTTGTTACGCCAATGATTTTATATTTCTTATTTTCTAAAAAAATCATAGTGCCTAAAATAGAATCTATATTTTCAAAATTTGAGGCTGCTAATTCATATCCTATCACAACAACGTTTCTTCCATTTTCAACTTCCAGCTTAGAAAATGAACGGCCCATCATTAAGTTCTTCCCACTTACTTTCATATAATTGCCATCTACAGCCATTAATGAAACTACAGGATTTGATTCCTTAAAATTATTTTTTGCCGTTGCAGAACTAGTGATTTGTGTATTTAAAGATAATTCCGCTGGAAAAGAATATTTAGCCAAAAACTTCTCGGCTTCTTTAGTCGAAATTATAGGGTTTTCATTTTTTTGATTGTGTCTTCTTCGTAAACCATCCGACTGCTGAATAGTAAAAGTATTTGAACCTAAAGAAGCAAAATTTGCTGTTAAAGAATTTTCTAAAACATCTATAGAAGTTAAAATACCTATTAAAGCAGCTATTCCAATAGCGATAATAGAAAGCGTTAAAACACTCCTCAAAATATTCGCTTTTAAGGTTCTAATGGCCAAATTTATGATGTCAAATAAATTCACAAGGTAAAAGTACTCAAACAGAAATTAGATTAACAATTCAGAAAGACATTTATTCAAAATAGTTCATTAAATTGAGGTTTTAAAAAATAACAAGATTCTTAAAGAAAAGATAGTAACTTGCAGTTTTAATTAACAGTCACTAAACGGCAATGCAAAATTTCAGAATTTTTATAGAAAGTATATTAAATTATCAATTATTACACATAGGAGACTATTCTATTTTTGTGCATAATATTGCTTCAATTTTACTTATATTATTTTTAACCAAGTTGTCACTTTATTTATTGAAGAAAATGGTTTACACCATAGGTTCTAAAAGATATGTAAGCAAAGATAATTTATACACTATTGTGAAAATTATTAGCTATTTTATTTGGGTTTTCAGCACATTACTCATACTAAATGCTCTAGGAATAAAAGGTTCTGCGATACTTACAAGTTCTGCGGCTTTATTAGTAGGTGTTGGTTTAGGTTTACAACAAACCTTTAATGATTTTATCTCTGGTATAATATTACTGTTTGAAGGAAAAACAAAAATTAAAGACATTATAGAATTAGATGGAAAAATTCTACAGCTACTATCTATTGGATTAAGAACCACAGAATGTATAGATAGAGATGGGGTTTCTATTATTATTCCAAACTCTAAGATTGTTACTAACCATCTCATTAACTATTCACATAGAAAAACTGAAATACGTTTTCATGTAAATATTGGTGTAGCTTATGGTAGTGATGTAGAATTGGTTGTTCAATTATTAGAAGCATGTGCAAAAACACATCCTAAAATAAATCAAAAAGAAATAATTGAAGCTCGTTTTATAGATTTTGGAAGCTCTGCATTACAATTTAGAATATTCTTTTCAAGTAGTGATATCTTTACTATAGAAAAGGTAAAAAGTGATCTTAGAATGATTATTAGTAAGTCTTTTATCGAAAACAATATTAAGGTGCCTTTCCCACAAATGGATATTCATTTGAATAATAAAGCTTAAAGCAAGAGTAAAATAAACTTCATCCGAAAAAAGAAACAACAACTTCCCCCTTCATTAATTTCTTAAATTCCAGCGCCAAATACTAAATCTAAATTGGTATATTTTATACTATACTTTTGAGCCAAATGTAGATTGGTTAAGTGTCCATTAAATGCATAAACACCTGAACAAACACCGATATTTGTATGCAGTAGGCTTTTAAATCCTCCAACATCAAAAGCTTCATTTAGTATCGGTGAAAAAATATGACTTAATGCTACTGAAGATGTTTTTGAGGTTCTAGAAGGAATATTTGGAACACAATAATGTATAACACCATGTTTTATAAATGTGGGGTGTTCATGTGTTGTAATTTCACTGGTTTCAAAGCAACCTCCTTGATCTATACTAACATCAATAATTACAGAACCGTCTTTCATTTCCATAACCATTTCTTCTGTAACCAACAAAGGCGTTCTACCTTTTTCATTGTGTACTGCACCAATTACCACATCGGCATTTCTCAATTCCTCTAATAATATCTGATTTGAAATAGTTGAAGTAAATATACGTTGTCCAATTTTATCTTGTAGGTCTAATAATTTATAAACATTATTATCAAAAACCGAAATTTGAGCGCCTAAACCTAGGCAAGCTTTTGCCGCATAAGTTCCAACAACTCCTGCTCCTAAAATAACTACTTTTGCAGGAGGTACACCTGAAATTCCTCCTAATAAAATACCGTTTCCATTATTTGCATTACTCAATAATTCAGCTGCTATTAAAACAACCGAAGCACCTGCAATTTCACTCATTGCACGAACTACAGGAAAATTACCAATATCATCTTTTATAAATTCGTAAGCAATAGCCGTTGTACGTTTTTTCATTAAATAATACAAATACTCCTTAGTCATAGTAGGCATATGTATTGGGGAAATAACCGTTTGATTCATTTGTAATAATTCCAACTCAAACAATGTTGGTGGAGCTACTTTTATAATAATATCTGCTTTAAAAACTTCTTCTGTATTCTTAGTAATTTCTGCTCCTGCCTCTGAATACATGATATCGTAAAACCCACATTCTTTACCAGCATCATGCTCTACTAAAACTTGATGTCCTTGAGAAACTAAAGCTCTAACAGCATCTGGCGTTAAACCAATTCTTTGATCTTGAAAAGATCTTTCTTTGGGTAAACCAATAAATAATTTACCTTTTTTTTGAGAAACAATTACTGGTTGTTCCTGTGGTGTCAATCCCAATTTAGCAGTATAATCTGAAGTCATAGTATAAAGGTTTTTGTAAAGATAATAATTTTTTGGCTTTTGACAACAGTAATAAGCTATAGGCTGTTTGCTGTCAACTATTCAATAGTTGAAAATTAAACTAATCTCAAAAACTTTCTATTAAAATAGTTTATAGCTTAAAAATGAGCTATTTTTAAATTTTAAATATGACTACAACTATTAAATATATTCTTTTCCTGATTTTAACGATTGGTCTTTTGACCTGTAAGACTTCTAAAGAAATCTCTGATGGCTCGGTGGCTTTCGATTTGAAACAATATACATTGGCAAAAAGCTTATTAAACAAAGAAATTCCTACTGCCAAAGAATCTTTAAAACTGAAAAAAATATTACAATTAGCAGATAGCTACAAATTCTCTAACGAAGCTGGCAATGCTGCTAAATGGTATCAAAAAGCAATAGACCTTAGTGGGAAAAATGAATTATATTTCGATTTAGCTAAAATGCAAAAACAGTCGGAAAATTTTGAAAAGGCAATAGCATCTTTCCTAAAATATAAAGAATTGACTTTTGATGAATATAGAGCAGTTCCAGAAATTTCCATTTGCCAAAAAATTCTAAAAGAACAAGCAAAGCTAAATAATATGCGTGTTCAAAATTTAGAAAAAATAAACTCTTCAAAATCAGATTTTAGTGCTACTATTTACAAAAATGGAAATTTGATTATTTCTTCTACTAGAAAACAAGCTACGGGTTCAGACATTCACCCTTGGAATGGAGAAAAAAATAGTGATTTATTTTTAGTAGATCTCAAAAATAATTTAGTAGAAAAATATGATACGATTTTAAATACAAGTTTTCCAGAAGCAAATATTACTTTCAATAGTGATTTTTCTATTGCTTATTTCACGCGTTGTGATTTTACGAACAACATAGCTGAAAATGGTTATTGCCATATTTTTAAAACAGAGAAAGATGGGGAAGAATGGTTTCCTGCTGAAAAAATAGCATTATTTCCAGATAGTATAAATATTGGTCAACCTTTCTTAACAAAAGATGGAAAAAGACTTTACTTTTCTGCTGATTGGAAAGATGGTTATGGCGGAAACGACATTTATTATGTAAATATAAAAGATGGTGAATATGGGTTTCCCATCAATGCAGGTTTTCACGTAAATACAAAAGAAGATGAATTATTTCCTACCTTAGACAGTAAAGGGAATTTATATTTTTCGACTAGTGGTCGTACGGGTTTTGGTGGTTTAGATATTTTTAAATCTATTCCAGAAAACAAAGGTTATGCAACAGCAGAACAAATGTCTTATCCTATAAATTCTGGTGCGGATGATTTTTATTTGGTATACACTAAAGAATTTGATGGTCAAGAAACTAATGGATTGATTGAAGAAGCTTTTTTCTCTTCTACTCGAAAAGGTGGAAAAGGAAATGATGACATTTATTTATACAAAAAAGAGTTACTAAACAATTTCCGACTAGAATTATTTGCACAAGAAAAAACATATAAAACCCCTGAAGATGATGCTAGTGAGTTTTTAGGAATAGAAGCCTTAAAAGATGCTGAAATTAAATTAATCACTCTTTCTTCTACAGCTGAAAATGTAGAAATATCGAATGAAAATGGTTTAGCCTTTTTTGATTTAGCGGTAGAAACTGATTATAAAATATTGGTTTCTAAAAAGGATTATTTTAATCAATCTATCCTTATTTCTACTAAGAATTTACAAGATGTAAATTCTATAGAAATTGTACTAAAAGACACAGTAGAATTGGCTAAGATTTTTCCTGACAAAGAGATTGTTATTAAAAATATTTATTACGATTTAGACAAGGCAGCCTTAAGAACTGAATCTTTACCAGAGCTTGACAAATTGATTAACTTCTTTGAAGAAAACAATGATTTAACGATAGAAATTGGCTCACATACAGATAGTAGAGGTTCTGATGGTTACAATCTAGAATTATCCCAAAGAAGGGCACAATCTGTTGTAAACTACTTAGTTTCTAAAGGTATTCCGCCAAGACAATTGATTGCAAAAGGGTATGGAGAAACTAAGATATTAAACAGCTGCTTTAACGATATTGAATGTTCTGAAGAAGCGCATCAAGCTAATAGGCGTACAAGTTTTAAAGTGATTTCTACTAAAGGTATTTTGGAATCTGATTAAAACTTATTTTTAAATAATTAACTTACAACTAAATCTATATGGACTACAAAACTACTTTTACTTATATTTGGATAGCAATTGGTGTTATAACTTTCTTCTATCTTTTATTTTTCAATACAGCGCCTTATGGTAGACATAGTTCTAAAAAATGGGGACCAACGATTTCCAATAAGTTTGGGTGGGTTCTAATGGAAAGTCCCGCTTTGCTATTTTTTTTATATTTTTCTTTAAAAGGAAACCCTATTTTCTCAAATCCTGTGTCAGTCTTTATTGGTTTATGGTGTATTCATTATTTTTATAGAAGTTTTATTTTTCCTTTTAGAATAAAAACTGACGGTAAAACCATTCCTTTAATTATTGCTTTATCGGCTATTGCTTTCAATTCTGTAAACACTTGGCTAATTGGCTCTTTTATTAATGAAAATGCACAAGCTTATCCCGATTCTTGGTTTACGACTCCACAGTTTATAATTGGAATTATACTATTTACATCAGGGTTTATAATTAATCAATCGGCAGATAATACTTTATTAAACTTAAGAAAACCTGGAGAAACTGATTATAAAATTCCACAAGGGAAATTATTTACTTATGTTTCTAGCCCCAATTTATTGGGAGAAACAATTGAATGGATTGGATTTTTTGTAATGACTTGGCATATTGCTCCTTTTACATTTGCAGTTTGGACTATTGCCAATTTAGCACCTAGAGTTGTTGCTCACCATAAATGGTATAAAGAGAAATTTGAAGATTACCCGAAAGAACGAAAAGCTTTTGGTTTCTTTTAAAAAAGTTAATTCTAATTGACATAAGCCTATTATTTTTAACTGTTTCTAATTTAAAGAAATAAGTATATTTTACAAATACTTCTCTTCAATTACAGAACAGTGATGTAAATCATGACCTGCTAAAATATAAGCAATTGCTCTTACTGAAATTTTATTTCCACCAGCAGTTCCTGTTTTTTTAAGTATTTCTTTATCTAGTCCTTTAAAAAATTGAATACTGCAATTTCTTTGCGATTTATATTCTTTGAGTAAGTCTTTAAATTTTCGATTATTCGCATTTGAATTTTCTACATATTCATTATGCTCGTAAGCTGGCAAACTAGTTGTATCATTCCTAGAAAACCTTAATGCTCTATTAATAAAAATTCTTTCATTATCTATTAGGTGTAACAAGATTTCTTTAATAGTCCACTTTCCTGCTGCATAGCAAAACTGCTGCTTTTCTTTGGGAAAGGTTTTTACTAATTTTAAAACATACTTTTTACTTTTTCTCAATGCCTTAACAGTACCTATTTCATCTACTAAGCTAATATACGTATTAAAATAAGGAGCAAATTCAGATTTTTTTAATTGAGATGGTTTCATTTTTTAGATTTTTTTAAACTCTAAAGTCCTACAAAATTTTTGGAACGGTGTTTTTTACAAGTAAGTAAAGAAGTATTTTTAAATGCAAAAGACGCTAGAAATAGAATAATTCAATGTTCTCTTTCTTAAAAATCCAACAAGTCTTCCATTCCAAAGAATCCTTTTTTACCTATTAGCCATTCGGCAGCCAATACAGAACCTAAAGCGAAGCCTTTTCTAGAATGTGCTGTATGTTTTAATTCAATCGTATCTTCTGAAGAATTGTAAATTACAGCATGTGTTCCTGGAACAGCGTCTTCTCTTTTAGCTTTGATTAATAATTCGTTTTCTAAGGCTGTTTCTCCTTCCTTCCAGCTTGTCTTAACTTCTAGCTCATTCAAGATTACTTCCGCAGTTTTTATAGCCGTGCCACTTGGCGAATCTAGTTTTTGAAGATGATGAATTTCTTCCATTGCTACATTGTAGTTTGGATAATTATTCATTAATTTAGCTAAAACAGCATTTATTTTAAAAAAAATATTGACCCCAATACTAAAATTTGGTGCATAGAATAGTGTCGCATTTTTTTCAGTCATTTTTTCTTTGACTATGAGGAATTGAGCTAACCAGCCTGTTGTTCCAGAAACTACTGGTACTCCTGCATCAAAACATCTATTGAAATTAGCAACTGCAGAAGCCGGCACTGAAAACTCAATCGCAACATCTGCTTTTTTGATATTTAAAATTGTTAAATCTTCTAAATTGTTATTATTTACTTTCAAAACGATTTCATGACCTCTTTCCAATAGAATTTTCGCTATTGTTTTACCCATTTTTCCATATCCTAAAATTGCTACTTTCATTTGTTTATTTTTTAACTGTAAAAGTGTAAAGAGACTCAAAGTTTTTTTACAATAATTTCTTTATTTAATATAGACTTTAAAATTTATACCCGTATAAATATTATTCTCAAAATCTAAAGAATTAGCTGCTTTCATGTGAACATCTGGACTTAATGAAATAGAAATATCATCATTTACATTAAAATTAAACAGATGTGCATCTACTGTGGCATCTATAATATTTAATACATACCAAACACCTAAAGCTATGGCTGATATATCTAAATTTCGTTTAGCCTCTTCCCTTTTAAATTTTAATTGATCTTCTGAAGAATATCCATTATAATTTGCCGTAGAATCTGTTCCTTCTACATGATGTCTATAGGCGTTAGTATAACTTTTTAGCTCTATAGTATTATAAACTAACCAAGTACCAAACCCACCTAAACCAGCATAAACTATAGGCGTTTTCCAATATTTTTTATTATAAACTTGACCAGCACCTGGAAGCACGGCAGACAAAAAAGCTGCTTTAGCTGGATCATGACCTTTTTTGAAAAAACGTTTCTTCGTCTTTGTTACAATTGTATCAGAAATAGTCACTGCTGTATCAGAAAACACAGTGGTCTCTACTTGCGAGGAAATAGTATTAGTGCCAATTAAAAAGCAAATTATAAAAAGAATTTTTTTCATCTGACAATAAAACTAAGTAGATTATAACACTATTCAGACAACAACGCTGTTAATCTTTCTAAATCTTGATCTGAACGAAAATAGATTACTATTTCTCCCGTTCCCTTTTTCCCTTTCTTCAATTTCACTTTCGTACTCAAGTTTGAAGCTAAATGCGCTTGAATATTTCTCATTTCAGCACTTAAAGATTGTATCGGTTTTTTTACATTTTTAACTGTACTTGGCTTATACTCTTTAATTAACTCTTCTGTTTGCCTTACACTTAATTTTTGTGTGACAATTTTATTAAAAATATCCAACTGTGCAAAATCATCTGAAATCCCAGCTAAACACCTAGCATGACCCATAGAAAGCTTACCTGTTTTTACTGCAGTTTGAATTGTTGGAGGTAGTTTTAATAGTCTTAAAAAGTTTGAAATTACAGAACGACTTTTCCCTAATCTTTTAGATAATTCTTCATGAGTTAAACTACATTCATCTAATAATCTTTGGTAAGTAATTCCAATTTCAATTGCATTTAAGTCTTCTCTTTGAATATTTTCTATTAATGCAATTTCTAAAGATTCTTGGTCGTTGGCAGTTCTTACATAAGCAGGAATACTATCTTTTCCAGCTATTTTAGAAGCTCTTAATCTTCTTTCCCCCGCTATCAACTGAAACTTGTCTTCCGGCAATGCTCTAACAGTAATCGGCTGAATAACGCCATGAATAGATATTGAGTTTGCTAAATCACTTAATGCTTCTTCATTAAATTCTACTCTTGGCTGAAATGGATTTACTTCAATATTGTTTAACGAAATTTCAAAAACAGACCCTCTTAGATTTGAATTTTCTTTGTTTGGATTACTTTTATTTTTTTTCTTTGAAAGAGCAGCTTCTTCATCAATATTATTTAACAAAGCTCTTATTCCCTTTCCTAATTCTAATTTCGATTTACTCATTGTCTTCCAAATTTATGATTTTATCATTTTGAGACATATCCGTCTCCTCATTATTTTGCAATATTTCTCTTACTAATTCCATATACTGCAAAGAACCTTTACATTGTGCATCATACATTATTACTGGATTTCCAGTACTTGGCGCTTCACTAATTCTTGTATTCCTATGTATTACGGTTTCAAAAACTAATTCTTGAAAATGTCTTTGAACTTCTTCTTTTACTTGATTTGATAACCTTAAACGAACATCAAACATGGTTAATAAAATGCCTTCAATTTCTAATTCTTGATTTATTCTATTTTGAACAATTTTGATGGTATTTAATAATTTCCCTAAACCTTCCAACGCGAAATATTCACACTGAACCGGTATCAACACTGAATCAGCCGCTGCTAAAGCATTTACGGTTATTAAGCCCAAAGAAGGAGAACAGTCAATGATTATAAAATCATATTCATCTCTTATTTTATTCAAAACACCTTTTAAAACCTTTTCTCTATTTGGGTGGTTTATTAATTCTATTTCTGCACCTACTAAATCTAAATGTGCTGGCAACAAAAATAAGTTGGGCGTTTTTGTTTTTAGAATAATGTCTTTAGCTTGCACTTCTCCGACCATACATTCGTAAATACTAGTTGTAATACCATTCGGATCAAAACCTACGCCTGAAGTTGAATTTGCTTGAGGGTCGGCATCTACTAATAATGTTTTATATTCCAAAACCGCTAAACTAGCTGCTATATTTATAGCAGAAGATGTTTTTCCTACGCCCCCTTTTTGGTTTGCTAAACTGATTATTTTTGCCATTCTGTTTTTTATTTTATTTTAAACTCTTATTTTACTCTTGTAATTTATAAGCTGATTGTTTCACCAATTCTTGGTAAAATTAGTTCCTTTCCACTTCTCTCAAACTCTTCTTTTGCTTTTTCTTTATTTATTTCAATGTAATCAAAGGTGTCATAATGAACACCTACAACTCTTTCGCACGATACAAAATCTGCTGCTATTACAGCATCTTTATATCCCATAGTGAAATTATCGCCAATTGGGTAAACACAGAAATTGATAATACAACTCATTGGTATTAATTTCATATCCATTGTTAAAGCAGTATCTCCGGCAAAATAAAAATTCCCTTCTTCACTTTCTATAACAAAGCCTCCAGGATTTCCACCGTAAGAGCCATCAGGCATGGAACTCGTATGAACTGCATTTACATAACGTACTGTACCAAAATCAAATTTCCATTGACCACCATGATTCATTGGATGTCCATTTTTAATTCCTTTAGCGGCAAACCAATTAATAATTTCATAATTCGAAACTAATTTTGCGCCTGTTTGTTTTGCGATAACTTCTACATCTAAAACATGATCTTCATGCCCATGAGAAATTAAGATATAATCTGCTTTTATCTTTTTGATATCAATATCTTTTGCTAATTCATTTCCAGTAATAAAAGGATCAAAAAGAAGTGTTTTTCCTTTTATTACAACTGAAAAGCACGCATGTCCGTAAAATGTTAATTCCATAGCTTGTAAATAAAAAGCTAAGATATTTATTTATCGCTTTGGAAATGCAAATTTCTTGGAGAAGAAGTTAACTTGTTTTAAACATAATTGACAAGCAACGTGTTAATTATGCAACCTTTTTCTATATAAATAACTATTTTAAAAAAAACTCTAGATTTAAATTAATAAGGGGTTGTTTTAAGAGTAACTATTGGAATGGAAGAAATACTTAAAAAAAGTGATCCACTTAAAATAAAAAAGCAGATAGTGGTAAACTAGCTGCTTAGTAAAAATGTCTTTTAATTCCGTATATTTAAAATGATCTTACTGGTACCGTACTACCCGTAACGGTCTTAAGTAATCCACCTCTATTACCATTATCATCTTGAGCATAAGCAGTAGTTTCATCATATTCCGATGAGCTCATCATACCAGCCCAAACTACACCATTAGCTATGTTATATAGATAAATCAGCTCGACTTCATCCCAGCTTGGCCAATACCAATCATCATACCCATTTAGAACAAATTCATCACAAAATCTTGCTACTGTAGGTCCAGAGCAAGCGGCAAGGATTAAATCTGTATTTGATTGACCAGTTCCTATATCTATAGAAGTATTATTAATAAGAGTTCCTGAGCAACCCCATTCTGACTCAGAAGTTCTTTCACCTGCTGATATAACTCCATGTTTTCCCGTTGAATCGACATAAACAACGGTACCCCCTTGAGTAACTTCTCCCACAAGATATGTTTCATAAGTAGTAGTAAAAGAAACTTCCTCTCCATAAAACACTTCGAATGCTTGATTTACACAATATGCTTTCAAATAATAAGTAACACCTTTTTCTAAATCACTTAGCACTGATTCATAACTCCCAACACCTGCAGCTCCATTAGCATGTTTAATATCCTCTACCGATGGATTACTTGTTGTACTATAACAAACTCCTCTCTCATTAATTATATAATCATTAGTAATAGTAATTTCTCCTCCACTAGTAGCAGTGACGTCTCCAATCTCAGTAACCTCTGTAGTAGTGATAGTAACATCAACGACAATCGCATCAACAACAAGCTCTTTTTTGCAAGAATTCGCTACAAAAATTATTGCCAAGGCAATTACTGCAACAGCAACTAAGTTAAATTTTTTCATTTAAAATTCATTTAGTAAGTAAATATAGTAAAAAATAAACAAAAGGCATTAGTGTGAGGGAAAGGTATACTTACAAGTGCTTAAAACCCTGTTATAACAAGTATACCAAAAAAAACCTTTAACATTTCCCAATAAATTATGGAATTACTAGATTTTTTTTATTTTAAATTTCATGAAAAAGCCGCTCCAAAAGGAAACGGCTTTAACTAAATTATCGATTTCATAAGTCTTAAAAACTATCAAGATATTGTTAATACCTTAATCTACATTATCATCTAAGAACTTGTTATGCTTTCTAATCTCTGGCCTTTGTTCACCATCAACATCGAAAGAATCTAATGTGTATTTTGAATTATTATTGTTTGAAGATTCGTTTACATCATGTAAGTTAACACCTCTTCTTTTATACGCTGGAATATCTTCCATGTCTTTTTGTTTTGAATTCCATTTGTAACTCAAATCATGCATTCTTTGCTTGTGTTTTAGATAGGCTTCTTTTTGAACATCTTTCTCTTCAACTTTTTCTTCTTGCATTACTTCTTCTACAGGTGTAGTGTAAAAACTTAAGCCCGGAGTTTGTTCAGCTTGTTCTATTTTTTTTTCAGTTAAAAACATTTCTTCATCATCATTTGATTCTTCTACTATTTTTGTAGTTACTTCAAATCCAAAATTAAACTCTTCTTGTTCAGCTTGTTCTACTTCAATGATTTCTAGTTCTGACTCATCTTTTTTTTCAACAAAAGATTCTAAAGGAACAATTTCCTTTTCTTCAGAATTATTAGCTATTATTCTTTTCTCAAAACCTGTAGCTATCAGTGTAATACTAATTTTATCTCCTAAAGTTTCATCATTACAAGTACCGAAAATAATATCAGTTTCATTACCAGCTGCATCTTGTACAAAACTACTAATAGCTCTGATTTCCTTAATAGTTGCTTGATTTTCTCCAGAAGAGATGTTTATCAAAATATTTTGAGCCCCTGTAATATTATTATCATCTAATAAAGGAGAATCTAATGCAGTTTGTACTGCTCTTAAAGCTCTTTCTTCACCTTCTGCAACACCTGTTCCCATAATAGCGATTCCACTATTTTTCATTACGAATTTTACATCTGCAAAATCCACATTGATTGTACCGGATACTGTTATAATTTCAGAAATACTTTTTGCACCATTCAATAAAACATCATTTGCTCTAGAGAATGCTTCATCATTTCCTAAATCACCGAAAACTTCACTGATTTTATCATTAGAAACTACAATTAAAGCATCTACATTTTCTTTCAATTTTTGAATTCCTTCATCTGCTTGCAACAACTTTCTTCTTCCTTCAAAAGAAAAAGGAGTAGTTACGATACCAACTGTCAAAATATCTAAATCTCTAGCTATTTTAGCAATTATAGGTGCACCACCTGTACCTGTACCACCACCCATTCCGGCAGTAATAAAAACCATTTTGGTGTTTTGCTTAAGCAGTTCTTGAATATCTGTAGTAGATTCTACCGTAGCTTGTTCTCCAACTTCGGGTTCTGAACCAGCACCAAGACCTTGTGTACTTTCTGGACCTAACTGAATTTTATTGGGCACAGTACTTATATCTAAAGCTTGCTGATCAGTATTGCAAATTATATAATTTACACCTCTAATCCCTTTTTCGAACATATGGCTAACGGCATTGCTACCGCCTCCACCAACACCTATAATTTTAATAATAGACGATTGCTCGTTTGGTATATTGAATTCCATAGTCAATTGTTTTAATTTGTTTTTATAATTTGTTTTTTCTTTATTATTCATAGTCAACATCATCTTCATCCATTAACCAATCGGGTAAGCTTGTTGCAATTTTTTTCCACCAATTTTTAACAGGTCTATTTTCAATGTTTTTCAGCAAGTTTGCTTCGCCATCTTCTGCGACAAGTACTTTTTGTACTACTGCTACCAATTCTTCTTCCTCTTCATATTCTGCTCTACCAAGCAAGCCTAAAGAAGTAGCATAAATTGGGTTTTTTAATTCAGCGTCATAACCTACAGCCAGATTTTCTAAAGGTTGACCAATTCTAGCATCTAAACCAGTTACATATTCGACTAATTGCTTAATATTTACCAATTGCGAACCGCCACCTGTCAATACAATTCCGGCGCCCATTTTACTAGCACAACCTGAAGCTTTTATTTCATACAATACTAATTCAAAAATTTCTTCCATTCTTGATTGTACTATATTTGCTAAATTATGCAATGAAATCTCTTTGGCTCTTCTCCCTTTAATACCTGGTATAGAAACAATTTTATTCTCGCTAACATTTAACGACAAGGCTTCCCCAAATCTCACTTTTAATTTTTCAGCTTGCGATTTCATTATATTACAACCGTTTTCGATATCGTTTGTAATAATATTTCCACCAAAAGGAATCACTGCTGTATGACGAATTACGTCTTTGTAAAAAATAGCTATATCTGTGGTACCACCACCTATATCAACCAATACAACACCTGCTTCTCTTTCTTGAGGATCTAAAGCTGAAGCGGCAGAAGCTAATGGCTCTAAAATTAAACCCACCATATTTAAACCTGCTCTTTTTACACTTCTTTCGATATTGTGCGCAGCAGAAGTTCTTCCTGTAATTATATGAAAATCAGCTTCCATACGACTTCCACACATCCCTACTGGATCATTCCCAGCAGGCAAATTGTCTATATAATATTCTTGCGGTATTACATGAATAATTTGCATTCCTGGCTCCATCGCCAATTTATGCATATCTCTAATAATATGCTTTACATCATTAGCTGTAATTTCTTCGGTACTATTTTCTCTAGTTAAAATACCTCTATGCTGCATACTTTTGATATGCGAACCTGCAATACCAACATAGACATCTGTAATAGGATAGGAAGAATTATTTTCAGCCTGTGTTACAGCTTCTTTAATTGCAGTAACTGTTTTATCTATATTGGCTACCTCTCCTCTTTTCACCCCTAATGATACTGATTTCCCAGTACCTAAAATTTCAAATTCACCCTCTTCATTTTTTCTAGAAATGATGACGCTAATTTTTGTTGTTCCAATGTCTAAACCTACTATGATTTTGTTATTTTCTATCATCATTTTTTTATTTAGAACAAATTAATTGCCCTTTGTATTTTAAATTTATTTGCTTGTATTTTTTCCAATCTGTTTTTGTAAGTGCTTTTTTGTAGAATACTTTTAGTTTTTCAAATTTTGAATCTAAATCTTCTGAGCTTCCCAACAAAACAGTATGTCCTTTTAACTTTGGAATTAATACGAAATCCCCATTTTTCTCAACTTTCACTTGCCCTATCATGGCATCCCAAAAAGAATCTGATTGAATAAAATCTATTATCTTTTTAAGCTCTTTATTTACTTTATCTGAAGAAATATCTTCCACATCAGGAATATGCCCCGTAGCCAAAATTCGCCTTGGCGTAAAAATAGTGGAAAGTGTTACTCTATATGAATTTTCGCTAATGTAATAACTAACATTATTGTTGTTAATTACTCTATATAGTGGCTTTTTCTGTACAATATCAATTTTTATAATTCCTTCAAAGTTATTATACACTTCTGCGTTGTCTATAAATTGATTTTCTTCTAACTTTTTTTCTACTTTTACTAGATCAATCTCTGAAATTTTTCGATTGTTTAAATTTCCTTCTTCACTAGCGTTTGCCATTTTAACAATATCAGATTTTGTTACAAATTGAAGTGCTTTTTCATCTTTGATATCTACCAAAATCTTATTGCATAATATTTCTTTTTGATTTAGACTTGTTTTCCCAATTAAGAATACAAAAAGCATCCCAAAAATCAATATCATGGCAGCTTGCAGAAATTTTGCAATTCCCGCTTTTTTATTTGATGTTTTTTCGTTTTCCACTATTTATTTATTTCATTTACAACTAAAGGAGTGAAACGATCTATATCGCCAGCACCTATCGTTAGTATTACTTTGGGTTCATTATTTTCAATTATAGCTTTCACTTCACTAATTAAATCTACTTTCTCTACTATTTTACCTTCAACACTTAATTCTTTTAAAATCAAATCAGAAGTAACTCCTTTCATTGGGTTTTCTCTTGCAGGGTAAATTGGCATCAATAACACTTCATCTGCAATACTCAAATGTTTGGCAAAATCTTCTGCCAAATCTTTTGTTCTAGAAAATAAATGTGGTTGAAAAATTGCCACTATCTTCCTATTAGGGAAAAGTTCTTTTACAGATTCTAATAATGCTTTTATCTCATTTGGATGGTGTGCATAATCATCAATATAAATTGTATTTTCTGTTTCTGCTCGTTTTTCAAATCTTCTATAAATTCCTTTAAAACTAGCTAATGCTTTTTTAATTTCTTCACTCGGAACATTCATTGTTTTTACTGCAATAATTGCTGCTACCGCATTTTCAACATTGTGCTTTCCTGCTAAATTCAGTTCAAAATCTTTGATAACTTCCTCACCAAAATTTACATCAAAAAAGTATTTTCCACTTTCTATTCTATAATTCGATACAAATATTTCTCCGTTTTCTATTCCGTAAGAAACCTGTGTTGTGTTTTCATTTAAATCTAAATCTGCTATTTCTTCCTGAGCAATCAACAAACCGTCTTCTGCATTTAATTGCGCAAATTCTTTAAACTCTTTAACTATATTTTCATAGTTGCCATAAATATCTAAATGATCAGTATCTATAGAAGTAATTACGGTAATATTTGGCTTCAATGTCATGAAACTTCTATCGTATTCATCTGCTTCTACTACGACTGTTTTATTATTTGAATTGATATAATTTGACCCGAAATTTATTGCAATACCACCCAAAAAAGCTGTACAACCAATAGTTTCATTTAACATATGTGCTATCATAGAAGAAATAGTTGTTTTTCCATGAGAACCTGCAACAGCAATACAATAAGTATCTTGTGTTAAGGTTCCTAATACTTGCGAACGTTTTTGCAAATTGAAATTATTCCCTTGGTACCAATTCAATATTTTTTGGTCATTAGGAATCGCTGGTGTGTAAACTACTAAATCTGCATTTTTATCTAACTGCTCAATATTATCCTCAAAATGAATTTCAATACCTTCTTCCTGCAATTTGGCAGTTAAAGGACTTGCCGTTTTATCATAACCTTTTACCGTTTTACCATTAGCATTAAAATACCTAGCCAAAGCAGACATACCTATTCCTCCTATCCCTATGAAGTATATGTTTTTTGTTTGTTTCATTGTTTACTCGTTACTCGGTTATTTAGTTATTTCACTTAAAACACTTTTAGCAATTTCATCTGCTGCATTTGGTTTTGCTAATTTCTTTATATTTTCTCCTAATGTTTTTTTCTTTTCTTCATTACTTAATAATCCAATAACCACACTAGCTAAGTGCTCAATGGCGTCTTTATCTTTTACTAAAATAGAAGCATTTTTATCTACTAAAGCCATTACGTTTTTTGTTTGATGGTCTTCGGCAACATTTGGACTAGGAACCAAAATTGCTGGCTTTCCCAATAACGCTAATTCAGAGATTGTTCCTGCTCCTGCTCTTGTTATTAATACATCTGCAATAGCATAAGCATAATCCATTCTATTTACAAAAGCCAAAACTTTTACATACTTACTATTGTATTTTAAATACTCCTCTTTATAAACTTTTCCGCATTGCCAAAGCAATTGAATATCTTGAGACAAGTAATCTTGCAAACTCGCCAACATGGCTTTATTTAATGTTCTTGCACCTAAACTTCCACCAGTTAAAAAGATTGTTTTTTTATTTGGATCTAAATCAAAATATTTGAAAGCAACCTCTCTATCTACGTTCTCTATAGAAATAGAAGCTCTTAGTGGATTTCCTGTTAATACTAATTTATCTTTTGGGAAAAATCTATCTAATGTTTCAAACGCTACATATATTTTTTTTGCGCCTTTTCCTAGTATTTTATTCGTAATCCCAGGATAAGCATTTTGCTCTTGTAAAAAAGTTGGTATGTCTTTCCATTCTGCAATTTTTAAAGCAGCACCACTTGCATAACCAGCTGTTCCAATAGCAACGTCTGGTTTAAATTTACTAACAACAAACCAAGCTTTTATTAAACTGAAAATTAGCTTGAAAGGAAATTTTAAAGTTCTTAAACTTAAATCTCTATACAAACCATCAATCGGTAAACCAATAATTTCGTAACCTGCTTTTGGCACGGCTGTCATTTCAATCTTACCATTTGCGCCAACAAATAAAAACTCCGTATCAGGTGCTAATTTTTCAATTGCATCTGCAATAGCAATGGCTGGAAAAACATGTCCTCCCGAACCACCTCCACTCATTAAAATTCTTAGCTTTTGACTTTTTGTTTTCATTTTTTTTAAATTTGTTTCTTTTTTTAATTGACTATTGCATTTACACCCTCATCAACATCCTCAAGATGGGGATATTACTCTGCTAATTACTTACGCCAAATTATTTTAACTGACAAAAAAAAGCTATTTCGATATTTCATCAACCAACTCTATCATTTTTTCTTTACTTACTTCAATATCTCTACTTACGCTTAATACAATACCAAAAGCTATACTTGTGAAAATAGTAGAACTTCCCCCCATACTTACTAATGGCAAGGTTAAACCTGTTACTGGCAATAAATTTACTGCTACGCCCATATTTATCATTGCTTGAATTACTAAACTCAATGCTAATGAAAAAGCTAATATTGCACCGAATGCTTTTGGTGCTTTTTTTATCATTAATGCTGTTCTAAACAAAAAGAACAGATATAAAAACAATACAAATATTCCACCAATTAAGCCATACTCTTCTATAATTATTACAAATATATAATCGGAATAAGCATGCGGTAAAAAATTCTTTTGCGTACTATTTCCTGGACCATTAGGAAAAATACCTCCTTTTGCAATAGCTATTTTGGCTTGAGTTACTTGATACGGCTCAGCACTTCTCAATACTTCTCCATCACCAAATACACTTGGAGCAAAAGCTATTATTCTACTTTTAGCTGTTCCTAAACGCCCTATATTTTTTATTTTATCTTCTGGTAAAGAAAACAACAAACTCACAAATATTACCAAACTTAAAATACAAATAACGAATAATCCTCCGATATACACCAAACTAACTCTACCAATAAATAGAATTAAAACACTGGTTGCAAAAATCACCAAAGCGGTAGACATATCTTCTGGAGCAATTAATGCACAAATAATAAACACAGGAATAATCATTTTTCCAAAGCCTTCTTTAAAATCTTTTATAACATCTTGATTCTTAGAAAGCACTCGCGCCAAATACATTGTGAGTGCCAACTTTGCGAAATCTGATGTTTGCATAGTTAGATTAATAACAGGTAAGGTTAACCATCTTTTAGCTTGATTGATATCTGTACCAAATGCTAAAGTAATGATCAAAAGAATAATACTACCGTAGTAAAATATCTGAGAAATTCTAGAAAAATATTTGTAGTTAATCATATGTACAAGATAGATTGACACTAAACCGCCAAACATTAATATTAGCTGTTTTATTAAATAGAATTCTGTCTGCCCTCCTCTGGTTCTATAAGCCAAAGTACCCGTAGAACTATAAACAGCCAATAAAGAAAAGATAAACAATATCAATATTGTCCCCCAAATCCAGCGGTCACCTTTTATGTTATTTTTTAGTTTATCAATCACTTTAACTATTTTTGTTTACACTTAACACAGACTTTATTATTCCCCCAAAGAGAGTTTTTTTTAGCCAATTGCTTTCGCCCCTACATTCTTGACTTATAATTCTTTTACAGATTTTTCACTGCTGCTTTAAATTGAATTCCTCTATCTTCATAGTTTTCGAATAAATCGAAACTAGCGCAAGCTGGAGACAACATAATTGTATCGCCTTTGTCTGCAAAATGACTGGCAACTTTAACTGCTTCTTCCATAGATTGCGTATTGATAATTAAATCAGTATGCTTTGCAAAAGCTTTATGTAAGTTTCTATTATCTTTTCCTAAACAAATAATAGTATGTACTTTTTTAGAAACTAAATGCTCTAATACACTGTATTCATTCCCTTTGTCTACGCCACCAGCTATCCAAACTAATGGAGTTTGAGCGCTTTCTAAGGCATACCATGTAGAATTTACATTTGTTGCTTTACTATCGTTTACGAATTGAATTCCTCCAATTTTCAAGACTTTCTCCATTCTATGTTCTAGATTTTTGAAGTCTTGAAGACTTTCACGAATGTTACTTTTCTTTAGGTCTGTAGCTTTACCAACTATAGCTGCAGCCATTGAGTTGTAAATATTGTGCTGACCTACTAATCCTAATTTGTGTACTGGCATATCGAATGTTTTATTGTTTTTTAGTTTTATATTTATTTCCAAATCATTAGAATTGGAAGAATTTTCTATTTGTGATAAAAAAGCACCTTCTGCAACTTTTTCTTTTATTGAAAAAGCAACTTGCTCAGCTTTAATTTTATTGTTTTTTAAATAAGCTACAGTAGCTTCATCATCTTCACAATAGATGAATAAATCTTCAGCAGTTTGATTTTTAGTGATTAAAAATTTTGAATTAATATAGTTTTCAAACTTGTAATCGTATCTATCTAAATGGTCTGGTGTGATGTTCATCAAAACAGCAATATTTGGTTTAAAAGCTGTAATATCATCCAATTGAAAGCTGCTGATTTCAATTACATAATAATCGTAATTTTCATTGGCTACTTGTAAAGCAAAACCAGAGCCAATATTACCGCCAAGACCTACATTTTTACCATCTTTTTTCAGTAACTCATAAATCATTGAAGTCACTGTTGTTTTTCCATTACTTCCTGTTATCGCAATGATAAAAGCATTTGTATACCTTGAAGCAAATTCTATCTCAGAAATTATTTCAATCTCTTTTGCTTTAATCTTTTTTACGATTGACACTTTGTCAGAAATTCCAGGACTTTTAACGACTTCATTCGCAGTTAAAATTATTTCTTCAGAATGTTTCCCTTCCTCCCAATTAATATTATTATCAGCTAAAACTTTTGCATATCTTTCCTGCACCATTCCACAGTCAGAAACAAAGACTTCAAAGCCTTGTTTTTGAGCTAAGATAGCTGCACCCACACCACTTTCTCCAGCACCTAATACTACAATTAGCCCTTTTTGAGTGTTGTTAAATATGTTGTTAGTTTTTTTCATTACTTGCTTTTCGCTATTAGTTTTTTATCTTATTTTTAATGTTGCCATTGTTATTATTGCTAGTAGAATTCCTACTATAAAAAACCTTGTTACTATTTTACTTTCATGGTATCCAGATTTTTGGAAGTGATGATGTAAAGGAGCCATCTTAAAAATCCTTCTACCTTCACCATATTTTTTCTTAGTATACTTAAACCAACTTACTTGCATTACTACAGATAAATTTTCTATCAAAAATATTCCTGCTAAAACGGGTAACATCCATTCTTTTCTTGCTATAATGGCCAATGAAGCAATAATTCCACCGATAGCTAAACTTCCAGTGTCGCCCATAAAAACTCTTGCTGGAAATGAGTTGTACCAAAGAAAACCTATTGTAGCACCAACAAATGCAGCAACAAAGACGCTTACTTCTCCTAAATTTGGAATATACATAACATTCAAATAATTGGCAAAAATGATATTTCCCGATATATAAATCAACGCAAAGAGTACTACTCCCATTATTGCCGAAGTTCCAGTAGCTAAACCATCTATTCCGTCGGTTAGGTTGGCACCATTTGAAACAGCCGTTATAATAAAAATAATAACAGCAATAAATAATATCCAAGCATAAGGTCTAGCACCTTCACCAAATAACATTACCAATGGTTTTTCATAGTTTATTTGTTGATTTTTAATGAAAGGAATTGTTGTAATAGGCGCATCAATTTTTGCCATATAATGTTCTCTTCCATCAAAAGATTTTACTGTTGAAATTTGCTCAACAGAAAAACGACTTACTACACTTTTAGAAATTTCTTTCTTTGCATAAACATCTGGATGAAAAAACATTAACGCACCAATTATTAAACCTAAAGAAATTTGACCAAAAACTTTAAATTTCCCTGGCAAGCCTTTTTTGTCTTTTTTAAATATTTTAATGTAATCATCTATAAAACCAATAATTCCCATCCAAACAGTTGTTAAAATCATCATTTGAACATAAATGTTTGATAATTTGGCAAATAATAAAGTTGGAATTAAAATAGCTCCCAAAATCATTAATCCACCCATTGTTGGTGTTCCTTCTTTTTCTTTTTGCCCTGCCAAACCTAGATCTCTTACTGTTTCACCTACTTGAAGATTTCTCAACTTCTCAATAATTTTATGACCGAAGAGAATCGTAATTATCAATGCCACAATAGCAGACAAGCCTGCCCTGAAAGACAAAAATCTAAATAGATGTTCTCCCGGAAAATCAAAGCTTTCGCTTAATATGTTTAGTAATTCGTAGATCATTTTTTTTATTTTTTTACTGTTAAATTCTGGCTTCTAGCTATCTATTCAATTCTTTAAATACATTTTTTACTTTTTCTTTATCATCAAAAGGGTGTTTAGCTCCGCTTACCTCTTGATATTTTTCGTGACCTTTTCCTGCAATTAGAATAATATCTTTTTCTTCTGCCAACATGCAAGCCGTTTTAATTGCTTCTCCTCTATTCGCAATAGATAAAACTTTTCTTTTTTCAGTTAGCGCAACTCCTACTTGCATTTCTTGAATAATTACATCTGGCTCTTCTGTTCTTGGATTGTCTGATGTTAAGATGACTTTATCAGAAAACCTGCAAGCAATAGCAGCCATTAATGGTCTTTTGGTAACATCTCTATCACCACCACAACCAACGACAGTGATTACTTTATTTTCTCTTGTTTTGATTTTATTTATTGTTTCTAAAACATTTTTTAAAGCATCTGGCGTATGTGCATAATCTACAATAGCCACTATTTTATCATTTTCAGAAATTGAATATTCAAATCTTCCTTCTGCCCCAACCAAAGTACTCAACGCAACTAGTACTTCCATATTATCGGCATCCAACAACATCGCTGTAGCGTAAACTGATAGTAAATTATAAGCGTTAAAATCTCCAATTAATTTAGTGTGAATTTCTGTTCCATCAATATTTACTAGCATTCCAGAAAAATCTGTTTCTAAAATTCTAATAGTAAAATCAGCTTCAGACTTTAAAGCGTAAGTGTATTTCTTAGCTTTTGTGTTTTGAGGAATAATTATCCCATTTTTTTCATCCGCATTGACTAATGAAAAAGCATACTTAGGTAAATTATCAAACAATAACTTTTTAGCATTTAAATAATCTCTAAAAGTTTTATGATAATCTAAATGATCATGTGTAAGATTTGTAAAAATTGCTCCGTCAAAATCAAGTCCATACGTTCTATTTTGATGAATAGCATGAGAACTTGCTTCCATAAAAGCATAATCACACCCTGCCTTTACCATTTTTGCTAACAACTCATTTAAAGCAATAGCATTTGGTGTAGTATGAGTAGCTGGAATTATTTCATCTCCAATTTTATTTTCTACCGTAGAAAGTAAACCAACTTTATAACCTAACTTTTCGTACAACTTAAATAAAAGAGTGACTACTGAAGTTTTTCCATTTGTTCCTGTAACAGCAACAAGTGTTAAATTTGAAGATGGGTTATCATAGAAATTTGAAGCAATAATTGCAATCGCTTGTGAACTATTTTTTACGACTACATAAGTAATTTCATCTAATAATATTTTAGGTAAAACTTCACAAACTACCGCAACAGCACCTTTAGAAATTGCACTTTGAATATATTGATGGCCATCAGTTGTAAAACCATTAATTGCCACAAATAGATCATTCTCCTTTATTTCTAAAGAATTCAAATACAAAGCATTTATCCCTAATTCGGTATTACCGATTACTTGAGATGTTTTCACTGTATATAATATGTCTTTTAATAATTTCATCAATTAATTATCTATATTTTAATTTTATAAGTCTAATTCTAAAGCAACCTTTTGTCCTTTTAGGATACTTTCTCCTATATCAATAGATTGTGTTGTAACTTTCCCTTCTCCTGTATATCTTATTTTTAATCCTTTATTTTCTAATACATAAAATGCATCTTTCAAATCCATACCGACTACATTTGGCATCAAATTTTCTAACAATGGATTAGCTTTTTGAGATAAAGAGTTGTTTTTCTTTATAATCGTTCCAAAATCAATTCCTTTCTCTTTATGAAAAGAATATCCTAAAGAATTATAGATAGCTTCGGCATCCGATGCAATTACATTTCCCAATAAAGGCAAACCATTTCCTGCGTACATTGTTTGTTCTAAAGGTTTCTGCATGTTAAAATCATTGGCAGAAATCTTATTAGCTATTTCTCCAAAAACTGGTGCAGAAACTTGACTTCCATAAAAACTTCCATTTCTAGGGTTATTAATAACTACAATACAAGAATATTTAGGATTTTCAGCCGGAAAAAACCCTGCGAAACTTGCCTGATAAATCTTATCTCTATAGTTTGTTTTTTTATTAGCAATCTGACTTGTTCCAGTCTTTCCTGCCATGCTAACATTTTTAGATCTTATATTTTTAGCGGTACCTTTTTCAACTACATTTTTCAGCATTTCCCTTAAACTGATAGCTGTGCTTTCACTAACAATATGCTTATCTATTACAGTTGGGTTAAATTGTTCAATAACATGGTCATATTCTTTTATAGAAGAAACTAAAAAAGGCTTCATCATTACTCCGTTATTAGCAATTGCATTGTAAAAAGCTAAAATCTGAATTGGCGTAAATTGTACTTCATAACCAATAGCCATCCAAGGAAGCGAAACCATACTCCACCCTTTTGGTGGATGAATAACAGGGTTTGCTTCGCCGGTAATTTCAATTCCTACAGGGTTATTTAAGTGGAAAGACAGTAATTTATCGTAGAATTTTTGTCTCTTCGTGTAGTAATACTTATTGACCAATTTAGAAATTCCCACATTAGAAGAAGTCTCAAAAGCTCTACTTAATGTTATCGTATCTTTTTCAGGTTTATGAGAATCTTTCATAAATCTATCTGCAAATTGTTTTCTTCCACCTTCAAGATCTACCATGTCGCTAGGTTTTACAAAACCATCATCTATCAAAGCAGCTAAAGACACCAATTTAAAAGTAGACCCAGGCTCCGTAGCTTCTCCTACAGCATAATTATAACCTTCAATATATTTATCAGAACTTTTATTATAAGTAAGGTTTGAAATTGCTTTAATCTTTCCTGTACTAACTTCCATTAACACCGCACTTCCATGATCTGCATTATTATTTCTTAAAGATTTAACCAAAGCACTTTCTACTAAATCTTGCATATTTACATCAATAGTTAAATACACATCTTGACCTGTTTGCGGCTCAACATCATCTTTTCCATTTAAAGGGATATAAGTGTTACTACCAATTTTTTGAACTAACACTCTTCCTTTTACGCCTTTTAAGTAACTATCAAATTTCCCTTCGATTCCTACTTTAACTTTCCCTTCATCTCTTACGTAACCAATCGTTCTATGCGCCAACATCCCAAAAGGATTTTTCCTTTCATTTTTTTGAAGAACAATCATTCCAGACTTATACCTTCCTTCTCTAAAAAAAGGCCATTTTTTCATAGATTGTAACTGAGGATATTTTACATTTCTTTTAACTAAATAATATCTATTCCCTTTTACTCTATTTTTAATTAACTCTCTTTTGTACGCTGCTTTTGATTTATTACCAATAACCTGCGCAAACATTATCGCTAAAGAATCTACATTTTTATTGAAAACTGAATCTCTAATTGCTTCAGATCTAAAATCCATTCTCACTTCAAAAAATGGTAATGAAGTAGATAACAAATCTCCATTTTCAGAATAAATATTCCCTCTTTCTGGTTCTATTGTTTTAGAAAAAACATTTAAGCTATCCGATAAATTACGTAACGCTTCTCCCTGAACAATCTGAATAGAAGCAGCCTTAAATACAATAGCCCCTCCGAATATTGCCAATAGCAACATTGCGAACCAAACACGCCATATTATTTCTTTCTTCTTATTCACTTTTTTAGATATTATCTCTTTACTTTTTTATTATTTATTCTTTTTCAATTATTATTTTACTTGGAGCATTTTCAGATTCTTTTAAACCCATCTCTTTTACCATTTTAGCTACTTCACTTTGTTTACTCTTAAACATTAATTCAGATTTTGAAGTCATATACATCCACCTCAACTCTTTCAATTCTGTTTCTAATTTATTTATCTGCCTTACTTTTTTCTCAATTCTATGATTATTGGCAACATGTAGAATAGCTAATACTGAAACCAAAAAAAGCAAAGGCAAATTGTTGAAAATATTCTTTTCATCAAATTTCACCATCTTTTTGAGCCTCTCCACAAAGGACTCTTTTGCTATATTTTCTTCTTGACTCACTTTTTGTTATTGTTTTATAGCTACTCTTAATTTTGCACTTCTACTTCTATTATTTACTGACAATTCTTCTTTACCAACTTCTATTGGTTTTTTATTGAGCAACTTAAATGGCTTAGTTGTTGTACCGAACATATCAACCGCTAATTTTCCTTCAAAATTCCCAGCTTTCATAAAGTTTTTCACAATTCTATCTTCTAGTGAGTGAAAAGTCATGATTACCAATCGCCCTCCAACTGCTAACACCTCCAAACTTTGCTTTAACATTTCTTTTAAAGCACCCATCTCATCATTTACCTCTATTCTTAAAGCTTGAAAAACTTGTGCTAAATATCTATTTCTTTTTCCGATCACAAAACTGTCTAAGAAAGAAATGAAATTCATCGTTGTATTAAATTTTACACCATTCTTTCTAGCCTTAATTATCTCTCTAGCTAATTTTTTTGTGTTTCTAACCTCTCCGTAAGTAGAAAACATACCAACTAAATCTTCTTCTTGATAAGTATTTAAAATATCCGCAGCTGTTAGACTCATCGTCTGATTCATTCTCATATCTAAAGGGCCATCAAAACGAATAGAAAAACCTTTAGTTCCTTCATCTATTTGATAAGAACTAATGCCTAAATCAGCTAAAATTCCATTTACAGGCATTTGCTTATGAAACTTCAAAAATCTTTTTAAGTGTCTGAAATTATGATTTACGAAAATCAAATTATTAGATTCTGGAATATTGTTTAGTGCATCATCATCCTGATCGAAACCTATTAATTTTCCATCTTCTAGATGCTTTAAGATTTCAGAAGAGTGTCCTCCACCACCAAAAGTTACATCAACATAAACTCCATTTGAAACTATATTTAGTGCTTCAATACATTCATTGAGCATTACAGATATGTGATAATTATTATTCTCCGTCATCATTCCCTAGATCTATGTCACCTAAAACGCTTTCTGCTAAATCTGCAAAATCATCTGAATCGAAATCCATTTCTGCTTCATAACGTTTTTTGTTCCAAAGTTCAAGGGTATGTTTACCTGGAGTAAGTATGGCTTCAGACTGAATGTCTGCATACTGCAAAAGGTGTTTAGGAATATTTATTCTACCAGCAGAGTCTAAAACCAATTCCGTTGCACCAGCCAAAAAAGATCTTACGAACTTTCTATTCTGCTTATTAAACGTATTTAGCTTTTCAACTTTCGCTCTTGTTTTTTCCCAAACATCAAAAGGATAAATCTGTAAGGTGCTTTCGAAACCTCTATTAACAACAAAACGTCCGTTAGCAGTTGGATTCAATTGTTTTTTGATTCCCGCTGGCAAACGCATACGTCCTTTGCTATCAATTTTTATTTCATGTTCTCCTAAAAAACTCATCTTTTCTTATAACACACTTTCATGTCTTGGACACAAAAATATACATTTTATTTAAATATTGAATACAAATTTCCACTATTTCCCACTTTATAACACTATTTCCCACCAATTAATTATACACAGTATTGCTATGTACTGTGGAAAACTATGGTGCCGGATGTTTATTGCAGTGTGGATTGATGTTAATTAAATACGACATCCCTTTGTTAGACTATCTTTCCCAGTGTTAATATGGTTATACACAAAAAGGAGAAATAATTAATTATTTTACGAATAGTTGGAATTAGATGATGGGAATTATTTCCAAAAAATCTACATTTGAGTCAGATTTTAACACTTTATGAAAAATAAATACGAAAAAATAGCATTAATAATGGCAATGGAAGGCGAAGCTTTACCAATTATTAAGCATTACAATTTGAAGAAAATAGCATATCACAATCCAATAGAAGTATACGCAAATAAATCAGAAACGATCATTCTGAGTCTTAATGGAAAATCTAAAGAACATGGCATTGACAATATAGGAACACAAGCGGCTACATTAAATGCCCATATTACAATACAAAATTATTCTCCAGGTTTAATCATTAATTGTGGAACAGCAGGTGGCTTTCTTTCTAAAGGCGCTAAAATTGGAGATACCTATATTGCAACTGAAAAAGTTTGTTTTCACGATAGAAGAATAGATTTACCTGGCGGTTTTAAAGAATACGGATTAGGCAATTATCCAGTAATGAATAGTGATTTTTTGGCTGAAAAATTTAATCTGAAACAAGGAATTATTTCTAGTAGCGATGCTTTAGATTATACTGAAACAGATATGGAGATTTTTCATAGAAACAATGCCTCCGTAAAAGAGATGGAAGCTGCCGCAATAGCATGGGTTTGTCAATTACACAATCAAGAATTTACAGCAATAAAAACGATTACCGACTTTGTAGATGGCGAACATTGTACGAGTAAAGAATTTCTAGCGAATTTTGAAATGGCTTCATTTGCACTCAAAAAAAGCATTGTAAAAGTGTTGGATTACTTACTAAAACAAGCTCAATAAATATTTTCAGGAAAACAGCTTCTAATTTTCCTTTAATGTTTTCAAGGAAAGTAAATAATACGTTACAGCAAAAGCAACTATCATTAGCAGTATCTTAATAGCCATAATTGGAATAAACCAGATTACAGAAGATCCAACCGCCAACCACATAGCAACTAATGAGCTTATTTTAGTCATTCTAGTAATTCCATTTCCTTCTCGGAAATCTGTTATGTATTTACCAATATATTTATTACTGAGTAGTAGATTGTAAAACTTATCAGAACTTTTACTGAAAAAATAAGCTGATAGTAATAAAAAAGGTGTAGTCGGTAATAACGGTAGAAATATACCAATTGTACCTAAAACTAGGGTTAAAAATCCTAGTAAGATTAGTACCCGTTTTATCCAAATATTTTCTGCTTTTTTCAACTTTTATGCTTATTTTTTCTCAAATGTAGTTATTTACGCTTTACTATTTGCATTATAATTCCAATACAAAAAGACCCCCTAAATTAAGTACTTAGGAGGTCTAAAAAAGAAACAAAGATAGCTTTTTACTACTAAAAGTGTAATTTAAACGTAACTTCACCGTTAATGATGTAACTATTTATAATCTAATTTTGGTACCCTTTTGATAATTATTACTTTTAAAAAAAGCTTTGCTTAAACATTTCATAATATTAATTTTTACGTTTTTCACTTTTACAATAGTAAAAGCACAGGAACCTGCCGAAAAAACTAGAATCTTATTTATTGTGGATTATTCTGGTAGTATGCAAGCCATGTGGGGAGACGATAAAAAACTAAACATAGCCAAACAGGTTCTTTTTAATTTAGCAGATAGTATTCAAAAGACTAATAATAAAATAGAAATTGCGGTAAGAGTTTTCGGACATCAATCTCATAGAAGTAAAAATAATTGTAAAGATTCTAAACTAGAAGTAGCTTTTGCACCTAAAAATGCCGAAAATATAAAAGAAGTATTTGATAGAATAATTGCCCAAGGAAACACACCAATTGCCTATTCTTTAATTGAATCTACTAAAGATTTCCCGGATGACAATCAATCTATAAATTCTATTATTTTAATAACAGATGGTTTAGAAAACTGTGAAGGAGACCCTTGTGATGCCGTAGTAGAATTAAAGAAAAAGCGTGTTACTATCAACCCTTATATTATTGGGCTAGACATAGAATCTGAATTAATTAAAGATTTTGAGTGTATTGGTACTTTTGTAAATGCAAAAGATGAAGCTACGTTTACTAAAATACTAGAAATTGCTGTTAGAAAAGTTACAGATAAAACTAGTGTAGAAATAAACCTTTTAAGTAAAGAAAAAAAACTGATCAGTAATACACCAATTACTTTTTACAACCACTACACAGGAAAGATAGTTTACAACTTCATACATTCTTTAGACAAAAAAAGAAAGGCAGATACTGTTTTCTTAGACCCTAGAGGTGTTTTTGATGTGGTAGTGCATACGTTTCCACCTATAAAAGTTGAAAACATAGAATTGACAGCGGGCATTCATAATGTGATCAATATTTCGGTGTTAAAAGGAAAGCTAGATTTTAATTACGAAAAGGCTTATGACGATAAACAAATAGATTATGTTTTACGTTTTTTAAATGAAGATAAAATAGTTTACAATTACGGTCTTGAAGATAATTATTTTGTATCCGACAAGTATAACTTAACAGTAACTACCCTACCTTTTAAAACAGAAAAAGTAAAAAATATTCCTATTGAAAGAGCTGTACATCAATTTATAAAAGATAATGGAAAATTAACTATTGATATTAACTATTCAATTATAGCTAGCTTATACATTCAACGAAAAAATCGTTGGGAAATGGTTAAAGATTTTGGCACAATAGATTTCAAAAAAGAAATTAAACTTCAAACTGGAAAATATAAATTGGTTTTTATTAATAAACAAACAAAATATAGTCAACAAACTAAAGTAAGAAATTTTGAACTTTTTGAAAAGAAAACAGTCCTTATAGATAAATGAAAAAAATAATTTCCATAACTATTATCTTCCTTTTTGTATTTTCCATAAAAGCACAAGAAGAAATAGAACGAACTAATATACTTTTTGTTCTAGATGCTTCATTTAGCATGCGTAAAAATTGGGAAACAAAAAGTAAATGGACCATTGCCAAAGAAACATTGGTGGATGTTGCAGATAGTTTAAAGGCTAGAATGGGAGATAATGTGTATTTTGGCATTAGAGCCTATGGACACCAATCAATGCCTGTTAAAAATGATTGTAAAGATTCTGAACTAATCCTTCAGATTGCTAATAATAGCATTTCTACATTAAAATCAACTTTAGAAGGAATATCCCCTAAAGGAATAACTCCTTTAGCGTATTCTTTACAACAAACTCAAACTGACTTCAAAGGTTACAAAGGAAAAAATATTCTTATTTTAATAACTGATGGTGTTGAAAGCTGCAAAGGAGATCCTTGCAATATATTGAGGATATTAATAGATAATAAAATTATCTTAAAACCATTTGTAATTGGTGTAAATATTCCGATTGCATCACTACAAGCTTATGCGTGCATTGGAGCTGCAGTTTATAGTGAAAACTCACAAAAAGATTTTAAAAAAAACTTGCAAAGATCTATCGATAAAGCGCTAACTTATACCTCTCTTCAAGTTAATCTATTAGACACTAAGAATCAAGCTACTCAAAGTAATAAAACTATGTTTTTTTATCGCAAAAAAGACAATAAACTAAAATATACTTTTTACCATAAATTAAATATGGGTGTATCAGATACTTTATATTTAGAACCAGACGAATACAGCGTAGAAGTACAAAGTATTCCACCTGTTGTTTCTGAATATTTTACTTTAGCTGCTGCGAAGCACAATATTGTCAATCTAAAAGTTCCAACAGGAACCTTACAATTTATTACTACCAATGTAAATGGTGAAACTATAAGCTTAACAAAACCATCAAAGTATTTGATTAAAAAACAAGGTGAAAACGATTATTTACATCAAGAGTATTTTGAGAATGAACAATCGTATTTAGTTGGAAAATATGATGTTGACATCTTGAGTTTACCTCCTATTCAAACCACTATAGAAATTAAAGATAAAGAGCAGAAAGTGATAGCAATTCCTGCTCCTGGATTTATACATATAAAATCTAAATATCCTTTGCATGGTGCATTCTTTATAAAAAATGTGGAAAGCTTGATAAATATTTATTCATTAAAACCAAATACTACGCAAGAACTTTTAGCTTTGCAGCCTGGTAATTATGAACTAGTCTTTCGCTTTTCAAAAGAAAGAAAAATGATGAAAACCAAAACGATTGCTTTCACTATAAAAGCAAGCACCGTAAGTAAAATAGAATTGTAAAACCTATAGATTTAAACATCTACAAACACACAAAATATGTCAAAATTAGATCAATACAAAGATGATGAAATTAAAGATACTCGTTCTGGATTTGGAGCTGCGATGGATATCTTAGGAGATACTAACGAAAATGTTATAGCAATGTGTGCCGATTTAACAGGTTCGTTAAAATTAAATGATTTTGCAAAAAATCATCCGGAAAGATTTATACAAGCAGGAATTGCAGAAGCAAATATGATTGGTATGGCTGCAGGTTTAGCCATTGCTGGAAAAATTCCATTTGCTACTTCTTTTGCTGAGTTTGTTACTGCGAGAGTTTATGATCAAGTTCGTCAATCTGTAGCATACTCCAATAAAAATGTAAAGATTGCTGCTTCTCATGCAGGTTTAACTTTAGGCGAAGATGGTGCTACGCATCAAACATTAGAAGATTTAGGTTTAATGAAAATGTTACCAGGTTTCACTGTAATAAACACTTGTGACTATAACCAAACTAAAGCGGCAACTTTAGCTGTAGCTGAAATGGTTGGCCCTGTATACTTAAGGTTTGGTAGACCAAAAGTTCCAAACTTTACTGAATCAGATCAGAAATTTGAAATAGGAAAAGGGGTTATGCTAAATGAAGGAAATGATGTGACTATTGTAGCTACAGGTCATTTAGTATGGGAAGCAATTGTTGCTGCAAGAGAATTAGAAGCGAAAGGTTTTTCTTGTGAAGTAATTAATATTCACACAATCAAACCCTTAGACGATAGAATTATTTTAAATTCTGTTGCTAAAACAAAATGTATTGTCGTAGCAGAAGAGCATCAAAAACTAGGTGGTTTAGGTGGAAGTATTTCTACGCTTTTAGCAGAAAATAGACCTTGCCCTATAGAATTTGTTGCTGTAGATGATAAGTTTGGAGAAAGTGGAAAACCTGCAGAATTAATGGAGAAATATGGCTTGTCTTCTAGCAATATTATTGCTGCAGCAGAAAAAGTAATGAAAAGAAAATAATTTTCAAAAAAAATCATAAAAAAACGTCATTATATTCTAAATGACGTTTTTTTATTTTAAGTAATAATTTTACAAAAATTAAAACTTCTCGTTTCTCTGATTTGCAACTTCATATAACATGACACCACAAGAAACAGAAACATTTAAAGAATCCACTTTCCCAGACATTGGAATAATAAATTTCTCATCACATTTAGAACCTATTACAGCTCCCATTCCATCACCTTCACTACCGATAACTAAAGCCATTGGTCTTCTAAAGTTCATTTCTTGAATAGGCGTTTTACTTTCTAAAGAAGATCCAATAAGTGCAATACCGTTTAATTTTAAGTATGCCATTGCAGATTCTAAACTTTCTGTTCTACAGATAGTCATATCTTTTAAAGTATTTGCACTAGCTTTTACAGATTCATGATTTATTTGCGCACTCCCTTTTAACGGTACAATTAAAGCATCTGCACCAAACGCCAAAGCACTTCTTGCAATAGCACCAACATTACGTACATCTGTAACATTGTCTAATAATACAAATAACACATCTTTTCCTTTATATATTACAGAATGTAAAACATCATCAATGTTTGCATATTCTATAGGACTATAAATTCCCATTACTCCCTGATGGTTAATAAAACCACCTGGCATTAAAGGATTTAGTAAATAGTTTATTTTTTCTTTCGGAACGATATTGATAGGGATAACTTTTCCTTTACATAATTCACGAATTTCTGAATATTCGCCACCATGCTTTCCTCTCAATATAAATACTTTATCTATAGATTTTCCAGACTTTAGTATTTCTAAAGTTTCGTCTTTTCCGAAAAATACATCTCTTCTTTTTAGAGCCATTTTATTTAATTATTATATAAGTCCTACGCTGCAGGAAATTAATTGATATTATTTTCTCTTCAACACATACAGTACCGAAGAAGATTTTTTTACATCTATTGTTTCATTAACAAAGGAAACCAAGCCAATAAAAGGTGCTACTAATTTACCTAAAAATGATTGTGTGCTCAATAAAGAAACATAGAATGCATCAAAAGGTAGCCCATACATTTTCACTAATTCAAAATTGTGCTTTTCTGCTAACGCTTTTAAAGACGCTGGATTGAAATGCCATAAATGTTTTGGCATATCCCAAGCAGCCCATTTTTCTTTATAAAAAGAAGCATCTAAAGAATCATGATTTGGAACGGCAATAAACACTTTCCCATCGTCATTCAATAATTTTTTAAAATGCTCAAAGTATAAATTCAATTCATGTACATGTTCTAAAACATGCCACATAGTAATTGCATTAAATTTCTTTCCTTCTTTAAACAAAGGTGTAAAATTATCTATTAAATCAATACCATTTTTAGCTTTTGCAATCTCTCTTGCACTTTCTTCCGGTTCAAAACCGAATACTTGCCAACCGTTATTTTTAAGGTTTGCCAAAAAATAACCTGTTGCTGCGCCAATATCTAAAACACTTCCTTTTTTTGTATGGTTTTCTACCCAAGCACGCTTCTTGTTCAGCATGTGTTCACGTACTTTATGATACACTTTAAAAAACAAGCCTTCATTTGTATCTGTATGCGAAACATAATCTGAATGACGATAGTACACCGCAATATCTTCCTGATCGGGAACATCTTGCGTAAAAGAAAAGCTACATTTTGAACATTTTACTATTTCAAAATATTTTTTACTATATCCCCAATCTTGCGCATTTAAGTAATGAGTAAAAAATTTACTATCGCAAACAGGACAGTTATTATAATGAATATTAGCCATTAATTATTGGAATTTAGCTGAATACTCCACCAATAATTCACTTAATTCTTTAGCAAATGCTGGATCTTCATATTGATAATTTCTAGACATTGCTTGCAATAAATATAAATATTCACTTACTTCTCTTTTACGAGAAAAAGAACCTTTAGCATAAGATCTACTTTTATCATTGTAAACACGAACCATGTAATCTAATTCATCTTTACAAATTAGTACTATTTCTTCTGTTAACTTTCTAGCTTTTAACTTCTGTACATCTGTTTCTGCACCTTCAGCATTTTTTGCCGAAGAAGAACTTGCTTTCAAATAAATTGAAGGAATATTTGCATGAAAATAATTTGCATGAATTTTATCTAAAGGAAGTACGGCCATTAATTTATCTGCAACTTCTGCAGCGGTTTCATAATCGCCTTCTTTAGCATATTCATCAGCTAATTTAGCAAAATTACTTACTAAATTTTGTGTCATTCTCATGATGTTTTCATTCAAATAAACATTAGGATTTTCAGCGACTTTTCCCCATTTGAATTTATTCATCATGTTGTCGTACATTTTCGCAGTTCTAATTGGAGCGGTTGTAGGTTGCCCACCTGGGTTTACAACAGGTACTATTCTATAAGTTAAGCCTTCTTGTTGAAAATACTTTTGAAACCCTAAATAAGCACTTGGCGCAACAGAAATAGCAAAATATATTGGTCTTTCGTTTATGTTGTTTGCAATGATATCGATTGTCAATAAATCGTTTTTCATTAAATTAGCTTTAGCAATATCAACATTTAATGCTGGTAAAATCATTGAATCTGCAGCATCAGTCATATCCATAGTTCTTACAGCTTCTGCGCTTACAGGAAAGCTCATTTTTCTAGTAGGGTTATAATAAGAATAATTTGATTGTGCTTTTATCTTTGGATCATCTTTGGCAATAAATTTCATAATGTCTTGTGCATTATAATATTTATTTTTATCGATATTAGGGTTGTTTATATACGGTGTATAATCTCTATTATTTGCACGGATCATATCTGGCGTAAAAGTCAATTTCAAATAGGGTGCATCATTCATTTTGTATCTTAATTGATCTATATACCAATCTACACCTAATAAACTTACATTAATAACTCTAACATCTGTTCTTATACCTTCTACTTCCTGTGCATACCAAAGTGGATAAGTATCGTTATCTCCTTGCGTAAAAATAATTGCATTTGGTGCACAAGATTCTAAGTAGTTTGTTGCCATATCTACAGGAATAGTTCTAAAATCTCTATTGTGGTCATCCCATCCTTGAGAACCCATTAATACAGGAGCAATAATAGCTATAGCAAATGCTAAAGGGGCAGCTATTTTACCATTTATCTTTTTACTAAACAAATCGAACATTGCGTAAACAGACATCCCCAGCCACATAGCATAAATAAACAAAGATCCCACAATTACATAATCTCTTTCTCTAGGCTCTATTGGTGGTTGATTTCCATAAACAATAAAGAATGTACCTGCTGTTAAAAACATCACTAAAACAGTAGTGGCAATTCGCCAATCTTTTTTAAATAGCCAATAAAAACCAATTAAGCCTAAAAGGAAAGGAATAGCATAAAACTTATTATGAGCTTTATTAAATTCTCTTTTCTTAGATAAATTATCTTGTGTCCATTTTGGACTTCCCCAAAGGTGAATATTATTATCAATGGCATTAATACCTGTTATCCAACTACCGTCTGCATTAGCATAGGTTCCTTGAATATCATTTTGTCTTCCAGAAAAATTCCACATAAAATATCTAAAATACATGAAGCCCATTTGGTAGTTGAAGAAGAACTTAATGTTGTCTCCCCAAGATAAATCATCAACTACTCTATATCTTGCACTACCATACCTTCCTTCGCCTTTAGCGTTCTGCTGTTGCACATAAGCATTAGCTTGATCTATTTGGTTAGATTTAAATTTAGCAACATTCTTTTTAGTTTCTCTATCATATATATTATACTCTGGTTGCATCCATGCTCTATAAGCATTTATTTTTCCTTGATCATTTAAAACACCTAATCTCGGGAAAAACATTTTAGCGTCAGACTTTACAACATAGTCAAACTTACCATCTTTTACCATTACATCATACTCATTTTTTCCTTTAGAAATAATATCTCTAACATTGGCTTTCTTAAAGTTATTTCCTTGAATTTCGTAATCATCTTGAGGGAACATAGTATAATCAGGACCAAAAAGTAAAGGTCTTTCTCCATACTGCTCTCTATTCAAGTAAGATAACATGGTAAAAGGATCTGTTGGTCTGTTCATATTGATTGGAGGATTTGCCTCTGAACGAATAGGCACCATTAAAAATGAAGAATACCCAATTATTACAAATACTAAACTTAACACAGCTCTTTCAATTCCTGAACTAGTAACTCTTAACCCTAAAACTGATTGATTGATTTCTTTTTTGTTGATATAACTTAAAATAAATATGATTAAAGCAATTACAACTAAAGAAACAAAGACAACACCACTATTAAAAGGTAGGCCAAAACTATTTACAAATAACTTATCAAATTTTGCATATAAACTAGGGAATCCCGAGATTACTCCTTTCATTACTATTCCTATAATTAAGAATGAAGTAATAAAAGCAATAATAGCTCCTTTAATGCTAAATTCGTATTTCTTTAAGTAAAAGATAAGCGCTGTAAAAGGAATTGCTAACAAACTCAACAAGTGAACACCCGTAGATAGACCAATCATAAATGCTATTAAAAGTAACCATCTATCTGCGGTAGGACTATCATCTGCATCCCATTTCATTGTAGCCCAAATCACAAAAGTCATAAAAAACATAGACAAAGCATAAACTTCACCTTCTACTGCTGAAAACCATAAAGAATCTAAGAACGTAATACTTAAACCAGCTACAAGAGCAGATCCGAGAATAGCAAAAACTCTTTCTTGTGTTAAATCTTCTTCTGTTTTTACTGTCAATTTCTTCAAAATTGCACTTGTACTCCAAAAACCAAACAACACTACAAAAGCTGTTGACAAGGCAGACATTAAATTAATCATCATAGCTACTTTGGTAACATCGCCAAAAGCAAATAATGTAAATATTCTTCCTATTATATTGAAGAACGGAGCACCAGGAGGGTGAACAACTTGCAACTTGTAAGCACCAGGTACAAACTCACCACAATCCCAAAAACTACCTGTTTTTTCCATGGTAGAGATGTAAACTATTGCTGCAAAAATAAATACCAACCAACCTAAGATATTATTGGCTTTTTTATAAAACTGAATTCCTTTCATTTCTTCTTAACTTTATTAGCTGCCAAAGATATAAAAACAACAGAATTAGTAGTGTTAATTTTGATTAATAGTTTGAAATATCCAAAAGGAACAAAAAAACTCTAAGAATATATTAATTACATTTGTATTAATAATTTCAAAATGAAAATAAATTTCAAAAATAAAACTGTTTGGGTTGTTGGTGCATCTTCTGGAATTGGAGAAGGTTTAATAAAACAACTAGCGAAAGAAAATTGCAATATTATACTTTCTGCAAGAAGAGAAAATAAACTTAAAAACATTCAAACTTCCTTAAAACTCTCTAATGAAAACAGTTTAGTTTTACCATTAGACATTTCAAAAAGTAATGAATTTGATAATAAAATAGATTTAGTAATTTCTAAATTTTCAAGCATTGACATTTTAATTTTAAATGCTGGAATTGCTCATAAATCTTTTGCGGAAGAAACTTTAGAAGAAGTGGACCGTAGAATTATGGAAGTCAATTTTATGGGAAATATTCTTTTAACAAAAAAAGTAATTCCAGTTATGAAAAAACAAGGCAGTGGAACAATTGCTGTAACGAGCAGTATTTTAGGTAAAATTGGGTTACCATTCGTCTCTACCTACTGCGCTTCTAAACAAGCAATAACTGGCTACTATGAAAGCTTACGTTATGAAGTAAGTAAATACAATATAAATATCACAATTCTTTCTCCAGGGTTTATTAAAACGGATATTACCAAAAATTCTTTAACTGCAGATGGAGGAATTTTTAATAAAGATAGCATCGCTCAAGAAAAAGGCATGAATGCAACTTTGTGTGCAAAAAAAATGATTCAAGCTATTAAAAAAGGGAAACGTCATCAGTACATTGGCGGGTTAGAAACTTTTATGCCTGCATTTTCATTTTATTTCCCTAGAATGTTTTATTTTTTGATGAAGAAAATGCACGGAATTTAACAAACTATGAATTCGTAATTAATAACTTTACACCATGAACATTGAAGAAATAAATAAAATAATCAATCCTAAATATACTGAGGATAAAAATATAGCTGATTTAAACAATCAATTTGTAAATGCACCGCATTGTAAACATATATTTTTAGATGATTTTTTTACGGAAGAAACTGCCGATATATTATATGAAAATTTTCCAAGTTTTGAGAGTTTAAATGTTATCAGAAAATCATTGAACGAGAATAAAAGAGAAGATTATAATTTTGAAGCTTGGCATCCCATTTTTCAAAAAGTAAGAGAAACTTTAGCTTCTAAAGCATTTAGTAAAATCATTAGTAGAATTACTGGCATTGACGGTCTTTTCACAAATTTTGATTCTTTGGGACAAGGAATTCACCAAGGTGCAAAAGGTAGTTATTTAGATGTACATATAGATGTAAACGTAAATGTAGAAAAGAAGATTTGGCGCAGAGTAAATTTATTAATTTATTTAAACAAAGGCTGGAAAGACGAATATGGCGGTGAAATAGAATTATGGGACCCAGAAATGAAAGATTGTGTTCTGAAATATCCTTGTTTTATGAATAAAGCTTTAATTTTTATTACCGATAAAAATTCCCCCCATGGATATTCTAAAATAAATGTTCCTGAAGGAACAACTAGAAAATCTTATTACGCTTATTATTATACTCCATTAGAAGAAGGTGTGAGGTATGAAGATTCTAGATTTTTAAGTAAACCAGATGATAGCTTTATTAAAAAAACAGCTACTATTTTAAAAGAAAAAGCAAAAATTACTATTAAATCTATTTTGAGTAAATTCAATATTACCAGTTTAGATTTTCAAGATAAAAACAAGAAAAAGTAGGATCTCAAAGAGATAAAAATTAAAAATAGTTAAGTAAAAAGAAATTTTCTAGGTTTTTTTTGAAAATTATTTGAAAAAAGATTGCACAATAAAAAAAAACAATTTAGCTTTGCGCTCCAAATTGGCCTATGGTGTAATTGGTAACACACCAGTTTTTGGTACTGACATTCAAGGTTCGAGTCCTTGTAGGCCAACTTTGTAAAAGCTACTCTTAAAAAAGAGTAGCTTTTTTTATATAAAATATTGTAAAAAACTAAATAAAACCTTAGCTTTGCGCTCAATTATTTAACTACATAGTTATGAACCTAGCAGAAGTAAAATTATTGAGTGGAATTGGAACCGAAATACTATCTAAAAAGATTAGTGAGCATTATGGGGACCATTTAGCAGATGTTAGTACTCACAGATTTAGTGATGGTGAATTTACTACTGTTATTAATGAATCTGTAAGAGGGAAATTTGTGTTTATTATTCAGTCTACCAATCCACCTACAGAAAACATCATGGAAATGCTTATGATGGTAGATGCTGCAAAAAGAGCTTCTGCAGATTATATAACCTGTGTAATTCCTTATTTTGGTTTTGCAAGACAAGATAGAAAAGATAAACCAAGAGTAGCAATTGGTGCTAAATTAATGGCAAATTTAATTGTTGCTTCTGGAGCAAATAGGGTTATGACTATGGATTTGCACGCTGGTCAAATACAAGGATTTTTTGATATTCCTGTAGATCATTTAAATGCAACGGCTATTTTCATGCCTTATTTAGAAAATTTAGGAATGGAAGACATATTATTTGCATCACCAGATGTAGGTTCTACGAAAAGAACAAGATTATATGCACAACATTTTAATACCGATTTCGTAATTTGCGATAAACATAGAAAAAAAGCTAATGAAATTGCAGAAATGACTTTAATTGGAGATGTTAAAGATAAAAATGTAATATTGGTAGATGATTTAATCGACACTGCAGGTACAATGTGTATGGCAGCAGAAAAAATCATGGAAAAAGGTGCAAAAAGTATAAGAGCTATTTGTACGCATGCAGTACTTTCGGGTCCAGCATATGAGCGTTTAGAAGCTTCTGTAATATCAGAATTGATAGTAACAGATACTATTCCGCTACAAAAAAAATCGAGTAAGATCAAGGTGCTTACTGTGTCAAAACTTTTTGCGAAAGCAATTAGAAATACACACGAGCATAAATCAATTAATTCACTATTTATAACACAATCAGTTTAATTATGAAAACAATTTCATTAGAAGGACAAAAAAGAGAAAGTGCAGGAAAAAAAGCTGCTAAATTAGTAAGAAAAGAAGATAGAGTACCTTGCGTAATGTACGGGGGGATGGAAAATATTTCTTTTTCAGTAAAATATAATGATTTATTAAAAATCGTTTATACTGATGCATTCTTAAAAGTAAATGTAAAAGTTGATTCTATTAATGTTGAAGCATTGGTAAAAGATATCGATTTTCACCCAGTTACTGATAAAATCTTACATGTAGATTTTCAAGAATTAGTACCAGGAAAAATTATTAAAACAGAAATTCCGGTGAAAACTACTGGAAGAGCTAAAGGTGTTGCTACTGGTGGTGTTCTTGAGTTAAACTTAAGAAAACTAATCGTAAAAGCTACGCCAGAACAATTAGTTCCATTTATTTCTTTAGACGTTACTAATTTAGAATTAGGAAAGTCTATTAAAGTACAAGATGTAAAAACTGACTTAAATATTTTAACTCCAGGGGGAAATCCAATAGCTAGAGTAGTTGTACCTAGAGCTATGCGTTCTGAAAGTGCTGAAGAAGAAGGGGAAGAAGTTGCTGAAGGTGCTGAAACAACTACTGAAGCTGCCGCTGAATAAGTAATTAAAATAAATGTATGAAAAAGTATTTAATCGTTGCTTTAGGTAATATTGGGGCTGAATACGAAAATACTAGACATAATATCGGTTTTAAAATTGCCGATGAATTAGCAAAAAATAAAGACGTTTCATTTGATATGAAGCGTCTTGCTTTTTACAGTTCCTATAAATTTAAAGGGAAAATTATCCATATTATTAAACCAACTACTTTTATGAATTTAAGTGGTAAGGCTATTAAATACTGGATGAAAGAACTCAATATTCCTGTTGAAAACACATTAACACTCGTAGATGATATTGCTTTACCTTTTGGTAAGATAAGATTAAAACCAAGTGGTTCTGATGCTGGACATAATGGTTTAAAAAGTATAGCTGAATACTTAGATACTATAACCTACCCAAGATTAAAATTTGGTATTGGAGATAATTATAGTAAAGGCAGACAAATAGATTATGTACTTGGCGAATGGACTAATCATGAAAATGAAGCACTTTCTTCCTATCTAGATACTGCTATTAAAAGTATTGAGGATTTCATACAAACAGGTATGGAAAGAGCCATGAATTTTAATAATTGATATCCTACTATTGCATTCACAATAGTCTCCAATAAGGAATTTTAACTATTTTCTATAATTTTTTCTATTTCTATTATTGTTGTTATTATTATTCCTCTTTTTATTATTATTATTATTCTTGAAATTTCTAACAGTTTTCACTTTTAAAAGTGTCGTCTCATTCTCTAACTTAAGAACACCCCCAGATAGTGTTTCTAGATCGTCAATAATAATTAAATCATTTACTTTCTCTCCACTTCTATTTCTATTAGCTTGAACTTTTTTCATATAATTAGCAATGGTCTTAGCATATTCCATTTGCTTTTCTCGATCTTCCATGTCAGAAGCTGATTTTATCATACTTAAAATATTTCTACCATAATGACGAAATTTTCTACTCCTTGTAGGATAAGCGAATTTTGCAGGTTTAGCAAAAACTTCTTCTCTTTCTGGAACTTCATAAGGAGAATCTACTGCTAAATCGAAGTCTGCTATAAGATATAAATGATCCCAGAGTAATTGTTTAAAATCTTCTATATTTTTTAAATGAGGATTAATTCCACCCATTATACTCAAAATGTGCTCAGCAACATCTTGTCTATCTTCTTTACTTTCAAGTGTTTTTGCGTAGGCTACTAACTTTTGAATACTACGACCGTATTCACGCAATTTAATTGATTCTCTTTGAGAATTGTATTCCATATGCTTTATTTTGAAATCGATTACATTTATAATGTAAATTGTAATTATCTATTTGATGTAGGTTTTACTTAAAGAGTCTTAAGAAACCCATACTTTGAAAGTGCAAGATATCATTATTTTTTAACAAAATGACTTTTTATTCTTTTTTTATGCATTATATACATAGCTATACATTTTAAAACTATTTAAAACTATTTAAAATAAAACATTATCCATTTGAATTTTTTAAAGTTCCTCTCTTTATACGATTCATACACCGTATATTTTAGTCTCTCCACTATTTATTCATCCAGTGTTTCCCAAAAAATCTAGCAAATAAATTCGTTCTTACGTTTCTTTCAATTTCATCGAAAAAATGTAATTCTTTGATATAGGGTAATTCTACATCAGGGTGCTTTTTTAGATTTTCGTATAACCATGTCGTGACCGTTTTCGGTGCTCCTATGCAAATAAAATCTGGATTTTTCATAATATTAAATTAACGTCAACCCTACAAGATTCAGTATCCTAAAGGTTTGTATTATTCACATACATTATTATATGATTTTTTTAAACAACTAAGCTTCTTGCTTTCCATGACACTGCTTAAATTTTTTACCACTTCCACAAGGACAAGTATCATTTCTACCCGTTTTTGGTGCTACTCTAATTGGTTCAGCCTTTTTAGGTTCTTCTTGTTGTGTATTATCTGAAGATTCACCTCCGCCTCTACTCATTTCCAATTGTTTTACTGGAGATCTTCTAGCTTCTTGATTTGTTGTTTTAACATCATCCGCACTTTCTATTGGAATATTTCCTTTAAATAAGAATGAAGAAATATCTCTATTAATTTCAGAAATCATTTCTTTAAACAAATTAAAAGCTTCTAACTTGTAAACCAATAAAGGATCTTTTTGCTCTAAAGAAGCATTTTGAACCTCTTGTTTTAAGCTATCCATTTGACGTAAATTATCTTTCCAACTCTCATCTATCATAGATAAAGAAACTGTTTTTTCAAATTCTGTCATTGTTAAAGTTCCTTGTCTCTTAATGTTTTTTTCTAAAGAAACGGTAACATTTACGCCTTTTACGCCATTTGTAAATGGAACGACTATATTTTTAACAGAAGCTCCTCTATCTGTATGTATTTGCCTGAAAATTGGTAAAGTTCTTTTTGCTACAAAATCCATTTTTCTTTTGTAAGTTTCTTCTACTTCATTAAAAAGTTTTTCTGAAACTACTTCTAAGTCTTTTTCTTTAAAATCTTCTTCCGTAATATGCGTATCTAAAGCAAAATATCTAATAACGTCTAGTTTGAAATTTTCGTAATCTTCACTTTGTTTATTAATAGCTACTAGCTCTTCACTCAAATCGTACATCGTGTTCATGATGTCTACCGATAGTCTTTCGCCAAAAAGTGCATTCTTACGCTTTTTATAGATTACTTCTCTCTGCGTATTCATAATGTCATCATATTCTAACAAACGCTTACGTACACCAAAATTATTTTCCTCTACTTTTTTCTGTGCAGTTTCTACATTTTTAGAAATCATTGAATGCTGAATAACTTCTCCTTCTTTAAAGCCTAATCTATCCATCCATTTAGAAATTCTATCTGAACCAAATAAACGCATCAAACGATCTTCTAATGAAATAAAGAATTGTGAAGATCCAGGATCTCCTTGTCTTCCGGCTCTACCTCTCAACTGTCTATCTATACGTCTAGAATCGTGTCTTTCAGAGCCAATAATTGCTAAACCACCCGCTTTTATAACTTCTGGTGGCAACTTAATATCCGTACCCCTTCCGGCCATATTAGTGGCAATAGTTACCGCACCAGGCTTTCCTGCTTCAGCAACAATATCTGCCTCTCTAGCATGTTGTTTGGCATTTAAAACATTATGTTTTATACCTTTCATATTCAACATTCTACTAATCAATTCCGATACGTCAATAGAAGCTGTACCTACTAATACTGGTCTTCCTTCTTTTGATAAACGTTCAATTTCTATAGCAATAGCATTGAATTTCTCTCTAGTTGTTTTATAAATTAAGTCTTCATGATCTTGCCTAGCTAAAGGTTTATTTGTAGGTATTGCTACTACATCTAGTTTGTAAATATCCCAAAACTCTTGAGCTTCTGTTTCTGCAGTACCTGTCATCCCCGACAATTTATGGTACATTCTAAAAAAATTCTGTAAAGTTACTGTTGCTAAAGTTTGTGAAGCTGCTTCTACTTTTACATTTTCCTTTGCTTCAATGGCTTGGTGTAAACCATCAGAATATCTACGACCGTCCATAATACGACCTGTATTTTCATCTACAATTTTTACTTTGTCGTCTATTACAACATATTCTATCTCTTTATCAAAAAGTGTATATGCTTTTAATAATTGGTTGATAGAATGTAACCTTTCCGTTTTGATAGCAAAGTTTTGTAATAACTGATCTTTAATAGCTATTTTTTCTTCTTCTGGTAAATTTTGTTTATCAATTTCTACCATTTCACTTCCAACATCTGGAACGATAAAGAATTCTTTATCTTCGCCAGAAGCGGTAATCATATCTACACCTTCTTCTTTAAATTCTACTGAATTTTGTTTTTCTTCAATTACAAACAACAATTCTTCATCAACTATTGGCATCTCTTTATTAGAGTCTTGCATATAGTAGTTCTCTGTTTTTAATAAGATTTGCTTAATACCTGGTTCACTCAAATATTTAATTAAAGGTTTGTTTTTTGGTAAAGCTCTAAAAGCTTTCAATAAAGCAAAGCCACCTTCACCGGGTTTATACCCTGTAACACCTTCTTTTATTAATTTCTTTGCTTGAATTAAATTTGTACTTGCAATTTTCTTTTGAGCTTCTACTAACTTATGAATTCTAGGCTTTAAGTCGTAAAATTGTTTTTCATCACTTTTTTCAACTGCTCCAGAAATAATTAAAGGGGTTCTTGCATCATCAACTAATACAGAATCCACCTCATCTATCATTGTAAAGTGAAGTTTTCTTTGTACTAAGTCATCTTTATTAGATGCCATATTATCTCTCAAATAATCGAAACCAAATTCATTATTTGTTCCATAAGTGATATCTGCATTATACGCATGTCTACGTCCATCTGAATTTGGTTGGTGCTTATCAACGCAATCGACTCTTAAACCTAAGAAATTAAAAATTGGTGCATTCCACTCAGAATCTCTAATAGATAAATAATTATTTACCGTTACAATATGTACACCTAATTCTGGTAGTGCATTTAAATATGCTGGCAAGGTAGATACTAATGTTTTTCCTTCACCTGTCATCATTTCTGCAATTTTACCTTCATGTAAAACAACTCCACCAACTAACTGTACATCATAATGAATCATGTTCCAATCCACTTCAACTCCTGCTGCTTTCCATTGATTTTTATAAATTGCTTTATCTCCTTCAATTTTAACAAAGTCTCCACTTACCGCTAAATCTTTATCAAAATCTGTTGCGGTAGAACTTAATGTTTCATTTTCTGTAAATCTTCTAGAAGTTTCTTTTACAACAGCAAAAGCTTGTGGTAAAATTTGTTTTAAAATTTCTTCAATTTTTACATCTTTCTCTTTAATTAGGATATCTACTTGATTAAATATTTCTTCTTTATCGTCTAAGTCGATTTTTATATCATCTGCTTTTTCTCTTAAAGCTACAATTTGAGCTTCTACATCTGCAGTGTAATCTGTTATTTGCTTTTTGAATGCAGCCGTTTTTGCTCTTAATTCATCATTACTAATTGAATTAAGTTTTGCATATTCTAGATTTATCTGATCTACAACTGGTTGAATTGCTTTTACATCTTTCTCATGTTTATTTCCAAATACTTTCCCAAAAACTTTCTCTAAAAAATTTGTCATTTTATCTTTATCTTAAAACTATCTATTCAATTAGATAGTGTATTTTTAAATTGATTTACAAAAGTAAATTTTTAGCTACTATTATTAACAAAAAAACTACTTTTTTATAAAAAACTAATAAATCAAAAGTTATTCCAATAGAAAGATATGGTAATTTTGGCAGTCTCTTGATATTTATTCTAAAATGTCAATCAAATATTCATAACTTTTTAGCATAGTTGCAACATTTAGTTTTTCTTTGCAAAAAATTACACCATGAATATTCTAATTTTAGGTTCAGGCGGAAGAGAACATGCTTTCACTTGGAAAATAGCTCAAAGTTCAAAAACTGACAATCTATTTATCGCTCCAGGAAATGCTGGAACTGCTTCTTTAGGAACGAATGTCGCTTTAGACATCTTAGACTTTGACGCATTGGCAAAATTCTCTTTAACCGAAAATATCGAAATGATTGTTGTAGGGCCTGAAGCTCCTTTAGTGAATGGTATTTATGATTTTTTTAAATCTGAGGATACTTTAAAACACATCAACATTATTGGCCCTTCTAAACAAGGCGCAACATTAGAAGGAAGTAAGACTTTTGCCAAAGAATTTATGTTAAAATATGATATTCCTACTGCTGGTTATAATGAGTTTGACGAAAACAATTTAGAAGAAGGTTTAGTGTTTATAGATAATAATAAGCCTCCTTTTGTTTTAAAAGCAGATGGTTTAGCTGGTGGCAAAGGTGTTATTATTACTTCTGATAAAGAAGAAGCTAAAACAGAACTAAAAGCTATGATTTCTGAATCTAAATTTGGTTATGCTAGTAGTAAAGTTATTATTGAAGAATTTTTAGATGGTATTGAATTTTCAGTATTTGTTCTTTCTGATGGTGAAAACTATCAAATTTTACCTATTGCTAAAGATTATAAGCGAATTAGTGAAGGTGATAAAGGATTAAATACCGGTGGTATGGGAGCGGTTTCTCCTGTTCCGTTTGTTTCTGAAGAATTAATGGAAACTGTAAAAGAAAAAGTTATTATTCCTACTATTGAAGGAATGAAAAAAGAAAATATTGTTTATAAAGGATTCTATTATATAGGATTAATCTTAGTAAATGGCGAAGCTAAAGTCATAGAATACAATTGTAGAATGGGTGACCCTGAAACGCAAGTTGTTCTGCCTTTAATAGAAAGTGATTTAGTAGAATTATTTACACATTGCGGAAATGGTACTTTAGATCAAATTAAAATTAAAAATAGTACTAAGACGGCTGTAACTTTAGTTATAGCAGCTAATGGCTATCCTGAGAGTTATAAAAAAGGAATCGAGCTTTCTAATTTAAAGAATTCAACAGATACGATAGTTTTTCATGCAGGAACAAAATTAGCTGGTGATAAAATTCTTTCTAATGGTGGAAGAGTCTTAACAGTGACTTCTTTTGGTACTGGAATTAAAGACACGGTAAACAAATCTTTGAAAGTTTGTGAGTCTATAGTTTTTGAAGGGAAATATTATAGAAAAGATATTGGTTACGAATTTATAGATTAAATTTTACGCTATCATTATTAAAAAATACTGATTTCATTTCTACCAAACAAAAAAAAGCTACTCAATGAGTAGCTTTTTTAATTTATAGATTTTAGTATTATTTACTAATTGTAATTTTATTGACAGATTTAGCATCTCTATTACTTATTTCTAAGAAATAAATTCCGCTAGATAAATCTTGTACCACTATTTGCTCTGTAAAAATTCCGTTTACATTTATAAAAGAATTACTATAAACTTCTTTGCCAATTGTATTGATCATTGAAATTTCAAAATCTAAAGATTCTGATGTTTCAAAAGAAACTGTAAATGTACCGTTTGAAGGGTTTGGATAAATCACTAATTCATTCAAAGCAATTTCACCAATAGCAATTGCTTGAGCAACTTCAACAGTTACCGTATATATACAATCATTTTCATCTTCAATAGTACAAGTATAAGAACCTGCGCTTAAGCCTGAAGCCGCAGAGGTTGTTTGCCCTGTTGGATTCCACAAATAAGTATAAGAACCTGAACCACCAGCAACTACAACCGAAGCTGTACCATCATTTCCAGAAGCAGATTCAGCTGTGCTAGAAGAAGTTGCTGTAAGTATTGCAGCATCTGCAATTGTAACAATTGCAGAAGTTACAGAACACATGTTAGCATCTGTAACAGTCAATTGGTAAGAACTAGCAGCTAAACTTGTTGGAGCTAAAGAAGTACTAGTACTATTTGTCCAAGAAATATTTATAGCACCTATCCCACCAACAACACTTGCTGTAATAGTACCATCATTAGCATCAAAACAAGTAACATCTGTAAAATCATATATAGATACAACTATCTCAACTGGTTCGTTAATATTAATAACCGTAGAAGAAACTGAAGGACACCCTGCAGCATCAGTTACTGTTAATTGATAAGTACCACCAGATAAATTTTGAGCATCTTCAACATCTGAAGCATTATCCCAATCAAAAGATAAAGCGCCATTTCCACCAGTAGTCGTAACTAAAATATTTCCATTATTATCTCCAAAACAAGTAACATCATTTTGATTATCAATATTTATGTTTATAGCATCTGGTTCAGTAATCATAACTGTTGAAGTTGTTACAGAAGGACATCCGGCATCTGTTACTGTTAATGCATAAGAACCATTATCTAAACTAGAAGCATCTTCATTGTTTCCGCCTCCATTTGTCCAAACATAAGAATTATTACCATTTCCCCCAGTTACTGTTACATGAATAGAACCATCATTTGCTCCATTACAAGAAACATCAGAAGAGTTATCTACTACTGCAATTAATTGATCGGGCTGTGTAATTTCAATAGGACCTAAAGAATACGTACATGAACTAGATACATCTGTAATAAGTACTGAATATGTGCCAGCACCTAAATTACTTCTATCTCCTACATTTGTAGCAGAAGTTTGATCTGACCATAAATAGCTAAGATTGATTCCACCACCAATAACTTGGGTATTTATAACTCCATTATTCCCATTATAGCAAGAAACATTAGTTGGAATTCCATCTAAAATTGCAGAAAATCCTGAAGAATTGTTTACCGTATTAATACCTGTCCCCATACAACCATTAGCATCTGTAGCTATTACTGTATATGTTCCTGTAGGAATATTTGAAATTATAGCTCCAGAACCTAAAGGAGCCCAAGTGTAAGTATATGTACCCACACCTCCAGTTGCTACTGCAGTAGCACTGCCATCTGGAGAAGCACAGTTTGTAACATTTGTTGTCGTTACATTCACATTTATTGTAGGACATAAACAACTAACGGCAGCATTAAATACACCATTTTCAGTATAATCACATGAAGTTTGTGTTGTAAATGATGTAGTTACATTCACTGCCGCTCCATCAGAATTTAATCCAATTAAAGTAACTGTTTGAGGTGAAGTTCCAATAGCAAAATTTTGACCGTTTACAGTTAAGAAACCAGTAGTTGGAGCATTAGCATAAGTAACTATTACTTCTTGAGTATACATATTTGTAGTATTCACACAAGGCGTTTGTGAGCCAGCAGAAATATCAGATATAGAACAAGGAGCTGTATTACCACATAACACATTCGTGCTATCTACAAAGTTTACAGAAATAGTTGTCGCGATAGAATCACATATAATTCCAGAAGCATCAAAATTGTAAACTGTTATATCCCACATTCCCTGAAGAACACCGTAACCATTACTAGATAAAATCCCTTCTATATCATTATCAAAAGTAAATGGAAAACTATTTACATTAATGATACTAAAACCACCAGTTAAGCCCCCAGTACCACCTGGAGCATCACTAAAGACTACTGTATAAGATCCTGGAGTAGATTCTGTACCATCTAAGACTATAGAATCGTTTGAATTTGAACAAATTGTCATTACTGAAGGAGATGTTAAAACACCAGCAACACAAGGTGCAGGAGGTAAACATGTCGCTGGATTTGGTCCACAAGTAACTGTAGGTGTTCCATTATCAATAGCATTTCCAGCTAGACACCCCATTCCTGCTTCATGTATAAATATCGTATATGTACCACTTTCAGTAGCAGTCCAAGCTAATGAACAGTTCATAGCAAAAGTACCAGTAGCTCCTAAATTAAAAGCATCAACGGCTCCACTTGGAGCAATAATAGTTAAAGCTGGAATCCAAGCACCTGCACCATTTCCTGAACAAATATCAAATACATAATCAAACCCTGATTGTACATTATCTAAAAGATAAGACTCAGAAGCCCAAGCACCAAAAGTAACAGCAGTTGGAGTACATCCTGTTCCATCATCACAAGGTGCACCACCTGCATTATTTAATTCTCCAAATGGACCCGTCGCAGAAGTACAAGGAGTTCCTGTAGGAGGCGTTACTGAGCACAAAGGATCCGATGGAGCTAAGAAATTAACTGTAAAGTTTCCTACAGTCAATACCCCTCCACAAAAAACTGTAGAACCAGAATCAGTAGCAAACCCACTAACAGTATAAGAATCATAAGGAATAGCATTTACTCCTAAGGCTGCATTCAAGTCTCCAAAATAATTTGTAACTCCAGTTGCAAAATAAAATGAATCTATCATTGTATTACTTTGAAAAAACCATCCATAAATTTCACCCGCATTTACTACTTCATTTCCATCAGTAGCCAATTGTACTGAATCTCCAACGCAAATATTTTGTATGGTACCATTTAAAGCCGCTAAAACATCTCCGTTGTTGCAAGCAGGAGCTGGTCCACATGAAGGATCTGTAAAAGGAACAAAATTAACAATTATTGAATCTACTGAAGTACTACAATAACCTCCTGAACCATCAACAGCTCTTGTTCTCATAGACCAGTTACCTGACAATAGAGGTAATGGAGTTGATTGACCAGACAACACGCCATTCAAATCACTATTTGCAGTATATGGAAAAGAAGCTATTTGTGTTAAAGTAATAGCAGCACCTGTTCCTCCTGTTGCTCCTGCTAAAGGAGAAAACAAAATCCCATAATTAGCTGGAGTGGTTTCAGTTCCATCAGTTGCAACTGTAAAAGAATCAGTTGGACACACTGTAAATGGTGAACCTACTGTTACGATTACTCCTGCATCACAAGGAGGAGCGATAGATGTAATAGTAACCGTCATGATATAACTAGAATTAACTCCATCAGCTGTACACCCTGAAGGAGCCCATTCTGTCAAATAAACAAAAACATCTCCAATTGCTGTAGCAGTATAATTTAGTTCAGATGGTCCAAATCCACTTGTTCCAGTTGTGGGGCAAAAATCATCATTAAAACCAACACTTACGGCCGCCGCAGAATTTACATCTAACATTGTTAACTGAGAGTCATCAATACCATCTGCTTGTGCTACACCGGCGTTGGTTGGACACATGCTAATAGTATAAAAAGTACCTACGGCTGGTGCAGTAATTCTTACAACATTTCCTGTTGGAACATTAGTAAAAGTTTGTGTTCCTGTTATTCCAGTAACCGTACCAAAAACTGGTTGAACACCAGCTGGAATACATTGAGCAATAGAACTTATTGAAAACACTGTTAAAAGTGTCGTCAATAAAAAAGTAGTCATTTTCTTCATCATAAAAAATTTATTTAGTTATAAAGTATAATATTTGTTAGGGGTTCTTTCAAAAGTATACTTTTTTTGTTATTTTCCAACCATTTTACTAGGATCTACCCATAAATCGAATTCTTCTTCTGTTAAATAACCTAAACCTAGGGCCATTTCTTTTAAAGTAGTTCCTTGTTCATGCGCTTTAGTTGCAATTTCAGCAGATTTATAATATCCGATTTTAGTATTTAAAGCAGTTACTAGCATTAGAGAATTATCTAAATTATACTTAATTCTATCATGGTTTGGTTCTAAACCAACAGCACAATTTTCATTAAATGAAGCACAAGCATCGCCAATTAATCTGGCAGATTGTAAGAAATTCATAATCATCATAGGCTTAAAAACATTTAATTCAAAATGCCCAGAAGCACCTCCGATATTTATTGCTACATCATTACCTAAAATTTGAGCGGCAACCATTGTTAATGCTTCTGCTTGCGTAGGGTTCACTTTTCCTGGCATAATAGAAGAACCTGGTTCATTTGCTGGAATGATTAATTCACCAATACCACATCTTGGACCTGACGCTAACATTCTAATATCATTACCAATTTTCATTAAACTTACTGCTACCGTTTTTAAAGCACCATGTGTTTCTACTATAGCATCATGTGCAGCTAAAGCTTCAAATTTGTTTTCTGCTGTTACAAATGGTAAGCCTGAAATTTCTGCTATGTTTTTTGCTACTAATTCTGAGTATCCTTTTGGGGTATTGATTCCTGTCCCAACTGCAGTACCACCTAATGCCAATTCTGCTAAATGGTCTAATGTATGTCCTATTGCTTTTAAACCATGATTTAATTGAGAAACATATCCTGATAATTCTTGACCTACAGTTATAGGTGTTGCATCCATAAAATGGGTTCTTCCAATTTTTACTATATCATCAAATTCTACTGCTTTTGCTTGTAAAGTATCTCTTAACTCCACAATTCCAGGAATAGTTACTTCCATTAACATGCTATAAGCTGCAATATGCATAGCGGTAGGAAAAGTATCATTTGAAGATTGAGATTTATTTACATCATCATTTGGATGCATAAATTTTTTCTCATCAGTTAATTTCCCTCCTTTTAAAACATGTGCTCTATTAGAAACTACTTCATTTACATTCATGTTTGATTGAGTTCCTGAACCTGTTTGCCAAACGACTAAAGGAAATTGATCATCTAGTTTTCCTGTCAATATTTCATCGCAAACCATTCCAATATAGTCAGATTTTTCTTTATCCAATCCACCAATTTCAGCATTTGTTAAAGCTGCAGCTTTTTTTAATACCGCAAATGCTCTAATAATTTCTCTGGGCATTTTATCATTCTCAACATTTATTTTAAAGTTTTGCGTTGATCTTTGAGTTTGTGCTCCCCAATATGCATCTTTCGGTACATCTACATAACCTAATGTGTCTTTTTCTTTTCTCATTGTATTTTTTTTAGTCATTAGCTATTAGAAGATTATACCTTATCTAATATCCGTTTTCTTTTTTATTCTCCTTTAAAATCTGCTTTTCTTTTTTCCATAAAAGCAGTAGTTCCTTCCATAAAATCTTTTGTTCCGAAACACTCACCAAAAAGTTCTATTTCCTTTTTATACCCATCTACGCCAACTTTAAAATGTGCATTTACTGCTTGAATAGCTTTTGCAATAGCTAAAGGGGAATTTTTAGAAATTTTCTTCATAATCCCTTCTGCTTTTGGTATTAATTCTTCTAAACTTACAACATAGTTTACCAATCCTAAAGATTGTGCTTCTACTGCTTTTATCATAGAGGAAGTCATCATCATTTCTAAAGCTTTTCCTTTACCAACTAACTGCGTTAAACGTTGCGTTCCGCCATACCCAGGAATAAGTCCTAAACTTAATTCTGGCAAACCAAACAATGCAATATCACTAGCTATTCTTAAATGACAAGCCATTGCTAACTCACAACCACCACCTAAAGCATAGCCATTTACACAGGCGATAACAGGTTTTAAAGATTCTTCTATTTTATCAAATAAAATTGCTTGTCCGTTTGAAGCTAATAACATGCCTTCTTTTACATTAAAAGAAGCAAATTCTTTAATGTCTGCGCCAGCAACAAAGGCTTTTTCTCCTGACCCAGTTAATATAGCGCCTACTAAACTTTCATCTTCTTCTAAAGTGTTGATAGTTTGACTTAATTCTGTTATTGTTTCAGAATTTAAGGCATTTAAGTTCTTAGGTCTATTGATGGTAATATAAAGAATATTATTTTTCTTTTCTACTAATAAGTTTTTATAATCCATTTTTGATTTTTAATTTTATCCAACAAAGTTAAGGTTCATAAGCGGTTTTTTATATGATTTATACTATAAGTTGTAAACAGCTCATTATCCTTTACTGCTAGACAACTGAGAAAACTAAATCATTACAACTATTGCTTTTTAATATCCAAACTATGAAGTACAAACTAAAGAATATACCTAAATATTTTTTGAAGATTTTAAATTTACGACTCTAAAGAAAGTATTGTTTATATAAAAGGAGTGTATATTGGCTTGACCTGCATACTGCACCATAAATATTCTCTAATTTTCAAAAGCATATTGAAGAATATTTGCTCCCATCTGTAATGCTTTTTGCCGTTTTTCGATAGAGTCATTGTGTACTGCAGGATCCTCCCAACCGTCGCCTAAGTCACACTCATAATCATAAAAAACGACTAACCTTCCTTTATAAAACAAACCATAACCAATTGGTGCCTTATCATCATGTTTATGAATTTTTGGGAGTCCGTTATTGAATTGAAATGCTTGATGGTAAATTGGGTGAGAAAAAGGTAATTCCACTAATTCTTGTTCTGGAAATACGGATTTAATAGCTAGTCTAAAATATTGATCCATGCCATAATTATCAGAAACATGTAAAAACCCTCCTCCTATTAAATAGTTTCGTAGATTTTGTGCTTCTTGGCTTGAAAAAACAACATTTCCATGCCCTGTCATATCTAAGAAAGGATAGTTGAAAATATCAGCACTACCGACTTCTACAGTCATTGGTTCTGTATTAATTTTTGTATTTAAATTCTTATTTGTAAAATTAATTAGATTGGGTAATGCAGTCTGATTTGCATACCAATCACCACCACCATTATATTTTAACAAAGCTATTTCAAAACTGCTTTGCGCCACTAAAATAGTTTGCATTAAAACAAATAGCCAAAATATTATTAATTTAATAGTCATCTAATATAATTGAATACAAAGCCTAATATTTAGGATGTGTGTTTTTTAGTCGCAAATTTAGTTCCTCTAAGACTGATTCATAGCATTAAAAATACTACAAGCAAATAGCGCTGCTGTCTCCGTCCTTAACCTACTACTACCTAAAGATACAGTTTTGAACCCAAATTGTTTTGCTAAGATTACTTCTTCTCTAGTAAATCCACCTTCAGGCCCAATTAAAACTAATGTTTTATTGTTAATTTTTAATTCTTTTATAAAGTTATTATCATCTTCTTCGCAGTATGCAATGTATTTTTCCTCAAAAGATTCAGAAACTTGCTCCAGAAACTTAGCAAATTTTTGAACTTCATGCACTATAGGTAGATTTATTTTAAGACTTTGCTTCATTGCGCTCAAAGCTTTGGTTTGTAACCTATCCACTTTTACTATTCTTCTTTCTGAATTTTGAGATGTAAAAAGAAAAATTTCGTGTATTCCTATTTCTACACTTTTCTCTATAAACCATTCTATTCTAGCAATATTTTTTGTTGGCGCCATAGCAAGACTAAAATTGTGTTTTTTTTCTTCCGATTTAATTAATTTAAAAACTTCAAGTATAGATTTCTTTTTTTCCAATGAATTAATTCTAGCACTAAACAACCCTCCTTTTCCATTTGTTACAAATATCTCATCTCCAACATTTTTTCTTAGCACTTTAACCAAATGTTGATTTTCTTGATCTTCAATTTCAAATATTTGACCTATAGAATATATAATTTTAGAATAGAATAATTGCATAAAAAAAGCACCACATTAGAGAGGTGCTTCAAATTTACATCATTTATATTTCTAATCAAATTTTAAAACTGAAAAGACAATATTGCTCTTTACTAGATAATGAGTTTTAATAGCTAAATAACTTAGGCTACAGGTGCTGCCTCTAAAATTTCTTTATTGGCTTCAGAAGCAAACTGTTCGAAATTTCTTCTAAACTCTTTCGCTAATTTTGTCGCAGTTTGATCATATGCATCCTTGTCTTCCCAAGTATTTTTTGGATTTAACATTTCTGAAGGAACTCCATCACATTCTGTAGGAATTTGCACTTTAAAAATTGGGTGTGTTTCATAAGAAACATTTTCTAACTTTCCTTCTAATGCAGAAGTAACTAAAGCTCTAGTATGTGGCAAACTCATTCTTTTACCAACCCCATAAACACCACCAGAAAGACCTGTATTTACCAACCAAACTTTTACATTATTTTCTTTAATTTTCTTACCTAACATCTCTGCATATTTTGTAGGATGTAATGGTAAAAATGGCGAACCATAACAAGCAGAAAAAGCTGTTTGTGGCTCAGTTATACCAGCTTCAGTACCAGCTACTTTTGAAGTATACCCCGATATAAATTGGTACATTGCCTGCCCTTCATCTAATCTTGATATCGGAGGCAGAACACCAAACGCATCATAAGTTAAGAAAAATATATTTGTTGGCGAATTTCCTATTGAAGGATTTGCTATGTTTTCTATATGATAAATTGGGTAAGAAACTCTCGTGTTTTGTGTGATAGAGGTATCAAAATAATCTGGTGTATTTGTCCCTTTTTTAAAGCCAATATTTTCTAGAATAGCTCCTTTTTTAATTGCATTAAAAATGTCTGGCTCTTTTTCCGATGAAAGATCAATCACTTTAGCATAACAACCACCTTCAAAATTAAAGACTGAATCATCATTCCAACCATGCTCATCGTCTCCAATCAATTCTCTATTTGGATCTGCTGATAAAGTTGTTTTTCCTGTTCCACTTAAACCAAAGAATAAGGCAGTATCACCAGATTTACCCGTATTTGCTGAACAATGCATCGCTAATACATTTCTTTCTTGTGGTAAAATATAATTTAACACAGAGAAAATTCCTTTCTTAATTTCACCAGTATAACCAGTTCCGCCAATTAAAATTTGTTTTTTACTGAAATTAATTACAGCAAAATTATGTTGTCTAGTTCCATCTTCTTTTGCATTTGCCATAAAAGTTGGAGCTTGTAAAATAGTCCATTCTGGTTCAAAAGTTGCTACTTCTTCTTCCGTTAACCTATTAAACATATTATGAGCAAACATATTTGACCAAGGCATTTCAGAAACTAACCTTAAGTTTAATCTATAATCTGAATGAGCACATGCATAAGCATCTCTTACATACAAATCTTTATTTTCTAAATAAGTACTTACTTTTTTAAATAAAGCATTAAACTTATCTGCAGGAAAAGGCATATTTATATCATTCCAATCTACTGTATTTTCAGTAACAGTATCTTTTACAATAAACCTATCTTTTGGAGATCTCCCGGTAAATTCACCAGTATTGATGACTACAGCACCAGAATCTGCAATAATCCCAAGTTTTAAATCAATGATTTTATTCTCTAATTCATCAGAACTCAAATTCCAATATTCATCTCCTGAAGTGTTTATATTTAAATCATTTAAACTTGCACTTGAATTTTTACTGCCTTTAATAGCCATACTTAAAACTTTGTAATATTAACAAATTGGTTTAATTCTGCAAATTTAATGTTTATACTTAAACTTCATAAGATTTAATCATTTTTTTCCTGCTTGATTAAATAAGCGTACTTTTGTTTTTGAAATGGAAGAAGAAAAATTAATACGCCTAAATAAATATTTAGCCCATGCTGGGATTGGTAACAGAAGAGAATGTGATGATTATATAACTGAAGGATTAGTAACTGTTAACAATATCTTAATTAATAAAGCAGGAACAAAAATCAAGCTAAATGACATTGTAACTTATAAAGGAGAAGTTGTAGCAGCTGAAAAAAAAGTTTATGTTTTATTAAACAAACCAAAAAATATTTCTTCATTTAAAACTGATGAACAAGAAATAAAATCCATCTACTATTTAACGCATGCTTTTTCGGAAAAACTTAAATTTGGCTACACTCCCAGAATTAAACCTATCGATATTTTAGACATTGATGAAAGAGGCTTGATTCTAATGACCAACGATTCAGAATTAGAAAAAAAACTTAGTAAAAACCCTAAAGTTGAAAAGATTTATCATTTAAATTTAGATAAAGGACTATTAGAAGAAGATTATGATAAGATTATTAAAGGTTTTAAAGTGGAATCTGGTAGTTTTAAAGTAAAAGAATTAGGATTTTTAGATGAAGATAGTTTTACGAACATTGGTATTAAAGTTCAACTAGCTAACAACAAAATATTAATAGATGTTTTTGAATCTTTAGGCTACAAAATAGACTATTTAGATAGAACTGTTTACAGTGGCTTAACAAAAAGAGATTTACCTAGAGGCAGATGGCGATTTTTAAAACCTGAAGAAGTAATTAAATTAAAATATTAGTTGTTAAATGAAATTTTCAAGTTATTACAAATTAACAAGTTTTAAGCATACGATTATATCAGTAAGCTTACTTTTGCTGAGTGAAAAGTATTATTTCATTCATAGCAACTTTATTTGTCTTTGTTTTACCCTCTTTTGGACAAGACGCTATTATCTTTCATGGTAAAGTTTTAAGTAGTAAAGGCTTTGTTTTTAATGCTACTATTAATAATAAAAAAACTAAAAGAGGAACAGTTTCTAGTATTGATGGTGATTTCACACTTTTTGTTCTAGAAAATGATACCATCTCTTTTTCATGCATTGGCTATAAACCATTTACACATATAATTCCAGATTCTTTAAATAGCAGATCCTATAGAGTCCTTATTTCTATGGTAGAAGATACTGTTTTACTAAAAGAAACTATTATAACCCCTTGGCCCATTAATAAAACGGCATTAAAAAGAGCTTTTTTAGACGAAAAAAACAAGGAAAAAGAAGTAATAGCTTCTTATGCTGGATTTAGAGAAATAGACGGACCTCAACGAGAACCGCCTCCTACAATTTTCAATCCAATTTCTTTTATTGCTAACATCTTTAGTAAAAAAAGAATTCAGCAAAAAAAAATGGACAAAATTCGTAGAAAACTACAGGAAGATTAGTTTAAACTCAATTTAATTAAACCTTTCAACCATGTTAATATTTAAATAATATCTTTCCTGTTCTTCTATTATTGCTTTAGTTAATTTTGCCGTCTTAAAATTCAACATAACTTATGTCAGTAACACCATCTTTCCCCAGAGAACAAATAAAAATACTTTTATTAGAGAATATTAGCCCCAAGGCGGTAGAAACTTTTCACAAGGCTGGCTATACTAATGTAGAACTTTTAAAAAGTGCATTAAATGAAGAAAAACTTTTAGAAAAGTTAGAAGACGTACATATTGTAGGCGTAAGATCTAAAACACAACTTATTGAAAATGTTTTACGAAAAGCACCTAAATTATTAGCTGCTGGTTGCTTTTGTATAGGCACCAACCAAGTAAACTTAAATGTTGCCGGTGAAGAAGGAATAGCTGTTTTCAACTCTCCTTTTAGCAATACGCGTTCTGTCGCTGAGTTAATAATTGCTTCATGTATTATGCTCATCAGAAAAGTTCCTTATAAAAGTAGAGCAGCTCATGCAGGAATTTGGCTAAAAGACAATATTGAATCTTATGAAGTAAGAGGGAAAAAAATAGGTATAGTTGGTTATGGTCATATTGGCTCGCAAGTTTCTATAATGGCGGAAGCTTTAGGAATGCAAGTATATTATTATGACGTTGAAACTAAATTACCTTTAGGAAATGCGCAAAGTGTTGAAAGCATGAATGAGCTAATCGAAATTTCAGATTTTGTAACACTTCACGTACCAGGAACACCTGAAACTAAAAATTTAGTCAACAAAGAGGTAATTCAAAAATTCAGAAAAGGACAATATTTATTGAATCTAAGCAGAGGAAATGTTGTAGATATTCATGCCTTAAAAGAATCAATAGAAAATGAAATTATTGCAGGTTGTGCGGTAGATGTTTTCCCCAAAGAACCCAAAGAAAAAGGAGAGAAATTTGTTTCCCCTTTACAAGGTTTAAACAATGTAATTTTAACACCACACATTGGTGGTTCTACAGAAGAAGCACAATGGAATATTGGAATTGACACGGCAACAAAACTAATTCGTTTCCTAGAAACTGGCGCTACATTGGGTTCTCATTCTATTCCAGAATTAAGCTTGCCAAAAGTAAAAGGTACACATAGAATTCTACATATTCACAAAAACAAACCGGGTATTCTTTCAGAAATAAACAATAAAATTTCTGCTATAAAAGTAAATATTTTAGGTCAATTTTTAAAGACCGATGAAAAAATTGGCTATGTAGTTTTAGATGTTCCAAAAGAAGATTCTGAAAGAGTTTATGGTGCTATAAAAGACATTGATAACACAATAAAGGTTAGATTGCTTTATTAAAACAGCGTAAGACTGATTCGCTAAGTTGTACTTGACGCAACTATATTTAAATGAAGAAAGGAAAAAATACATATCATGCAATTGGTGTGATGTCTGGCAGCTCTCTGGATGGATTAGATGTGGTTTATTGTCGTTTTTGTTTTGATAAAACTTGGTCTTTTAAAATTATTCACACCAAAGATTATAGTATAAAGTGCTGGGAAGATAAATTGAAAAATGCTAGAAATTTAAGTCCTGAAAAATTAGACTTATTAGACCTGGCATTTGGTGGATTTGTTGGAGAAAAAGTATCTGAATTTATTAAAGAATTTGAAATAAATAAATTGGATATTGTTGCCTCTCACGGACATACAGTTTATCATTTCCCAGAAAAAGGTATTAGCAAACAAATTGGCTTAGGGAAACAGATTTTTCAGAAAATAAAAATTCCTGTTCTAAGTAATTTACGTCAAAAAGATATTGACTTAGGCGGAAGTGGTGCGCCTATTGTTCCTATTGGAGACCACCACCTATTTAACAAGTATAAATACTGCTTAAATATTGGTGGCATTGCTAATATTAGTATGAAAAATGAAAATGAAATCATTGCTTTTGATATTTGTTCTGCAAACCAAGTATTAAATTATTTTGCTTTTTTGAAAGGAACCCCTTTTGACAACAAGGGTAATCTAGCTAGAAAAGGGAAGTTAAACACCGCACTATTAGCACAATTAAACACTCTGGTTTATTATCAAAAACCTTATCCAAAATCTTTAGACAATTTGTTTACCAATGAAGTTTTAAAACAATTTAAACACTTTGATGTTTCGGTAGAAGATAAACTAAATACTTATTGCGAACATATTGCTTTTCAAATTTCTGCAACTATGCCTGTTAACGAAAACAAACAAAAAGAACAAATACTAATAACTGGGGGTGGCGCATTTAACCATTTTCTGATTGAACGCATTACTTATCATTTAGAACAAAAAAATGTTGAAGTTATTGTACCAAACAATGAAATAATAAACTACAAAGAAGCCTTGGTTATGGGCTTTATGGGTGTTTTATATTTACGAAATGAAGTGAATTGTTTGGCAAGTGTTACTGGTGCGAGTAGAAATTCTATTTGTGGGGAAATTTCTAATTAAATCTTAAATTTACTTGACATTAATAAAAATTTTCACTTACTTTGTTGTAACGTCAGACATAAATCATTAAAACGAATTCATATCTTTAACTACGTTGTAACCAATACTCACAAACAACAAACTTCACATTGACCAACTAACAAAATGTC
>CAWVRT010000007.1:0-69899 GCA_963932515.1 uncultured Chitinophagales bacterium
TTAACATCAGTAAGTATTCCAAATTCTGTGACTGCTATTGGGACTTATACTTTTGCTGATTGTAGTGACTTAACATCAGTAAGTATTCCAAATTCTGTGACTGCTATTGGGGATGCTGCTTTTTCGCAATGTAGTGGCTTAACATCAGTAAGTATTGGGAATTCTGTGACTTCTATTGGGAATTCTGTTTTTGGTTTTTGTAGTGGCTTAACATCAGTAAGTATTCCAAATTCTGTAACTGCTATTGGGAATTATGTTTTTTATCAATGTTATGGCTTAACATCAGTAACAGTAAACTGGGCTATGCCTTTAACTATTAATGCTAATGTTTTTCAAGCTGTTACAATAGCTAACATTCCATTAACCGTACCAGCAGGTACAGTAGCAGCTTACCAAGCGGCAGCAGTTTGGCAAGGTTTTAATCCTATACAAGAACTGGCACCAACAGTAACAACTTGGTCAGGAGCAACAAATACAGACTGGAATACGATAACAAACTGGAGCACAGGTGTAGTGCCAACGAGTACAGATAATGTAAGTATTCCAGATGTAAGTGGTGCAAGTAATAATTTGCCAGTAATTACGCTTGCTACTACTTTAGGAAATACTACAGTAAATGCAGGAGCAAGCTTAATAGTAAGCGCAGGAATTGTATTAGACGGCACATTTACAAACAACGGAACAGTTGTTTTACAAAACGGTGCATACTTAGATGATTTTACAAATGCTGGCGCTTCTTTTGTAGGAGATATTACAGTAGAAACTATGGCAGCCAATGGTGTATCAAACGACCAAAGGTTTATTTCTTCTGCGGTAAACACACCAAACACTTCTGAAATTGGAGACGATTTAGTTGGTCCTTTAGGTGCAGGTTTATTAGGAACAAACAATGTAGCGGTAACAGTAGATAACTGTGCTACGCCAACATTAACTGCAAGTTCTAATTACGGAAACTTATTTGAATTCAACGAATCTTTAGTTGCTTCTTGTGCCTTAGATGGTTGGGTTGTTCGTTCTAGTGGTTCTTTACAAAACGGTAAAGGATATTCGGCTTATTTAGCTAATGGTTCTACTTTTGAACTTAGTGGAGCACCAAATACTGGAGCTATTTCTGTTCCTGTAACCAAAGGAACTTCTGGCGTAGCAGATGGTGAAGGCTGGAATTTAATTGGAAATCCTTATCCATCTCCTATTAGTAGAAATGCAGTAGTTGCCGCTGGTGGTGCAAATGCTAGTTATTTTGTAACTACTGGGGTGTATCAAGGTTCTTATACAGCTTATGGTATAGGTTCTAATATTGCTATTGGGCAAGGTATTCAAGTAGAAGTTGCTGCAACGGGTACTATAGATTTTACCAATACGATGAGAAACACGAACGCTGCTACATGGTATAAAACTGAAAATTGGTTTACACATAAACTAGAAATTTCTGTTTTAGGAACTCAATTTGCAGATAAAACAACTTTGTTTTTTAATAATGATGCTACAAATGCTTACGAACCTATGTTTGATGTTACGAAAAGAAAATCGAATACAGGTCATCCAACATTATCTACTACTGGCGCTGGTAAAAACCTTACTTTAAATGGACTTTCTGTAAATGATTTAGGAGAAACTGTGCCTATGAATTTATTGTCTGGTGCTGATGGTTCTTTTACTTTGAGTTTTGAAGGTTTAGAAACTTTTGGAAACACAACTATTTATGTAAAAGATTTACAAGAAAATCTAATGCACAATATTGCTGATGGTGATTATAATTTTACAGCTACTACTCTAGACAATGAAGAAAGATTTGAATTGGTTTTCATTCCTGAAGTAGATTTTTCAACAACGAAAGTTGATTGTGATGGAAATGATGGAAGTATTCTTTTAGCAAACCACAATGATTTAAATAATAGAAGCTTTACGTTAACAACTACTGACTTTTCTGTAAATGATGATTTAGGAAATTTAAATCAAGATTTAGAAGCTGGAATTTATTCGTTAACAGTTGTCGATGCTTTTGGTGGAACACAGGTTTACCAAGTAGAAATTGAAACTAGTGAAGCTATCAAAGCTGATTTTACCCTTTCAAATGCAGCAGTTCAAGTTGGTGAAATGATTTCTTTAACGAACTCTACGACAAACAGCACAAACACTGTTTGGAATTTTGGAGAAGGTACAAGCATCAACCATGTTACTAACCCAACTTTTGTTTATGAAGAAGTAGGAATTTATGAAATTTCATTAAATGTTTCTTCTGAAGAATGTACAGACAAAAAAATTGAAACTATAACGGTTTCAAACAAAACAACTGGAATTTCTATAGTAAATAATGAAGCTATTTTGGTACATCCAAATCCTGTAAAAGATTTCTTAATTGTAGATTATTCAAGACCTATTGAAATAGAAATAGTAAATATTTTAGGAGAAAAAGTTTTAAAGACTAATTCAAACAAAGTAGATATGAAAGCCGTTACTAACGGAATATATTTTGTGTATGTTTTTGATGATGCTAAAACATTAATGAGTGTAAATAAAATAGTTAAAAAATAAAATTATTTTATATAAAATGCTAGCATTACAACACCTGTACCACCTACTCCAACTGGAGTGCCATTTGGGCCAATTGAATTTTTAATTGCTGGCTTGGGTGCTTATGCTGTTAAGAAGTATAGAAATGAGAGAAAATAAAACTTCTAAACCTTAATAAAAAGCCTTTATGTAATCTTACATAAAGGCTTTTTTAAATTAACATGAAAACTTCTTATTAAAAAGTTCTCATTTCGACATGTAGCCTTTTCGCCAAATCGTTATTTACAGGTACGTTTGGTAACCTAATGTGATTTTCGCAAACATCTATTGCTTTCAACGCTTCTTTAATGCCTGCAGGATTATTTTCTTCAAAAAGCATATTTGTCAAATTCATGCATTTAAAATGTAAGACTTTCGCTAAGTTATAGTCTCCAGCTAAAGCAGCTCTTACCATACCAGAAAACTCTTTCGGCACTGCTTGCCCTACTACAGAAATTACACCGTCACACCCAAAACTCATCATAGGAAGAGTTAAGTTATCATCTCCAGAAATCACTAAAAATCCTTCTGGTCTATACTTGGCAATTTCCATACATTGCTCTAAATCACCTGAAGCTTCTTTGATGGCAATTATATTATTAAAATCATTGGCTAATCTTAAAGTAGTACAAGCTTCCATATTCTTAGAAGTCCTTCCTGGTACATTATACAATACAATCGGTAAAGGAGAAATTTCTGCTATTGCTTTGTAATGTTGGTATATCCCTTCTTGACTTGGCTTATTGTAACTTGGACTAGCAGACAATATTGCATCTATTTTAGACAAATTAAAGTTTTGAATCTCTGCAATTACTTGCATGGTGTTATTTCCTCCAAAACCAGCTAAAAGTGGTACTCTTCCAGTAATTATTTTTGCTGTAAAATCTATAAGTGATTGTTTTTCATCATTATTTAACACCACAGATTCGCCAGTAGTTCCTAAGGTAACTAAATATTCTACGCCACCATTTATACAATGGTTTATTAGTTTTTCTAAAGATAAAAAATCTATCGTTTTATCTTGCTTAAAAGGTGTTACTAATGCAATACCTGTTCCTTTCAATTTATTAATCATTTTTATTAATTACTTTTAAAAAATGTTTGATTTGTTTCAATAAATATACCAATTGCTGATCTTTTTTTATGTTAATCATCAATTCATAATAATTAGTTTTGGCTTTGCTAAAAGCGCCCACTCTACACCTTGCTTTAGAAGTAGCAACTATGTACTCTAATGGTAAGCACTCTTCTTCAAAAGCACAAATAAGAATATCAATATTTATTTTTTGAAAATCATCTACTTTAGTATCGCGAGGTATTCCAAACCAATTTATACTATTTCTATCGAATAATCTTGCATCTTGTTCTACTTTCAATTTCCTATCTTGAAAACCTAATATAAAGACTTCTTTTGCTTCTGTTCGTAAATGGTCTGCAAATTGCGTAACTGTAATTACATCATTTGTTTTAGTCGCATTAAATAAAACACCAATTCTTTTAGCGGAATCAATATTAATCATTTCGCGTAAAACATTTTGGTTTGCTTTTAAATCCTTTTTCAAAAAAGAATTATAGAAATAAAATTTAACTTTCTTGACTAATCTCACTACTTTATTTAGTTTTTAACTCTTCAAAAACACCAATAGAAGCATATTTATTGATTCTGTTTTCTAATAATACATCTATATCTATTTTAGCTAAATTTGTTAAATTTCTTTTAATAGAAGATTTTAATAATTTTGCCATTTCTTTTGAATGTCTATGTGCTCCACCTAGAGGTTCTTTTACAATAGAGTCAACAATTTTCAAATTTAACATATCTGTAGCTGTTAAATTTAATTGCTCAGCGGCTTGTTCTTTATAATCCCAACTTCTCCATAAAATAGAAGAACAACTCTCGGGAGAAATAACAGTAAACCAAGTATTTTCTAGCATCATTAACCTATCCGCAACGCCAATTCCAATTGCTCCACCAGAAGCGCCTTCTCCGATTACATAAGAGATTATTGGAGTTCTTAAAATACTCATTTCATACAAGTTTCTAGCAATAGCCTCTGCTTGTCCAAAATCTTCTGCTTCTAAACCAGCGTAAGCACCTGGCGTATCGATAAAAGTTACTACCGGAATTTCAAATTTTTCAGCTAATTTCATTAATCGCATAGCCTTTCTATAACCAGAAGGACTCGCCATACCAAAATTTCGGTATTGCCTCATTTTAGTATTCACCCCTTTTTGATGACCAATTACCATCACAGATTTTCCATCTAATTTTGCTAAACCACCAACAATAGCTTTATCATCTTCTAATTTTCTATCCCCAAACATTTCTGTAAAACTTTCAAAAATATGGTGGATATAATAAAGTGTATAAGGTCTTTCTGGATGTCTAGAAAGCTCTACTTTTTGCCAAGGCGTTAAGTTTTCAAATACTTCTTGTTTCTTTTGAACAATTAAGTCTTCTAATTCTGCAATTTTATCATCTAGATTTACATCACCATCCTCTTGTATCTGATTAAGCTGAGTCAATTTTTGGTAAAGTGCTTCTATAGGTTTTTCAAAGTCTAAAAAAATCATAATACATATTTAAAAAGCAAATTTAATATTTTTCTTGTTAATAATATTGAATTCGTATTCTCTATTTTTAAATTAGGCCTCTTTGTAAGGCAAAGTGTTTAGAATATGCTTAATTGCGTCAACTCTTGCATCCATTTTCTTATTACCTTTTAGAATTATCCATGGAGCCATTTTTGTATCTGTCTTTTTGAACATATTTTTCTTATACTCCGTATAAACATCCCATAATTCTTGAGCTTTTTCATCTACAGAACTCATTTTCCACTTCTTCAAAGGATCACTTTTCATTTTTTCAAATCTTCTTGCTTGTTCATTTTGAGAAATAGAAAAATAGAATTTCACTAAATAAATACCATCTTCTATTATCATTTTTTCAAACTCATTAACTTGGTTCATAAAGCGCCTATACTCGTCTTGCGTGCAAAATCCATTAACAGGCTCTACTACTGCTCTATTATACCAACTTCTATCAAAGAATACCATTTTTCCTTTTTTAGGCAATCTGTTTATATATCTTTGAAAATACCATTGACCTAGTTCATCTTCTGTAGGTTTTGGCAAAGCTACTTTACGCAGATGTCTAGGATTTAAATAATGCGTAAATTTTCTAATAGCACCACCTTTCCCGGCGGCATCTCTTCCTTCAAAAAGAATAACAACTCTCTTGTTATTATCAATTACCCAGTTTTGTAATTTTATTAATTCTTCTTGTAAAGACTTTATTTCTCTTTCCTTAGAAACAAATTTTATTGCTTTATCGAATTCTAAATTTTCTTTTCCCTGTAATAAAAATTTTAATCCTTTTTTTGAGTTTAATAAGGCTGAATTTTCTTCATTCAATTCTATATTATTCATCTTCCTATCTTTAATTTAGCTGTCTAATTTTTTTCCTTTTCTATGATATCTCATAACAATATTTGGATCTGGAATTATATTTATTCCACTATCTCCTTTTCCGTCATAATTAAATTTAGATAAAATAAAACGAATGCTTGCCAACCTAGCACCTAATTTATTATCAGCATTTACAATAATCCATGGACAGAAAGAAGTATGGGTTTTACTAAACATTTGCTCTTTATAAAAAGAATATTTTTCCCAAAGATCTTGCCCTTTTTGGTCTACGGAACTAAATTTCCAACGTTTTAATGGGTTATTTAATCTATCATTAAATCTTTTCATTTGTTCCTCTTTAGCTACTGAAAACCAAAATTTGATAACAATAACACCCGATTCATAAAGCATATGTTCAAATTCAGGTACTTGAACCATAAACTGGTCATATTGCCCTTCGTTACAGAATCCCATCACGGGTTCTACAACTGCTCTATTGTACCAACTTCTATCAAAAAACACCATTTCACCTGGGTTCGGTAGTTCTTTTACATACCTACGAAAATACCATTGGCCAGACTCTACATCCGTAGGTTTATTTAATGCTACTATTCTAGAAGATCTTGGATTTAAATGTTCTACAAATCTTTTTATAGAACCTCCTTTACCCGAAGCATCTCTTCCTTCAAAAATTATAGCAACTCTTAACTTTTTTTTGTTGACATATAGTTGAAGGTTTATTAATTCTTCTTGAAGTTTCCTAAGGTCTTTTTCATATTGTATTTCTTTAAAAACTTTCTTTGTCTTTATCTTATTCTCTTTCAGAAAAGACTTTAATTCCGTCTTGGTTTTGAGGCCTTCTAAATTCTCTTTTGTAATTAGTTTTCTTGGCATTCGTTTCTATGTTGAAGTATCCGATTTGCTGGATTTAAGACGCTAAAAAATGATGTGAATTGAAACATTCTTTACTGGAATATTAAGTAAGACACAGATCTAATAATTTATTTTCTTCAGTATTACATCAATTTTTAAAGTTAAGTCCTTTAGTTCTTTTGGGGCATTATCATTGCCTTTAATTTTTTTTATAGTTTTACCATTTGCATATTCTAAAGTGAACCCAGGAAAATCTACATTAGGTATAGGATACTCTTCTAAATAACTTTCCCATGGATACAATTTTAGATTTTCGAATAATTTATTTACTTGCTCTTTACTAAGAATACCTATTTTTTCTCCAACATACTTAACATTAGATTTTCCAAAATATACAAAATTTCCATCTCTTTGAATTTCAATTTTATAAGAAGGACACCGACCATAACAGCCACTTCTATACATAGAAAAATAATTTTCTGTAGATTCAATTAATTTGGACCTATTAGTATCCTTGGCTGTTTTACAACTATATGTTGTAAAAAACACTAAAAATAAAATAATAGTAAAAATTCTCATTTGATGGTAATTAATTGTTCTCTCTATTTTTTAATACTTCATTGATCCCCTCTTCCGTTAAATCTTTAAAATCATAATCTCCGTAATAATTAAAAGCTGTTTTTAACGCTATAGAACGATAAATTTTTGATATAATTTTAAAGTTTTCATCATCCCCTATTTCTACAGTTTTAGGCATTTTTTTATCAATGCCAATATCCCAATTCTTAACAATAAAAGAAGCGTTTGTGATTTCCAAATCTATATCAATAAATTCCAATCCGTCTATAGTTACAGTATCTTTTAAGTTTAGTTTAGCTCTAAATTCTTGATAATCTTCTTCCTCACAAAAGACATCTCTCCAAATAACATAATCACTATTGGTGATATTTAAAATTCCTCCGTTAAAAATATTAATATGCTCGTTCAAGACTGTATCTCCAGTATTTAAAATTGAAATTACATGATTGATTCCTTGAGAAACTTTCATTGTCTTAACAGAATTAGATTTAAGCAAGATTTCCTTGCCTTCAATAAAAACTTTCACATTTTCCTTTAAAGGATTGTCTATTATAACTTCTTTTTTACAAGAAACCAAAAGCATAACAATGCACAAGCCACCAAAAATATATCTATTCATAACTATTTATTAAACGTTTTTTACTCGAAATTAATGTGCAATTAGCCAATTTTCTCCAATTCCTATTTCTGCTATAATAGGAACACTTAAACCATTGATTGCTTGCTCCATTTTTTCTTTAATTAAAGCGGTCATTTCTTCCAACTCTGGTTTAAATACATCAAAAATCAATTCATCATGTACTTGAAGTAGCATTTTTGACTTTAATGCTCTTTTTTTCATTTCCTCAAAAATATCTATCATAGCTATTTTTATTAAATCTGCAGCAGAACCTTGAATTGGCGCATTTATAGCAACTCTTTCAGCTGCTCCTCTTAATATTGCATTTTGAGAATCTATATTCTTCAAAATTCTTTTTCTTCCCATAATCGTTTCTACATATCCTTTTTCTCTAGCCTTAGCAATATTATTATCCATATATTCTTTAATACCTGGATAAGTCTCAAAATAAGAATCAATAGTTGCTTTACTTTCTTTTCTAGACATATCTGTTTGTTGGCTTAAGCCAAAGGCAGACACACCATATATAATTCCAAAATTTACAACTTTAGCATTCGAACGCATCTCTCTTGTAACATCTTTTAAGTCTACTTTAAAAACTTTAGAAGCGGTAAGTGTATGAATATCTTCTCCATTATTAAAAGCTGCTAACATCACTTTATCTTTACTCATCTCTGCAATCAACCTCAACTCTATTTGAGAATAATCCGCTGCCAAAAGCGTGTATTCTTTACTTCTAGGAATAAAGGCTTCTCTAACTTTACGGCCTCTTTCTGTTCTTATAGGAATATTTTGAATATTAGGGTTTACAGAACTTAATCTACCGGTAGCTGCCACTGCTTGGCTAAACGTAGTATGGAGCCTTCCAGTGTTTTTATTAATCAGTTTTGGAATTGCTAAAACATAAGTAGAAAGTAATTTAGAAAGTTGTCTAAACTCTAATATATAAGCAACAATTTCATTGTCTTTTTTCAAAGTCTGTAACTTATCTTCTCCGGTAGAATACTGCCCAGTTTTAGTTCTTTTTCCTTTATACGGAATTTGCATTTTGTCGAACAAAACTTCCCCAAGCTGTTTGGGAGAACTTAAGTTAAATCTCAGCCCAGACAATTCATAAATTTTTGATTCTTGAATATCTAATTCTTTCGCTAAAGATTCTGCATAATTATTTAAAAAATCAACATCTATGTTGATTCCTTCTTCTTCCATTTCCGTTAAAACATTTACTAAAGGAATTTCAATAGTTTGCATTAATTCTTCTACTTTATTTTCTTTACAAAGTGCTCTAAATATTTTAGAAAGCTGAAAAGTAATATCAGCATCTTCTGCGGCATATTCTACTTGTTTTTCAATAGCTACTTGCTTAAAAGACAATTGATTTTTTCCTTTTTTACCAATTAATGTTGTTATAGGAACAGGTTCATAATTTAAATAGTTTTTTGCCATACTATCCATATTATGTCTCATGTCTGGTTCTAATAAATAATGAGCCAACATGGTATCAAACTGTTTTCCTTTAACTTCTATATCATATCTAAGTAGGATATGTTTATCATACTTAATGTTTTGGGCAATTTTTTCTATTTCTTCATCTTCAAATAATTCTTTAAAAATAGCCAATTGCTTAATGGCTTCTGCTCTATCTTCAGAAATAGGCATATAAAATGCTTCCTTTTCTTTAATACAAATTGACAGTCCTACTATTTCAGCAACTAAAGAATCTAAGCCTGTAGTTTCCGTATCAAATGTGAAATATTTTTTTGCTTTTATGTCATGAATTAACTTTTGTATTTGTTTGTCTTCATTCAATAAATAATAGTTATGCGCTGTATTTTCAATGGTATTAGCAGTACTCAAAATACTCGGCTCAGGATTCTTTTCACTAGGACTTATTGTATTAGCTTTATTAGAAGTTGTTCCTCCAAATAAAGACATTTGATCTCCTGCTTGTGCAACCGTGTTTGTTTGAAAATTAGTACCTAAAATTCTTTTCGCTAAATTTCTAAACTCTAACTCATCAAAAATCTTGCCCAAGGCTTCATAATTTGGTTCTACCAGATTTAGATCTTCATCTATTACTTCTACGGGAACGTCTAAAATAATTGTCGCTAATTTTTTTGATATTAAGCCTTGTTCTTTATTTGCTTCAACTTTTTCTTTTAATTTCCCTTTTATCTTGTCGGTATTTTCAAAAAGATTCTCCATGCTACCAAATTCTTTAATGAATTTTTTAGCTGTTTTTTCTCCTACACCTGGTAAACCAGGAATATTATCTACGGCATCACCCCACATACCTAGAATATCTATGACTTGTAAAGGGTCTTCCACTTGCCATTTTTCTTTAACTTCGGGTACACCCATTATTTCTACTTCACCACCTTTTCTACCGGGTTTATAAATAAAAATATTTTCGGAAACTAGCTGAGCAAAATCCTTATCTGGGGTTACCATAAAAACAGTATAGCCTTCTTTTTCTTTTTGTTTAGCAATAGTTCCTATTATATCATCTGCTTCAAACCCTGATAATTGATACATCGGAATATTAAAGCCTTTAATGATTTCTTTAATATCTTCCAGCATATTCCTAATACCATCTGGCATAGCTTCTCTATTCGCTTTGTAAAATTCAAATTCTACAGCTCTATCTGTTGCCCCTGGCGAATCAAAAACAACGGCAATATGTGTAGGTTTTTCTTTTTTAATTAATTCATTTAATGTATTTGTGAATCCATAAGCAGCAGAAGTATCTTGCCCTTTAGAGTTTGTAATTGGGTTCTTAATAAAAGCATAATATGCTCTATAAATTAATGCAAATGCATCTAAAAGGAATAGTCGTTTATCTTGTTCTTGTTCTCTCATAATATAAAACGCAAGGTAAGAAAAACTTTTTGTTATAGTATAAACTTAGGCTTATAAAAACAAAAAAGCCCTGACTTTTAAAAGGCAGGGCTTAAAATATTATTTAGTAGTTAAAAATTACTTAACTACAACATTTGTTGTGTATTTACCTGCATCAGTAGTTATATCTAAGATATAGATACCCGTTGCTAATTTAGAAGTATTCATTACTTCCATTACAGAAGAAGTTGTACTATAAATAGCGTTTACTACTTTACCATCAATAGAGTGTAAAGAAATTTCAACAGTTTGAACTGAATTCAATTCAAAGTTAATATTCAATACATCATTAACTGGATTAGGGAATACGTTGATTCCGTTTGCAAAATCAATTTCGTTGATTGCAACATTCAAAGGAGTGCTTGCAGAATTAGCAGGGTCTGAACCAGCTGCAATTTCTTCCTCATTAGAATATCCATCACTATCTGTGTCAAGAAAAATAACAACATCCTGAGAGATAGAGCTATTGTCTCCAGAAACAGGATCTTGCATAAATAATGTTACAGTATAAGTACCACTAGCTAAATAAGTATGTGTTTCAGAAGAACTAGATGGATGTGCAGAATTGTCACCAAAGTTCCAATCGTAGTTATAACAAGATACAACTTGAACAGCTGAGAAATTGATAGTTACAATAGAAGGAGTAGCTTGAATATAGTTAAATGAAGCATCTATACTAGGTAAACCACTTGCAATGCAAGAAGAAACAGCAACAGGACTAGTCGATACAACATTAGTAGCTGTTAATTCAATAGCATAAGTAGTACCCGTAGTTGCATAAACATGAGTTGCTGGAGAACTAGTTAAAGTTTCAACTGCAGATCCATCCATCCAATCAACTGTATAAGTATTTTCTGAAGCAAAATCAAAAGTTAAAGTAACTTCATTATCACACGGTTCCCATGTATTAGAAACAGAAGGAGCTGCAGGAGCTTCCATTTCTTCTACTTGAAATTCATCAACCCAGTACCACCATGAAGCAGAAGTAGTGTTTTTATGTAACCCTATATTAAAGTTTCCTGTAGTGTTTGGTTTAAATGTTACAACATTTACATCAGCATAAGAGAGATCATTAGTTGAAACTGAACCAATACCCTGAAATTGACTAAAACTATTATCATCCGTACATAAATGGAAATTAATATTTTCAGTTAAAGCACCACCATTACCATCCTCACCAACTTTAGATCTATAAGTAATTTTGTACCCTTTAGTAGACTCTAAAAATAAACATGGAGAAAAAGCCCAATCATCAGCACCGTCATTTGCAGTTGCGTTATCGCCAAATACTGCTAAAGCGAACTCACCATCATAAGTATTTGTAGGAGAATAAGTAACACCAAATTCTTCACCATCTAAGTTTCCATTTTCTGAAGTCCACCAAGCATTTGGCATATCAGAAGGACCATCTGGCCATTGCTCAAAACCTGTATAGTAAGGATCTCCTAAAACAACTGTATCTGGAGCAGCACTTACCATTAATGTAGTAATTGAAGAATCATTTGTTAATTCTTCATCATTTGTCATAGAAATAGCAGCAGTAAGAAAATACCCGTCAAGAGTATCAACGTTTGCTAAAGTCGTAAAAGTAACTTGCGCACTTACGCCAGTAGCTAAAGCAGGAATGGTAAAAGTTTCACTAGCAGAAGAACTTCCATTCTCAAAACTTGCAGTAAAAGAAGTTACATCATTTAGACCGTTGTTTTTAACAGTTAAAGAAACCGGCGTTAAATCAGCATCACAAAAAGCAACAAAGTTAAAAGGATTCGTTAAGTAAGTAATAGGATTTGTTTTTTCATCAAAATCAACAGAAACTAATTCTAAGTCTTCAGATGCTGGAGCAGCAATTTTAATATCGTCAACCCAAAAAACATCTGCGTCAGTAGATATTAATCTAAAAGCAACATATGCGTTACCACCTACATGAGCAGAAAGATTCACCGAATAGCTAGTCCATACTTCGTCTTCAGCAGGTACTGTCATTAAAACAGTAGTAAAATCAGCTACAGCATTACCAGTAGTGGATATCAATACTTCATAAGCTTCAGGAAACCCTGAGTTAGTTCTTGCTTTCCAAGATAAATCTGTAACAGCTGTTGCCGTTGATAAATCTATTTGAGGAGTAATTAACCAATCATCAACTTGACAAGGAGGTACAGTCCAAGATTGAGCTGCAGCAGCAAGTCCTTGCGACCCTACGTCATCAGTTCTTATCATAAAAGATGCATTAGTATAAAATGTAGGAGAATTGATAAGACATAAATCTTGATTTAAAATGGTAACAGTAGTAGGTTCAGCACCATCACTACCAGTCTCAAAATTCTCAAAGTAAAAAGTCTGTGCACTTGCAGTAAGCCCAAGCACTGTTAGCATAAATAATGTAATTTTTTTCATCTTATTTTGTTTTAATTAATAATTTTATTTGTTCGTGTTCTCAAATGTAAGTCGAATTTTTTTGAATATCAACTTATTTATGTAAAATTTTTCTTTTTAACTTTTTGCAATTTTTGGGCAATACAACACAATTAGAACTTAATATACCGTTTTTAAATATATGGGTTAACCTTTTTTGGGGTTTTAGTTTTGAAGTGCTTATGGTTACAACATAAGCACTTTTATTTCATACTATATATATGTATTTTATTGTTATCGTGCAGTAAAATCCCATTTTTAAATACTCTAGCAGACTTTAAATCTTCCACCTTAGGTATTTTCAATAACTCTATTTGTAATGTTTTTAAATCATAACTAACCAAATCGTTTCGATTCAAATAAATTAATTTTCCTCCTAAAACCTGAAAATCTGTTAAGTGTGGAATTTTTATGGTGTTTTTGTAATTGGCAAAATTGTCGAACAAATGAACTCCATCATCATCTAATACAAAAATAGTTTGTTCTGTTTCTATAATTTTTAAAGGAATTAAACTTTCTGTAAATAAGCTTAAAAAACTCTCGCTTTCGTAAACTAAATTTAAAGATTTACTTATTTTTTTTAAAGAGTTACTTAAATTATCGTAAATCCAATAATTATCGCCATTTGCATGGGCAAGCGTTTCTATAAAATCGAGATTTCGCGCTGTTAAATTAATTGTATTTACTAAACTTAATTTTTGATCTAAGATTTGTAAATTACTAAAATCTTTATAAAAAACAAGCGGTTTTAAAGGATTTGAAACATCTAAGCTAGTTATTACCCCATTTTCTATTTCATTAAAACCATATAACAACTTACCATTTTCGCTATACTTAGTAATTTTATTTTCTTGAACGGTATAAATATTACCAAAGGGGTCTACTTCTATAGTATTGGCGTTTACTTGGATTGCTTTTAATAAGGAATACGCTTGCGCTTGACAATTAAAAACTATCAGCACAAATAAATTAATGTATAGCAATCTCTTTTTCAAAATATTTTAGTTCTAATTTATTATTGTCTAAAACAGCAAAACTATTAAAGTGTAACCAGTCTCCTAGGTTTATATATTTTGTTTTATCGTTTATTGCAAAATCTAAAGCTAGATGTCTATGCCCAAATATGAAATAGTCATAATGTTTTTTTGCTAATTTTCTTTTAACGTAGCTTACTAACCATTCGTTTTCGGCGCCATGAAAAATTTCTTTTTTAGGCGAGTCCTTTCCATATCGACTACTTTTTGAAGATAATTGTGCAAAAGTCATTCCAATATCAGGGTGTATCCATTTGAAAAGCCATATAAAGAAAGGGTTTCTAAAAATATTTTTCAAAAACTTATATTTATAGTCTTTGGGTCCTTTTCCGTCTCCATGTCCTATAAAAAGCTTAAAGCCTTTTCTTTCTATTTCTAAATTATCTGAATGTATTGTAAAACCTAGTTCTTCTTCAAAATAACCATTTAACCACATATCATGATTGCCTTTGAAATAATGTATTTTTATTCCTTGATCAGACAATTCTGCTAATTTACCAAAGAGTCTTGTAAACCCTTTTGGAATAACGGTCTTATAATCGAACCAAAAATCAAACACATCTCCTACTAAAAATAATTCGGAAGCGTCTTTTTGAACTAAGCTTAAAAACCTGATAAATTTTTGCTCACGAACACTGCTTTCCTCTTTAGTAGGCGTACCAAAGTGCATATCTGACGCAAAATATATTTTTTTTTGATTATCCAACTTCTTCTGAGTCTATATAAAACAAATAAACATCTTTTGGACCATCTGCACTTAAAAGTGTTTTATGATTTGCTTTAGTAACGGGTTTCTCTTCATGAAGTTCTAGAATAGAAGCTAATCTGCCACCAAATTTAAGATCAAATTTTTCTATAGCACTATCAATATCTGCTTTTAATTGGTTTTTATACGCAATTATAATGTGTGTTTTTGGAAATGTTACTAATCTTCTATATGTTGATTGCTCTGGTGAAAGAATAATAACACCATCGTTTGTAGATAAATTATAACAATATGAAATCCCAGCATCAGATGTTGACAAAGAAAAGCCAATTTCATCCCTTTGAAAATCATGATAACTTAAAAAGTCTAACAATAAATTATTCCATGAGAAAATATGATTCCACTTATTTTCTTCTTTTAAAGAAGTTAAATGGTTAATAAACTCTTTTTCGTTTTGGCAGTAAATAAATTTACCGCCAGAAAACACAAAATTCTCGGCGAAATGTTCATCTAAAAAATTTGATTTAGAAACACTTTCATAAAGAGGTGAAACTTTCTTCACTTCTGTATGAGAAACTGTTTTTGTTGTCATTACTCCTAAAGAAGGTGATTCTTCTTCCTTATTTTTTTCTGCATCATCTTTTACTACTTTTAATTCTTGTTCTGAATTAAAAATAGCATTTTTTAAAGACTGAAAAAAATTTATTTTATCTTGTTCTTCTGACATAATATTCTACACAAAGGTAAAAAAATAAGTTTTAAAATTATTATGGAATATCAAATTTATCCATACGACTATCAAATAGCCTATTTTATTAGACTAATGTTTATTAAATTAACAATTTCTACTTACACCAACCCGCTATTATTATAAAAAGAAAGTAAATTTCTTAAATAATTTGGTAAATTTCTTTTAAATTTCTCCCTAACTCATCATAGTCTAAACCATAACCAAGTATGAATTTATTTGGAATTTCTTTACCAATATAATCAATATTAAAATCTGCTTTAAAAGCTTCTGGCTTAAATAATAAGGTACAAACTTTTAAACTTTTTGGATTTTCCGCTATTAAAGTAGGCAATAACTTATCTAGGGTATTTCCTGTATCAATAATATCTTCAACTATGATTACATTTCTATCTTCCAAAGACTGCATTAATCCAATCAATTTCTTTACTTTTCCCGTTGATTTTGTGCCTGAATAAGATGCAATTTTCACAAAAGAAATTTCACATTCTAAATCTACTTTTTTTAATAAATCTGAAGCAAACATAAAAGAACCATTCAAAATAGCTATAAAAAGTACTTTTTGATCTTTAAATTCCTTGTTTATTTTATTAGCAACTTTTGTTACTGCTTCATCTATTTCTTCTACAGACAAATACGGTTGAAATTGTTTATCTTTTACTTTTATTATAGCCATATTTCTATCTTTTAAAATGTTTTAGCTTAAAAAACTTACTGTTTACTTATTCGTTTGCGAAACTATTAAATCTTGATCAATATTAATACCATTATCTTGTAAATTATTTAAAATTTTAAGTTCGTCTATAGAAATATTGTATTTCTTAGAAATAAAATATAGTGTTTCTCCTTGCTTCACCTTATGCGTAAAATTAGATTTAACATTAGTTATTGGAGTGCTTTGTATTGTTTCAGAACTTTCTACTACTGGAATTTCATTTATTAATTTTTCCAATTCTTCATTTTTATCTACATATTTTTCTTTAGGATACTTATTAGCAACTTCAATTGGCTCTACTAGTTGTTTTTTTTCTAAACTTTTTATTTGTAGAGGCTTTACAGAAGCTTTAGTGAGCCCTTTTTTTGATTGATATTCTTTTAGTGCTCGTCTGGTTTGTAAAACATCTTTATATGCTATAGTTTCCACTTTAGATTTTCGCTTTTTTCTCAAATTTAAAGTTTCTCCTGGTTTCACCTGTTGCCCTGGCACTAATACATTTTTCTTGTATAAACTTTTTAGTTTTATTCCAAACATTTGTGAAATTTCCCACATTGAGTCTCCAGGTTTTACTAAATATTCTTTTTGACTACCTTGAAATCTTTTGGGTTGTAAAAACACATTTTGTGCCTTAGTTAAAATTTCGTTTCCTACTAAATTGTTAAATTTCTTAAGTGTTTCAAAATTCACATCAAACAAAACAGCAATTTCTAAAGGTGTTCTTCCTTTGGCTTTGATTGTTTTAATTCTATTAAAAATAAAAATTCCTTTCTTACTATCTGAATAATAGACATTTCTACCCATTAACGCTTTGATATATTCGTTGGTTTCTTCTAAAACAAAATACTCTTCCTCACCTTCTTCCAATACTAAAACATCTTCTTGAACAGTTTCTTCTGGAAGAAAATCTGATATATCATATTTATAAAGATGATATCTTTCAATTAAATTAATTAGTAATTGGGGATACTGTGGATTCGTTGCATAACCCGCTTTTTTTAAACCTTTTGCCCATTTTTTATAATCAGTCGTTGCATAATCCGTAAACAAAAACTCATATCTACCTCTTTTAGTCAAAAAAGCAGAATGATCTTCAAAAGAACTTTCAGGGCTTTTGTACACTCTAAAACATTCATCTTTTGTATCATCGTCCATAAAATAACCCTTCCCTTTCCAGCTACTATGGCATTTAATTCCAAAATGGTTTTTTGCTTTTTTTGCTAAAGTAGAATTTCCACTTCCTGACTCTAAAATACCTTGTGCAAGTGTAATACTTGCAGGTATTTTATATTTTCGCATTTCTTCAATGGCAATTTTATAATATTTTTCTATATACTCCTCATTAGTCTGTTTTTTTTGCGAAAAAACATTAAGTGTAAAAAAAAATATGAAAAATGATATTAAAAGTCTTGTAATCATCTCATCTTTATGTTTAAAGTATTAGAAAGCAAAGTTATTACATTAAATTTGTATTCTGGTTTTGCTTTTAAACAGGTAATAAATTGGTGTACAAAATAAAACTCAACTATGACTAAAATATTTTATTTTATTGTCTTATGCTTTTCTTTTTCTCTAATTTCTTGCTCAAATAGTAATAAAGCCGATGTAAAAAATGAAGTTGCAAAGCCTTATTTTGAAAAATTACCTTTGAGTTTATTACAAAATATTTTCCAAGAGTGCAATAGTATAGATATTACTTTTTACAATTCTGATAAAACACTTAACCTTTCGAATGATAATGTAAAACATGTTTTATCTATGATTACAAATGAAGCGCCATTAAAATTAGATGATAATTTAATCGGGCATATTATGATGCTTAAAAGTGGTGAACAGTTAGCTTATGTTGAAGTATCACTAAAAAGAAATAACAATTATGTCATTTATCATATTCATAATGAAAAATATTATAATCAAATAAATGCTAAAGGCTTAGAATTTTTTAGCAAATTTTCGAATAACTAAAATTACTGCAATTGAATTTAATAGATACCCATTCACATCTTTACTTAGAGAAATTTGAGAACGACCTTTCTGAGGTAATTTCTAGAGCAAAAGTAAATGACTTATCAAAAATATTATTACCTAATATTGATGTAGATTCTGTGAGCCAAATTCATGATTTACAGAAAAAAGACAGTAATTTTTTTATACCAATGATGGGTTTACACCCAACTTCTGTAGACCTAAATTTTCAAAAAAGTTTAGATTTTATTTTAAAAGAAACACACTTAAAAGATATTTGCGCCATTGGCGAAATTGGTTTAGATTTTTATTGGAGTAAAGATTTTAAAACGCAACAAATTGAGGCTTTTGAATACCAAATAGATTTTGCTAAAAAACTAAATTTACCAATCGCTATTCATTGCAGAGAAGCCTTTGATGATATTCTAGCTATCTTAGAAAAAAATTACGACAGTAAGCTAAAAGGTGTTTTACACTGCTTTACAGGAAATGAAACTCATGCTAAAAGACTAATAGCTATGGGATTCTATTTAGGCATTGGTGGTGTGCTAACCTATAAAAACTCAGGACTAGATAAAGTTATAAAAGATATAGACTTAAAGCATTTAGTTTTAGAAACGGATGCTCCATTCCTGGCTCCTGCACCTTATAGAGGAAAAAGAAATGAAAGTTCTTATATTTTAAAAATTGCCGAAAAATTGGCAGAGATTAAAGAAGTAAGCTTAGAAGAAATTGCTGAAATTACGACTGCGAATGCAACTGCTCTTTTTAATTTGTAATTTAATACAACTCAAAGCCTTCCATAAAAGCATTTACTTCTGCTTTTACTTTACTGATTACCTGCTCATCTTCAGGATTCATTAACAATGAATCTATCCAATCTACAATCCTTGGCATATCATCGGCTTTCATGCCTCTTGTTGTAATTGCGGGCGTACCTATTCTTATTCCAGAAGTTACAAATGGCGATTTGTCATCAAAAGGAACCATATTTTTATTGACCGTAATATCAGCTTTTACTAAAGTGTTTTCCGCTTTCTTTCCAGAAATATTTTTATTTCTAAGATCTATAAGCATTAAATGATTATCGGTTCCACCAGAAATTAAATTATATCCTTTAGCTACAAATGCTTCGGCCATGGCTTGTGCATTTAAAATTACTTGTTTTTGGTATGTTTTGTATTCAGGTTTTAATGCTTCGCCAAAAGAAATTGCTTTAGCGGCAATAACATGTTCTAATGGCCCACCTTGCGTACCAGGAAAAACACCTGAATCTAAAATAGAAGACATTTTTCTTACTACGCCTTTCATTGTTTTCTTTCCCCAAGGATTATCGAAATCTTTTCCCATTAAAATGATTCCACCTCTAGGGCCTCTTAATGTTTTGTGAGTAGTAGAAGTAACAATATGGCAATGCTCTAAGGGGTTTTCGTGAAGACCTGCAGCAACTAAACCAGCTACATGTGCCATGTCTGCCAATAACAAAGCACCTACTTTGTCTGCAATTTCTCTAAACCTTTTATAATCCCAAGATCTAGCATAAGAAGAAGCTCCAGCAATGATTAATTGCGGTTTTTCTCTTAAAGCAGTCGCTTCAACTTTGTCCATATCAATTAAACCCGTTTCTTCATCTACCCCATAAAAAGACGTTTTATAGGTTTTTCCAGAAAAATTTACTGGGGAACCATGTGTTAAATGGCCTCCATGTGACAAATCAAAACCTAAAATCTTATCGCCTGCTTCTAATACTGCTAACATAACTGCTCCATTAGCTTGCGCACCAGAATGTGGCTGCACGTTACACCATTCGGCATTAAATAAGTTCTTTAGTCTATCAATAGCAATATCTTCTATTTGATCTACTACTTGACATCCCCCATAATATCTCTTATGTGGAAGACCTTCTGCATATTTATTTGTTAAACAAGTTCCCATAGCATCCATTACGGCTTGGCTTGTAAAATTTTCTGAAGCAATTAATTCTATTCCTTCTCTTTGTCTTACTAATTCTTTGTCTATTAAATCAAATATTTGTTGGTCTCTCATTGTTACAATTTTATGGGTGTAAAATTACGTTTATTCTCTATTTTTTATACTAAAAATAAAAAACCCTTTGCTAAAAGTAACAAAGGGTCCATATTAATTTCAAGTAAAATATTAAATCACTTTGTTCAATACTTTTACTAAATCTTTATTTGAAACAATACCAACTATTCCATTTGCCGCATTTACAATTGGTAAAGATCTAAATTTAGCTTTACATAAAACTTCAGATGCATCTTTTACTGTGTTATCAGGACCTAAAGTACTAGGATTAGTTGTCATCATAACATTGATATCAAAAATCTCATTTAAATGCTCATCTTTCGTAATATTGTTTGCTTCTTTTCTAAAGAATCTTAAAGCATCTGTTAAACTTACAATACCGATTAATACTTCATTTTCTACAACAGGTAAATGATATATTCTGTAATCTAAAAATAATGTCATAATATCAGAAAACTTAGTTTGTAAGTCTGCTACGATAACTTTTTTTGTCATTATTGCTGAAATTGGTGTACTTGCTTGCATATTTATAGTTTAATTTATACAAAAGTATAGTTTTTTAGTGAAAAAAAATTAAAAAATTCTTTAAAACTTTAGAATAACTTAGATAAAGTATAATTTCGCAATATACTATGGTAGAAAAAATGAAAAACGTTGATAGGAAAATTATTGAAAAAGCTGTATTAGTTGGTTTAATTACGCAAGATCAATCTGAAGAGCAACTTTTTGAGAACTTAAAGGAGTTAAAATTTCTTGCAGAAACTGGCGGGGCTTACTCTGAAGAAATTTTCTATCAAAGACTAAGAAGTCCCGATAGAAAAACGTATGTAGGGAAAGGAAAATTAGAAGAAATAAAAACTTTTGTAGATTCCTACAATATTGATGTTGTTATTTTTGATGATGAGATTTCTCCTTCTCAGCTTAGAAACATAGAAGCGGTTTTAGAATGTAAAGTTTTAGATAGAGCCATGCTTATTCTAAACATTTTTGCCCAAAGAGCACAAACTGTTCAAGCAAAAACTCAAGTAGAGCTTGCCAATTTGCAATATATGCTGCCTAGACTGAAAGGTTTGTGGACCCACTTAGACAGAGTAAAAGGTGGTGTAGGAATGAAAGGTGCTGGTGAAACGGAAGCCGAAACTGATAGAAGAGTAGCTAGAGATAATATTTCTAAATTGAAAAAAAAACTAGCCAAAATAGATACGCAAAACAAAATTCGTAGAAAAACAAGAGACGGAATGATTAGAGTCTCTTTAGTTGGTTATACCAATGTAGGAAAGTCTACTATTATGCAGATTATAAGTAAATCTAGCATGTTTGCAGAAAATAAATTATTTGCGACTCTTGATACTACGGTAAGAAAAGTAGTTATCAATCATGTTCCATTTTTATTGTCAGATACAGTTGGATTTATTAGAAAATTACCACATCACTTAATAGAAAGTTTTAAATCTACTTTAGATGAGGTTTTAGAAAGCGATATATTACTTCATGTTGTAGATATTTCTCATCCACAGTTTGAAGATCAAATAAATGTAGTAAGCAATACTTTGAAAGAATTGGGTGCTGAAGACAAGCTTACTTTTATGGTTTTCAATAAAATGGATTTATATAGAAAAAATACATTTGATGATAAACTAAAAGAGGAAATTAAAAAAGAGTTATTAGAAGAGCTAAAGAAAACTTGGATGGCAAAATCTAATGATAATGCTATTTTTATTTCTGCTTTCAAAAAAGAAAACTTGAAGGAATTTAGAAAACTAATTTTTGAACAAGTGAAAGTTTTATATCTTGAAAGATATCCTTACAAAGCAAGCTATATAGAGAATATGGATTATGAAGATTTTAGTGAAGAAGAAGACTAATTCTCTCCTAATTTGAATACGCTTTAATTATTTGCATAAACTCTTGATCCTCTATAAGAATTGGTAATAAATCCATCAGGAGTTGACTTTTTTCTGAATCATAAGCTAATGCCTCATATAATTTTACAATAGCTTCTTCTCGTTTATCTAGTTCATATAAGAAAGCAACTTTTATATACAGTAAGTCTGAAATATCATCAAATTTATCTTCAATACTATTTATATGATCTATTGCCTCATTAATATTTCCAGACTCATAGAGGATTGTCAATAAGTTTAAATGAATTTGCTTATTTGATTCATTCTCTTTAATTATTCCATCATAGATTTTCAAAGCTTTATCATGCTGGCCTAATAAGAGATACGCCTCAGCCAATGCTGTTTGAAAATCAAAGTTTTTATCATCTAATTTATAGGCTTTTTTAAGAGCAGTCAATGCACTTTTTGGAGAGTCCGTTAATAAGTACGTTCTACCAATTTTAAAATATGCATTGGCAAAATATGGATCTAAACTTAAAGCTTCTCTATAGAAGTCTCTTGATAGATAATAGTTTTCTAAAGCATCATAACATTTACCAATACTGTAATAGATGTCTTTTTGAAAACTTGTTATATCTAGTACTTCCGCATACAACTCTATCGCTTTTTTGTACTCTTTTTGATGAAAATATATATCTGCACAATCAATATAAGCAGGTTCGTAGGTTTCGTCTATTGCCATTACATATTCAAAAGCCTCAATAGCTTTTTCATGTAATTTTAAGCCTTTATAAGCATGCCCTAAATTATTCCATGCTAAATCATTATATGGATTTGAATCAATTAATTTTTGATGAAAATCTATACTTTCTTCATAGCTCTCTGTAAGTTCTACTGAGAACCAAATTCTATTTAAAGCTTCTTCATTTTCATTGTCTATTTCTAGGCAGCTTTTTAAAGAAGAAATTACAGCTGAATAATTTTCAGCATCTTCATAAACGTCTGCTAATTCTAAATAAAGTTCTGCTTTTTCTTTCCCTGTACTACGATCTATTGCTTCATTTAACAGTAGTATTGCTTCTTCATAACATTCTAAAAGCGAGTAAACATCAATTTTATTTAACAAAATTGACATTTCATTTGGAGAAAAGATTTCTGCCAATTCTAAAACTTCTAAAGCTTGATGATAATCAGATAATTCCTTTAAAGTCTCGGCCTTGTGATTGTAAAAGATGAAAGAATATTTGAAAGTGCTTATGCCTACATCTGCTACTTGAATAGCTTTTTCGAATTCAAAAATATTGAAATAGTATAGGAAAATTTGCTCTAAATCTTGTTCTTCAAAAAAAGGTAACATCCCCTTTTTTTGAGCTAATTCATACTTATTTATTAACTCTTTTATTTTATCGTCAAAATCTTTTTTGAACATACCTAATTATTTAACCCTAAAAATAATAATTAATTAACAAACTAACTTATTGCTTATTAACATTTAACTCGTATTAACTATTTATTAATTCATTTTTAATTATAAATGACCTTTCAATAATTAATATTCTAAAACTTATTCAAAAAAAACCCAATCTAATTGATTGGGTTTAAATTTTTTTAGTCAAATTTACATTTGCTCAATAATCTTTGAAATTTCTTCAAATCTTTCAACATTTGCGTTGTAATAAATAAATTTACCATTTCTAGTTGCAGTTAAAAATCCAGAATTTCTTAATATAGCTAAGTGTTGAGAAGCTACAGATTGCTCAATTTTTAATTTTTTGTAAATTTTTGTAACCGTAATGTCCGTATTTGCATTTACTAAATCAATAATTCTTTTTCTCAAAGGGTTATTGATTGCCCTTAGAGTCATTACAGCAGTATATAAAGTTGCTGCTTTTACAACAGTACTTTTATCCTTGCCTACTTGCAGGTCTTTCATTTTTTTTACGCTAAATCCCATCTTGTTTTGTTTTGTTTTGTTTTGTTTTGTTTTGTTAAGTACCAATAAAAGGTTTTAAATAATTTGGTTCCGAATATGCTAAATCAGCGAATAACGATTGTTTAAAAAGATTAAAAGTTGGATCTATCATATTCTTTGCAGAAAAATTAACACCTTCAATAAAAGTCATTTTAGTATGTTCTATGTTGCCATCCAGTTTTTCCCATCCTGAACCAGCTATTATAATGTCCTCATTTACGTACTCTTGTAAAAAGTAATCATCAATTTTTATTGCCGAAGGCTTATGAACGATCCTCAATGAACTATCCATTGAAGACAAATATAGTTCATTTTTTCTAGAGTTCATGATAGAAACATACAATTTAAATTTTTTGGTATATTTAGTTTTCAAAAATTGAGCCATAGATTCTAAGCCAGACAAGGTAATTAGGGGTATATCTAGAGCATAACACAAGCCTTTGGCTGTTGATAATCCGATTCTTAATCCTGTATAAGAACCCGGTCCATTACTTATAGCTATTGCGTCTAAATCTGACAGATTTAAGTTAACATCTTTTAACGCTTCCTCTATAAAGGGGCTTAATTTAGTCGCATGCGAAACTACTTCATGCTCTTCCCTGAGCGCTAATAATTTCCCATTCTTTGCTAAAGCTACTGAAGTAGATTTTGTAGAAGTCTCTATGTTTAAAATTAATGCCATTTTAAAAAGTAATGCTTATCATTATTAATTCGTTATTTCTTAATGCTTCTACTTTTGTAGAATATCCTGTCTTAAATTTTCCTAATGCCACCATGTAGGCTGTGGTGAACTAAATCCTCAAGTAGATTTTGTTGAGTAAATTTGTTGCCGTAATAAAAATTACACTAATTTATTTCATAAGTTTATACTTTTGGGAACTCAAATATATAAGTATTATATTTAGGTTAATACCTTAAAGAGTATTTTAAGACTAGGCTTTAAAAAAGATAAATGACAATTCAAGAAAACATTAAAAATAGAAGGACCATAAAACCACTTCATTTTACAGGAGAAAAAGTTAAAGACCAAGACATAAAAGAAATGCTAGCGTCCGCCAATTGGGCACCAACACATAAATTGACAGAACCTTGGCGATTTATAGTATTCACAGAAAATGCTAAAACTCAATTTGGAAAAGACCATGCAGAAATGTACAAGATGGTAAAATCTGATTATTTTGAACAAAAAAAATATGACAAATTAATGAAAATTGCAGATATGTCAAGTCATGTAATTGCTATTATAATGCAAAGAGATGAAGCAGAAAGAGTTAAAGAAATAGAAGAAATTGCAGCAGTTGCTTGTGCTGTACAAAATATGATGTTGGTTGCTACGGAAAAAGGCATTGCAAATATTTGGAGCACTGGTGGCTTAACTTACCACCCAAACATGAAAGAATATTTAGGGTTTGGGGTAAAAGATAGAATAATGGGGTTTTTGTATGTTGGCATTTCTGAATTAAAACCTAAGTCTAAGCGATTTATTTCTATTGAAGATAAGACTGTTTGGAAAAAGTAAAAGCTCTCAGATTTCCTTGAAGTACTTGTTCGTTTAGGAAAATAATCTCTATAATTCCTTAAATGTTATTCAATAAACAATAATTTCGCAAAATGAAAATATTTTGTATTGGAAGAAATTATGTAGATCATGCTAAAGAGTTGGGAAATGCTGTACCCAGTGAACCCTTGATTTTCATGAAACCACCAACGGCTTTACTCATTAATAATAAGCCTTTTTATTATCCTGATTTTTCTAATGACATTCATTACGAATGTGAAATAGTTGTTAAAATAGGGAAGAATGGAAAAAATATACAGCCTCAATTTGCAAAAAACTACATTAAAGAAATTAGTTTAGGAATAGATTATACTGCTAGGGATTTACAAACTAAACTAAAAGAAAAAGGTCATCCTTGGGAAATAGCTAAAGGGTTTAATGGTTCTGCCGTTATCGGTAATTTTATTCCAAAAGAGCAATTTGAAGATGTAAATAATATTCCTTTTCATTTAATAAAAAATGGGATGGAGGTTCAAATGGGAAATACGAAAGACATGCTTTTTAATATTGAAAAAATAATTACGCATATTTCTAAATACTTCCTAATACATCAAGGAGATTACATCTATACTGGTACTCCTGCTGGTGTAGGTCCTATTCAAATTGGGGATTTATTGGAAGGCTATATCCAAGAAGACAAAATATTTCAATGTAGAATAAAATAAACCATTTGTAAACAGAATATAAATTATTCCATTTTAGGTAATTAATTTATCTAAAACCTTACATTTGCTATCCAATAATTAAAATTTAAACGAAATGGCATACTTATTTACTTCAGAATCAGTTTCTGAAGGACACCCAGATAAAGTTTCAGATCAAATATCTGATGCATTAATAGATAATTTTTTAGCTTTCGACCCTCAGTCTAAAGTTGCTTGTGAAACGCTTTGTACAACAGGTTTAGTTGTTTTGGCTGGCGAAGTAAAATCTACGGCATATTTAGATGTTCAAAACATAGCTAGGAATGTAATTAATAAAATTGGTTATACAAAAGGTGAATATATGTTTGACGGAAACTCTTGTGGTGTAATGTCTGCTATTCATGAGCAATCTCCAGATATTAACCAAGGTGTTGAAAGAGCTGATAAAGAAAACCAAGGCGCTGGTGACCAAGGAATGATGTTTGGTTATGCTACAGATGAAACAGAGAACTATATGCCTTTAGCTTTAGAATTGTCTCACATGATTTTGATTGAGTTGGCTGCTATGCGTAGAGAAATGACGGATATGACTTATTTACGTCCAGATGCTAAGTCTCAAGTAACTATTGAATATTCTGACGATAATGTTCCTATTAGAATTGATACGATTGTAGTTTCTACACAACATGATGATTTTGTAAAAGGTGGTACTAAAACTGATGATGATGATAAAATGTTAGCTAGTATAAAAACTGATATTGTTTCTAAATTAATGCCAAGAGTTATTGCTAAATTAGCTGCAAAAATTCAAGTATTATTTAACGATAACATTACTTACCATATTAATCCTACAGGTACTTTCGTAATTGGAGGCCCTCACGGAGATACTGGGTTAACTGGTAGAAAAATTATTGTAGATACTTACGGTGGTAAAGGTGCTCATGGTGGTGGCGCTTTCTCTGGAAAAGATCCTTCAAAGGTTGATAGATCAGGAGCTTATGCAACTAGACATATTGCTAAAAATTTAGTAGCCGCAGGACTTTGTAAAGAAGTACTAGTACAAGTTTCTTATGCTATTGGGGTCGCAAAACCTACCAGTATTAATGTTGAAACTTACGGAACATCTTCAATAAAAATGACGGATGGTGAAATTAGTAAAATCGTAGAAGAAGTATTTGATATGCGTCCTTACTTTATTGAACAAAGATTTAATTTAAGAACACCTATTTATTCTGAAACAGCTGCTTATGGTCATTTTGGTAGACCTTCAGAAGAAAAGACGATTACTTTTGCAGATACTAACGGAAAAGAAGTTCACTGTAAAGTAGTTACTTTTCCTTGGGAAAGATTAGACTATGTAAATACAGTTAAAAAAGCTTTTAATCTTTAATTAAAACTTACAATTACAAATAAAAAAGAGGACTGTTAGTCCTCTTTTTTATTCATTTTGAAATTATCTACCTATGATTTTCTTTCATTTTTTTAAGAACTTCTTTGCGGAAGTCTTTTTCTGCATGCAATAATTTTCCAACTTTTCTAATTGGTAAAACCGCTCTATATTTAGTTAAATATTCCACTTTCAGGTTTAACATTGTTTGTTCTTCCTCAAGTCTTTTATCTATAAAATCTGAGATTTGAGTATCTGTCAATTCATCAAAGTTTGGCTTTTTAGGTCCTTTATGATCTCCATGTGGTGGAGGTCCGTCTGGCTTACCCATTCCTTTTGAAATAGCTTTTCTTTTTTTGTGAAATTCATTATATACCGGCCAAAAGGCTTTCGCTTCTGTAGAGGATAAATCTAATTTCGCTGTTATAAATGCGACTTTTAAGGCATCCATTTTTTCTCTTTTACTTTCCTCCTGCGCGTTAGTAAAAACTACACCTAATAGCATTAAGACTAACACAATGTTTTTTTTATAATTTTTCACAATCTCTATATTTTCAATTTAAAATAATGTTTCTTCCAAATTCATTCCCGATAAATATTCTTCCAATACTTCATCAGAATACGCTGTATTCCTAAAAATTGAATTGTCTGACAATACTGAAACACTAGCGATTTCTTCATCTGAAAATTCATCTATATTTTGTTCTAAATAATCTACTAAATCACTGCTAGAAACCTGTGCCCAATCTATGGTTTGTGTATTCTTTGGCAATAAAGGAATAGCTAAGAAAATAAGTAAAGCTGCGGCAATAGACACTGATAAGAAAAGTTTTCTTATCCTTCCTTTTCTAGTTAAACCAGCTACTTCTTCTTGCTTTATTTTTACTAAAAAATCACTTGAAAGATTCTCAAAATAAGCTACTGGTATATCTTGATTTTCTTCAAGCTGACTTAAAAGTTTTTCGGCTTTCAATTCTTGAAGTTCTTCTTTTAGATGTGCTTTATTTATTTTCATGGACTACAATTTTTAGACTACAATTTTTACAAAAAGTTTAATCTTGTTTTAAAATTGATTCTATTTTTTTTACTGCATGGTGATAACTAGCCTTTAACGAACCTTCTGTTAAGTTCAATTTGATAGCCATATCTTTATACTTTAATCCTTTAAAGTAACGTAATTCAAATACTAATTTTTGTTGTTTGGGTAAACCAGCAACTGCTTTTAATAATTTATTATACACGGTTTCTGTATCTATTGGCGTATCAGCAACTAAAGATTCAAAAACAAAATCTTTCGTTTCCTCCTTTAAATTCGCTATATTTCTCTTATTTTTTTTTTTCAAGAAGGTAATACTTTCATTTCTTGCTATTCTAAATAACCAGGTAGCCAATTTAGATTCTCCTTTAAACCCATCTATATATTTCGACACTTTTACCATTACATTTTGTAACACATCATTAGTATCTTCATGATTTTGGGTTAATTCTTTTATTTGCCAATACATTTGTTTCTGAAAAGTTTTCATCAACAGATTAAACCCCTTCTCTTTTGTAGATGGCTTACTTAATAAATTAAGTATTTCAGATTCTTTATGCGGCATTGTTACGGTTAAGACTGTAAAATAGAGAAAAGGTTTAATAAAAAGTAATTAATAATTAAAAGATAGCTTTACTTTAAACTACTTTCTACTACATTTTCCGATATAGTTGTAGGCGAGATTTCAAAATCAAACCATTCTTGCAATGCCATATCTAAACCAATTCCATTCAAATAATTATTTAACGCCAAATTTAAACCGTCTTTATATAAATGGTGATCGGCTCCGGTAGGGTCTTTATGTATTAAATCATTTTGCGCAAAACCTTCAAATTTTGGCCCTAATATTTCTATACTATAGTCTGATGGGTTTTTACCTATTGGACTATGAACCGTTGTTGTAAACTGATGCCAAAAAGCTGACTGAATACAACCATTTAGAAACAATTGTCTTACAATTTCTAATGAATCTATTGTTTCTTGCGCTGTTTCAGTTGGAAAACCATACATTAAATAAGCATGAACCATTATATTTTGTTCTGTAAAATCATTAGTAACTCTTGCTACTTGAGCAATATCTACGCCTTTTTTCATAAGTCTAAGTAATCGGTCTGAAGCAACTTCTAAACCTCCTGTAACGGCAATACATCCCGATTTAGCTAGTAATTCACAGAGTTCCTTGTTGAAAGTTTTTTCGAAACGAATATTTGTCCACCAAGTGATGTATACTTTACGACTGATTAGCTCTAGCGATAAAGCTTTTAATACTTTTGGAGGTGCTGCTTCATCGACAAAATGAAAACCTGTTGTACCGGTTTCTGCTATAATAGATTCTATTTTATCTACTAAATCTTTAGCAGTAGTATTTTGGTAAATTTTTATATAATCTAAATTTACATCACAAAAGGTACATTTTTGCCAATAGCAACCATGAGAAATCGTTAATTTATTCCATCTTCCATCACTCCATAAACGATGCATGGGATTCATAACATCTAAAAAAGATAAATATTCGGTATGCAATAATCCTTTATAACTTGGAGCAGGTAAGTCTTTATGATGAAAAATAGTATTTGGTTCTTTGTTGATATATTTTACTTTATTATTTTCTAATAAAAAAGTTCTTTCTAGTTCCGATTTTTCTATTTTTCCATCCAAAAAAGAAATTACTTTTAGTAATGGCACTTCCCCATCGTCTAGTGTTATGAAATCTACATATTTAAATACGCTACCATCAGATAGTGATCTTAATTCTGTGTTGCAATAGCCCCCACCAAAAGCGACTTTTATTTTAGGAAATTTATTTTTTATAAACTGAGCACAACGCAAACCTGCAAACAAATTTCCAGGAAAAGGAACAGTAAAGCAAACTAGGTCAGCATCATTTTCTTTTAGTTTAGTGTTAAATATTTCCAATAGTTTCTCTTCAATAATTGTTGGACTATAAGAAAGAAATTTATCTATTTCATTAAAACTACTTGCTGAACTGGCAATTTTTTCTGCATACCTAGTAAACGAGAAAAACTCATCTACATTTGTTTGAATAAAGTCGCCTAGCTCTTCTATAAATAATGTAGCAAAATGTTTTGCTTTATCTAAAACACCTAGATTTCCAAATGCCCAATCTAGTTCATCGTCTATATTTTCAGATCTATGTGCTATCGGTAAAAATCCTTTATGCAACATCTGATAAGCTCCTGTAACTTGATGGTTTCTTAAATAAGCAATTACTTTTTCGACTTTATTGATATAGTCTTCTCTTTGATCCCAAACGGCTTTACAATTATAAGATTGCTGATCTTCCGCTTCCTGAAAAACTTTAGTAATAAAAGATTTAGTAAAAACAGCATTAAAAAGCTCTATACTCAAATCAAATTGTTTGGTATCTATATTTTTTGAATCTAAAAAACCTTTTAGATAACAAGTAGCCGGATATGGCGTGTTTAGTTGCGTAAAAGGCGGTGTTATCAAAAGTACTTTAATTGCCATTTTGTAAAGGTAATACCATTTTGAATACTGAGTGATAATCTATAACATGATCAAAAAATGTTAAAGCAAGCAAAATCACAAAATCAATAAAATTGTAGGTGCTATCTTTGCCGTATCAATAACAAAAAAACAAAAGATTATGCCAACAGTAATATTAACAGCTGAAAAATTTATAGAAAAAGTATTTGACTATACAGCAGAAAATCAAGATTGGAAATTTATAGGTGACAAACCTGCCATTATAGATTTTTATGCCGATTGGTGTGGCCCGTGTAAAGCACTAGCACCGGTTTTAGAAGAACTAAGTAATGAGTTTGCAGACGAGATAATTATTTATACAGTAGATACAGAAGTAGAACAAGAATTATCTGCTATGTTTAGTATTAGAAGTATTCCTTCTATGCTATTTATTCCTATGGATAAAAAACCAATAATGCAAACAGGGGCATTAGCAAAAAATGTTTTAGTAGATACAATAAATAAAGAATTGCTTGCAAAACCAAAAGCTTAAAACATAAACTACAAACCAAAATTAAAAAAAGGCTTAAGAAATATTTTCTTAAGCCTTTTTTTGTACCCAGAACAAGATTCGAACTTGCACGCCATTGCTGGCACAGCCCCCTCAAGGCTGCGTGTCTACCAATTTCACCACCTGGGTATTAAATTTGGTTAAGTCTCAGCAAAATTAAGTTTAATAATTCTTTTTATTTAACTTTGCTACATAAATATTCAACTATGTCAAATAAAATCAATGCTACTAATGCACCGAAACCAGTTGGCGCATATCCACACGCTCGTAAAGCAGGGGATTTATTATTCTTATCTGGAATAGGACCAAGAACTACTGACGGTGATCATTCTTCTGTACCGGGTCTTGAACTAGATAAAAATGGAAATTTTAAAGCATTTAATTTTGAGGCACAATGTCATTCGGTTTTTCAGAATGTAAAAGCTGTTTTAGAAGCTAGTGATGCAAAATGGGAAGACTTGGTAGATGTAACTGTTTTTTTAACAGACATGAAAAGAGATTTTCACACTTACAACAGAATTTATGCTGAATACTTTAAAGAAAATCAGCCTTGCAGAACGACTTGTGAAATAAAATCATTACCTACGCCTATTGCTATTGAAGTGAAGTGTATTGCTTATTTGGGGAAATAGATTTCTTACGCTTTGCACTAATTTTAAAAGTAGAGTTTAACACCTAATAATAAAATAAAAATTAGAAATCTTATTTTAAAGACTCATTTGCTTTCATTCCACATTTTAAGAATTCTTCATATTGATCTACATAATCACTTTTTGAAGAGTAGCCAATTGGATTGTTTAATAGTTTACCATCGTTAGATAGTAATACATAATAAGGTTGAGATGCTTGATTAAAATTAGCGTATTCCATAAACGCCCATTTATTCCCTACTGTTCTTAATTTTCTGTCTTTTCCGTTATAGAAAACTGTTATTTGATCTTCTTTAGGTAAATCAACAGCCTCATCTACATACAAAGAAACCAATACATAATTTTCATCTATTAATTTATAAATTTGGGCTTGATTCCAAATAGTTTCTTCTACTTTTCTACAGTTTACACAAGCGTGTCCTGTAAAATCTAATAATAATGGTTTATCCACTTTTATAGCATACTCTAAAGCTTTATCATAATCATGAAAACAAGCAAAATTCTGCGGACAATGATTCTCATGAATAAAACTATAACCTGCAGGTGGCGCTAAACCACTCAATAAACTTAAAGATTGGAAAGTTTTAGAATCTTCATTATACATGAATGCCGTAAATAAATAAACTACAAAAGCTGCTGTAATTGTCCCTAAAATGATTCTAGCTTTCGATAATTTTTTAATTGGACTATCGTGGGGAAACTTAATTTTTCCAAAGAAATATAAAGCTAAGCCTGCAAAGATAATTATCCAAAGACCTATAAATACTTCATATCTTAAAAATCCCCAGTTTTTAACAAGATCTGCATTTGATAAGAATTTCAATGCTAATGCTATTTCTATAAATCCTAAAACTACTTTTACGGTATTCATCCAACCACCGGAACTTGGTAGTGCATTTAAGAATTTTGGGAAAGCAGCAAAAACGGTAAAAGGTAAAGCAAATGCCACACCAAAACCTGCCATGCCTGCTGTTAATTGCCAAGCACCTGCCCCGCCACTAGAAGCTAACGATCCGATTAGCATACCTAATATTGGTCCTGTGCAAGAAAAAGAAACTATCGCTAAAGTTACAGCCATAAAGAAAATTCCTAAAATTCCACCAGTACCTTCTGCTTTACTAGATTTATCGGCAAAAGAACTCGGCAATTCAATTTCGTAGAAACCGAAAAATGAAAAAGCAAAGAAAATAAAGATGGCAAAAAATAAAAGATTTAACCAGACATTTGTAGAAATATTATTCAAAATATTAGGGTCTAAACCATCTAAAATATGGAAGGGAACACTTAATAATACATAGACTAAAATAATAAAGAAACCATATAAAAATGCGTTAACTAATCCTTTCTTTCCTTGACTTCCTTTTGTAAAAAAAGAAACTGTCAAAGGTATCATAGGAAAAACACATGGTGTCATTAAAGCTATCAATCCGCCTCCTAATCCCATTAAGAAAACTATCCAAAAAGATTTTTTTTCTTGTGTTACTGTTGCTCTTACTTCTCCACATTGTGAAATAGGATTTTCTAAATCAACATCTTTTAATAATAAGTTTTTAGTTAAATCGTTTATTACTTCTTCTGTCTCATTTGAATTGTTGACAGATAACTCATCTCCAATTTTAGTTTTTAATGTTGCTAAATCTATTTCATAATCTACATAAGCAGGTGGTAAACATTTTTCATCATCACATGACATGAATTCTAAGTAGCCTTTTAAAACACTTTCTTTTGTAGTGATTTCTATTTCTTTAGTAAAGCTTACTGATTCTTTAAATTTCTTGATGTTCATTTCAAACATCTTATCATAGCCTTCATAAATATGCTCACTAGTTTCTATTAAAGAACCTGCTATTATTGTTACATTTTCATTTTCATCAAAAGTAAAACTTGTTGGTACTGGACCGTCCATGTTTTCTAAATCTTGAGAATAAATACTCCAATTTTTCTCTAAAGTGGCAGAATAAGTTAATAGTACTTTATTTCCTTCAATTTCAGAAGCTTCTAAAGTCCATTTTACTGGATCTAATACTTGCGCAAATGATATGCTAATAAATGAAAGTAATAATACGAATACTTGAATTTTTTTCATTTTTTTCTGTTTAGTTTACTAAAGACGACAAATTTAAAATTTACTTACAATTTATAATTAGATTGATTAAGTAAAGTTCATAAAATTAATGATAATTGTCAAAAGTAAGACAAGGTGTATAAATTCTGCAACTATATTTCGTTTAATTCTGTTAAATAAAATACTCAGGAATATAGCTATTGGGAAAAACAAAAAAATGACTAAGGAAATATGGTTCTCGTTTTGAAATAAATACACTAAAAAAACATTAAAAATAAATATACCAATTCCGCCAAAAAAAACTTTGATTTCCATCAATTGTTTAGAAACAAAATTGGAAACAAAATAAATGGAGGACAATGATAATAAAAGCAATAAAATACTGGACGGAATCTTACTTAATGAATAGAAATTAAAATGAAAGTTATTGAGTTTAAAACTATTAAAAATAGTGTCAGCTAGTTGCCATTGGTCTGATAAAATATAAAAAGCTACCACATAAAACAAAGGAATTAGTACCGTAAAAAAAACAGCTAAAAATGCTCTTAAATTTAATTTTGATTTGTTGTATAAAAAGTAAAAAACAACTAGTAAAAAAATGAAACTAGGTAGCCAAAACATACTTGCTACACCTATAAATAGTGCAATGTCAAAAATGGATTTTTTTTTATTATTACTCTCTACAAAGACTATTAGTTTTCTAAACGCTAGAAGAATAAATGTTGCTGAAATGAGTTGAGGGCTTAAGTATAATAAGTCTGGATGCAAATGCATAATGAGAACAAAAAGCCATGCAGGTAAGAATGATTTTAATTCCGTATTTTTATATAGTTCAAATATTGACATAATAATACCCGCTTGAAAAAAAACGATTATAGCAGTTAGTAAAAGATTAAAAAACCGATTTGTCAATAATTTTAACCCTAGTGTGTTTTTTAAGAACAAACTGAATGGTGCTAGCTCCTCTTGCCATAAGTTTGGTACATACGCGCCAAATAATACGTCTATTCTTAAAGCCATCATAAAAATAATGATAATAAGAACCGGAATAAACGCTAAATGAGATTTAAATAATTTAAGCATAGAATACTTTTAGTTGAAAATTACTTTGATAATAGAAAAAGAATTATTTAAAAATGAAGGAATTAATATTTCATTCGGTCCAGTTTGCACACTCATTTTTACAACTGGCATTACATTGTTTTGAGCACTATTTAAAATATAGTCTCGATAAATAGTTGAATGTGCATTGATTTCATAATTCTTTAAAGTAGCGTTTGTATTGATTTCATCTAAAAACAAGACATTTAATTTATCTTGTTGATTAACTATAAAAAACGAACTATAGCCTCCTTTATCATCTAAAGATTGCTGTCTTTTATTAATAATATTTACACTTTCTAAAGCCATGTTGTTAGAAATTGTATAAACTATTACATCATTATAATTAAAATATTTTGTTTTATAAGTGTTTTCACTAAAAACACTCGGCCCAGAATTTACACTACCTGATCGATAAGGAATACTTTTTGTTTCTACGTTTTCATAAAAAGACTCCGCAAATACTAAATAGCCTCCATCTTGTTTTGGAATAATACTTTTGAAATAGAACGTTTGTAAGCTAATATTATCTTTTTTACTTTCCTTGCCGGTAAGTAATTGATAAAACGCTTTAGTGAAAATTTCTGTTACTTTATTAGACTTTACACCTGTTTCTAAATTCAACTTAAAACTAAAAAATGCGTTTGCAGCATTTGTTTTTTTCCCTTCTCTAAATAAATTAAATCCTGCAAAAATTAGTTCTTTGGTCTTATTGTCTACTTCAATTTTCAATTTCTTAAAAATTTCATTTTCAATTTTTAAAGGAATTATTTTTAAATCTGCATTTACTGCTTTATAGTAAACTCTAAAATTATTGGTAGATTCTTGGTCTTTAAAAACTAAAACAAATCCTCCATCATTTAAGACTAATAACCTTATGTATTTCCCTTCTTTTATAAATTTATTTTGCAAATCTACTTTTTGAACTTTTTCAAGTGCTGTATTATATATACTTATTGAAAATTTATTCATTTTCCCCGCAGAAAAAACAGGTAAATAACTAGCAACAAATTTTTCATTAAAGGAATATTTAGCTCTTAAATTTTCTTGAACTAAATCTTTTCTTTCTACCAAAGAATCTAAGATTAAAGGTTTTGATTTAATATTGAACTTAGCATCTAGTTTTCTAGCTTGTATTAAAGTATATTCCTTATTGGCTTTGGTATAAATTAGCCAGCCTTGTTTAGCTTGAATCCAGATTTTTTTTAGATTTTCATCTTTTGCTAAAACAATTTCTTTTGAAGAAACTTTTTTAAGTTTAGCATTATATAAATCGAGATAGTTTGCCTTAGCTCCCCATCGCTGAGCAACTATATAATTAACATTTCTACCTAATATTTTAAACCTAGGAACTTTACTGTTAAGCTTTGTTTCTTTAGAAAAATCATATTCTTGCGCATAGAAAAAAGAAAAAAGAAGACATAATAATATGGTAAAGTTTAATTTCTTCATAATATTTAAACGAACAAAAGCTTGAAGTATTACTGCTTCATCTTAGGATCAAGAGCATCTGTAAGACCTTCCCCAATTAGATTGTAAATAGTAACGGTTACAAATATTGCAAAACCTGGGATAATTGCTAACCACCAAGCGGCAAAATTTGATCTAGCAGAAGTTAATAGTTTCCCCCAAGTCATAATACCTGGTTCTACACCAATTCCTAAGAAAGATAAACTTGACTCTGTAAGAATAGCTCCGGCTACACCAAACGCAATAGCAACTAAAACAGGTGCTAACGCATTAGGTAAAGCATGAATAAAAATAGATCTTAATTCTCCAAATCCTAACGATTGAGCGGCTTCCATATATTCTAAGTTTCTTACTCTTAAAAACTCAGCTCTTGTAAACCTTGCTATTCCTGTCCAACTTGTTAATCCGATGACTACCATTAAAAGCATGATAGATGGTTTTGAAATAGCCACAATTGTCAATATTAATAACATTTTAGGTATTGAACTAAACACCTCAATAAAACGCATCAATAATAAATCTAAAGGAATATTAATTTTAGTTTTAAATAAACCCATTTTTTCAACAAGACTTCCAAGTGAATTGGGAATAATCATTAATACAAAAAATGCTATAATTCCTAGAAGTCCTAGTTTCAATGCGTAGAAAAAAGCTATAGGTAAAAATAAAATATTTAACAAGACTTTAAACCATGAAGATTTCAATCTATCATCACCATAAAATCCTGCAATAGCTCCAAATATTATCCCTATAAATGATGAAATAGACATAGAAACAACACCTACCTTAACAGCGATAGTTGTACCGTGAAGCATTCCAGATAGTAAATCATGACCAGTTTCATCTGTTCCTAGCCAATGTTTCCATCTCATTGACTCAATATTTTGGTTATCAAAAGGTCCTTTAAAATGCGCATTTCTCAAATCAAATTCATCTTGAGCATAAGGAACTGGAGCCCAAACTACACTTTCGTAGGTAGCTGTTTTCCAATCTATAATTTTCTTCATTTCTGGTTGCCATTTTGCCATACCAAAACCTACTGCTATTTCTCTAAAAGCAGGGAAATATGTTTCTCCTTTATATTTCGCATATAAAGGGGTGTCATTTGCTAATATAGGTGCTAATAAGCCAATTACTATTATAACTACTAAAAAACGCAATGACCAAACTGCTGCTCTATTTTTATTAAATTGTCTTTTTACAATAGCCCCATAACTTTGGTCTATATCATAAACAACTTCTCTTTGTTCTTTATTTTCTACTAAATTATCTTTACTCATTATCCTTTCTTATTTGTAAATGAAATCCTTGGATCTACAGCAGCATACATCAAATCTGCTAACAACATACTTACCATAACTAATATAGCAGAAAACATTAGCACTGTATACATTACAGGATAATTCCTTGCCATTACAGCTGTAAAGGCTGCTCTACCCATTCCATTGATATTGAAAATAATCTCTATTATAAATGAGCCACCAATTAATGAAGGTAATATACTTGCAAACATGGTAATGATTGGAATTAATGAATTTCTAAATGTATGTTTCCAAGTAACAACATTTTCTGATAAACCTTTTGCTTTCGCTGTTCTAATATAGTCTTGTTTCATAACCCCCAACATAGACCCTCTCATTTGTCTTGCGGTATAAGTAAAAGAAGCATATAGCATACAAAATATAGGCAATACTAAATGATGTACTTCATCTAAAAATCTTGTTAAGAAAGGGGCATCTGCGGGCATATCTGCGGAATGCAAACCATAGGTAGGGAAAAAATCCATACCGTATTCGGGAGTGGTTAAATAGACTATTAACATAGTCGCTACCCAGAACCCAGGCAATGAGTATAAAATAAATAGAATAATAGATACTACTCTATCAAATTTTGTACCTCTAGCTTTAGCTAATTTTACGCCTAATGGAATGGCAATAATTGTACTTAATATTATGGCAATAATATTCATTTTCATGGTGATACCTACTGCTTCCCAAATAATAGATTTTACTGGTCGACCATCTAAATATGAATTTCCAAAGTCTCCTCTAAAAAACCCATACTGGACATTGGTGTCATCTTCTGAAACAAAAGAAGTATTTCCAAACAACCAAACATGATATTGATTATTGAATCCGTACCAATTAAATTTTGGTAACCAATTTTTAATTGGTGTAGCTTCAGATTTCATAGTGTGGTAAGCATCTTTTAATGCCATCAATTTAGATTGCATAATTGTCAATGGAACCATCGTTTTAGAGGTAACACTATCAATTTTCACAGTTGCTTCACTAGTAATTGCATCCGTAATTTTACTTAAAAGTTTAGCAATTTTCACATCATCACTTTCATGAATCAGTTTATTATAATTATTTGTAAATTTTTTCAAGCCTTTATATGAGGCGTCTTCACGAACTACATTGAAGCTTTCCGCTTCTATATTTTTTAAAGCTTTATAGTAAACCTCTATTTGCTCCCAGTTTCCGTATTGATCAACTAGGCTACTAAGGTTTTCTTTTTCTTTTTTTCTTGTTATTTTATATAAATCTTTAGGAGTAGACTGTGGTGTTACCGTGAAATAAAAAGAAGGAATATCTAAACCCAACTTCCTTTTCATTTGAAGATACTGCTTTTCACCAGCCAACTTATCTGCCTTTTGTCCACCACCCTTTTGACCAGACATTCCTCCAGCCATTCTCAATTCTACCGGGTCACCGGGCGCCATTTTACTTAAACCAAAAGTAAATAATGAAATTAAAAATAGTGTAGGGATAAAGTACATTACCCTTTTTAATATATATTTAAACATACTTGTTTTTTATCTTAGAAAATTTATTCTGCACTTGGCATTGAAACACTTGCGCCAAAAGATTTATTTATCTTAAATCTTGAAGCCTCATAACCTGGTCTTACCGCATAACCTTCTGCATTTTCAAATCTTTTATGAATAGCGATTTTTGATCTTCCAGTAAACATAAAAATATAAGGAGCTTCTTCATGAATAATTTCCTGAATTTCCATATACATTTTGTTTCTTTTTTCTTCATCTAATTCAAAACGAATACTTTCAATTAATTTATCAGTATAAGCATTACCAAAACCTACATAATTAGAACCTCCATTAAACGATTCTGTATGCCAGATTTGCTTCATATCTGAAAGACCAGAACCCATAACCCATCCTAATGATACCATATCAAAATTATGAGATTTTGTATCTTCTAAGAATACAGTCCATTCTTTAGCTACAATTTCTACTTCTATTCCAATTTTTGAAAAATCTTTTTTAATTAACAAAGCCATGTTTTCCCCTGTAGTAGAACCAGAAGTATATTCAAACTCCAATATTAATGATAGTTCATCACCATCTACTTCTTTGTCTCTAATATTATCATCATCTGTATCTATCCATCCTGCCTCGTCTAACAAAGCTGCTGCTTTCTCTAAATCATAAGGATAAGGTTCAATATCATTATTGTAATAAGGCTTGTTTGGGTGAATTGGGCTTACCGTTCTTTCTGCTAAACCATACATAAATACGTCTCTGATCGTTTGGTAGTCTATGGCCATAGATAAAGCTTGTCTAACTCTTTTGTCAGCCAATTGTGGTTTCTTTGTATTTAAACCAATGTATCCATAAGAAGGAGAAACTGGCGTTTCAAATTTGAATTTTTTCAAAAATTCTTTATCGTCTTTTAAATCTAAGTAATCTTTAGAAAGATGTTTCATTAAGTCTAATCCCTCATCTTTTTGAGCAGTTTTTGCTGTCGTAGCATCTACAATAATTTCAAAAGTTATTTTATCTGGGTAGTTATTAAAACCTTTTTCTACACCAACTAACTCTTTTGCCCACCAATTAGCATTTTTATCTAAAACAACTCTTTCTCCTGTACTCCAAGATTTAAAAGTATAGGGTCCAGAAGCTAAAATTTTATCTCTAGAAAAGGTTTCACTATTAAATAATTTAGCAAAACCATTAATTTTCTTATTCCCCATTAAAGATTCTAAATTCTTTGGATTAGACAAATCTCTGATTGAAAAATCTTTCATTAACCCTTCAGGATCGTATTCACTTCTTTGTAAAGCGTATAAACCACCCGCTATACTTTCAGCTAAAAAATATTTATCTTTTAAAACAACAGATATTTTTTTAGGATTTTGCGCATCAACTTCAACATCTATTATAGATTCAAAATATGGTCTTAAGTTCTCACAATCTACTTTTGGATTTTTTACTGCTTTTACATAGAATGCAAAATCATGTCCAGTAATTGGTGTCCCATCATTAAAGTTTGCGTTATCTCTTATTTCAAAAGAATATTTTAGACCTTCACTTTTTTCACCAAAAAAATCAATTGCTACAGCTTCCATTACAGGTAATGCTTTTGCAATATAAGGTGTGTATTCTAATGTTTTAGGATCTTGACCAATCAATGTTTCAAAAAGATATGCTTGCACTTCAGATGCTACTGCACTTGTAGCTGTTACAATATTTAATTTATCTGGATTAGATCCCATTTGAATAATCACCTCATTAATTCCAGCTCTTTTAGATTTTACTATAGTACTATCAGTAGCACCGCTACCACCACAAGCTATAAACAGTCCCATAGTTGAAACGAAAAAAATTGATTCTACTACATTTTTGATTTGCATCATATTAATATTATTTTCAGTTAAAAATTATTAGTCTGCTAATTTAATGTTATTTTATTGTTTTTAATACATTCTAAGCCTTTTTTTAGAATTACTATTGAGTAGGTTTTCTATCGTTAATTGGATTTCTAGCCAACAATATTTTTAGTAACTAAATATTAGCTGCTAATTTATCTCATCAAATATACTAGCGTTGTTAGAACAAATCTTCTAAATCGCTATCTGCAACAATATTTGGCAAAGTAACTTTCAGTTCTGGTGTTCTTGCCATTTCTCTTTTAATAGCAAACATAGCACCTTCATTTCTTGCCCAGCTTCTTCTAGAAATCCCATTATTTACGTCCCAAAAAAGCATAGATTTTAATCTTTTATCTGCAGCTTGTGAACCGTCAAGGGTCATTCCAAAACCACCGTTTACAACTTCGCCCCAGCCTACGCCACCTCCATTGTGTATAGAAACCCAAGTAGCTCCTCTAAAGCTATCGCCTATTACATTTTGAATAGCCATGTCTGCCGTAAACATAGAGCCGTCATAAATGTTAGAAGTTTCTCTATAAGGACTATCTGTTCCAGATACATCATGATGGTCTCTACCTAAATTAATAGGTTCAGAAATGTCTCCATTAGCAACCGCCTGATTGAAGGCTTCCGCTATCTTCATTCTTCCTTCGGCATCTGCATATAAAATCCTAGCTTGTGAACCAACTACTAATTTATTTTCTTGAGCGCCTTTAATCCATTGAATATTATCCTGCATTTGCTGCTGAATTTCTTTAGGAGAAGTTTTAATCATTTCTTCCAATATATCAATCGCTATTTGGTCGGTTTTTAATAAATCTGCTGGTTTCGCAGAAGTACAAACCCATCTAAATGGACCAAACCCATAATCAAAACACATTGGGCCCATAATATCTTCTACATAAGAAGGGTATCTAAAACCACTTGGTGTATCCGCTTTTACCGCTGCACCAGCTCTAGAAGCTTCTAATAAAAAGGCATTTCCATAATCGAAAAAGTATGTTCCTTTATCAGCATGTTTGTTGATAGCGGCAATTTGTCTTCTTAAACTTTCATAAACATGCTCTTTAAATAAATCTGGTTTATGTGCCATCATTTCATTGGCTTCTTCAAAACTTAAATCTACCGGGTAGTATCCACCCGCCCAAGGATTGTGTAAAGAAGTTTGATCTGAACCTAAATCTATATAAATATTCTCTTTATCAAATTTTTCCCAAACGCTTACAATATTTCCATCAAAGGCAATCGAAACAATTTCTTTATTTTCTTTGGCTTCTTTTACTCGAGTACATAATTCATCTATGTTAGAAATTATTTCATCTACCCAGCCTTGTTCATGTCGTTTAAAACTTGCTTCTTTATTTACTTCCGCACAAACCGTAATACAACCTGCTATATTACCAGCTTTTGGTTGCGCGCCACTCATACCACCCAAACCTGAAGTTAGAAATAGTTTCCCTGCTAAATCTTCCCCATTTTTAGCTATTTTTCTTCCTGCATTTAAAACGGTAATAGTTGTTCCGTGTACAATTCCTTGCGGACCAATATACATATAAGATCCTGCTGTCATCTGTCCGTATTGTGTTACGCCTAATGCATTATATTTTTCCCAGTCGTCTGGTTTTGAATAGTTAGGAATCATCATTCCGTTAGTCACTACTACTCTTGGAGCATTTGTGTTAGACGGAAACAAGCCCATTGGATGTCCGCTATACACAACTAAGGTTTGCTTATCTGTCATTTCAGAAAGATATTGCATAGTTACTAAGTATTGCCCCCAATTTTGAAAAACAGCACCATTGCCACCATAAGTAATTAATTCATCTGGATGCTGTGCAACTGCTGGATCTAAATTATTATGAATCATGTGCATAATTGATTTTGCCTGAACAGATTTTCCTGGATATTCAGAAATTGGTCTTGCATACATTTCGTAAGTAGGTTTGAATCTATACATATAGATTCTACCATACTTTTTTAATTCTAGGGCAAATTCTTTCGATAGTTCTGCATGCCATTTTTTAGGGAAATACCTTAATGCATTTCTAACAGCCAATGTTTTTTCGTTTATAGAAAGCACATCCTTTCTTACAGGAGCATGACTTACAGAAAGGTCTAATTGCTTACTTTTAGGAAGGCTTTCTGTAAGCCCTTCACTTATTTCTTTTTGAAATGAATTCATAATAAAACGTTTAAGCTACGAATTTCTTAAAAATATATTGAAAAGCAAAATTATTTGTATCTTAGAGTCAGTAAAGTTTAAAATAGCTAACAAAAAAGCAATAAGTTCTAAAAAGAACTATTCCCAAAGGACAGAAACTTTCCCCATAGACTTTCTGTCTTTCAAGAAATTTAAAGCTTCTGTTAACTGAGCTATTTTAAAAACTTTAGCAACTGTTGGTGAAAGAATATCAGCATCTACCATTGCTACTACTTTTTCTAAACATCTTTTTACAACATGCGGTCTATCATCTCCAATTCTTAGCATATTTACCCCCACTATTCCTTTTGAAGACATCATAAATTGCACTGGATGGTATAAACCAAAACCAGCTACCATTCCTAATTTTCCTATAATACTTGTTCCCGTCATACTAGCTGCTCCATACAATACTAATGTACCGCCAGAACCTAATAATTTAAAACCTTTTTTAGCAGAAGAACCACCTACTGCATCAAATACGGCATCTAGTCCGTAGTCTCCATTTACTCTTTTAATTTCTTCGAAAAAATCTTGTTTGTTGTAATTTATTGGATGGTGAACACCTAAAGTTTTTAAATAAGTCACTTTTTCGTCAGAACCACAAGTTCCAAAAATTTCGCATCCTCTATCTAGTGCCATTTGGACCAATGCTGTACCAACACCCCCTGCAGCTGCTTGTATCAAAACTTTATCTCCTTTATATAATGTAGTTACTTCATTAAAATTATAATAAGCAGTACTATATTGAGTGGTTAAAGCCATTGCATTACCAGTTTTATAATACTCTTTAATAATCGCGCAAGCAGAACTTTCCGCAGCTACTTGTTCAGCATATCCACCAAAACGGGTCATTGCTGTAACTCTGTCTCCTACTTTTAAATCAGCACAGTCCCCTTTGGTATCGGTAATTCTACCAACCACATCATAACCAATAATAGCAGGCAAAGGTGGACAATCTTCATAATCGCCTTGAATTGCCATTATATCCGCATAGTTTAATCCAAAACCTTCTGTTTGAATCAACACTTGACCATCTTGTAATACAGGATTTGGAACTTCCTTAATTTCAAATGCATTTTCTACTTTTCCAAATTTCACTAAAACTGCTGCTTTCATACTGTAAAAATAAAGATTATTTTTTAGAAGCAACCAACTCTACTTTTATTCTGTCTGGGTCTTAAAAGAGATAGACTGAGTATAGCTACTTGGCTGAAAAATTAATTCAAAAAAAAAGTGCAAGAGTTTTTTAAAAAACCCGTGCACTCAATCCACTACATAAAAAATTATGCTTATATTTTTTGAATGTTAGTATAACTCAATTCATTATTCTTTAACGTAATTACTAATTGATATATTCCTGTTGGAATGTTTGTGATATTTAACTTGTTATTTTCAATATCTTTTTCAGTAGCAACAACTCTACCTAAAACATCTGTTAATTGTAAAGAAACTAATTCTTCTTGTTTTTCAATATTTAAAAAACCTGTTGTCGGGTTAGGAAATACGTTTAAGTCTACTTTATTTAAACTGTTTATAGAAGTTGTATTTACTTCTGGCAAAGCAACTAAGTCTCCTCCAGCTGCTAAAGCTACATATAAGCCAAAAGCAGCTCCATCACTATTCATTGAAGGATCTAAAAATCCAGATGCAATAACTGTAATTGCCTCACCTTCTAAACTCAAAGTACTTAATGGTGCTTCATAAGTTTTAACAACTGTAGTACCCGTTTCATCTTTTACTTCTAAAGTATAATCTGCAGTTGGTAATTCTAAATATCCAGCAAAATTACCATAACTTGCGTTATCTACTATATTCCCAGCTGTTACTTCATCAACATCTACTGTTGGAGCATCTGTAGAACCATGATGAACTAAAATATCTGTATTTCCAGCTGTTGCTGCTGATTCTCTTCCCATTGAAAAAACTTTTAAATCAAAAGCTTGTGTTGGACTATACCCTGCAGCTGAAACTATACCATCTGCTATTATAATATATTTTTCATCAATACCTAAGTTATAGTTAAAAGTAGTAATTGTATCTGCAACTGAAGTACTAGTACTTGGTGCAATTCCAACTTGTAAAGCAGCGGCTGCAGGTAAGTTAATAAAACCAGTAGCTGTTCTAAACTCAAAATCATCTACCGCTAAAGCACCATTTACATAGATATCTACCATAGAAGCAGCCATATCTGGTGAATTATGAATAATATTAACTCTTGCATTTGGTGCATCAGTTAAAGGAAGAGGTATTAAATTTCCCCCTCCAGGTAAAGCTACATACAATCCAAAACCTGAACCATTACTATTCATAGATGGGTCTAAAAATCCAGATGCAACAACTACTAATGCTGAATCTGTTAAGCCTAAAGTACTTAAAGGAGCACTATATGATCTTACATTTATTGTACCTGTAGCATCTAATACATCTAATATGTAATCTGCTGTTGGCAATTCTAAATAACCAGCAAAGTCACCATAACTTGCATCATCTACAACCGTTAAACCCAATGTTCTCTCTCTTACATCTACCATAGGAGCATCTGTAGATCCGTGATGTACTAAAACATCCGTATTTCCAGTAGTTGTAGCCATTTCTTGTCCTATAGCAGAAACACTTAAATTAAAAGCAGGAGCTGGACTATAACCTGTTGCAGAAACAATTCCGTCTGCTACTACTACATAAGTTTCATTTGCCATTAAGTTATAAGTAAAAGATAAACCAGTTATTGTATCTGTAATAGCAGTACTTGAAGCAGGGGCAATACTTATAGTAATATTAACACCTGCAGGGGCGTCTATATAAGAGGTAGCAGTTCTAAAGGAAAAGTCGTCAACTAACAATGAAGAACCCATTGGAGTAGTTAACCAAACATCAACTGTTTGTGCAGCAGCATCTGCCGAATTATGAATTGCCTGAAGTCTTGCTGTTTGAGCAAAAGCAGGAATGATTAAAAAGCTTACTATTATTGTGTTTAATAATTTTTTCATGATACTTTGTTTTTTTTGTTTAACATTTATAGTGCAAACTTAAACAAAATATTTTTTATTGTTTAATCTTTTTGAATTTATTTTAAACAGAAAGTGTTAAAAATACTAAAATCAAGCTATAACAGAGTTTAAGAATAAAAATAGAAAGTTAGATACAATTAATAAATCTGCCTAAAAAAATGATTTTGAAAAAAAATACCCTAACGAGCAATAGAAAATACTGCACAAAGAGCAATTCGTTACTAAAAAATATAAGTACAATATTGAAAAGACCAGCGAATGAAAAAGCTTTTTTATTGATTCCAGTTGGCTACCCTACTGGCAATTGTAAAGTACCTGTTCTTAAAAGAAAAATTTAAATGAGGTTTCTGTATTTTATGAATAAAATTCATTCTTTCAACCCTAGTACATCTAACTAAATCAAAGAAAGTTTTTGAAGTAATGCCTTTACTGCAATTTCTATTTCTTTAGCCTCTACAATTTTATTCTTATTATAAATAAACATTAAAGCCAAAGCCTTATTATCTTCTTGCAATTTAATTAAGAATAGAGATTTGCTAGTCCTGTATGCTTGGCGCATCAATCTTTTAATTCGGTTTCTATCTACAGCTAACTTAAATTTTGACTTAGAAACCGTGAAACCTACTTGTGGTAGATGAAAAGAATTTTCATCTACTATTTTGAATGCAACCGTTAACGGCTTACAAACAAAAAAACTTCCCTCTTTTCTATCAAAAAGGGAAGTTATTATTTTTTTACTTTTTAAACGTTCTGGACGTTTAAATGTATTATTATTTAAGTCTACTTTCGTCAGAAACTGTTAATTTACTTCTTCCTTTAGCTCTTCTTCTAGCAATTACTTTTCTACCAGCTTTAGTACTCATTCTTTCACGAAATCCGTGTTTATTTCTTCTCTTTCTTCTCGACGGTTGGAATGTTCTTTTCATTTTATTATGTTTTTCCTCTTTTTATAAACGGAGGGCAAATGTAAGGTTTTTATTTTAAAAAATATATTAAAATCGTATTTTTTGGGGATTTGACTTTTAAATTATATAGCGCTTAGTTTATTACTGTTTAGTTTCGACCCATTCATTCACTAATTCCTCCAAAATATTCAAGGGTACTTGTCCGTTTGTTAAGACTACCTCATGAAATTCTCTGATGTCAAATTTTTCTCCTAATATTTTTTTCGCAGATTCTCTAATAGTCAATATTTTCATTTGTCCCACTTTATAAGATGTTGCTTGCGTAGGCATTACGATATGTCTTTCTACCATTTTTGTACATTCTACTTCCCCAGCGGAAGTATTGTCCAAATAGAAATCAATAGCCTCTTCTCTCGTCCATCTTTTTACATGAATACCAACATCTACCACCAATCTACAAGCTCTCCAAAGCTCCATAGACAATCTTCCAAAGTCTGAATACGGATCTTGATAAAAGCCAATTTCTTTAGGAATAAATTCAGAATACAAACCCCAGCCTTCACTATATGACGTATAATGAGCATCTCTTGTTCTATATTTTGGTAAGTTTTCTAATTCTTGTGCAATAGAAATTTGCATATGGTGCCCAGGAATAGCTTCATGAAAACTTAAAGCCTCCATTTCATATTTTGGCATAACAGCCATATCGTACAAGTTTACATAATAATATCCTGGCCTGCTACCATCTGGCGCTCCGCTATTATAAAACGCTACTCCTGAAGATTTTTCTCTAAAAGGCTCCACCTTTCTTACTTCTAGTTTGGCTTTAGGTTTAGTAATAAACAGTTCATCTAAACGAGTTTTCATGGCATCTATCAATAAAATATTTTTATCTAAATAAGCTTTTCTACCTTCCTCTGTGTTTTCGTAATAAAACTGCTTATCATTTTTCATGAAATCGAAAAAATCATATAAATCACCTTCAAAACTTACTTTTTCAGCAATTTTCTCCATTTCTATATGTATTCTTGCTATCTCAGACATTCCAACATCATAAATATCTTGCGGAGTCATTTCTGTAGTTGTTGTGTTTTTTAAAGATATCTTATAATATTCTTCTCCATTAGGTAATTTCCAAACACCCGCATCTTCAGTTGCCAAAGCTTCTGTTTCTTTTACAACATCTATTAATTTTAAATAAGCTGGTTGAAAGACTTTCAGCAAAGCAATTTCTGCATTATTAATTAATTTATTTCTTGTCTCATCACTTAGAGAATCAATATTTTCTACATCTTTTTTAAAGTCTTCTAACAATGGATTTACTTTTTCTACTTGTTCAAAAGGATACCCACTTATTAAATTTTCGCAATCTTGCAAAACATAAGGATATACAAATTTTGGCGCTAATATTCCTTTGGTATTTCTGTTTCTTAAGCCATCTACCAATTCATCAATTTTTACATCAATTTTACTAACTCTCGCTATCCAATCTTCTGCATCTTTTACATTCGTAATTTGGTGAACATTCATTAAAAAGGTAGCAAACCATTTATGCGAACCAAACATTTGATTTACTGGATAATTATGATATCTCCATTTATAATTTACGATACCATCTTGCTGGTCATTTAACCACATTCTATAAGTTAATGCTGATTGTTTATCTAATTTATTAATATCAAATTGTTCTTTAACAAAAGCCATATCTGTAATAGCCATATTGTGATACATTTCTGAAATAGAATCATTATAAAGACCCCATTGGTCATAATTGTCTTTTATTCCCAAATAAGCTTGACTTACTGGCGACATAGAAACATAAATATCATAGATGCTATCTAATGCCGTGTTAAATTTTAAAGATTCTATTTTTATTGTTTCTTCTGAAATTTCAGATTTAGATTTCATATCGCAAGAAACTAAAATCAATAAAAAAATGGAAAAAAGTAAAGGAGTTTTATTCATTTTGGACAGTTTTTCTTTAATTACAAATGTAGTGTTATTTTTTAATAGTAATTTTCAGTTTTAAACGAATTTTTTGTAATAAAAAATCAATATTTAGTACTAAACGTAAAAAATGGATAAGAAAATAAAAATCATTAAAAACAGATCAGATTTAGGCGCAGGAACTAGAGGTTCTGATATGGGTATTGACGCTATTGAAATTGCTGCAATAAACAAGGGAAGTGATTTCTTTAGCCTTTACCAGTTTAAAGATGTAGCCACCGTAAACGAAGCCATTTACAACAAACAAAAAGCAAAGTTTGCTTTTAGAATAGAAAACGTTTTAAAAGTTTGTACTAATCTAGCTATTGATGTAAAAGATGCAATAACGGAAGATTTTTTCCCAATAGTAATATCTGGAGATCACTCTTCTGCTTTAGGTACTATTTCTGGAATAAAAATGGCTCACCCAAATAAACGATTAGGTGTTGTTTGGATAGATGCTCATGCAGATGTTCATTCTCCTTACACAACACCTTCTGGAAATATTCATGGAATGCCTTTGTCTGCTGCTTTGGCCGATAATAATTTAGATAGAAAAATAAACAACCTTACAGCTGACACCGATAAACATTGGGAAGCCATGAAAAGCATTGGTGGCATTGCTCCTAAAATTGTTGCTGATGATTTAATTTACTTTGGTGTAAGAGATACTGAAGAGTCCGAAGATTATTTTATTGAAAAAAATAATATCAAAAATTACAAAGTTGCTGAAGTTAGATATAGAGGAATGGAAGTTTGTTTACAAGAATCTTTTGAGAAATTAAAAGATTGTGATCATATTTATATTTCTTTTGACGTAGATAGTATGGACTGTGATTTAATTTCAAAAGGAACTGGAACACCGGTTTCTAAAGGTTTTGACCAAGAAGAAATAATACAAATCATTAAAGGCTTTATCGATACAAAAAAAGTAGCTAGTGTAGAAATAGTAGAAGTAAATCCTTGTTTAGATACCAAAGGGAACAAAATGGCTGAAACAGCTTTTGAAGTACTTGAAAGCATTACGGATACTATAGAAAAAAATCTTTCGTTAAATCAAAACTTATAGCTTTAATATTCTTAACCATTAAAAAATAATTATAAAACTTTCAATTGTCATAGTAAATTATAATGTCCGATATTTTTTGGAGCAAGTACTTTTGTCTGTACAAAAAGCCATAATAAATATTGATGCAGAGGTATTTGTAGTAGATAATGATTCTAAAGATTATTCGGTAGAAATGCTTATTGAAAAATTTCCTTGGGTAAAAGTTATTGCAAATAAAAAAAATACTGGCTTTTCTGTTGCCAATAATCAAGCGATTAAAGAAAGTACTGGTGAGTATGTTTTGTTACTAAACCCAGACACGGTTGTAGAAGAAGATACTTTTGAAAAATGCATTTCTTTTATGGATTCACGTCCAAATGCAGGAGGATTAGGCGTAAAAATGATAGACGGAAAAGGAAATTTTTTACCTGAATCTAAAAGAGCATTACCTACTGCTAAAGTTGCTTTTTTCAAAGCTTTTGGTCTTTCATCCATTTTTCCTAAATCAAAAACCTTTGCTAAGTATCATTTAGGTTATTTAGATGAAAATGAAACACATTCAGTAGAAATATTGGCAGGAGCATTTATGTTTATGAGAAAATCAGTGCTAGAAGAAATAGGTTTACTAGACGAGACCTTCTTTATGTATGGAGAAGATATTGACTTATCTTACAGAATAATAAAAAACGGAAATGAAAATTATTACTATCCTGAAACACAAATAATTCATTATAAAGGAGAAAGTACAAAAAAGGGCAGTTTAAATTATGTAAAAATATTTTATGAAGCCATGCTTATTTTTGCTAGAAAGCATTTTAGCCCACAAGAAGCTAAATTATATTCCGTTGCCATATATTTCGCTATTTTCATTAAAGGATTATTGACCATAGTTGGTAATTTTGTTCGAAAAGCAAGTATGCCAATCTTAGATTTTTTGGCTGCTTTTACAGGTCTTTATATAATAAAAGAATTTTGGGCGGTAAAAATTAAAGCTTCTGTAAATTATTACCCTGATGAATTTACTTACTATGTAATTCCCGTATATATAATCATTTGGCTAACGAGTGGCTATTTAAGTGGCGCTTATGACAAACCTTTTCGAAGCAAAAAGACATTTAGAGCATTAATATTTGGCACCTTGGTTTTAGCTGCTATTTATGGATTTCTACCTGAATATCTAAGATTTTCAAGAGCACTAATTTTAATGGGAGCTGCTTGGACTTTTATCGTGATGCTTTTAAATCGATTTATGTATAATTTTTTAATACACAAAAAAGCAAGTTTTGAAATTAGTGAAGTGAAAAATGTTGCCATTATTGGTGGGAAAGAAGAATCTCAAAGAGTATTAATGCTTCTAAAACAAACAAGCGACACGGCTAATTTTATTGGGTTTGTATCGTTAACTGACTCTGACGATAAAGAAGTTTTAGGAAACATAAAACAGCTAGAAGACATTGCTAGCCTTTATAATTTAAACGAAATGATATTTTGTGCCAAAGATATTTCTTCTAAAAAAGTAATGGCATTAATAACCGAATTAGGAAATAATTTAAGTTATAAAATTGTACCACCAAAGAGTTTAAGTATTATTGGTAGTGACTCTAAAAACACCGCTGGTGATTTATATGCTGTAGATATAAACTTGGAAATTGACCAAACACGTTCTAAACAATTAAAGAGATTGTTTGATGTTGTTAGTTCTTTATTATTACTTTTTAGCTTACCATTGAATATTTGGTTTGTTAAAAATAAGGCAGGGTTTATTTTTAATCTATTTAAAGTGTTTTCAGGAAGAAAAACTTGGGTTTCTTATGCTAAGTTTGATAAAAAAACGTACAACTTACCAGTAATAAAAATGGGTGTTATTAATCCAATAATTGCTTCTGGGTTGTCAGAAAACGACTCAATAAACACCGACAGAATAAATCTTTTTTACGCCAAAAACTATTCTGTAGAAAAAGATTTATTGTATGTATTTAAAGGATTTAAATTTTTAGGGAATTAAAGAGTTTTACCAATCCTTATCAGAATTTATTTGAACGGGAACCATATCTTCTTGCTTCTTTTTATCTTGTAATTTCTGCTCCTGGCTTTCAATAGCTCTTAATAACCTTTCTGCTTCTTCCTTCGTTAATTTTTGAGGTTTAGGCTTTCCTTCTTCATCTTGCTTTTCCTCTCCCTTATCTTTTTTATCTTCGGATTTTTCTTCTTTTTTATCTTCGGATTTTTCTTCTTTAGGTTCTTCTTTTTTATCGCCGTCTTTCTGATCTTCTTTGTCTTTATTTTGTTCCTGCTGCTGTTGCTCTTCTGCTAACATTTCTTGAGCATAAGCCAAATTGTATTTAGCGTCTAAATCTTTTGAATTATTTCTTAAAGACTGTTTGTAATATTTAATAGCGTCTTCCCATTTCTTTTCAGCCATAAATGTGTTTCCTATATTGTAAGAAACTTCCGCCATTTCAATTTTTGTCTTACTAAAAACTAATGCTTTTTCATAACTTTCTCTAGCTTCTTCAAATCTTTGTTGTTCATAGATAGCATTTCCCAAGTTAAAATAGGCTTCCATTACCGTATCTTTATTTTCTATTACTTTTCTAAATTTCGCTTCTGCTTCGCTGTAGTTTTTATTTTCGAAATATTTTATTCCTTTCTTAATATTAGAATAGTTCTCTTGCGAAAAACTATAAAAACTACCAAAAGCCATAAACAATAATATAAAACTATACTTACTCATAAAATTTATTTCTTAAAAAAGTTAATGCTAAACTTTGATTTTCTAAAACTTATCAAAAACTCAATCAACAATAATATAAAGGCAATAAACAAAAATACTTGAAAATGTTGTTTGTAGTCTGTAATTACTTTTTCTTCAAAAACTTTACCATCCAAACTCCCTAATTCATCAATAATACTAGCGGTAATATTCTTGTCATTGATGTGATGATACGTTCCGTTGGCTTCTTTAGATAAGTCCCTCAACATATCTTCATTCAATTTTGTAACTACAATATTTCCTTCACTATCTTTTTTAAAGTCTCCTCTATTACCAATAGGTATAGGGCCTCCTTTTTTAGTTCCTACACCAATAGTTATCACTTTGATTCCATTTTCATTTGCATTGGCTATTGCATCTTCAGCATTTCCTTCATGGTTTTCACCATCAGAAATAACCAATAAAACCTTTTGATTTTTTTGTTCTTTAGGATAGGAGCGTTCCGCTAATTCTACGGCATCTCCAATAGCAGTTCCTTGTGTTGGTACCAAGTCTGTATTTACTTGCTTTAGGAACATTTTAGTGGCAGAATAATCAACTGTCAATGGCATTTGTAAATAGGCATTCCCTGCAAAAACAATTAAGCCAATTCTATCATTAGACATTTCATTGATTAAATTAGAAACAAATTGTCTAGCTTTTAGCATTCTACTAGGTTGAATATCTGTAGCATTCATAGATTTAGAAACATCTATGGCTATCATTACATCTACCCCTTCTCTTTTTACGGCTTCAAATTTTGTTCCGATTTTAGGATTGATTAAAGCGATAACAATTGCTAAGAATCCTAACAAAACAAAGAAAAACTTTACATATTGCTTAAAGTTAGATTGCCCTTCAGACAGTCGACTAAAAAGAGTTTCTTTTTTTGCAAAAGAACTAATCGCTTTTCTTTTCCATAATATATACCAAACAAATAAACCAATCAAGGGTATCAGTAAGAAGAAAAGATTCAAATATTCTATGTGTTCAAATTGTAACATAATTACAAAGATATATACTCCAATCTATAAACTATTATTTAAAAAGTATTTAAGGAAATTTAACGCACATTTAAAAAATATTTTTAAACTCCCTATAAAATTTATATATACGACTTCGTTCTCCACAAGGGAAAAGCATATACATAATATAGTTTCAAAATATTTTCCAAACTTTAATCTTTTTTTAAGTTTTTTCATAAATTTGTAGTAGATGTTTTCTAAACAAGAAAAAAATATTTCAAAATTGCCGGATAATGAACTTATAGAATTATTCAGGCATTCTCATGACAATAAATATATTGTGCATCTTTACTTAAAATATTCTCATTTAGTATTAGGCCTGTGTATTAAATATTATCGTGATGTAGATAGAGCGAATGATGCCTTGATGAATATCTTTGAATTGTTAATCAAAGAACTCAAAAAACATAAAGTCGAAAATTTTAAATCTTGGCTTTATTCTGTATCTAAAAATTATTGCTTGCAAGATTTAAGAAAAAATAAAACTAAACTAAAGAAAAGTGAAGCTTTTGAAGTTATTTTGAAAGAATCTATGGAAATTGATGATGAAAAGCATCAATTTATAAAAGAAGAAAAAGAAAAACTATTAATCAGAATGGGAAAAGCATTGCCTTTGTTAAATCACGAACAACAAAAATGCTTGAAAATGTTTTATCTTGAAAGTTATACTTATGCCGAAATTTCTGTAGAGACTGGTTACACCTTAAATGAAGTGAAAAGTTATATTCAAAACGGTAAAAGGAATTTAAAAACCAAGATACTTGAAAAATAATGGAAAAGAAAAATAAAAACAGCGAATTAAAAAATTTCAAAAAACACTATACCGGCAAGATGAGTTCTGAAGAAGAAGTTGCCTTTGAAAAAAATTTGGAAGAAGATCCATTTGCTAAGGAAGCTTATGAAGGATTCCTATATTTAGAAAATGATTCTGCTCGAATTTCTTTAATTGAAAAGAAAAATTTGGTTTTAAAAGAAAAATTTGGTTTTAAAAACAATAGGAATATTTTTCCTTTAAAATATGCTATCACTTTTGCCGCTTCATTGGCCTTTTTTATTAGCTCTTATATTGTTATACAAAATAATCTTTCTACTAACAATGAAAATTTAGCGGAGAATCACATAGAAGAGTTAAATATTCCAGAAATGATTGATTCTTTAGCAGGTAGTACCTTTTCAAATACACTCACAGGAATTAAAGAAACTACAAAACCAAACAAGAAAAAGAAAACTTTTGAAACTGTAGGCAAGGCAGTTCAAATTGAGAAATCAAAAAAACATAATGACACTGAGTTTGATAATTATAAAAAACGTACAAGGGGAAAAGGAGTTTCATCTCAAATAGAAAACAAAGATAATTTTAAACAATCTACAAATACAGCTTATACTGATGACAGTGAAATTGTAGCACTCGAAAACCTGAAAAATCCTTCTGAATATAAAAAGGGAATTGTTACATACAACAAAAGTGAGTTCACTAAAGCCATAAAACATTTCAATAACTCACTCATTCAAAACAACAAAATATCTGGCTCTTATTATTATATAGCCATGTCTTATTTCAATCAAAATCAATCTTTAAACGCTATAAAGTATTTTGACAAAACAATTGACATAGATTTAGATTTTAAAGATAATGCCTTATGGTATAAATCTTTAGCTTTATTAAATAGTGGTAAAAAAATTGAAGCAGAAGTTATTTTAACACAAATTTCTATTTCAAACTCCACCTATAAGAATGTTGCAATTAAAAAACTAGCAACTTTAAATTAATCTATTATACTTTCCATTTTCATTCCTCTTGATCCTTTTATAAGTATTATAGACGCTTGCATTTTTTCATTGATAAACCATTGTTTAAGTTTTTCTGTTGTTTCAAAAAAAATGGCATTATCAGCAGTACATTGACTAAAGTCTTTTCCAACAAAAATAGTTTTCTCAAAATTTGATGAGCAGACAAAATCAACAATTTCTTGATGCAGTTTTAAAGAGTCTTTTCCTAATTCGAACATATCTCCTATCATAACGACTTTTTGAGCACCAAGTAATTTTGAAAAACTATCTACAGCTGCTTTTACACTTGTAGGGTTAGCATTATAAGCATCTAAGATTACTAAATTTGTGCCTACTTCTCTAATCTCTGAACGATTATTTTTAGGTATATAACCTTCTAATCCTGACTTCATAAGTTCAAAAGAAATATCAAAATAAGAACCAATTGCTAAGGCTGCAGAAATATTACTAACATTATATTCCCCAAATAAATTTGTTCTAATCCTCTCTTTTACTAAGTCTTCTTCTACTAAAGTTAATTGAACAGTTGGAAAAGAATTTAATACTTTTACTCGTGTATCTACCGATTCCTTGTTCCCATAACTAATTCTAAACTCATAATCATTGACCAAGGATTTTACAAGCTCATCATCATCATTAAAAAAGATAATTTTATTATTCTCTTTCAATTCCGTATAAAGTTCAGTTTTTGCAGTAATAATGTTTTCAAAACTTCCAAACCCTTCTAAATGAGCACTTCCTATATTTGTAATTAAGCCCAAAGTAGGTTTCATCCATTTACAATAATCAGCTATTTCACCAACATGGTTTGCGCCCATTTCTATAATAGCAATTTCAGTTTCTTTAGTTATAGATAGTAATGATAAAGGAACACCTATATGGTTATTAAAATTTCCTTTAGTTGCAAAGACATTGAACTTTGTACTTAATACAGTATTTATTAATTCCTTGGTAGTTGTTTTACCATTGGTACCTGTTATACCAATTACTGGAATTTTAAACATAGAACGGTGGTGAGCAGCTAATTCTTGGAGTGTTTTCAAAACATCTTCAACTAAAATATAGCGTTCACTAGTTACATATTCTTTTTCATCTATTACAACAAAAAGAGCTCCTAGTTCTAATGCTTTATCGGCAAATCTATTCCCATTAAACGAATCTCCTTTTAAGGCAAAAAATATATTTCCCTCCTCTATCGCTCTTGTATCTGTGGCTACACCCGTAGACTCTAAAAATTGACTATATAAATCATTCATTTGCATAAAACAAAACTAAAAAAAAACCCAGACGATAAACGTCTGGGTCCTTTTAATTTATAAACTGATATATTACCATTGTCTTTTTTTGTTGAAATTGTTTCCACCTTTAAATTTATTTCCGGCAGGAGATCCAACTCTAAGCATAGCACATCTAAATCCAATTTCATCAGAAGCTTCAGATTGATCTAAAAATCTTCTAGCCCCAGGAGATAAATAATATGCTCTGTCACTCCATGATCCACCCTTATAAACTCTAGATTGATTGTTTACTAAAGAAGAATTACCATAGCTATACATGTGCTTGTTACCATTTAAAGAAGCATCATCTCCATCTAAATAATCTCTAACATCTGCATGTCTATAATTTCTTCTAGTTGCTACTTCTTCATCAGTTACATTTCTGTAAGCTAATTTACCTGTAGTATCATTTTTAGCAGCAATTTCTCCTTCATCATCTAAAACTAAAGTTTTAAATTCATTCCCTCTAAAAGTATTGAAATCATTTGCATCATTAGTCGTCATTGGTCTATAAACATCTAACACCCATTCACTAACGTTGCCAGCCATATTAAACAATCCAAAATCATTTGGCACAAATGCATCAACTTCAGCAGTTACAGATGCATTATCATTTAAGTTTCCTGCAATTCCCATATTATCACCTCTACCTCTTTTGAAGTTTGCCATAAAATCACCTTGCCATCCACCTTTATAATATCTAATTGTAGTACCATTCCAAGGATAAATTCTTCTATCAGAAATTCTTTCATCTTCTTCATCAACAGTGTTTCCAATTAAAGCTAAAGCAGCATATTCCCACTCCGCTTCTGTTGGTAATCTGTAATCTGGCAGCAAGATACCATCAGTAAATTCTACTTGTCTGTATTCTTCACCGTTAGGGTTTAAATTCTTAATAGGTTTTTTACCTGCTACACCTTCATATTGTCCAGCGAAATATGCATCTGTATTAAAATTATCAGAGTTTACTTGATTTGGGTTTAATTCTAAAACACCTTGTCTTATTAAAATCTTTTCATTTACTCTATCCGTTCTCCACCCACAGTAATCATTGGCTTGATTCCAGTCTACACCAACTACGGGATAGTTGTCATAAGCAGGGTGTGAAAAATAATACTCTACATAAGGCTCGTTATATGCTAACTCATCTCTCCAAACTTCCTGATCTGGTTCTGCAGCAGCAATTATTTCCTTATAATCTGTACCATAGATTCTCTTTAACCAATATAAATATTCTCTATAGTCAATATTCCTAACTTCAGTTTCATCCATATAGAAAGAGCTAATAGTTACTCTTCTTGGAACATTATGGTGCTCATACATAACATCTTGTTCTGTATTACCCATAATAAAAGTACCCCCTTCAACAAAAACTAGCCCAGGTCCAGTTTCTTGTCCCAGATAAGGTATATCTTCAAATCCACCCCAATCAGGATTATTATACTCCCAACCAGTTGTTGAAGATCCACTTTTGGTACAAGAGTTCAAACTCAACATTCCAAAGGCTGCAAATAGCATAAATACTAATGAAATTTTCTTATTCATAATTGTTATCTTTTTAGATAGTGCGCTAATATATGTCTTTTTTTAATTTTTACGAACTAAAAATCCAAATAATATGGACAAGGCATTATTCCTTGCCTATAACTTGGGTTTAAAGAATTATCTTCTTTAGTGAAATTAAATACAAACGTAAACTCATGAGAACCAGCAGAAACTACCAGCGGAGACACATTTATATCATAACTATAACCAAACCTTATTATACTCTTTTTAAAACCAAGTCCTATTATAACGGCATCCATGTTCTTTATAGTATGTCTTCCCCATAAACTTAAATATATAAAATCATAACCCACCATGCTTCCTAAGGTAATTTGATGGAAATTGTTTTGATAAACATACAAAGCTTGAGGTGCTATAAAAAACTTTTTATTATAGGGGTTTTTTCCGATTTTGAATAAGGCTCCGGCATGAACAGCCATCCTCATTTTATATTCTTTTTCTCCGTAAAATCCACTTTCTGGAATTACATTACTAAAAGCAACTCCACCATAATATTTTCCAGTAAAAATAACTGCTCCCGCACTCGCATTAAAAATATTTTTATTTGTTTTTACTGGTGGTGGTTCATTTGAAATATTTGGTACGCCAATAGATTGATTAAATCCTGTAATAGGATCTATTTGGTCTAAAAACTTAAGGTCATAGAAGTTAATATACCTGTTTTTATAAGAACCAGATATCCCTAATTTTAAACCCACTTTCTTATTGAATCGAACTTGGTAAGAATACGTTAAAGCTATACTGTTATTTACAATTCTATCATTAGCGATCCTATCTGAAATTAATTGTATGCCTAATCCTCCTTTTATAGCTTCTATATGTTGGTCGTAACTTAAAGCGTAAGTCACAAACCCGCCATTGGCTCCAGGTGTTAAGCCTGCCCATTGATTTCTATACGTCATAGAAACTCTTGGGCCATAAGAAATTCCCGCCAAAGCAGGATTCAAATGCAAAGGAGCAGAATAAAACTGGCTAAACTCTACCTGCTGCGCAATAAGCAACAATGGAAACAAGAATACTCCTAAGAATAATATATTATATCTTATCTTTTTTTTCAAATTTTGAAAATTTTTTACTTTTCTATACGTCAATTATAAAGCAAGTATTACTATTATTGTAAATGATTACCTATATTTGAAAAACTATTTTCACCTTTTACATTGTTTCAACTTTAGTATAAACGCAAAATAATGCATAAAATTATATCTATTTATGACAATTTGGTTGCAATATTAAAATTTTAAAATCGTTTGCAAAATATAACTCTAAAAAACTTTCACATTTGATGCCAATTAAAAAAATATCCGCAAGTTTCATTTTTGCAATTTTTTTGTTTTTTAGCGTAATCGCTCAAACAAATCCTCTTTTCACTAAGATGAATAAAAACTCAATTACTGGCTTTAAAAGTTTTAAACCCAATAGTTTTTTAAAAGATGGCTCTTGGAATAAAATTGGTATAACTAAAGACGGTGTGCATAAAATAGACTTCAACTTCTTAAATGATGAAGTAAAACTTAATCCTTCAACTATTCGTTTTGACCAATTTGGTGTTTTTGGACAAGCTATGGGAATATTACCAGAATACAATGGTAGCCCTAGAACAGATGACATAGTAGAAATTCCAATAAAAATAATTGACAACAATAGCAATAACATTTGGGACAATAATGATTACATCTTATTCTATGCTCAAGGACCACACACTTGGTCTTATGACCAGGCAGCAGATAAGTTTAGCCATACTTTTAATATTTATACTGAAATTGCTAATTACTTTATAAGTACAGATAGAGGTGCGGGATTTGAACTTCCTATAGAAACATCTCCTAGTACAGTAAACGCTCCTATTACAAACTTTGACGAAAGAGTGTTTTTTGAAGAAGACATTAACAACCTAATTTACACAGAACTTTCTGGAGGAGGCGGTTCTGGTAGAAATTGGTACGGAAAGCAATTAAATAACATAAACCCTACACAAGAAATTAGCTTTACTATTCCAGATTTAATCAGTTCTGAGAGTGTGAAATTTGAAGCTAGTTTTGCTGGTGGTCCAGTAACAAGCAATACTAATTTTAGTGTAAAAAACAATGGAAGCGCTTTGTTTTCAAAATTTATAAACGGTACTAGTTCTGGCAACTATCCTCCTATGGCTGGCTTAGCAAGCTATACAGGTTCTGTAAACCTACCTAGTGGAAATATAAATTTAGTAGTAACTTTTTCTAGCAGCAATGCACAAGCCAAAGGCTGGGTAGATTTCATAGAAATAGTTGCCAAAAGACAATTAAAACTTCACGGTGCTTATACACCTTTTAGAAGTACGCAGAGTTTATCTAACACGATAGCTAAATATAGTGTAGCTAACAGTAATGGAACTACTGAAATTTGGGATATAACTACGCCTTCAGAAATAAAAAGAATTCAAGCGACCTTAACAGGTAGTAATTTAATTTTTACTAGTGAATCTAATTCTTTAAAAGAATTTGTCGCTGTAGATGTAAACAATAGTAATTTTGAAATTCCAACTTTTATTGAAAAAGTAGCCAATCAAAACTTACACCACTTAGAAAGTGTAGATTATGTTATAATTACAACACCTACTTTTAAACCAGCTGCAGAAAAATTAGCAAACTTCCATAGAGTAAATAGTGGATTAACTGTTTCTGTAATTATGCTAAGTCAGATTTATAATGAATTTTCTTCTGGACAACAAGACTTAACTGCCATTAGAGATTTTTTAAAAATGTTTTACGATAGAAACTTATCCGCAGACGAAAAATTAAAGTATGTTTTACTTTTAGGAGATGGTTCCTTTGATTTTAAAGATAGAATTATAGACAACCAAAACATCATACCTACTTTTGAGAGTAATAGTTCTTTAACAACTACGGCCTCATTTTGTACAGACGATTACATTGGCTTTTTAGATGATGATGAAGGTTTAAGTATGAGTAGTAACGCTACCGCAAATTTAGATTTAGCTATTGGAAGAATTCCTGTAAACACAGCAGATGAAGCAATTGGTGTTATTGATAAAATAATCTATTACAAAACGAATCAATCTAAAAATGCTTGGAAAAATGAACTAACTTTTGTTGCAGATGACCAAGACAATAATTTACATTTCAGAGATGTAGAAGAAGTAATAAATACTGCGGCTATTGAAAATAAAGATTACTATAATTTCGATAAAATATATCTAGATGCTTATAAGCAAGAAAATGCTGCTGGCGGAGATAGATATCCAGATGTAGTAGATGGTGTTTTAAGAAAATTGTTTACAGGAACCTTTTTTGTAGATTACACAGGGCATGGTGGTCCAACAAACTGGGCGCAAGAAAGAGTCTTTAACATTCAAGACATTAGGAAATTAGAAAATAAAGACAAATTACCTTTATTTATGACTGCAACCTGTGATTTCAGTCCTTTTGACGACCCAACTATTATTTCTGCTGGAGAATCATTATTACTAAACCCTAATGGTGGTGCTATTGCAATGCTTTCTACCACTAGACTGGTATATTCTAACAGTAACAAGCAAATGAATAAAGCAGTCATGAATTATTTGTTTCAGAAAGTAAATGGTAGAATGCCTACTGTTGGCGAAATACTTCAACAAGCAAAAAATGAAGCAAGTAGCAATGCGAACAATAGAAAATTTGTCTTATTAGGAGATCCTGCGTTAACTTTAGAATATCCAAAATATGAAGTAGTCACTACTAAGATTAATAATAATTCAATCTTAAATACAGACACTTTAAAAGCTCTTTCAAAAGTTAGTTTTGAAGGTGGCATAATGGATGACAACGGTTCTTTAATGACAAATTTCAATGGGGTTGTTTTTGCAAAAGTTTTTGATAAGGAAGCTACTTATTCTACCAAAGGAAATGATGGAGATAGTCAAGCAGAAAATTATCAATTAAGAAACAATGTTATTTTTCAAGGTAAATCTAGTGTCGTCAGTGGACAATTTAAGTTTGAATTTATTGTACCTAAAGACATTAATTATTCTTTTGGAAATGGAAAAATAACCTACTATGCCGAGCAAACAAATAATACAGCAATTGATGCTCATGGATATAATTACAATTTTATAATAGGTGGTACAGAGCCTAATATAGTACCAGATGATAAAGGACCAATTGTAGAAGTTTATATGAACGATTCTAGTTTTGCTTTTGGTGGTTTAACAGATGAAAACCCAGTACTTTTAGTACGATTAAAAGATGAAAGCGGCATTAACACTATTGGAAATGGTGTAGGACATGACATTGTAGGTGTTTTAGATGAAAATACTCAAAACCAATACTTGTTGAATGATTTTTATGAAGCTGCTTTAGATGATTTTACACAAGGAGATGTTGCTTACCTGTTGAATAACATTGCGGATGGTTTACATCAAATAAAAGTAAAAGCTTGGGATGTACATAACAATCCTGGAGAAGGGTATACAGAATTTGTAGTGGCTTCTTCGGCAGATTTATCTTTAAAACACGTTTTAAACTACCCAAATCCATTTACTTCCAAAACTTCTTTTATATTTGAGCACAATCACCCAGGAGATAATTTAGACGTAACTATTCAAATTTATACTGTTTCTGGTAAAATAGTAAAAACTATTCGCCAACAAGTACAATCAGAAGGTTTTAGAATAGACCCAGACCAAATTACTTGGAACGGACAAGACGACTATGGAGACAATATTGGAAGAGGAGTTTACTTATACAAAGTAAATGTTCGAACTTCTTCAGGATATAATGCCTATAAATTTGAAAAATTGGTGATTTTAAAATAACTTTGTGTTTTGTTAAAACAATTAAGTAAAACGTACGTTTTAAGAATTAAACCTTAAAAGTCTAATTTATTAGCCTTTAGTAAATAAATAAAATGATAAAAGAAAATTTTAAATTCATCATAATCCTATTTAGTTTAACCCTTGTTACAGCTACAAATGCTCAAACAGGAATTAAAGGTGATTCTATATCTGTAAATACAATTACTACAGCTGTTCCTTTTTTAAGAATAAACCCAGACGCAAGAGCAGGCGCTTTAGGCTATGCTAGTATAGCAACTTCTCCAGATGCTAATGGGATTTTTGCGAATGCTGCTAAAATGGCATTTATTGAATACAAACAAAAAGATGGTTCTATCGATAAAAATGGAAATAATTTTGGTGTTTCATTAACATTTATTCCTTGGTTAAGAGGTATTGCAAATGATGTTTACATGGCAGATTTAGCAGGCTACTATAACTTAAGAAATAAAAAAAACAAAGACATTCAGCAATCTATTTCTGCCTCTTTAAGATTCTTTTCTTTAGGAAGTATTACTTTTACTAATGATATTGGAACTGAAACTGGACAAGGAAATCCTCAAGAATTAGCATTTGATATCAATTATGCAAGAAAGTTAAGTAAGAAATTTGGTGTAGCACTTGGATTAAGATATATTTATTCAAACCTAGGCACTGGTGTTGCAGGAAGTAACATGTCTCCTGGAAATGCTGTAGCAGCTGATTTATCTATGTTTTACACAACACCTATCAAAGTGAAAAAAGTTTTGAAAGGAATGGATTTCAATTTTGGTTTAGCATTGACTAACATAGGCAGTAAAATGAGCTATACAAAAAATGGTAATGAATCAGATAAAGACTTTTTACCAGCAAACATGGGCTTAGGGTTTGGTTTAGAAATGGATATTGACGACTTCAATGAAATAAATGTTTATTTTGACATTAATAAACTATTAGTGCCTTCTCCAGACACTACAGATGCAAACCATGATTTAATCCCTGACTACAAAACAAAATCTCAAATTTCAGGAATATTTACTTCTTTTGGAGATGCTCCAGGAGGGTTTTCAGAAGAAATGGCAGAATTTAATATTGGTGGTGGTATAGAATATGTTTACAATAATACTTTTATGGCTCGTTTAGGTTATTTTTATGAAGCGCCATCTAAAGGTGCTCGTAAATTTTTATCTGCAGGTGCAGGAATTAAGTATAGCGTATTTACTTTAAATGCTGCATACATAATACCTACCTCTAAACAAGTTGGACCATTAGACAACACTATGTATTTTAGTTTATTGTTTAATTTTAACTCTGGCGGTAAAAAACAAACAGTTTCAGAAGTTCAATAATTAAATTTAGTTTTAAACGCTGTTATAAAATAATATTTGTTTAAAAGAATGGATTGTTTACCAATTCATACCCAATAGTTGTTTCTAGTCCATGGCCACTATAAACAACCGTTTTCTTAGGTAAAGTAAATAGCTTTTCTTGAATTGATTTTATTAAAGTATCATAATCCCCTAATGGCAAATCGGTTCTACCAATTCCTTGTTTAAATAAAACATCTCCCGCTATTACAAACTGATATTTTTCACTATAAAAACTTATACTCCCCGGTGAATGCCCTGGGGTAAATAAAATACTCAAGCTAGATTTTCCAAAATTGATACCATCTTTTTCATCTAAAAAAACTTCAATTTCTGGTGACTGCTCCATAGGAAAGCCATACATCTCAGCAGCTTTTGGTGCGTGTACTAACATGGGTAACTCTTCTTTGTTGGCTTCTAACTTTAGCTCATACTTTTTTGCTATAAATTGATTGCCACAAATATGATCTAAATGACAATGTGTATTCAACAATCGAACTGGTTTTAAATCATTTTCTTCAATAAAGTTTATTAAAATAGTTCTTTCACTAGCAGTATAGCAACCAGGGTCTATAATTAAACATTCTTTCGTTTCGTCATAAACGACATAAGTATTTTCCTGAAATGGATTATTTGTAAAACTGACTACTTTCATAATTTTTGGTGCATTTAATAATTTTACATAATTTGAGGAATCAAATCAGTATTTATCTGTAAATTTAAACTTATTTTTAAAAAGTAAATGAAGCATTTTAGCAAATTATATCTTATTATATTTTTTCTATTATTATTTAATAATACATCGCTTTATGCTCAGTCGCCAAGTTTAATAGAATTTGGTCAAAATAGTGTGCAATACAAAACTTTTAAATGGCAGTTTTACGAAACAGAGAATTTTAATATTTACTTTTATAAAGGAGGGCAAGATTTAGGTAAATATGTCATATTAAATGCGGAGAATTTATTTGAAGAAATGACAAAAAAATTAGATTTTCGATTAAATAGGAAAATAGATTTATTGGTTTACAATGACATTTCTGATCTTCGACAATCTAATATTGGTATAGAAACAAAAGAGCAGATACAAAACGGACAAGTAAAATTTATAGACAATAAGCTATTTGTATATTTCAATGGTTCTCATGAAAACCTAGACGAACAAATAAAACAAGGTATTAACCAAATTTTCATCAATAAATTTGTAAGTGGTAGCGGCTTTAAAGAAACTTTTAAAAACTCTGTAGCAAAAAACTTACCAAAATGGTATTTGAATGGGCTCACAGCTTACAACAGTAAGGGTTGGAATACTACGCTAGAAAACCAAATAAAAGATAAAATTCTTTCTGGAAGGTTTAAAGATTTAACGAAATTAAATGAAGAAGAAATGACTTTAGTTGGTCATTCTATTTGGGCTTATGTAGAAGAAAAATATGGACTAGATGCTGTAACAAACTTAATGTACTTAGTCAAAATAAATAGAAGCTTAGACAGAGGCTTTAGATATGTTACTGAAAAAAATTTAGGAGAATTTTTAGAAGAATGGTACTACTTTTATTTAAAAAGATTTAAGGTAGAAAGAAAAGAATTTAAAGCGATAGACAAAGAAGATTTTATAAATATAAAAATCAAAAAAAATCGTAAAACTTACAATGCCAGATTAAATCCAGATGGTAAAAGTATTGCTTACATTACCAATGAAGAAGGCAAATGGCGTATTCATATTTATAATATAAAAGACAGTACAGATCAAGTTGTTTTTAAAGGTGGCTTTAGAACCAACACCCAAAGAACAGACTTAATGAACCCGATGATAGATTGGGAACAAAGAGGAAAAAAGCTGACTATTATTTATGAGTTAAGAGATAAATTCTTTATTAGAGATTTCATTGTCGAAACTCAAAAATTGATAGAAGAAACACCTATAAGAAAATTTCAAAAAATTTATGGTTTCTCTTATGCAGAAAATTCTAAAAATTTAATACTGTCTGCCATGCAAAAAGGTCAGATTGATATTTTTAAGTATTATTTGCCTTCTACTAAAGTTACGCAAATAACGAACGACTTTTATGATGACTTACAACCGACCTATATAAACCTAGAAAATCATTCAGGCTATGCTTTTATTTCGAATAGAAGTAATGATACGCTACAAAAACAAAAACTAGATAGTATTTTACCTAATAACAATTTTGATGTTTTCTTTTATGACTTAAATAAGAACAATCAACAACTCGTTCAAGTGACTAGTACTCCTAACGCAAACGAAAGTTTTCCGCAGGCTTATGACAAAGAAAAGTTTACTTTCTTAAGTGACTATAATGGCATAAACAATCGGTATTTGGCTCATTTGGAAACAAAAAAAGCTTATGACAGAGTTCAATACTTCTATAAAACAAACGAAAATCCTAATGAAATAGATTCTATAGTTTTAGACAAAGGCGCTGTTTTAGATTCTTCCCTAACGTTTAACCATACAGTAAAAGAAGTTATTTCTAAAAATAATTTTCCCGTTTACAAAACCACTGGTGTTTCTTATTCTGTAACAAAATACAATAACGGAATAGCTGAATTAAGTACAAGTAGCAAAGTAAATAAGAGTTTAAAGTTGATGTTGTTTAAGGATCAAGAGCGTTTTATACTTTCAGACTTTAGCAAAAACATTAGCGCAATAGAATTAAAAAAGTCTGGGTTTGTACATTACCAAGAAGCAACCGACAGGCTAAAAGAAGCCTATGTGGATTTGGAAAAAAATGAGGACATAATAAGCAATGAAGGAATCACAAAAGAAAAGGTTTTTCAAAGTAAATTTGATACCTGGGAAACCGAAGAAGAAGACTATAAAGCACTTCTATTACCTATGAAAACAAGCAGCGAAGAACAAGCTAACGAATACAAGTTTTCTAGAACAAGACAATACTTTTTAAAATTTAAGGCAGATGATTTTAACATTAGTTTAGATAATAAATTGATTATAAATTCTTATCAAAAATTCAATCCAAATAGTCCGATATATAACAACCAAGGTCTTTCTGGATTCATTAAATTAGGGATAAAAGATTTATTTGAAAACCATAGAATTCATGGTGGTTTTAGAATTCCGCTTGACGGCAGTAATATTGTTCCTAAAGAATTTTATCTGACTTATGAGAACCTAACTAAAAGATTAGACTACGAATTAACTTATTATAGAAATTCTATAAAAAATGATATTTCAGCATATAATGATGTAGAACTTGTTCAACCAGGTGAAGAGGTAACACAAACAAATTATGTACATTTAAAATTAAAATATCCTTTAGATGTATTGAATAGTGCAAGGCTAAAATTGGCTTATAGAAATGACAAAACAACGACCAAATCTACTGAAGCTGCAATTTTAAACGCCAGTAATGAAGTCAATAATTGGGCGATCATAAAATTAGAATTTGTACACGACCATACCATTAAAAAAGCTGAAAACATATTGAATGGTTTTAGAGTGAATGGCTATGTAGAATTTCAAAAAGAAATACCTACTAAAGATACAAAAATTGGTGCAGAAAATTTAAAACTACCTGCTTGGAACAATGGCTACTTAATAGCTTTTGGCGCAGATGCTAGACATTACCAAAAAGTTTATAAGACGATTACTTGGGCAAACAGGTTTGCGTTTAGTTCTTCTTTAGGAACTAGAAAAGTATTGTTCTATTTAGGCGGTTCAGATGGGCAATTATTTCCTGGTTATAACAAGGTTAATGAAGTTGATCCAGCAAAAAATTATGCTTTTCAATCTTTAGCGCAAAACATGAGAGGCTTAGCACAAAACACTAGACATGGCGAAAGCTATTTTGTGTTCAACTCAGAATTGAGGGTACCTATATTTTCAGCATTTTCTAAAAAACCAATGCGGAGTAAATTTATAGAAAGTTTACAATTAGTAGCCTTTATTGATGCAGGTTCTGCCTGGACAGGGATTACTCCTTGGAGCGGAGATAATATACAAACAGAAATACGTACTAATTTTGAAAATGATCCAGACAAAGCAACCGTAATCGTAAAACTAAACACTTATAAAGATCCGTTTATTTTTGCATTCGGACCAGGCATTAGAGCAAATGTTTTTGATTATTTCTTTCGTTTTGATTTAGGATGGGCTTATGACACAGGTATTATAACAAAGCCTAAGTTACATGTATCTATGACTTATGATTTCTAAAATTCTTCCAA